>NSGV01000002.1:1200000-1800000 GCA_002300355.1 Streptomyces sp. TLI_235
GGCCTCGGCGATGTTGTTGAGTGCCTCCCAGGCCATGCCGCCGGTGAGGGCGCCGTCGCCGACGACGGCGACGGTGTGCCGGTCGGTGCGGCCGAGCAGTTGGTTGGCCTTGGCGATGCCGTCGGCGTAGCCGAGGGCGGCGGAGGCGTGGGAGTTCTCGATGAGGTCGTGTTCGGACTCGGCGCGCGAGGGGTAGCCGGAGAGGCCGCCGCGGGCGCGCAGCCGGGTGAAGTCCTGGCGGCCGGTGAGGAGCTTGTGGACGTAGGCCTGGTGGCCGGTGTCCCAGAGGATGCGGTCGCGCGGTGAGTCGAAGACGCGGTGGACGGCGATGGTCAGTTCGACCACGCCGAGGTTGGGTCCGAGATGGCCTCCGGTGCGGGTGACGGCGTCGATCAGGAAGTCGCGGATCTCGTCGGCGAGCAGGGGGAGGTCGCCGGCGGGCAGGCGTCTCAGGTCGGCGGGCCCCTTGATGGTGGACAGGAGTGACATGGCTTCACCTCGCGACTCGGTGCAGAGCGATGACCGTCTGTGTCCAGGGTGCGGCCGGGGCGGTCGGCTCGCCTGTTGTCCGTACGCCCGGGCGTGCGCCGGAGCGCACGCCGCGGGGTGCGGGCGTCAGTTGATCCGGCCGGAGCCGAGGGTCTCCCGGGCGGCGCGCAGCGACTCCTTGAGCGAGCCGATGGTGGCGAGGACGGCGGTGGGTTCGTAGCCGCAGTGGGCCATGCAGTTGTCGCAGCGCGGGTCCTTGCCGCGGCCGTACGTGTCCCAGTCGGTCTTCTCGATGAGCTCCCGGTAGGTGGGGACGTAGCCGTCGGCCATCAGGTAGCAGGGGCGCTGCCAGCCGAAGAGCGAGTAGTTGGGGATGCCCCAGGCGGTGCACTCGAAGTCGATCTTCCCTTCGAGGAAGTCGAGGAAGAGCGGGCTGTGGTTGAGCCGCCAGCGGCGGCGGTTGCCGCCGGCGAAGGCCTTGCGGAAGAGCTCCCTGGTCTGTTCGACGCCGAGGAAGTGGTCCTGGTCGGGAGCCTTCTCGTAGGCGTACGCCGGGGAGATCATCATCTCGTCGACGCGCAGTTCGTCGTTGAGGTAGTCGAGTACCTCGATGATGGTCTGCGGGGTGTCGGTGTTGAAGAAGGTGGAGTTGGTGGTGACCCGGAAGCCGCGCCGCTTGGCCTCCCGGATGGCCTCCACCGCCTCGTCGAAGGTGCCCTCCTTGGCCACCGAGGCGTCGTGCCGCTCGCGCAGCCCGTCGATGTGGACGGTGAAGGTGAAGTACGGCGAAGGAGTGAATCTGTCGAGCTTCTTGCGCAGCAGCAGCGCGTTGGTGCAGAGGAAGACGTACTTGCGGCGGGCGACGAGCTGCCGGACGATCTCGTCGATCTGCGGGTGCATCAGCGGCTCGCCGCCGGCGATGGACACCATCGGCGCGCCCGACTCCAGGACGGCGCCGACCGCCTGCGCGACCGGCATCCGCTGCTTGAGCACCCCGGCCGGATGCTGGATCTTGCCGCAGCCCTCGCAGGCCAGGTTGCAGGCGTACAGCGGTTCGAGTTCGACGATCAGTGGGAATTTGTCACGGCGCTTGAGCTTCTGCTGCAACAGGTAGGTGGACACGCGGATGGACTGACGCAGCGGCATGGCCATGCCTAACTCGCCTCCTGCGGGAGTGTCGAGGGCTGTGGTGGACGGGGTGCTGCGGTGGCGACCAGGCGGTGCCACTCGGTGAGGGCCGGTACGGCGGCGCGCAGCGCGCGCCAGGCGTGGACACCGGCGGGCAGGGTGCCCGGCCGGATCAGCTCGCGTTCGGGGGTGTCGACGACGACCCGCAGCACCGCGGCCGGCAGCTCGGGCCGGGTCTCGGCGCGGGCGGCGAGGACGGCGGCGGCCTCCATGTCGACGGCGAGGGCGCCCCGGGCGTGCAGGGCCCGGCGCTGGGAGCCGCGCACCACGTGGTCGGCGGTGTGGTGCAGGCCGGTGTGCGTGGTCAGGCCGCAGGCCTGCAGGGCCGTGGCGAGGGCGGGGGCGCTGTCGAGTGCGAAGCGCCCGCCCTCCGAGTCGCGGACGGCGTCGGCGACGATGACCTCGCCCGGGGCGGTGCCGGGCGCCACCGAGGCGCCGAAGCCTGCGACCACCAGGGCGCCGTAGTCGCCGGTGGAGAGCATGGTCCGCACGCTCTGCCCGGCCCTGGTGCGGCCGATCCCGGTGCGGAGCAGGACGGGCGAGCCGCCGATCGCACCGGCCCAGTCGCCGCCGCGCAGGGCCCAGGCCTCCGGCCCGAGCGCGCACACCACCAGCAGGGGCTCACCCGTCATCGCGCACCTCCGGCCGTGTTGCTGAAGTGACGTTTTCTCACCGGTCACCGCCTCCTGCCCCGAGCGGTCGCCCGGTCACGTACCGGCCGAGCGCCGTCACCGGGAACACCAGGCGGTACAGGTGGTAGTTGATCGAGAAGTCCCACGGGAATCCCGTCCCGGTGAACTGCGGCTCGTCCCAGGTGCCGTCGGCGCGCTGGCTGCGGGTCAGCCAGGCGACGCCGCGTTCCACGGCCTCGCTGCCGCTGCCCGGGCCGTTCGGCGCCTCGCCGGCGGCGAGCAGCGCCATGAGTGCCCACGCGGTCTGCGAGGCGGTGGAGTCGCCGCGCCCGGCCCAGGTGGCCGGGTCGTCGTAGGAGCGCATGTCCTCGCCCCAGCCGCCGTCCGGGTTCTGCCGGCTCTCCAACCAGTGGACGGCCCGGCGGACGGCCGGGTGGTCGGGCCGGATGCCGGCGGCGACCAGGGCGGGCAGCACCGAGCCGGTGCCGTAGATGTAGTTGGTGCCCCAGCGGCCGAACCAGGAGCCGTCCTCCTCCTGGTGGTCGAGCAGCCAGGCGATGCCGCGCAGGGCGCGCGGGTCGGCGGCGCCGCCCACCTCGGCGAGCATCTCCACCACATGGGCGGTGACGTCGGCCGACGGCGGGTCGATGACCTCGCCGAAGTCGCAGAACGGCAGCCGGTTCGGCAGCAGGCTGGTGTTGTCGACGTCGAAGGCGCCCCAGGCGCCGTCCTTGGACTGCATGCCGAGGCACCAGCGGACGGCGCGCTCGACGGCGCCGTTCAGCCGCGGCGGCTCCGGGTGGGCGACCCGGCGCAGTGCCAGGACGACCTCGGCGGTGTCGTCGATGTCGGGGTAGGTGTCGTTGTGGAACTCGAAGGCCCAGCCGCCGGGGGCGAGCCGGGGACGCTTGACCGCCCAGTCGCCGCGGGTGGTGATCTCCTCGCCGAGCATCCAGTCGGCGGCCCGGACGACCGCCGGGTCGTCGGCGGGCAGCCCGGCGTCGCGCAGCGCGATGGTGGCGAGGCAGGTGTCCCAGACCGGGGACTGGCACGCCTCCATCCAGCGTCTGCCGTCCTCGGTGTGCACGGTGAAGCCGTCGAAGGCGGCCAGGCCGGCCTTCATCACCGGGTGGTCGAGCCGGTAGCCGAGCAGGTGCAGGGCGATCAGCGAGTAGACGGCGGGCGGTTGGATGCCGCCCCAGCAGCCGTCCGCCTCCTGCCGGTCGACGATCCAGCGGCCGGCCCGGGCGAGCGCGATCCGGCGCAGCGGGCGCACCGCGTACCGGTGGTAGTGGTGCATCAGCCGGTCGAGCCGTTGGAAGAGGCCGTCCCAGCTGGCGGCGGGGGCCAGCGGCCGCTCGGGGTACGGGTCGGCCGGGTCGGTGTGCAACTCGGTGAGGGCGAACGGGGCCGGGTGTACCGGGCGGTGGGCCGAGACCACGGTGAGCGGGACGATGGTCTGCCGGGCCCACTGGCCGAAGGCGTAGATGTTGAGCGGGGCCCAGGTGGGCAGGAAGAGGATCTCGGGGGGCAGTTCGGGGAGGCGCTGCCACGGCCACCAGCCGAACAGGGCGAGCCAGATCCGGGTGAAGACCCGGGTGGCCGCGATGCCGCCGGACTCCCGGACGTACCGGGCGGCGTCCTGCATGTGTGCGGCGCCCGGGTCGTCCCCGGCGAGTCTCAGGGCGACGTACGCCTCGACGGTGGTGGACAGTTCCGGCGGCCCGCCGTGGAAGGTCGCCCAGGTGCCGTCCGCGCGCTGCTGCGAGCGGATCCAGGCTGCCGTGGCCCGGGTCTGTTCCGTGGTGCGGACGCCCAGGAACTCGCGCAGTAAAAGGTCCTCGGCGTCCATGGTGACGTTGGTCTCCAGGTCGCCCTTCCACCAGCCGTCCGGGTTCTGTAGTGACAGCAGGTGGGCGGTGGCCCGGGCCAGCGCCGCCTCGACAGGTACATCGTCAGATCGTCCTACCGGAGCCCGGCCCTCGGCCGTCCGCGCCTCCTCGGGAGGCGGAACGAGACCGTCGGGGGCCGGTGGGCGGTCGCCCACCGCGACCGGCTCGGAATCGTACTCGGGGTCGAGCCGGCCGCCCGCGGTTGCTGTCAATTCACGTCACCTCTCTCGTACCACCACGAATTCGGCGAGTGCGACGAAGTGCTCCCGCACCTCGTCGGTCATCGGCACCTCGTCCAGAGCGGCGAGGGCGGTCTGGTGCTGGCGGCGGGCCTCGTCCTGGGTCCAGGCGCGGCCGCCGGCCTCCTCGATCAGCGCGGCCCGGGCGGCTAGCAGCTGCTCGCTCTCCTCGCCGCGGCCCTGCGGGTCGGCCAGCTGGTCGGCCAGCTTGCGGGAGGCGGCGCCGCCCTCGGCGAGCGCGGCGCACACCGGCAGCGACTTCTTGCGCTGGCGCAGGTCGCCCCAGTGCGGCTTGCCGGTGACCTCGGTCGCGCCCCAGATGCCGAGCAGGTCGTCCACCGCCTGGAAGGCCAGGCCCAGGTGGTGCCCGTAGCGCTGCAGCGCGTCGGAGACCCGGTCGTCGGCGCCCGCGAGCACGGCGCCGATCGCCGCGGAGGCGGCGAGCAGGGCGCCGGTCTTGCCGCCCTCCATCTCCAGGCACTCCTCCACCGTCACCACGTCGCGCTGCTCGAAGGCGACGTCCATGGCCTGGCCGTCGATGAGCTTGCGGGTGGCGGTGGTGATCAGGCGGACGGCGCGCGCGGCGTCGGCGGCGGTCGCGCCGCCCGTGACCGCCGCGTCGAGCAGCACCTCGGTACCCAGCGTGGCGAGCGCGTCGCCGACCAGGATCGCCTGGGCCGGGCCGAAGACCGTCCACGCGGTGGCCCGGTGCCGCCGGGTCTCGTCACCGTCCATCAGATCATCATGGAGCAGCGAAAAGTTGTGCACCAGCTCGACGGAGACGCCGCCGGGCACGCCGACCTCGGCGGACGCGCCCGCCGCTTCGGCCGACAGCAGGGCCAGCGCGGGCCGCACCGCCTTGCCGCCGTCCCCCGCGGCCGTCTTGCCGTCCCGGTCGATCCAGCCGAAGTGGTAGGCGCCGACGGTGTCCATGGGTGCCGCCAAACGGGCGACGGTGGCACGCAGCGACGGAGTGCACATGGTCCGGCCGCGTGCCAGCAGGTCGAGCACCGACGGGGTGTCCTTCACCGAGCCGGCGCCCTGGGTGCGAGCCTCCACGTACGTTCCCTCTCCGTGCGAATGCCCGGCTGCTGTGGGCGCCAGGCGTGGTGCGATGTCGATGGTGGTCCGGCGGGGCGGCGTCATCGCGGCCACCGCCCGTCGCCGCGGTCGGCGGGCAGGCGCCGGCCGGTGCG
The DNA here is from genome assembly GCA_002300355.1 of Streptomyces sp. TLI_235. Classification (NCBI taxonomy): domain Bacteria; kingdom Bacillati; phylum Actinomycetota; class Actinomycetes; order Kitasatosporales; family Streptomycetaceae; genus Streptomyces; species Streptomyces sp. TLI_235. Next base: position 1,205,637 of record NSGV01000002.1, read on the forward strand.
GGCGAGTGCGGCGTCGGCGGCGGCGTGGCCGCTGCGCACCGCACTCTCCATGGTCGCGGGCCAGCCGGTGGCCGTCCACGAACCGGCCAGCAGGAGGCCGGGGATGTCGGTGGCCGCGGCGGGCCGCAGCGGGGCGGTGCCGGGGGCCGGGTCGAAGGTGGCCGTCCGCTCGCGGGTGACGAAGAAGTCCAGCACCTTCGCCTCGCGCGCGCCGGGCACCAGCCGGGCCAGCTCCGGCAGGTAGCGCTCGCGCAGCTCGGCCACCGGCAGGTCGATCTCGTCCTGCACCGCGGACTGCGACAGCGCCAGGTACTGGGCCCCGGGCACGGCGAGGCCGGAGTGGGCCGTCCGGTCGAAGACCCACTGGACGGGCGAGCCCAGTGCGGCGAAGAACGGGCGGCGCAGCAGCGGGCGGTCGTACACCACGTGCACGTTGAGGATCGGCGCGTGGCCGAGCTCGGCGAGCCGGTGCTGGTCGCGCAGCGCGCCCGGCGGCAGCAGGGCGGCGGCCGCCTCCTGGGCGCCGGCCAGCACCACCGTGTCGGCGGTGAGCAGCTCACCCTCCTCGAGCCGGACGGCGTGCCGGTCGGCGGGCTTGATCTCGGCCGCCCGGGTGCGCAGCCGCACCTGGACGCCGAGGCGCTCCAGCTCGGCCAGGGCGGCGTCGTGGTGGATCCGGCCGAGCGGCACCGCGGCCATGCCGATGTCCGAGGCGCCCGGGTCGGAGAGCAGGCCGGTCTTGAAGACCATCGCGGCCAGTGCCAGCGAGGTCTGCTCGGCAGTGGCGTTCAGGGTGGCGACGCCCACCAGGTCCCAGAGGGCGGCGACGGTGGCCGCGGACTGGCCGTGCCGGCGCAGCCAGCTGCCGAAGGAGATCTCGTCCAGCGCCGGATCGGCGAGGTCGAGCGCCTGCAGGGCGAGCGCGCCGCGGACCACGCGCAGCCGGTCGGCGGGGCCCAGGTGCGGGTACCCGGCGAGGCTGGCGGCCAGGTGCAGCGGCACCGGCAGCCCGGCGCGGCGCAGCCGGCCGAAGGTGCGCCGGCCGTCGGGGGCGACGGAGAGCACCGGAACGTCCAGCCGGGGCTGGAGATCCACCAGACGGCCCGCGCCCAGTCGGTCCAACAGGCCGCGGTACGCGGTGCAGCAGCGCAGGAAGACGTGCTGGCCGTTGTCGACCACCAGGTCGCCGCGGCGGAAGGAGAAGGCGAGGCCGCCGAGCCGGGGCCTGGTCTCCAGCAGGGTGACGCGGTGGTCGGCCTCGGCGAGCCGCAGCGCCGCGGTGATGCCGGCGAGGCCGCCGCCGACCACGACGGCGGTGGGCCGCTCGGCCGTCGTCCGTGCGGTCATCGGTGACACCCCCTGCCCTCGTCTCGCCGTCGTTTCGTGGACAACATCACTGCATATGCCCGTGATTCCCTGTTGACACAGCGTGACATAACTGGCGGAAGAATCAAGAACGCCCTCCGGCGAGCCCGGACAGCGCCACGTACGCCTTCTCCCAGCCCGGAAGGGAGACCCGGCCGCGCAGCACCGACTCCGGTTCGGCCGCGATCCGGCCGAGCAGGCGGTGGTAGATGCCGGCCATCGCCGCGGTGCACGCGCGGCTGCGGCGGTCGAGCATCGGCAGCAGCCGCAGGCCCTCCTCGAAGGCCTGCTGGGCGCGGTGCGCCTCGAAGGCGACCAGCCCGGTGAAGTCCGCGCCGGCCGGCGGCTCGGACAGGCCGAAGCCCTCCTGGCAGCCGAACCGGACGAGGTCCTCGGTGGGCAGGTAGGTGCGGCCGTTGGCGGCGTCCTCGCGCAGGTCGCGCAGGATGTTGGTGAGCTGCAGGGCGAGGCCGAGGGTGTCGGCGTAGTGCGCGCCGAGCTCCGGGTCCTCGCAGCCGTACACGCCGAGCGAGAGCCGGCCGATCGCGCCGGCCACGCAGCGGCAGTAGACCTTGAGGTCGTCGTAGGTCTGGTACTCGACGCCCTTGAGGTCCATCTCGACGCCGTCGATCAGCTCGTCGAAGCCGCCGAGCGGGATGGGGAAGCGCCGGGCGGCGTCCGCGAGGGCGACCTTGACCGGGTCGGTGTCGTCCTCGCCGACCGCGCCGGCCCGGACCTCGCCCAGCAGCTCGCGGGTGCGCATCAGCTGCTCGGACTTGCGGTCGGCGGGCAGGTCGCCGTCGCCGATGTCGTCCACCCGGCGGGCCAGGGCGTAGAGCGCGGACATGGCGAGGCGCTTGGGCTCCGGCAGCAGCCGGATGCCGTAGCTGAAGTTGCGGGCCTGCAGCGCGGTGACCGCCTCGCAGTACCGGTAGGCCGCCATGACCGGCGCCGACGCCAGTGGGGATGCCGCCACTCGGGCGTTCACCTTCCCTTCGCGAAGAGTGCCGCCGCCCGAAGTGCGAGGCGGCGCTTGTCCGGCTTGGGCTGCTGGGCGAGGACGTCGTACCCGGCGGCCTCTACGGCCGCCAGGGCCGCGTACCCGCCCGCGGTGAATCCCGCGAGCAGCAGCCGTAGCCTCCCGTGAACCGTACCCACCAGCGGCGCGCCGCGGTCGAGCAGGGTCCTGGCCCGCTCGGCCTCGAAGGCGATCAGCTCGCGGACGCGCGGCCCGGCGGTGGGTTCGGCGAGGTCGGCCTCGGTGACGCCGAACCGCTCGCGGGAGTCGGCGGGCAGGTAGATCCGGCCGCGGCCGAGGTCCTCGGCGACGTCCTGGATGTGCTCGACGATCTGCAGGCCGCTGCAGATCGCGTCGGAGAGGGCGATCCGCTCGGGGGTGGCGACGCCGGCGATGGCCAGCACCAGGCGGCCGACCGGGTCGGCGGAGAGGGTGCAGTAGCCGATCAGGTCGCGGTAGGTGGCGTAGCGGGTGGTGGTCTGGTCGACCCGGTTGGCCTCGATCAGCCGGCGGAACGGCTCCGGGGTGACGGGGTGGCGGTCGGCCAGCGGGACGAGCGCCTTCATCAGCGGGTGGCGGGGCTCCTCGCCGCCCTGGCCGAGGGCGGCTCCGAAGGCGCGGTCGAGGTCGCGCTCCAGGCCGTCCAGCAGGCCGAGCCGGAAGGCGGTGCGGTCGGCGGTGACCGGGACGTCGAGCAGGGCGGCGACGCGCTCGGGCTCGGCGAGGTCGCCGTCGCCGGCGTCGTCGACCAGCCTGGCGAAGCCGTAGACCGCCATCAGGTCGGTCCGCCAGGCGGCGGGGAGGAAGGAGGGCGCGACCGGGAAGTTCTCCAGGTCCGCCTTCTGCAACGTGGCGCCATCTGTCTGATTGTCTGATTTGGCCGAAGCCACCACTGCCGTCACTCCCCCGTTCTACACCGCTGCCGCCCGGCGGTCCCCTTCGGACACGCGTACCGGGCCCTGTGTCCGATCACGCCGAGGCCGGTGCCGGAAGACTCCGGCACCGGCCTCGGAGAGGTCGCCGCAACCCGCTCAGGGGCGGTCGCCGCGCTCGTACGCCTTGACGACGACATCGGTCGGCCCGTCCATGACGAGCTCGCCCTTCTCGATCCAGATGGTGCGCTCGCACGTGTCGCGGATCGCGTTGTTGTTGTGGCTGACCAGGAAGACCGTGCCGGCCTCCTTGCGCAGCTCGCGGATGCGGGCCTCGGAGCGCTTCTGGAACTTCTGGTCGCCGGTGGCCAGCGCCTCGTCGATCAGCAGCACGTCGTGCGTCTTCGCCGCGGCGATCGAGAACCGCAGACGGGCCGCCATGCCGGAGGAGTACGTGCGCATCGGCAGGGTGATGAAGTCACCCTTCTCGTTGATGCCCGAGAAGTCGACGATGTCCTGGTAGCGGCTGCGCACCTCGGCGGGGGACATGCCCATCGCCAGGCAGCCCAGCACCACGTTGCGGTCACCGGTCAGGTCGTTCATCAGTGCGGCGTTCACGCCCAGCAGCGAGGGCTGGCCGTTGGTGTAGATGCCGCCCCGCTCGGTCGGCAGCAGGCCGGCGATGGCCGCCAGCATGGTCGACTTGCCCGAGCCGTTGGAGCCGATGAGGCCGACCGCCTCGCCCTTGTACGCGGTGAAGCTGATGCCGCGCACGGCGTGCACCTCGCGGATGGCGGGCGAGCGCTTGCGCGAGATGATCCGGCTCAGCGCCGAGGTGGCGCTGCCCTTGCCGGAGCCTGCGCCGTGCACCTTGTAGACGATGTGCACGTCGTCCACGACGACGGTGGGCACGCGGGCCTGGTCGGCGTCCACCGGGGCCGCCTCCTTGACGTTGGTCGTTGCGGTGTCAGCCACGGCCGTACTCCTCCTCCGCCTTCCAGAAGAACACGAACCCGATCACGAAGGCGACCAGGGCCCACCCGATCGCCACGGCCCACACGTGCGGCGGCAGCGACGCACGGTTGCCGGCGCTCGGGTCGAAGGCGAACCGGATGAGGTCCATGTAGACCGCGGCCGGGTTCACGTCGGCGAGTACCTGGATCCACTTCGGCCAGGACTTGATGTTGTTCTCGATGCTGTAGAACACGCCCGACAGGTACATCCAGGTGCGCAGGATGAACGGCATCAGCTGCGCCATGTCGCTGGTCTTGGCGCCGACCCGGGCCATGACCAGGGCGATACCCGTGTTGAACAGGCAGAGCAGTGCGATGGCCGGGATGACCAGCAGCCAGGTCAGACCGGGCACGATCCCGCTGATCAGCACGATCGCGACCAGGACGATCATCGAGATCAGCAGCTGCTGCAGCTGGATGATGGTGAAGGCGATCGGCAGGCACGCGCGGGGGAAGTGCAGCGCCCGGATCAGCCCCAGGTTGTCGGAGATCGAGCGGGTACCGCTCTGCACCGCGCTCTGGATGAACTGGAAGATGAAGACGCCGATGCACAGCCACGGGACGTAGTTGTCGATCGACTTGCTGCCCGCGAGGATCAGGCCGAAGACCAGGAAGTAGACCACGCAGTTCAGCAGCGGGGTCACGACCTGCCAGACCTGGCCCAGCTTCGCCGTGCTGTACTGCGCGACCAGTCTCGCGGTCGCGAAGGACACGATGAAGTGGCGCCGGGCCCACAGGTCCTTGATGTACTGCGCCAGTCCGGGCCGCCGGCCGCTCACCGTCAGGCCGTACTTGGCCACGAGCTGCTGGGGGGTCAGGCCCGCGTCGGCACCCCTCGGGGCCGAGAGGCTGAGCGGGTCACTCAATGTCGACACATTCGTCCTTGATCACGGAAGGTAGTTCGACCGACAGGGGGGCACTGCCGGCTGCAGCGATCAGATGATCGGCGGTCGTCCCAAGCGGGTCAATCGCCATACAGTACGCCATCGCATCGGCCGTCGCGGACCACAGGGTTCGCTCCAGCCGGCCCGGAAACCGCCCAGCCAGGCCTTGATCGCCTCGCTGGAGGGACGGCGGGCCAGCGTGAGCAGGAACCAGGTTCCCAGATAGAGAGGCACGAGCAGGGCGGGAAGGTTCCGCCGTGCCAGCCACACCCGGTTGCGGGCCACGTTGTGGAAGTACGAGGCGTGCCGGGCCGGCGAGGTGGTGGGGTGGTGCAGCACCACGTCGGCGCGGTAGTCGATGGCCCAGCCGGCGTCCTGCGCGCGCCAGGCGAGGTCGGTCTCCTCGTGCGCGTAGAAGAACTCGGCGGGCAGCTGGCCGGCCTGCGGGAAGACCGCGGTGCGGACGGCGCTGGCGCCGCCCAGGAAGGTGGTCACCCGGGAGGAGCGCAGCGGGTCGCTGGCGCGCAGCCGCGGGACGTGCCGGCGCTGGGTGGCGCCGGTGTCCGGGTCGGCGATCCGGAAGGAGACGATGCCCAGGCGCGGGTCCTCGGCGAAGGCGCGGCGCAGCAGCTCGGCGGAGTCCCGGTCGGGCAGCAGGCCGTCGTCGTCGAGGAAGAGCACCACGTCGACGTCCTGGCCGTCCGGGCCGAAGAGCTCGATGCCGACGTTGCGGCCGCCGGGGATGCCGAGGTTCTCGGCGGTCTCGGTGGCCCGGACGTCCGCGGGCAGGGCGGGCAGCGGCGCACCGTTGGCGACCACCGCGATCTCGACCGGCGGGCCGTCCTGGGCGCGCACCGACTCGATGAGCGCGTTGAGCTCGGCCGGACGGTTGCCCTGGGTGATGATGACGGCGCCGAGCCGCAGGGCGTCGCTCATCGCAGCCTGCTCGACAGCACGATGCTGAGCAGGTGGAGCACCGTCTGCAGCATGGCGATGGCGGCGAGCACCACGACGGCAAGGCGGGTGAAGTAGAGGCCGCCGTGGACCGCGTCGGCGATGCCGGCGGCGAGGATGAGGAGCGAGGCCTCGACGGCGCCGACCAGGCGGTGGAACTTCAGCAGCGAGGCGACGCGACGGGCCTTGGCGACGCCGGCCGAGCGCGGCACCGAGGCGCTGTCCTCGACGGCGGTCATCCCGCTGCGGGCCCGGGCCACGTCCACCAGGTCGGTCTCGGACTTGATCAGGATCGCGCCGAGGGCGGCCAGGGTGCCGAGGAAGGCCCACTGCCAGGCGGCGGCGGTGCCCTCCTGGTGGAACAGGTCGGTGGCCCGCAGGCCGAGGCCGGTGAGCAGGGCGGCCTCGGACATGTAGTGGCCGACCCGGTCCAGGTACACGCCGGTGAGCGAGGTCTGCCGGCGCCAGCGGGCGACCTCGCCGTCGACGCAGTCCAGCAGCAGGTAGACCTGGATCAGCAGGGCGCCGAGCACCGCGCCGGCCAGGCCGGGGATCACCAGCGCGGCGCCGGCCAGGATGCCGGTGAGCATCATCAGGTACGTCAGGCCGTTGGGCGTGATGAAGGTGACGGTGCTCAGCACGCGGGTGATCCGCAGCGAGATCTTCCGCATGTAGAGGCGGCCGGCCCAGTGCTCGGCGCTGCGGCGCTGGAGCATCCCCTCCGGGTGGATGACGGCCCGCAGCTCCTCGATCGAGGGGCGGCGGGTCAGGTCGACCGGGGCGACCGAGGGGGTGTCAGCGGTGGACTGCTTTGACATAGTCGGCGTACGCGTCCCTGATGTCCGATGGCGAGAGGTCGAGGTGTTCCAGGATGGTGAAGCGGCCCGGGCGGGTGTTCGGGGCGTAGTGCACCGCCTCGGTGAACTCCGCCTCGGTGAATCCGATCCGGTCGGCGGTCACCGGCAGTCCGTGGCTCGCCAGGCGCTCCACGATCAGGCCGGTCAGCTCCTGCTCGCCCCGCAGGTGGCTGGCGAAGGCGGCCCCGAGGCCGACCTGCTCGCCGTGCTGCGCGGACCGCTTGGGGTACAGCAGGTCCAGGGCGTGCGAGATCTCGTGGCAGGCGCCCGACGAGGGCCGGGTGCTGCCCGCGATGTTCATCGCGATGCCGGACAGTACCAGGGCTTCCGACAGGGCCATCAGGAGGTCCTCGTCCGCCAGGCTGCCGGGGTGGCGCAGCAGGTTCTCGCCGGCCGAGCGGGCCATCGCGACGGCCAGGCCGTCGACCGGCTCGCCGGTGATCCGGTTCGAGAGCTCCCAGTCCGCGCAGGCCGAGATGTTGGAGATGACGTCGCCGATGCCGGCCGCGACGAAGCGCTGCGGGGCCTGGCGGATGACGTCGAGGTCGACCACGATGCCGATCGGGCTGGGCACGCCGTAGGAGCCGCGCCCGGCGTCGTTGTCGAGGATCGAGACCGGCGAGCAGATGCCGTCGTGGGCGAGGTTGGTGGCCACCGCGACGATCGGCAGGCCGACCCGCGCGGCGGCGTACTTCGCCGCGTCGATGATCTTGCCGCCGCCGAGGCCGACCAGGGCGTCGAAGTGGCCGCCGCGCATCTCGTCGGCGAGCCGGACGGCCGCGTCCAGGGTGCCGTCGGCGACCTCGAACCAGGCGGCGCCCGGGAGCAGCGGTTCGAGCCGCTCCCGGAGCACCGCGCCGGAACCGTTGCTGATCGCCACCGCTATCCGCCCGGAGGAGGACAGCCGCTGGTCGGCGAGGATCCCGCCGAGCGCGTCGATCGCGCCGGCCCGGATCTCGACGAAGACCGGCGAGGGCACCAGCCGGGTCAGTACTGGCACGCGATCTCCCGCGCGCGGGCGAGGTCGTCGTGGTTGTCGACCTCGACCCAGGAGACCTCGCCGATCGGCTGCACGTCGATGCGCAGGCCGCGGTCGACCATCTCCTGGTAGCCGTCCTCGTAGTACAGCTGCGGGTCGCGCTCGAAGGTCGTCCGCAGGGCGTCGGCGAGGGCGTCCTTGGCGGACGGGTTGATGATCGTGACGCCGATGTACTCGCCGGTGGCCTCGGCCGGGTCCATCAGCTTGGTGATGCGGCGCATGCCGAGGGCGGGGTCGACGACGACCTTCATCTCCTCGTCGGCGAGCTTCTTCACGGTGTCCAGGGCGAGCAGGATGCCGGGGGCGCTGCCCTCCTTGGCCATCCGGTCGTTGCCGTCGAGCATGGTGCGCTGGACGGAGGCCGGGTGCACGGTGTCGCCGTTGGCGAGCAGCAGGCCCTCGCCGAACAGGTCGCGGGCGCACCACAGGGAGTAGGCGTTGTTCCACTCCTCGGCCTTGTCGTTCTCGACCAGGGTGAGCTTGACGCCGTACTTCTGCTCCAGCGCGTCCTTGCGGTCGTAGACCGCCTCCTTGCGGTACCCGACCACCACGGCGGCCTCGCGGAGCCCCACCTCGGCGAAGTTGCCGAGGGTCAGGTCCAGGACGGTCCGGTCCCCGTCGACCGGCACCAGCGCCTTGGGCAGGGTGTCGGTGTACGGGCGGAGCCGGCGGCCTGCGCCGGCGGCCAGGACGAGGCCGATCATGCGGTGTCTCCTGATTCGTCGTGTTCTGCCGTGGCGTCGCCGAACACCCAGAAGTGGATGGACTCGGCGACGACGACCAGGGCCAGGACGGCGGCCAGGACCACCAGACCGCCCTGCAGGGCGGCCGCTCCGGGCCCCTCGTGGCCGACGGCCCCGGTGGGGGCGCCGCCGTACACGAGAGCGGCGAAGAGGGTGACGAGCAGGGCCCGGCCCTCCTGGCCGCCGGTCGCGCGAACCAGCCAGCGGGCCGGCGCGCCGGTGCCGCCGCGAAGGCGGTACACCGTGTCGTAGTGATGGTAGGCGACGGCCGCGACCAGCCCGAACGCGGCCGGGAGGGAGGCGGTGTCCAGGCGCAGCGCGAGGGCGAGGACGGTCAGGTACTCGCCGGCCCGGAAGAACGCGGGGGCCAGCCAGTCCAGCGCGCCGTTGAGCCTGCGGGCCAGCACGAGCGAGCTGAGCAGCACGTAGCCGGCGGCGGCGCCGACCGCGGCCCAGGTGCCGCCGAGCACGTACACGGCCACCGGCAGGCCGGCCGAGGCGAGCGCGGCGACCAGCGGAACGGCCAGGCCGGGCAGCCGGCGGGCGACCGGGCGCAACACCGGGGCGAGCAGCTCGGCGAGCGGGCCGCCGTCGGCGAGGATCGCGACCTCGCGGGCGGCCTGGTCGGCGCGCGGGCGGCGGCGGTTGATCGAGCGGAGCACCCGGCCGGCGGTGGTGTAGCAGCAGGCCAGGGCGCAGCCGACGAGCAGCACGGTGAGCGTGGTGCGTGGGGTGGTGAGAGCGGTGAGCAGGGCTATCAGGGCCCAGCGCTCGCCGATCGGCAGCACGATGATGCGGCGGGCCCAGACCGTCCAGCCGACCCGGTCGAGCCGGTTGGAGAGCTGGGCGGTGGGGCTGGAGTTCGCCCCCTCGACCTTGCTGCCCGCGGTGGCCGGGTTGCGGGCGGTCTCCTGGTCGGCGGCCATGAAGGCGAAGTCGACGCTGTGCCGGAAGGTCATCAGCACCATCGCGGCGAGCGCGAGCGCCCATACCTGGTCGCCGGTGCGGGCGGCGGCGATCGCCAGGCCCGCGTAGAAGGAGTACTCCTTGGCCCGGTCGAAGGTGGCGTCCAGCCAGGCGCCGACCGTGGAGTACTGCAGCGAGTAGCGGGCCAGCTGGCCGTCGGTGCAGTCCAGCACGAAGGAGAGCAGCAGCAGGAGGCCGGCGGCGACGAAGCCGGGCCGGGTCGCGGTGGCGGCGCTGGCGGCCGCGGCGAGCGCGGTGACCAGCGAGGCCGTGGTGACCTCGTTCGGGGTGAGGCCGCGGCGGGCGCACCAGCGGGCGATGTACCGCGAGTAGGGGCTGACGCAGTACGTGGTGAAGAAGCCGTCCCGGGCCTTCACCGCGCGGCGCAGCCGGACGGCCTCCTCGTCGACCTCGGCGACGGCGGCGCGGGCGGCGGCCAGCTCGTCGGCGTCGGCGGGGACGGTCGCGACCAGGGTGCCGAGCTCGGGGCGCTGGACGGGGATGCCGCCGCGCTGGACGGCGCCGGCCAGGGCGTCCGGGAGGCTGGGCTCGTGGCCGGTGAGGCCGTGGGCGGCGGCGACCAGTGCCTCGCGGGCGGCGGCGCCGTGCACCGCGACGGCGCCGGGGACGGCGCCGGCCGGGAAGCGCGGGTCGGTGAGGGCGAGCCGCAGGGCGTGCCGGTGGCCGACGAAACCAGCGTCTATGACGGCGATCCGCTCGGCGGGGTCAACGGCCCCGAGCAGGCCGGCGAGTTCGACGGCGTCCCGGGCGTGCAGGATCCGGCCGAAGCCGATGGCCGCGAGGTCCGCGGCGAGCGGGCCGGGGGCGGAGACGGCGGTGCGGGGCCCGGTCTGGTCGGCGGCGCCCGCCGCGGGGCGGGAGGCGGTGCGGTCGGCCTGGGCGGGGATCGGCACCGTGGTCACGGTGGCGGTGGCGCCCGTCCCGAATCCGGTGCCGAGCGGGAGCGGGCCGCCGGTTCCCGGGGCGGCCGACGGCTCGGCGCCGGTCACGATCACAGTGGACAGCGGGACTCACTCCCTGACGGTGCGACGTTCGACGGTACGGACGGGTCCGGCCGCAACGGCGAGCGGTGGGACGGGGTGGGGTGGCGGCGCCGCCCAGCGGGCCCGGCGCACCGGTTGAGGCTACCGGACGGCCCGTTTGCCCCCGAATCGGGCATCCCCCGCCCAAACGGGGCGCCGCGCGCGGGCGCTCGACGGCACGGGCGGGCAGCACGGATCCGCAGCTGGCGGCCGTTCCGGGACCGCCCGACCGTGCAGATCATCATTCCGGACGGCGAGCCCCGCATTCAAGCCGCGGAGGGGCGGACATCGGGCACATGTCCGACGTTCGAACGGACACAAGGTGAAGGCTCCGCAACGAAATCGGTCAGGGCCCGAACACATCGTCCGGTCATTCGCCCCTTCCCCGGGCACACGTGCGTCGTGCCCGCGGGACCTTTTCCCATGCGGCAGACTTGGGGCCCGACGCCACTTGCGAAGGGGACCCCATGTCCGACATCTCGTCGACCAGCCGGACGCACCACCTCCCGGAGGTCGACCCGGATCTCGACAGAGGTCCTGGCGCCGGCGCAGACGCCGGCTCAGGCGCCGCCGCGGGGCAGCCCATCGCCATCATGCTGGAACTGGTCGACGACGACGGCTTCACCATCGGCACCGCCGAGAAGCTCTCCGCCCACCAGCCGCCGGGCCGCCTGCACCGCGCCTTCTCGGTCTTCCTCTTCGACCAGAAGGGCCGGCTGCTGCTGCAGCGCCGCGCCCTCGGCAAGTACCACTCCCCCGGCGTGTGGTCCAACACCTGCTGCGGCCACCCGTACCCGGGCGAGCAGCCCTTCGTCGCCGCCGCCCGGCGCACCGCGGAGGAGCTCGGCATCGCGCCGGCGCTGCTCTGCGAGGCCGGCACCGTCCGCTACGACCTGCCCGACGAGGCCTCCGGGCTCATCGAGCGCGAGTGGAACCACCTCTTCGTCGGCGTGGTCACCGCCGACCTCGCGCCGGACCCGGACGAGATCGCCGAGACCCGCTTCGTCACCGAGGACGAGCTGAAGGAGCTGGAGTCCGAGAAGCCGTTCTCGGCCTGGTTCCGGACGGTCTTCGAGGCCGCGCGGCCGGGCATCCGGGAGATCACCGGGCGCGACTGGTAGCACCGGCGGGGTCTGCCAGGCGGTCGGGCCGCGGGCCTACCAGGGGTGGCCGTCCGGCTCCGCGGCACGCGGGGCCGGCAGCGGCAGGCAGGCCCAGATGACCTTGCCGCCGCCATCGGTCCGTTCCACGTCGCAGGTGCCGCCGGCCTGCAGGGTCACGCTCTTGACCAACAGCAGGCCGCGGCCGCCGAGGTTGCCCAGGTCGCTCTCCAGCGCCTTCGGTCGGTACGGGTGGAGGTCCTCCACCGAGATCCGCACCCAGCCCTCGCCGATGGTCAGCTCGGTGCTGAGGCGGGGCGAGACCACCGCGGCGTGCGTCACCGCATTGCTGACCAGCTCGGAGACGATCAGCAGCAGGTCGTCGATCAGCTCCTGGTAGCGCTCGCCGGCCATGCCCTGGACGAGCAGGCGGTCACGGACCGCGTGGCGGGTCTGGGGGACGGCGGCCTCCTGCGCATCGGCGACGAACTGCCAGGCGCCCGGTTCCGGGCCGGCGCCCGGCTGTCTCGCCGCGCCCCCGTCCGGGGAGCCGGGGTCCGTCGAGGTGCGCGAGGCCGCCCCGCTGATCTGTTCCACCGTCAAGCCACCCTTCGCATCGTGACGGGAGGCTCCGCCGCGAGCCGTGCGCGGCGGCGCGGGCCGGCGGCCTCTCGGGAATCGGGCGTTCCGCTCAAGGCTCCCTTGGTCCACAGAGGCTAGGAGAGCACCCGCCGGCCGCCGGTCCAGGGACTGGAAACTGGCGGCGGGTGAACTGTTCAGACCACATGCGAACGCGATCGGACCACTTTCAGCCCGGTCACGATTCGTTGTACCAGCGGAACGGTCACACCGTGCGAGGTTTTCCCAGATCAGCACGTTCGTCACCACACTCCGCACACCCCGTCGCAGCGACCGACACCCGCCCGACTCGCACGGTTCATCCATAAATGCCCGAATCCATCGTCCCGATCCGCCCCCAGCAGCAGAAACGCAGGTGAGAAGCAGCTTCACGGCCTGGTAATGTTCTCTCTGTCGCCAGGGGGCGAAGGAAACGGAAACCCCAGGGCAACACACCCCGTCCGGGTGGCGGAATGGCAGACGCGCTAGCTTGAGGTGCTAGTGCCCTTTATCGGGCGTGGGGGTTCAAGTCCCCCCTCGGACACCAGCGGATCCCCGCGGAGCTCATCGAGCTCCGCGGGGATCTTTGCGTTTCCGGCTTCCGGACTCACCGCTGCGACGGCACGGGTGATGTCGGACACGGATCGAATGGATGGCTCAATGGTTGACCACGTGAACCATTGAGTCTACGGTCGACTCGGCACGCGAAGTTCGCATCCGTGAGCGCCTTCGCTCCGTCCAGAGAGGCACGACCACTATGACGACGTCCGTTCGCCGGGCCCCCGGGCCCGCCCCGATCGACCACCGTGCGGCCGTCGGCGCGGAGACCGCCCGTTTCGCGGCAGTGGTCGAGGCCGCCGACTTCGCGACCCCGGTGCCGAGCTGCCCCGGCTGGACGCTCGCCGACCTGGTCAAGCACGCGGGCAGCGTGCAGCGCTGGTTCTCGGTGCTGCTGCACGGGCGCATCCAGGAGCCGCCGCGCAGCCGCGACGTCGACCTGCGGCTGCCGGCCGGGGACGACGGGTGGGCCGACTGGCTGGCCGAGAGCGCGGCGGTGGCGGCGGACGCGTTCCGGGCCACCGGCGCGGACACCCCGATGTGGGCGTGGGGTGCCGACCAGCACGCCCGGTTCTGGGCGCGCCGGATGCTCTTCGAGACCCTGGTGCACCGGGTCGACGCGGAGCTGGCCCTCGGGGTGCGGCCGGAGATCGACCGCGCGCTCGCGGTCGACGGCGTGGACGAGTTCCTGGTGAACCTGCGCTTCGCCGGTTTCTTCGCCCCCAAGGTGGCCGACCTCCGCGCCGACGGGCGCACGATCCGGTTCCGTTCGACCGACGGGGACGGCGACTGGCTGGTCCGGCTTCGGCCGGACGGCTTCGGGCTCGACCCCGCCGACGACGGATCGGGCACCGCGGACGCGACCGTCCGGGGCACCGCGGCCGACCTCCTGCTGCGCGTCTACGGCCGGCTGCCCGTCGGCACGGACGCCGTCGTGCACGAGGGGGACGGGGAACTGCTGGCGCACTGGTTCGCCAACTCCGCGTTCTGAGACGGCCGGGGCGGCAGGGGCGCGTGGGCCGGCCCGAACGGCGGCCGCACGGATGGCGGGATTTCGACGTGCGCGTGGCGCGGTTTCGAGGTAGGCGGGCGCGGGAAAATCGGGAGGTACTGAGCATTTCGGGTGGCTGAGGGGGCGTCTCATGACCCACCGTGACTCCGGATTCGACCCACAGGATCAGGACCCCAAGACCGTGCAGCGCCTTCGCTTCGGCGTCGGCCTCATCGGGTTCCTCCTGCCGATCGTCCTCCCGATCGGAAACATCATCACCTCGGCGCGACTCACACTGCTCGCCTCCATGAGCGCGTCGTACTACACGCACATGCGCAACGTCTTCGTCGGCAGTCTGTGCGCCATCGGCATCTTCCTGATCTGCTACCGCCACGACCGGCGCGAGGACCGGCTGAGCTCACTGGCCGGCGTGTTCGCGATCCTGGTGGCCATGTTCCCCACCCTGCCGCCGGCGTCCGTCGCGCCGCACCCGAGCCATCTGCAGACGACGGTCGGTGTCCTCCATCTCTGCTTCGCCGCCGGGCTGTTCGGCGTGCTCGCGTTCTTCTGCCTCCGGCTGTTCGGCGACGGCCGGGGTCAGTCCGGACACCGGATCCACAACTGGGTCTACCTGCTGTGCGGTTGGGTGATCGTCGGCTGCACCGTGATGATCGCCGCCGCCGGTGCGCTGCACTTCGTGTGGGACCTCCCGCTGACCCTGACGTACGTCGGCGAGGCGGCGTCGGTGTTCGCGTTCGGTGTCGCGTGGCTCGTCAAGAGCGAGGCGATCGGCGCGGTCACCTCCACGGCCTCGCCCGGGCCCGGGGCTGCTCCGGCCTGACCCGGACACTCCTGGCGCCGGACCGCACGGCCCGCCACCCCGCGTCCCCGGGATCCGCTCCCGGGGACGCGGGGGCGCGTTCAGAGGAAGCCGCCGCCGAGGCCGTCCCGCCACTCCGTGGCGAGCACGGCGTAGACGAGGGTGTCGCGCCAGGTGCCGTCCGAGCGCCGGGCGTGGCGGCGCAGCGGGCCCTCGCGGACGGCGCCGAGGCCGGACAGCGTGAGCTGGGCGCGGACGTCGAGGTGGTCGACCTGCCACTGGACGCGGCCGAAGCCCAGGTTGTCGAAGGCGTGCCTGAGCAGGAGGAGGTGGGTCTCGGCCGTCATCGGGGTCTCCCAGGTGTTGCGGGCGGCCCAGTGCCAGCCGATGTCCAGGCGCTCGTCGACGACCGCGATGTCGGTGTACGCGATCCACCCGGCGGCCCGGTTGGTGCCGGCCGGGACGATCGCGAACATCACCGCGTGCCCGGCGGACTGCTGGGCAAGCCGCTGTTCGACCAGCATGTGCATCTCGCCGACGGTGTAGGGAGTGACCACCGGGAGCCACTGCCAGAGGCCGTCGTCGCGGCTGCCCGCGAGGTGCAGGTCGGGTACGTGCGCCGTGGTCAGCGGCTCCAGCCGGACGTACCGGCCGTGCAGGACGACGGGCGCGAGGGGCCGTGGTGCCATGCGGAGCAGGCTAACCCCGCCCGGCGATTCCTGACAGGGGTGTGCCGGGGCCCGGCCCCCACGCGGGCGGGACGCCCGGCGGGCGGTTCGGTCAGCGGCCGCTGCGGCCGGTGGGCGGGACGCCGTCGAGGTGGGCGGCGGCGACGCTGCGCGGGACGACCATGCGCCAGGCGTCCAGGACGAGTTCGCGCATCTCGTCGGTGTCGATGGCCGCCGTTCTCACCTGCACCCAGTTGTACCGCTCGTCGGCCGGGTCGGGCGGCAGGAAGGTGTCCGGGGCGGAGGCGATCAGTGCCGCCCGTTCCTCCTTGGGGAAGGCGAAGCCGAGGACCGACTCGTCGCGGCTGAAGGCGAGATAGACGATCCGCCCCACCCTGAACTTGATCCGGTCCCGGACCAGCGCCTCTTCCGTCCGGGGCAGGGACAGCGCGAGACGCCGCACCTCGTCAACGGTGACCATCCGGCCAGCCTGCCACGCCGAAAGGCTCAGCGCCCGGGGACGGGGTCGGTGCCGCCCTTGGTGCCCGGGCGGCAGCGCAGCAGGCGGCCGGCGGTGAGGCGGCTGCCGCGCAGCGCCCCGTGGCGGTGGAGGGCCTGGACGGCGTAGGTGGAGCAGGACGGGGTGTAGGGGCAGCGGGCAGCCCGGGTGGGGCTGATCCGGGTGCGGTAGAAGCGGACGGCGTCGTAGAGGCCGGCGGCGAGCGGGCCGGCGGGGACGGGGGCGGCCGGGTCGGCGGCGCTCCGGCCGTGCCCGCGGCCGACGGCGGCCTTGAGCACGGAGGCCAGCATGACCGGGATCAGGGCGATCATGCAGGGGTCGGCGATGTCGCCGAGGCAGTCGCAGGCGTCGCAGCAGTCGTTGTCGCCCTTCGTCCGCTTGTTGCGGCGCTTCCACTCCTCGCGGGCGCGGCGCTGCTCCCGGCGGCGGCGCCGCTCGTGCTCGGGGAGCCACCACCAGGCCCGGCCGGGGCGCGGCGGCGGGCCGCTCTGCTGCTGCACGTGGTACGGGTGGTGCTGGGACACGGCTGCGGGCCTGCCTTCCGTCGGGTCGCGGGCCGGCGCCGCCGCGGGTGCGGCGCGCTCGGAGAGTCGGACGACGGTAGCGCACCCGCGGGTTCCCTCCGCGGCCGCGCCGCAACGGCCGGCAGTGGAACCGGAGCCGACGGCGGACCAGCGCGCGGTTGGACGCCGCGCACTGATCCGCCGTCGTGGCCGCTACTCCTCGCCGTGGTCGGCGCCGCTGGGCAACGGTGCCTGGCCGGCGAGGAGTTCGGTCTCCTGCTCGGTGAAGAGGCGAGAGCGGAGCAGGAAGCGGACGCCTTCGGGTGCTTCCAGCGAGAATCCGCTGCCGCGGCCGGGGACGACGTCCACGGTCAGGTGGGTGTGCCGCCAGTAGGCGTACTGGTCGGCGCTGATCCAGAACGGGGTGTCCTCGGCGAGGCGGCCGAGCAGGAGGTCCGCGGCGCCGACGCGGAACTCGCCGCGCGGGTAGCACATCGGTGCGCTGCCGTCGCAGCATCCGCCGGACTGGTGGAACATCACCGGCCCGTGCACGGCCACCAGGGTGCGGAGCAACTCCTCTGCCGCACCGGTCAGTTCGACCCTGGTCGGGGCCGGCTTCATCAGAAGAAGCCAATCCAGATTCTTTGACCTGCGTATATGCGGTCCAACGCGGCACTACGTCAACACAACGTCAACACGGGAGCCCAAAACGGGTCTATCGTTCCGCCATGGCTGCGACCATCAGAGAGCGAAAGCGCAAGGACGGCGGCATCACCTACACCGTCCTCTGGCGCGCCGGCGGCAAGGCCGGCGCCAAGCAGGAGTCGGAGATCTTCCCCGACAGCATTGAAAAGGCCGCCGACAAGGCAGTGATCTTCAAGAGTCTCGTCGACATGCACGGCCAGCAGTGGCCGCCCGGCTGGGTCCGCGGCAAGGGCTTCGTCCAGGCCGAGCCCAACGTTCCGACCGACCCGCCGTTCATCGACTGGGCACGAGCCTGCAACGCCAAGACCGAGGAACACGTCAGCTCCCGCGTCTTCAAGAACCGCACCCAGCACATCGACCGCCACTTCCCACGGCTCGTCCACCGGCGCGACGATGGCACGACCGAACCCGCCACCGTCGACAACATCACGTCGGAAGACCTCACCCGCTGGGCCAACACCCAGCGCCGCGGCGTACCCGACCCGGCCAAGCCCGGCAGGTGGCTCATCCGCCCAGCCGCGCCCAGCAGCATTCAACTCCGCCTCAACCTTGCCAGCGGCTACTTCGAGAAGGCCATGAGCGCGCGGCCGAAGCTGCGCGACAACAACCCGTGCGGTGACGCACGCCTGTCCCGCCTCGATGACGGTCAGCTCGACCAGGAAATGTGCTTTCTCAGCGCAGCCGAGTACGAGCGGATTCGCTACGAGATCCTCCGCACCGGCCGAGCCGGCGAGGAGGCAGCCGATCTCGCCGACGTCCTCGTGGGTACGGGCCTCCGCTGGGGCGAGGCAACCGCCCTCAAGGTCAAGGACCTGCGGCTCGACGACGCCGAGCCGACGCTCACGGTCTCGCGCACGTGGCGCCGCGAGGCCGACAACACGTACACGCTGCAGGCCCCGAAGACGGCGCGCTCCCGCCGCACGATCGACCTGTCTCGGGGGTTGGTCGAGCTTCTGCGGCGTCGCTCGGTCGGCAAGAGCCCCGACGACCTCCTCCTGACCACGGTGGGCGGGGCGGCCTGGCGTGACGTCAACTTCAGAAAGAAGAGGTGGAAGCCCGCCGTAGACGCCGCGATCGCGGGCGGTCTCCCACGGCGGCCGCGCATCCATGACCTGCGGCACACGCACGTGGCGTGGCTGATCGCGGAGAAGGTGCCGCTGCCGGCGATCCAGGCCCGCCTCGGGCACCGTTCGATCACGACGACGATCGACCGGTACGGGCACCTTGACCGGCGGCTGGGTGCGGAGATCGCCGCCGCTGTCGACCGGTCGCTGCCGGTGTTCAGCGACGGCGGCCTCCGTCTGGTGGGCTGATCAGCTGGTGCACTGGTGCTGGGGCTGCCCGATGAGGCAGCTCCAGCACTTTTGTGCGCCGGCCTCGCCGAGGAGCTCGTGGAGCTGGGCGTCCAGCTCGGTGCTCTCGGCGTCGGTGATGCCGACCCGGATCAGGATGGTCGTCTCGTCGCCGGTGTCGAGCCGGACGGCGAGTCGTCCTCCGGGGATCCGGTCAGCTTCCTCGAAGACCAGCGTGCGACCGTCGATCTTCGGGGTTTCAGCCCGTGTGCGCGTGCTCAGCATGACGCCCCCTCATGGGTGGCGGGTCTCCGTGCATGGCTGGAGTGGCGCTCCGGCCTGTCGGTGTGACGCGTGCTGCTCCCCAAGCGCGGTCCCAATCATGCCTGTTCATCCCAGTAATGGGAAGATCACACACCGCTTATCAGGCTACGCCCGGGTAGCTCTCAGGAATCGCTCTGCTCGCGCCGTTCCCGGCGGCGACGGGCGAACAGCTCGACCATCTCGGCAAGCTCCTCACGGTCGGCTGGGCTCAGATCCATCATGTTGGCGACGGTCGCCCGAACCGAACTGTCCTCGCTCCATGCAGCCAATGGGCCGGTACCCATGAACTGGACCGAGGCCTCGTCCTGCAGGCGGGCCGGCGGGAGATCCAGGCCGACCGCGAGCGCCCGGAGCTCCACCTCTCCGGGGATGAGGACGGGCTTCCCCTTCTCCAACCGGTCGATCCATCCGAATTTGATCGGCTGCGCGCCGGTCACGGGGTCGATGCAGCGGTCGGCGAGCGCCCGGAGTGAGAGGCCGAGTTTCGCGCGGCGGTTGCGCACGAGGTCCGTGAAGGGTGTCGCAGTGGTCTCGGCCATGAGGATCATCCTGCCCGCCCCGATAGTGATCGCAAGGTCAGCGCGCCCGCGCGGCCCCATGACTGCCCGGTTGCGCCCCGCATCTTAGACAGAGTGTCCAGCTCAACGGACACCGGGTGCCATAGGTAACGCGGATGTTGGCGGGATCGCACTCCGCAAAAGATCTTGTATTTCTGGATGAACAAGCCGTTCATTCAGTGCTACGCTTCTCATGTTCAGTCAGAACGACACCACGTCGAAGGAGGTGGACATGCGAGCGAACGCCCCGATGTGCAAGCTCTGGAACCGGGACCTGCTGAAACTCCTCATGCAGCGCACCGGAACCGGCTCGAGGATCAGCACCCGGGACCTCGCCAAGGCCGTGGGATGCGCCCACGGCACCATCGGCAATCTGCTCAACGGAGCCCAGGAATACGTCCCCCTGGCTCTCGCCCAGGCCATAGCGGCACGCATCGGCGTCGACCTGCTGGTCCTCTTCACGCCAACCGGTCGCGCAGTCCCCGCGCCCCGCATCCCGGACTACGCCGAGGCGGTGCCGGCATGACGACCGCGCTCACCGCCCCAGCACCGTTCCTCGTCGACTCCGACGGATCGCTCGTGCTCGCCGTCGACTACGCCGGCGCCGCCAAGTTCCTGAGTCTCGACTCGCCGAACTGGCTCCAAGAGCACATCGACGAACTCCCGTGCACACGCATCGGCAAGTACGTCCGATTCAGCCTGGCGAACCTGCTGGAGATCCTCCAGATCCTGGCCGTCCGCCCGGCACCCACGGCCGTGGAGTCGCCGCAGATCCCCGCCGGCCTGCTCAACCTGACGCCCGGCCGCGCGCCGCGCCCCCGCCGCAAGCCGGCCACCGCGAGCGCCTGAACCACCCCGAGACATGGGCCGGGGCCGCCTCTCGAATGCGACCTCGGAGACGACCCCCGACGGCCCGCTGTACGCCAACCCCACGAAGGAGTAAGGCCGCCATGCAGCAGCCTAACCCGATCTTCCCGCCGCCCGAAGAGAGCGGCCCCCTCAACGCCATCGCCCGGCTGCAGTCCGGGTTCGGCCTCGCAGGCATCGTCGTGACTGGGGTGTACGGCCCCGAGGTGCACGTCGACACCGTCGCCGAACTCGACGCCTGGTTCGGCTGGTTCGGCATCGGCTCGTCCATGTCGGTCGGCTCCCGCCAGGAGGAGCGCGACGGCCAGCTCTGGGGCCTCGGCGGCCTCGACTGGACGCTCCGCCTCTACCGCCTACCCGGCATCGGCGGTCTGACGGTCCGCCTGACCACCGGCGAGGGCGAGGAGCTGCCCGACTGCCCGGCCGTGCGTCGGGGCTGGCCGTTCGACTTGGAGCGCGCGGACCGCGAGCGGTCCCGGGCCGCGGCCGGGCCGGCCCGGCAGGCGGTGGCTTCGTGAACGCCGACCTCAAGCACCGCGCCGAGATGGTCGTGCAGGCCGTTCTCGGTACCGACCCGACGCCGGCGGGCATCGTCGCCGCCTTCAACCACGCCGGGCTGCTGACGGCTGGCCGCACCGCCCAGGGCGAGCCGACCGCGCCGCAGTTCGTGTGGCGGGCCGAGCACGACACCATCCCGCTCGGCACCTACCTGGCCAAGGACACGGCCCGCACGCACTGCGAGGACCTGATGCGGCGCGCCGAGCCGGACGCGGTGCTCCTGCACTGGGTGCCGGACTTCGGCGGCGACTGCGCGCCGGAGGAGCTCTGCTACAGCGACGCCTCCCTCTGCTCCGGGTTCTACATCGTCCCGGTGCCGCTCCTCGCGGCGTACGACCCGGGGGCCGACGAGTGATCACCGTCGCCGCCGTCCTCGCCCTGTACATCGCCGCGTGCCTGCCGTGCCCGTGCGGACAGTGCGGACGCCCCGCTAACCAGCACACCCACGAGGAGAACTAATGCTGCCCAACATCATCGCCCGCTACATCGCACGGCACCGCGACGAGACGCTCGCCCAGGAGAACAGCCGCCTCCGCCGCGAGATCGTCGACCTGCGCGGCGACAACTTCAGGTACGCGCAGCGCGCCGTCGCCGCCGACCGCCGGGCCGACGACGCCTACAACACGCTGCAGGAGTTCCGCCGCGACGTGCGCAAGGCGCACGCCGACCTCCTCGCCGACAACGAGAGGCTGCGCGCGGAGAACGAGCCGCTGCGCAAGCGCGTCGCCGGTCCCCACGGCAGGACCGTCGAGGCGAAGTCGATCAGCGCGTGATCGCCCTCGTCCTCCTGCTCGGCCCGCCCGCCTTGGCCCTCGTCGCCATCGCCATCCGGCCGGCCCGTGACCGGATCGCCCGCCGCCGTCGACTCCGCGTCTACCGCACGGCCCGCACCATCACCATCCCGCCGCAGCGTCCCACCGAGGGGAACCAGTGACCGTCTTCACCTTCCAGCCCGCGACCCGCGAGCAGGCACGCGCCCGTATCGGCCTCCAGGGCCCCGCCGGCTCCGGCAAGACCAAGTCCGCCCTCCGCCTCGCCGAAGGCCTCGCCAAGGGCGGGCAGATCGGCCTGGTCGACACCGAGCGCGGCTCCGCCCTCACCTATGCCCCCGTCCCCGGCCAGCCCGACCTCGGCGGCCACGAGTTCCTGCACCTGCCGATGGACACGCACGACCCGCGGAGCCTGATCGAGGTCGTCCGCGAGGCCGAGCGCATCAACCTGCCGGTGCTGATCGTGGACTCCTGGTCGCACTTCTGGAACGGCCGCGGAGGCCTGCTGGAGATCGTGGAGCAGGCCGGCCAGGCCCCCGGCGCGGGCGGCAGCTTCGGCGGTTGGCGGAAGGGCAACCCGATCGAGCAGGACATGCTCGACGCGCTGCTGAACTTCCGCGGCCATCTGATCGTCACGATGCGTACCAAGGGCGACTACGTGATCGAGGGCAAGAAGGTCACCAAGGTCGGCGTCAAGGCAGTGCAGCGCGAGGGCGCGGAGTACGAGCTCGGCCTGATCATCGACATGGTCGAGGGCGTCGGCACCGTCACCAAGACGCGGTACGAACCGCTCGAGGGGCTGACGATCCACCACCCCGGCGAGGAGCTGGCCGAGACGATCCTCGAGCAGCTCGGCCAGGGCGTCGACCCGGTGCAGCAGATCCTCGACGAGCTGCTGGCGGACGGCATGACGTACCAGGGCGCGATCGACCTCCACGCCCGGGCCAAGGGACGCGGCATCCTCGAGCACCCGTCACTCCACCCGGTGTCCGGCCAGCGGTCAACGGTGGGCGCGATCATCGCCGAGTACGGGAAGGCCCTCAAGCCCGCCGCCGTACCGAACCCGGCCCCGGCCGCCGTCCCGGTCCCGCCCGCGGCCGATCCGGCCGTGTCGACCGGCCAGCCGCCGGCCCCGACCGGGCCGGAGCCCGCGACCGCGCCGCAGATGCGCCGCATGCACGCCCAGCTCAACGAGATCGGCATCACCGACCGGGCCGAGAAGCTGCACCTCCTCAGCGCCCTGACCGGCCGCCAGATCACCACCGCCAACGACCTCTCCAAGCGGGACGCGGTCGAGGTCATCGACACGCTCACCGCCGCCCAGAAGCAGGCCGACCCGGCCGCGTGGCTCCGCGACATCACCAACGGCCTCGTCGCCGCGGCCTAACCCACCCCCAGACCGGCGGGGCCGCGCGCCCCACCGCCGCTCAGCGCGGCCCCGCCCCACACCCCCGAGAGGAGGTTCCCCATGGTCACCCCAACCCCCGAGCAGGCCGACGCGATCGCCAACTACGGCGACGGCCTCGACCTCGTCATCCAGGCCGGCGCCGGATGCGGCAAGTCCTCGACCCTCAAGCTCATCGCCCGCGCCGACCACCGCCGCCGCATGGCCTACGTCGCCTACAACCGGTCGATCGCCGCAGACGCGAAGCGCTCGTTCCCCGGCAACGTCGCCGCGTCCACCGGGCACGGCCTCGCGTTCGATCCGCGGTACCTGCCGCGCATCGAGCGCCCCCGCCAGACCGCCCTCCAGGCCGCCCAGGCCCTCGACATCGACCGCATCACCGGCGGCATCCAGCGCATCGCCACCGACCTCGGCCACGTCAAGGCCATGACGAGCAAGGTCGCAATGCGCGCGGGCCTCGAGACCGTCGAACGCTTCTGCCACTCCGCGGACGACGAGATCGGCGCCCGGCACGTCCCCCGCTACGACGGGCTCACCAGCCCGGACGCGCGGGCCGCCGTTGCCAAGCTGGTGCTGCCGGTCGCCCGCGCCGCCTGGGCCGACCTCCGGCGCGAGGACGGCGTCCTCAGAATGAGTCACGACCACTACCTCAAGCTGTGGGCGCTCAGCCGGCCCCGGATCGCCGCCGACGTCGTGCTGCTGGACGAGGCACAGGACACCAACGACGTGTTGGCAAGGGTGCTGCTCGACCAGGACCACGCCCAGCGCATCGCGGTCGGCGACGCGGCCCAGCAGATCTACGCCTGGCGCGGCGCCAAGGACGCGCTCACGGCCTTCGAGCGCGAGCTCGGCGCCCAGGTCGCCACCCTGTCGCAGAGCTTCCGGTTCGGCCCTGCGGTCGCCGAGGCCGCCAACCAGTGGCTGTACCTCGTCGGCACGCCGCTCCGGCTCACCGGCTGGGACGGGTGCGAGAGCACGACCGGCCCGGTCGACGACCCGGACGCGATCCTGTGCCGCACCAACGCCGGCGCGGTGGGCGTCGTCCTGGAGTCGCTCAAGGCCGGCCGGAAGGTCGCGATGGTCGGAGGCGGCGGCGAGATGAAGCGCCTCGCCTGGGCCGCCCGCGACCTCCAGCAGGGCCGCCCCACCGACCATCCCGATCTCCTCGCCTTCCCCACCTGGCAGTCCGTCCGCGAGTACGCCGAGGAGGAGGACGGCAGCCTCAAGGTCCTCGTGAAGTTGATCGACGACTACGGGGCCGAGGAGATCGCCGAAGCGGCCGACGCGCTCGCCTCCGAGGACTCCGCCGAGCTGGTCGTCACCACCGCGCACAAGGCCAAGGGCCGCGAGTGGCCGGCCGTCCGAATCCACGGCGACTTCCGTGCCCCCAAACCCGACCCCAAGACGGGCCTGCGGGTCATCCGCCGAGAAGAGGCCCGCCTCGCCTACGTCGCGGTCACCCGGGCCCGTCTGCGCCTCGACCACTCCGCCCTCTCCTGGGTGAGCACTGTCACGTCGGTGACCGACTGATGCCCCAGGTCCGCGAACGCACCACCAAGTACATCCCTGGCAGCACCGAGTTCCTGACCCGCCGCGAGTGCATCTGGGTCAGCACCACCGACACCACCACCAAGGACGACGCCGACCTGGTCGCCGTCGAGCGGGCCGTCAACGGCCTCGAGCCGCTGCCCCACCTCACCCGCGCCGAGCAGCGCCTCGCCGTCCACGCCATGTGGAAGGCCGGCATCCCATACACCGCCATGGCCTACCGGGCCGGCCTCCTCGAGCGCACCGTCGCCCGCTGGGTCGCCAAGGAGCGCCAGGCCCTCGACCTCTCCCCTCACGCCCAGGAGGACTGACTCATGAGCTACCTCGGACACCGCTGCGGCTGCGGCCACCTCGACATCCACCACAAGGCCGACGCCGCCAAGAGCATCTGCGAGGCCCGCGGCGGCGCCTCCTGCGGCAAGGGCTGCCGCAAGTCCACGAAGTCGGTCCTGGTCGCCACGTACGACTCCAAGGCCCGCCCGGTCGAGGAGATCGTGCCGCCCGGCGAGCGCTTCCCGAACGGGTTCGGTCGCACGGCCTGTGCCTGCGGCAACTGCCAGGCCCTGTACGCCGAGCTGACCGGCAACTGAGCCGCTGGCGCCGGCGGATGACCACCGGGCCGCCCGGCGCCAGCACCAACCCCCGTACCGCTATCCGAGAGGAAGCGAACCGTGTCAGGAGTCCTCTCCGGACCACCTGCGCCCGTCCTGGTCGCGAAGCTCGCTCACCGGCCGACCTTCCACCAGTCGGGGAAGCGTCAAGGGCTCACCGGTCACGCGGGAGCGCTTGCTGGCCCGGGGGTCCTGAAGGGCCAGCAGGGCGTGTTCGTAGAAGTCCACGGACACCACGACGGCGACGGCCTTGCCCCGGTTGTAGAGGACCGTCGCGTCGTCCCGGATGCGGGCCAGGTTGGCCACCTCACTCAGGTTGGCGCGGGCTTCGGAGATCGAAATTTCGGCTTCACGCAGATCATCCATAGCACCTAGAGTAACGACAGTCGCAACGTACAAAGCGTCTTCTTGTACAAGACGTCGTGACGGGAGAAGCACATGGCCTGGGTCCGGATCTCGGACGACTTCTACGACCACCCGAAGTTCGACGCCGCTGGCGCGCTCGGGATCGCGTTGTGGGTCGCCAGCCTGGCCTGGTGCAACCGCAACCTGACCGACGGATTGATCCCCCGGCGGACCGCGCTCCGGCTGCTCGACTTCGAGGACGCGGCAGACGCCGTAAGTAACGCGGACCGTAACGCCGTTACTAACGGGCCCCGTAACACCGACGTGACGCCCTCGGTGGCCCGTTTCGTCGCCGAGCGGCTCGTCATTGCGGGCCTCTGGGTTGAGGAGGGCGACGGATTCCGCATCCACGACTACCTCGACTACCAGAGATCTGCCGAGCAGATCGGCGCTGAGCGCGAGAAGAACGCTGCACGTCAGAAGGCATTTCGAGACCGTCGCAAGCCCGCCCCGGTGGGACCCGAAAGCGGCTCTGACCGTAACGCCGTTACTAACGGACGCGTAACGGGTGCTCCCAACCCCAACCCCATAGAGAGGACTACGTCCTCTCAGAGCGAGACCCGGCTCGACGTCGAGAGAGTCTGCAAACACCTCGCCGACAAGGTCGAAGCGAACGGCAGCAAGCGCCCAACCATCACCGACGCATGGCGGCGCGAGGCCCGACTCCTCATTGACCGGGACGAACGCACCGTCGAGCAGATCCTCAAAGCCATCGACTGGTGCCAAGCAGACCCCTTCTGGCGGGCCAACGTCCGCTCCATGGCCAAGCTCCGCAAGCAGTACGACACCTTGCGCCTGAAGGCCGTCGCCGAGCAGGAGCAGGCCCACCGCCGGGCCGCAACCCAGCCCCAGCAGCAGACCTACCAAGACCGAGGGATCTTCTGATGACCACCGAGCCCGAGCACCCCGACGACCACCTCGTCCGCGCCGAGCCCCACGACCTCCCCGCCGAGCAGGCCCTGGTCGGATCCGTCCCGCTCGCCCGCGACCCCCGCCGCCTCCTCCGCGAACTCCACCTCACCGACTCCGACTTCTACCGGCCCGCCCACGCGACCATCTACGCCGCCTACGGCGCCCTGCTCGAGGCCGGCCAGCCCATCGACCCGATCACTGTCACCAACCGCCTCCAAGCGCAGGGCGACCTCGGCCGCATCGGCGGACCCGGCTACCTTCACACCTGCATCCAGGCCGCCGAACGCGGCGCCAACCCCGAATGGATCGCCGACCACCTCCGCGCCCTCGCCCTCCGCCGCCAACTCATCCAGTACGGCCGCGACGTCGTCCAGGCCGCCTTCGACCCCACCGGCGGAGACGAGGCCGCCGCCGAACTCGCCGAGCAGGCAGTCGCCCAGGCCCGCACCGTCCGCGACGCCGGCCGCGCCGCCGAAGACCAGCCCGTCGAGGACATCCACGACTTCCTCGCCCACCCCGACGAGGGCTACGACTGGGTCCTGCCCGGCCTCCTCGAGCGAACCGACCGCATCGTCTGGACCGCAGGCGAGGGCGGCGGCAAGTCCGTCCTACAGCGGCAGCTCGCCGTCTGCGCCGCCGCCGGCGTCATGCCGTTCGGCGGCGAGCCCAGCGCCATCGGACCGCAGCGCGTCTTGGTCCTCGACTGCGAGAACTCCGCCCGGCAGTCCCGCCGCCAGTACCGCGCCCTCATGAACGTCGCCGAGCGGCAGCGCACCCCCGTCAAGCGCGGCCAGCTCCACATCGACCTGCGGCCCGAAGGCGTCGACCTCACCCGACCCGACGGCCGCGCCTGGCTCATGCGCCGCGTCGAGGCCGTCATGCCCGACCTGCTCATCGTCGGCCCGATCTACCGCCTCCACGCTGGCGACCCCAACAGCGAGGAGCTCGCCCGCAAGGTCACCGTCGTCCTGGACGAGGCCCGGGCCACCGCAGGGTGCGCACTCTCCCTCGAGGCCCACTCGCCCCAGGGCAACGGCATGGGCCCCCGCGCCCTCCGCCCCGTCGGCAGCAGCCTCTGGCTCCGCTGGCCCGAGTTCGGCTACGGCCTGCGCCCGGTCGAAGACCAGCGGACAGCCGAGGAGGACCGCGGCCGGCGGGTCATCCCCTGGCGCGGCGCCCGAGACGAGCGCTCCTGGCCCGCCTTCATCTGCCAGGGCCACGAGGGCGGCTGGCCCTGGCGCCAGTACCGGCCCATCGACACCAACATCGTCGGCTACTCACCCACCGGAGCACTCTCGTGAGCCTCACCTTCCGCCAGTGGCTCGACCAGCAGCACATCCCGCCCCAGTGGCACGGCACCGTCGGCACCCTCCACGGCCCCAGCACCCTCCGCCGCCTCTCCGAGCCCGTCACCGAACCCTGGGACAGTCCCGCCACCCTCCTCGCCGCCCTCGGCCCCTCCGAGGACAACTTCCACACCGACCTCGTCGACGACGCCCGAGAGCACTACAACCGCGCCTTCCGCGCCGCCATCGGCCCCCGCAACGGCCCCACCAACGGCCGCGGAATCACCGTCTGGACCCGCGTCATCGGCGGCCACGACTACCTGTTCTGGGCCCGCCCCGGACGCCTCGACACCTACCGCCTCACCGGCGGCGGAGAGACCCCCACCCGCATCCACACCCACCGTAAGGAGAACTGACCATGCTCCCCACCCTCACCGGCGTCGGCCGCGTCGTCGCCGACCCCGAACTGAACTTCACCCAGTCCGGGAAGGCGGTCGCCCGCGTCCGCCTCGTCTTCCAAAACCGCCGCAAGAACGACCAGACCGGCCAGTGGGAGGACGGCGACACCCTCTGGATCGACGGCACCGCCTGGAACCAGCTCGCCGAGCACATCGCCGAGACCCTCGCTCAGGGCATGGAGGTGCTGGTGTCGGGCGAGCCCCGCACCGAGACCTGGGACCAGGACGGCCAGAAGCGCTCCAAGGTCACCCTCCAGATCCGCTCCATCGGCCCGTCGCTGGCCTACGCCACCGCCCAGGTCCGGAAGGCCGACCGGAACGACAACGGCCAGCAGCAGGCCGGCCAGCGCCAGCAGCCCCAGGGCGGCCAGCGCCAGCAGCAGGCCCAGCGGCCCCAGCAGAACCGCCAGCAGCCCCAGGACGACCCCTGGGCCTCGAACACCGGCTACAGCGGCGAAGAGCCCCCGTTCTGACCGTCCCGGCCGCCGCCGAGGAACCACCACGGACCTCGGCGGCGGACCGGACCGCCACCACCCACGCGCACTGCAACACCGCCTAAACAGCCTGGCCGCGGCACCAGCGGGCGGGGACCGGCCCGGACGGCCTCCGCGCCCAGGAACGACCTGAAACCCCGCCAGGCGGCCGCACATCCCCGCGCCAACACCACCCCGCGACAACGACCCGGAGCCACCCCATGCCCGACGTCACATCCATCACCCACCCCGCCGACCTCTACAACCCCAACGTCTTCAGCCCCGGCGGACCCGACGAGCCGCACTGGCCCGACGAGCGGCCCCGCCAGACCTTCCGGCTCGTCGTCACCACCTCTGCCGGACCGTTCCAGGGTCCGTTCGGGGAAGAGGACGGCAAGCCGTGCCCCGGCTGCACCGAACGCCCGGCCGAGGGCGACGAGATCACCCAGCTCGGCGCCCGGTGGTGGCACCTGGGCTGCGCCAAGAAGCACCTGCGCACCGGCGGCGCGGACGAGGCGTGGTTGCTCCTCGGCGCCGACCTGGCGGCCCGGCCCTCGAGGTACAGCGTGACGGAGACCCGGGCGATCACCCGGAACCTGCTGCGGCTCGCCTCGGCTGCTGGCGGCGCGTCGTGAGCCACCACGGCACTGACCCCGCCACATGGATCGCCACCCAGCACGCCACACGGCCCGCCAAGCCCCCGACGTACCTGGTGCAGATCCTCCTCGACTGCGGCTGCACCGTCCCCGCCCGCCTCGCGCCGCTCCGGCCGACCTACACGTACGGCTGCACCCTCGGCCTCGGACACGGCTACCGCAGGCGGTGGGTGGCCTACACCGAGGCCGGCCAGACCAGCCACAACCCGACCACCCCGACCACCTCCCGCTGACCGGAGACCACACCATGGCCACCGCCACCACACCCGCCGACCTCGTCCGCGACGCCGAAGCCGCCCTCACCGCCGCCCGCGCCGCCGAGACGTTCCTCGCCAACCACCCCGGCCTGCAGGCCGCCCGGCTGCACGCCGAGGGCTCCGACCCCGACGGCGCGCCCGGCCAGTTCCTCGAGGTGCAGCTCGACCAGGACCTCGACGCCCTCAACCGGTTCGCCAAGCTGCACAGCCTCGAGGTCGAGCCGGAGGACGGCTACGTGGGCATCTCGAGCTACCGCGTCCGCCTCACCGTCGACGGCGTCGACGTGACCGTCACCGCGTACGAGGAGCTCGTCGAGGACTCCGACGAGAAGTACCCCTGCCAACTCGGCGTCTACTGCGACAACTGCGGCACCGAGTGGTCCGGCGACTTCGTGGTCTCCGACCGAGACAGCAAGCCGGAACGCCTCGAGATCGTCCGACGACACGCGCGCAACAAGCTCGGCTGGTCGTGCGGCGAGGCCGGCGACTACTGCCCGACGGGCTGCACCATCACCGCCACGCCGGCCGCCCCGACCAGCTGATCGCCCGACCGCTGGCCGCCCCGCGGGCGGTCGGCCCGCCCCAAGGAGCACCACATGCCGACCCGCCACTTCACCATCGCCGAACTCGCCGCCCTCGGCGTCCCCCCGGACAGCCCCGACGACGTCGAGTACATCCACACCCTGCTCGCCGACGAACAGGTCGCGATCCTCAAGTACACCCAGCAGCGCCGCGTGATCTTCCGCGTCGACGACGACAGCCCCGCCTACGCCGTCACCTACGAGGCGCACATCGACACCGGCGACTACGAGGTCGGCGACGGCATGCCCGACAACCACGGCTGGTGGGGCGACACCGTCGAGGTCGTCGAGGTCCAGCAGCAGGCCGTCACGGTCCTGCAGTGGCTTCCGGTGCCTGACTCCGCCAACTGACCGCCCGCCGGCCGCCCAGCCCCGGGCGGCCGGCCCACCCCTCGAGGAGCCCCTCATGGACCGCGTCGACCCCAACCCGCCCAGCCCCTACGCCACCGCCCACCCCGACTACCGGCACATCATCCCGGGATTCTTCCTCGCCACCCCTATGCCCGGTGTCCTCTCCCCGACGGCGTGCGGCGCCCTCGCCGTCGTCCCTGCCCAGCTCACTGACACCCGCGCGGTCGAGGTCCTGCCCGACGGCCTGTGCCCCGTCTGCGTGCTCGTGGTGACCGGCGACGACACCAACGAGGCCGCGCCGCTGCCCGCCCGGCCGTGCTCCGAGTGCGGCTCCGAGACCGTGCACGACGACCTGTGCGCGCTGTGCCGCGCCGAGCTGCACGAGGAGTGGCGCGACAGCCAGGCCGAGCAGGCCGACGCCCCGGCCGGGCAGACCGGCGCTGACCGGGTGCGTGAGGCCGTCCGGCAGGCCCGCGGCCTCGAGGCCGAGCCGCAGGGCCCGATCACGTTCAGCTGACCGCCCCGGCCGCCGGCACCCCACCGGCGGCCACCACCCCGGAGCACCCGATGACCGCCCAGACCCCTCGCGAAGCGTTCGCCGAGCAGATCCGCCACGCCCTCCCCGCAGGCGTCAGCGAACTCGCCACCTCGGCAACCGTGAACAACCTCCTCAACGCCTGCGACCTGTACTACACCGCCGCCACCAGCCCCCAGCCGCCCGCCCGCGCCAGCTACCTCTCCCCGCCTGACTTCCACCGCCTCGACTGGGCCTGCCGCCCCGTCACCGCCGCGTTCGACACCCCGGTCTACCTCGTCGGCTCGGTCCTCACCCGCGCCGACTACCGGGACATCGACCTCCGGCTGATCCTCGACGACGACGAGGCCGCGAACTACCCGCCGCCCCTCCGCCTCGTGCTGAACGTCGCCCTGTCGGACCTGATCGCCAAGCTCGCCGGGCTCCCGCGGCCGATCGACTTCCAGATCCAGTCCATGACCGAGGCCAACGCTGAGGACGGCGCCCGCAACCCGCTCGGCATCCCGGGGATCGGAGGCCGACTGTGACCGACACCCCTGACAGCCCCGCCGACACGCTCCGCGCCGCCGCCCAGCGCATCCGCGAGCACATCACCGCCCTCGAGATGCCCGACACCGTCCGCGGCGTCCCCTGGCACATCGAGGAGTGCTCCGACCGGGACGGCGGCTGCCCCTGCATGATCGCCCACGGGCACATCCCCTCCAGCTCCGGCGAGGACTTCCCCGTCTACTACGTCGCGGACGCCCTGAACCCGGAGCTGGCCCGGTGGATCGCCCTGATGCACCCGGGTGTGGGCGAGCTGATCGCCGCATGGCTGGAGTCGACGGCGGACTACTGCACCGTGAGCATCACCCACCCGACGCATGTCGTCCGGGCCCTGGCGGTGGCGCGTGCGGTGCTGGAGTCCGCCCCGTGAGCGGCTGGTGGGCAGCCCTCCCCGACTGGGCCCAGACCGCCCTCGCGGCCCTACTCGTCGTCGCCGTCTTCGCCGCCATCTGCCGGGCCCACCAAGCCCTCGACCGCCGCGAGGTCATCCGCCGAGCCGAACGCATCCTCCGCAACGCCCGCCGGCCCAAGCCCAAGCCCGCCCGGCAGCCCGACCGCACCGCCGAGCTGTTCGCCATCCCACGACCTGACCCCACCAACACCGAGGACTGACCCATGACCCAGCCCGACCCCGTGGCCGACCTCCGCGCCGCCGCCACACGCCTGCGGAACACGCTGGACCCCAGCGACGTCACCATCACCCTCGCCTACCTGCTGGGCGAAGTCGCCGACAGCGTCGAGATGGACGACGGCATCATCCAAGACTCCACGTCAGACGCCGCCCTGCAGGTGGCACGCGCGATCCTCGGCAGCCAGCCGTGACCGAGAAGCACACCCTGCGGCACGACCGCGACGGCTACACCGTCGCCGTCTACTTCCCGCCCACCGCGCCGTGGTCCGCCGTCGAGGCATTCTTCGACCGCGTCACCGAGGACGCGCACGCCATCGCCGGAGCGGGCTGGGACGCGATCCCCGTCGGTCTGCCCGGCGACTGGCTCGGCATCGCCGCCGACAGCCCGGACGGCACCCGCGCGACGCGCCCGGACGAGGACACCCGGCCCGACCCCACGACCCCCACCCACGCCGAACTCCTCGCCCTGATCGACGACCTGCGCGACGACGACCCCTGCCACTACGACCACCACGGCTACTGCCAGGCGCACTCGTGGTTCGCCGTAGAGCCGCCATGCCCGGATGCCCGCGCCGCCGCCCTCTTCGCCCACGACGTCGACGGCGGCCAGCCGTGAGCCGCCGTCAGCAGCGCGACCGCATCGAGCAAGCCCTCACCGACCTCACCTGGCCCAAGCTGAGCGCCATCGCCCTCGATGCAGGCGGTCAGACTGCGCGCCGCACCCTCGCCGGCCTGCTGTGCGACACGTTCGCATCCGAGCTCGCCCGCGGCCGGGACGCCGAAGAAACCATCGCCCGGGTCCGCGCCGCACTGCGCGGCCTACCGGCCGACGGCACCGTGCCGGTCCGCGCCGTCCTCGACGCCCTGTACGGCGAGGAGCAGGCCCGGTGAGCGGGCGGTGGCTGGTCCCGGCGGCCGGCCTGCTCGCCCTCGCCATCATCCTCACCGCCGCACGATGCGGCACCCACGCAGACGAAGGAGACCAGACATGACCGCCGTTGACCTGTGGTGGAACTTCACCACTCAGACCCATGAGCCCCTGCCGTGCAGCATCCACGCCCTCACGTCCGAGCAGGCCGCCCGCTACGTGCCGCAGGACACCGCCGTGCAGCGCATCTTCGAGTGCCACATCGGGCTGGGGAAGACGGTGCCGGAAGCGCTGATCGCGACCTTGAGCGCTGTCGTCGGACGGGAGCCGCAGCCGTGACCGACCGCCTGACCGCCGACACCATCACCGACGACCAGCTCGAAGCGCTGTACGACCGCCTCGACGCCGTCCGCGCCCTCCACACCACCGAGTTCGGCAACGAGTTCGGCGGCCTCGAGTGCAGCCTCTGCCGCGAGATCTGGCCCTGCGACACCATCGCCGCCCTGAACGGAGACGCCGAGTGAACGCGTGGGACAACCTGTCCGAAGCCGCCCGACAGCTTGTCTGCGAGTACAGCTGGCTCGACCTCGCCGAGAACTACGTCCAGCTGCAGGCTGAGCGTGACCAGCTGGCCGCCGGCGTGCCGCTGGTCTGCTCCGACGAGCGGCACCAGGCCAAGGTGGCCGGCCTCGAGTCCGCGCTGGCCGCCCTGCACGAGGGCGAGGAGCCGTACGAGGACGAGCGCGTCGCGCCCAATCCGGGCCAGTGGATCTGGAACTGGAACAGGTCCACCCCGGCCGAACGCCTGTCGATGGCGGCCCACCGGCTCGACCTGCTGGAGCGCTTCCACCGGTGCGTGAACGGGATGCACGAGTGGCGCATCGCTGAATACGACGAGCACAGGCAGGTCGAGCGAGCGCGGGCCGAGCGCTACCGATCCGCGTGGCGGTCAGCCCGCCGCCGCGCCGCCCAGGCGGAGGCCAAGCTGGCCGAGCTGCAGGCCGACGACGAACCGTGTTCCGATCCCTTCGCCCAGGCGTACGCCCGGCTGTTCGCCCTCTGCAGCCCGAACGAGCAGGGCGCCGCGTTCGGCGACGCCGTGAAGCACCCGTGGGATGTCGCCGCAGAGCAGACCCAGCAGCGCGAGTTGGTGAAGCAGCTGCTCGCCGAGCACCTCGCCGCCAACCCCGTGCCCGGCATCAACGGTGTGCCGTACCGGGGCGACGTGAACCGCGTGTCCCCGGTCGCCCTCGCCGCGCAGGTGCACCGCGCTCGGATGCAGGCGGAAGCGGACTACGTCTGGACCAGCCTGCTGTTCGGCCCCGCCATCGCTCCCGTCCACGAGCCCCGCATCTGGGAGGACGACGAAGGCGAGTGGAACGTCTCCTGCACTACCTGTCACGAATCCGCCCGGGACATGGGCAGTGAGCACGACTGCGAGGTCTGGGCGGAAGGCCACGCCGCCGAGCGCAAGACGACCGCCTGACCCGAGCAAGCACGAGGGGCGCCCCCGGCCTGCCAGCACAACGGGACGCCCCTACACGGTGCCGCCACCCTACGCCCCAAGATCCACCGGAGACACCGTGCCCACCACCGCCAAGCACCAGACCTACCTCCGCCGCCACGGCATCCGCGCCACCACCACCCCCGACCGCGCCGCCCACCACATCGCAGCCCTGCGCACCGCCGGCCTCACCGACGCCGAGATCAGCACTGCCACCCGCATCGGCCCGACCACCCTGTACCGCATCGCGAAGCGCCACGGCCCGATCACCCGCGCCGTCGAGCAGCGCGTCCTCGCCACCCCGATCCCCGACCGGCGGCCGGCCGTCGCCGTTGGTGTCGCCACGATCCCCGCGGACGGCACCCGCCGCCGGCTGCAGGCCCTCGTCGTCGCTGGCTTCCCTCCGGTCCACCTTGGCCGCGAGTTCGGCATCGACCGGCGCAACCTCCACGTCCTGCTGCACGGCGCCGACCAGCGCACCACCCTGCGCACCGCCGCCCGCGTCATGGCGTACTACCTCGCGGTGTGGGACCAGCCGGCCGAACGGCACGGCGTCCGGCCGACGGCTGCGGCCAGGGCCCGGGCGTTGGGGTCGGCGCATGAGTGGGCGCCGGCCGCGGCGTGGGACGACATCGACGACCCGCAGGCCCGGCCGGACAGCGGGGTGCACGTCTCCAGGTTGGTGGCGATCGTCGAGGACACGGCCGAGCTCGCGCGGCAGGGCTACTCGCGGGAGGGCATCGCGGGGCGGCTGGGCGGGATCGGGTGGGACGCGGTGCGGCAGGCTCACCGGCGGGCGGGGGCGAAGCTGCCGCCGTTGCTGGACTGAGTGCGGGCATGCGGAAGGGGCCGCTCGGCTCGGCCGGGCGGCTTCGTCTTGCAGGTCGTCAGCTCTCGAGTGCCGCCGGCGCGGACCAGGTGCCGGCGTCGGGGCGCGGAGGCAGCTTGGCGCCTGGCCGGCGCAGGTACCAGCGGATGAATTCGCGCACGGCTTCGGCTCGGCTGGTCCCGGACTCCTGGGCCGCGTCGGCGAACGGCAGCCACTCGTCGTCGGGGATGCGCATCTGCCTTGGTGGTGTGTGAGTGCTCTTCGGGACCATGCCGGAAGGGTAGCGCCGGGTAGCTACAGGAGCAATGGTCAGCCGCTAGACGTGTAGCTACAGATTCTTTCGCCAGGCCTCTTGCGTGTAGCTACGCAAAGCCCTTATCGTGTAGCTACACGACGGGCCGAGCGGCCCGCCAACTCCCCGGAGGACACCATGCGGAAGACGGCCAACGAGACCGAGCACGACACCGTCATCCGCATCCTCCGCGCCATCGACCGCCAGCACCCGATCACCATCACCTACACCAAGGCCGACGGCACCGAGACCATCCGCACCATCGAGATCTACAACATCGAGATCTCCAAGGTCGGCGCCATCTGCCTCAAGGCCATGGACCGCCAGTCCGGCGACCGGCGCACCTTCCGCGTCGACCGCATCCAGGCCTACACCGTCCACCGCTCCGCCTACGTCCTCGACCGGCCGGCCGACGCCACCACGGTCACCCCGAAAGCGTTCTGCGAGACCTGCTGGGACCTGTACGAGGCCGACGAGCTGACGGCCGGCCCGTCCGGTGACCCGACCTGCGGCGACTGCCGCATCACCCACGCCGACATCCGCGCCGCCTACGCGCACTAGGCCCCCCAGACCGGCGGAAGTGCCAGCGCCAAGCGCGCCGAGGTCACCGCCGCACCACCGCCCGGGCCGGGGTGAACACCAGACCCCCCGGCCCGGGCCACCAGCCCACACACCACCAACCGAAAGGCCACGCCATGACCATCACACCCACCCCCGAGCAGATCGCCATCGCCCAGTTGAACGGCTGGGACCCGCAAGCACTCGCCGAGAACAACGCCCGCGTCGCCCGCGTCCACGAGCTGACGCGCAAGCACACCCACGCGCGACTGCTGCGCATGGCCCTCGCCGGCGGCCTGGCCAACCACAACAACCCGGCCGGCTGGACCAAGCAGGAGCTCGCCGCGGAGGTCGCGCGCCAGGAGCTGAAGGCGCCGCAGCCGTGACGACCGCAACCCCGTCCGGCTGCCAGCACTGCGGTATCCCCGAGCGCCAGCACTACCAGCAGTGGAAACCGCCCGTCGGCTGGCACCAGTGGGAGCCGCCGACCGACGCCCAGACCCTCGCCCGCATGAAGGCACGACGCGCAGCCCGCACCAACTGACCACCCACCCCGCACCAACCGAAAGGCCAGCCATGAACATCACCGTCACCGTCGACGAGATCACCCTCACCACCGTCATCGGCGACATCGTCGAGTACGACGAGGACGGCGACGCCCAGGTCGTCGGACACAAGACCGTCGCCGACCTCGTCGCCACCCAGATCGTCGACCGGCTCGTCAAGGACACCGACCGCTGGCCGTCCCTGCGCGAGCGCGTCACCCAGATCCGCGACGAGGAGATCCGCGCCCGCATCGCCCCGTCCATCGACGCCGCCGTCAACAAGCCCATCCGCAAGACCAACATGTACGGCGAGGCGACCGGCGCCGAGACGACCCTGTCCGAGCTGATCGTCGCCGAGGCACAGAAGTTCCTCACCAAGAGCGTCGACGACTACAACCGGCAGAAGGGCTCGGTCCTCGGCCAGATGATCGCGGCCGAGGTGAAGAAGGCGTTCGAGACCGAGATCGCTGCCGCGGTGAAGCAGGTGCGGGAGACCGTCGCCGCGCAGATCGGCACTACCGCGAGCAGCCAGATCACCGCCGCTGCCCTGCAGGCCCTCGCCAGCCGCTAACCCCCTCTGCTGGCCTGCTGGTCGCCTCGCCCACGACCGGCCAGCAGGCCCCAACCCGCCACCAGCACCCGAGAGGAACCCACCATGTCCGACCTCGCGCAGCGCCTGGCCGACACCGCCACCGGCACCTGGGGCGAAGAGGCCTCCACCTGGCTCCTCGACATCCACGACCACTGGATCCCCGAGCTGGACCGATGCGGCCTCATCCGCCAGCAGCCCACGGCCAGCGGCGACACCGCCACCACCATCAACTGGGCCATCAACACCAACCAGACCCCGCTCATCGGCACCCAGTCCGAGTGGCAGATCCTCCGCGTCGCCGCCGACCTCGCCGGCAAGCCCATCGACGACTGGTTCACCCAGGACCTCACCAGCCTCGACCACGAGAACAAGCGCCTCGCCCTCCACGCCACCGCATGGGCCAGCGGCGGCCGGGCCTTCGCCGACAGCCTCGGCCTCCTCGCCACCCAGCTGTGGGTCGCCGACTACGAGGGCGCCGAGATCACCGTCTGGTCGACAGCCGAGAAGGCGCGCGCCTACTGCGACGACATCGCGAAGGTCGACCGCGCGACCGGCCAGGGCTGGGACTGGGTGCCCGTCGAGGACGGCGCCGAGCAGATGATCTGGGTCCGCGACCTCGACGACGCCCCCGTCACGGCCGGCCCCGGCCGCATCACGCCGGTGACCATCGACCCGGCCAACTGACCGCCCCACTAAGCGGGGCCGGGCCCGCGACGCAACCGCGGCCCGGCCCCCTTCACCACGAGAGAAGCCCCTCCCATGGCAAAGCAGCACCCTACCCACCTCATCCCGCACACCATCGACGGCCACACCGAATGGATCCCCGCCGACCAACCCCGCGCACCCCACGACTGGGACCGCGCCGCCATGCGCGCCGTCGCCGCCGCCACCGCGCTCATCCTCGCCATCGCCATCACCTGGTCCACCGGCAGCATCGGCGACCTCCTCACCCGCGTCGCCCACCCCGCCATCGCCTACGGCGCCGCCGCAGTCTTCGACCTCGCCTGGATCGTCTTCATGACCGTCGAATGGCTGTCCCGCTACAACCCCGCCCGCGCCGTCCTCCCGCGCCGCCTCGGCTGGGCCGCCCTCGTCGTCGCCATGGCCGCCGTCTGCACCCACGGCGTCCTCGACGGCGGCCGCCGCGCCATCGCCGCCGGCATCATCGGCTCCACCATCTCCGCCCTCGCCAAGACCGTGTGGACCGTCGCCATCCGGCACACCGCCAAGCCCCTCGACCGACGCACACAGCTCTGGGTCGACCGGCGCATGGCCGACGCCGGCGCACGCCTCGCCCTCGCCGGGGTCCACCGGCAGCTCGCCCACCTCGACACCCAGTGGGCCACCACCCTCGCCACCCTCCCGCCCGCGGTCGCCCCGACGCCCGACCCGGACGGCAACGGCCCCGACCCGGACAAGCCGTCCGGACAGCCGGACACCACGACCGACCAGCTGTCCGCCGCTGTCCGCGTCGCCCTCGCCACCATGCCCGACGCCACCCCCGAGGACATCGCCCAGCAGCTCGAGCACGCCGGCTTCGACGGGGTCACCGCAGACGCTGTCCGCGCCCTGTCCGGACAGCCGGACAGCAGGTCAGCGACCCTGCACGACCTCGCCGAGCGGCGCGGCCTGGACAGCATGTCCGACACGATCCGGCGCCTTGTCCGCGACGGCATCACCGACCCGGACACGGTGATCGCCCTGGTGAAGTTCGCGCACGGCGAGGACATCAAGGAGCCCAGCGTCCGCCGCATCCTGTCCCGCTTCGCCGGGTGACGGGGGTTCGCCATGAAGCTCGTCCTGCTGCTCGCCGTCCTGGTCGTCACCGCGTACGCCATCGCCTACCGCCTCGCCGACGCCCCACGCCGTGAGGGCCTCAAGTGGGCCGCGTTCCACCTCGCGTGGATCACCGTCATCGCCACCCTCGTCGCCGCCTGGAGGAACTGATGGGCACCCCTCCACCGCCGCCCCCCGACTACGCGCCGACCGCAGGCCTGAACACGACCTGGTGGACCACCGCCAGCGACGCCCTCTGGACACCCGAGCGCATGACCGCTGCCGAGGCAGCCCACGCTCGGCTCGCCGCCGCCATGGACGACCTCGGCCGGAGCATCACCGAAACCCCGGCCCAGCGGGCCCAGCGCCTGCGCGACGAGGACGACGCCAGGCGCGAGGCACGGGGGGAGACCCCCAGCCAGCGCAGGCGACGCCACCGGGCGGAAGACCGATACCGCCGCGGCGCGGCCCAGCGCGCCGCGACGCGCCTGTGGAAGGTCGACCCCGCCGAACGCGCGCGCCGCTTCCGCCGGTGGTGCCTGCTCACCGCCCTGTCGGCGTCGGCCGGGTACGCGGCCGGCCTGGTGCAGTGGCTCAGCACCGCACCGCCGACGGTCATCGCGTTCCTCGGCCTGCCGGCCACCTACTGGCTCGACCTGAAGATGCGCGGCGGCTGGTACGGGGCCGCTCGCTTGTCCGGCATGCGCGGCTGGCGCCCGATCTGCGCAGTCCTGGCCACCCGCATCCCCTTCGCCAGCGTGCTCGCGTCCGTGCTCCGCCTCGACAGCCTGCTCGCGGCCACCGGCCACCTGTTCTCGATCCACCACTGACACACGGGAATCAACCATGACGTCTCTGCTCGGACAGTTCACCGCGACCGGGGTGTGCCTGGTCATCATGGTGTGGCTCCTGGTCGGCCACCGGGGCAAGGGCGCCCTCGCCGCCAAGCACGAGGACCACCACACCGCTTACTGGATGCTGGTCTTCGGGCTCTTCGCCCAGTCCGCCGGCCAGGCGTTCACCGCCCCCAGGCTGGTCGGCGACGCCGTGACAGCGGCCATGGACAAGCAGTTCAACCCCGGGGCAGGAGCGGTCGCCGCAGCCCTCCTCATCATCCTGTTCGGCACCAAGCCTCGCTGGTGGAAGGACGTCGTGGTCGGCGCCACGCTGCCCGCGGCCGCCATCGCGTCGGGCAGTGTGCTGGCCATCCCGTTCGTCGTCGTCGGTGGGTTCCTTCACGGCCTGGTCGGTGCCTGATGAAGTACCTGGAGGGCGTCAGCATCGACGCCATCGGCCGGGGCAACCGGCGCCTCCTCGCGCCGCTGAGGGCCCAGTACGGCGAGCGTCAGGCCGAGTACGCCGAGGCACTGAAGGACTGGAAGGCGAAGCGCCAGGAGGCCCGTGCGCTCAAGGACCCGGCGAAGCGTGACGAGGCACTCGAAGCGCTGAAGGGCGAGCGGCCCACCCACCCGGGTCTGGTGGCGATCGGGTGCGCCGTGGTGGGCGGTGTGGTCCTGTGGCCGGTCCTCCAGGGCTGGCACATGGTCGCCGTGACCGGCGGCGTCACGGTGTGGATGCTGGCTGCGCTGATGGCCGGTCAGAAGCCCGCGGAGAACGCCTCGGAGCAGGCCGCTGCCGAGGTCCCCGACGAGCCGCCGGCCAACACGTCCCCGGACGACCTCCGCGCCGCGGTCGTCGAGCGCCTCCTCGGGTGGATGGAAGAGCGCCCCGGCATCCACTTCGCCGAGGTGTACGCCCGCTACCGCGAGCTGCCCGGCCACGGCCGGCTGACGGACGCCCAGATCCGGGCCGCCCTGGTCGACCACTACCAGGTCCCCTGGCGCCGCTCCGTCGCCGACCCCAGGAAGCGGCTCCAGCGCACCCGCGCGGGCTTCCACCAGGACGACCTCCAGCCCCTCCTCTCCCCCGCGGGGGCCGCCCCTGTTGCGGCGCCCGCAACACCCGCTGTGACCAGCACTGTTGCGGCCTGACCCGACCCTGTTGCGGCCCCCTGTTGCGGGCCGCGCAACACCCGAAGGAGCAACACCATGACCGACACCACCCGCTACCAGTGGATCATCACCGGCGACCACAACGGCCGGCAGGCCACCGCCGAAGGCACCATCGACCTCGCACCCGGCAGCAGCAGGCGCGACGCCTACAACACCGTCCGCAACTACATGGCCCAGCGGTTCGGCGCCCCCGACGTCATCGTCCTGTTCTTCGACCTCCAGCCCGAGACCCTGCCGTAGCCGTTTGCGCAAATCCGCCCGCCCCGGCACATCCCGGGGCGGGCGCCCGCGCGAGAGGAAGACCGCATTGCAACGCGCAATCGTCGCAGCCGTCCTGGCCGCCATCGTCGCCGCACACCTGGCCGGCCCGTACCTGATCTACGTCGCGCTCGACACACTCGCGACGCGAATCGCTGCCAGGCACCAACGGCGAGCGAAACGGCCACGCGGGCCGCGCATAGCGCGGAACAATGAGCACATGAGCGACGAAGCCCCCACCGAGCATGAACCCGGCCCGGACAGCGGCTGGAGCTACACCGACCGCACGTTGGAACTCCTCGCCGTCCACTGCCGGACGGTCGCTTACCAGGAGGGCGGCGGCTGGGAGTGCGCGTCGTGCGGCGAGTACACCGACTCCCGGAACATCCCGGGCTGGATGGAGCGCGCCGCCGAGATGAGGACCGGCGTCCGAACCGCGAGAGGATGAGCACATGAGCGAGAACGAGGAGTCACCGGCAGGTCTCATCAGCGGGACCCTTGCACTCGGCCGTCAGCTGGCCGAGCAGTACCAGCGTGACAACGGCGCTGGCTCCGCGCTGGCCCACCTCGCGTACCCCGCCGACTGGAAGCGGGCTATGCAGGCCGCTGCCGACGAGGAGCAGTATTACGCGAAGTGCCGGGCGCTCGGCGTCAGCATGGACGCCGCCCAGCTGATCCTGGCCGACACCATCGCGGTCGCCGACAAGGGCGGGCTCCCGATGAACGAGGTCTGGGACCGTGCTTGGCACCAGGCGATCGAGACGAGTTCGCGGTGACCGACGACCTGGTGGCGTTCCTGAACGCCCGCCTCGACGACACCGCGCGGAAAGCCCAGGCGGCCACCCGGGACGGCGCGGCCCGCTGGCACACCGAGCCGGACCGCGAGTACGACGGGTACGCGGTCGCCGACGAGCACGGCGAGCCCGTGGTCTACAACGAGGGCAGCCCGACCATCGCCCAGGCCGCCCACATCGCCGAGCACGATCCGGAGCTGGTGCTGGCCGAGGTCGACGCCAAACGGCGCATCATCGCCGAGCACCCGTGGCGTCAGGAGCCCGACTGGCCGTCCGGCCGCCAGTGCACGCAGTGCGCCACTGAACACCCCTGCCAGACGCTCCGCCTGCTGACCCTGCCGTACAGCAACCACCCCGACTACGGGCCCGAGTGGGCACCTGGCCACTAACCTCTGCCCGCCCATTTACCAGCCCCTGGAGCCTCGCCGCTTCGGGGGCACTCTCATGCCTGGGCGCTCCGCCGCCGCCACTGAACCACCTGACCAACCACCATCAACCCCACCCCGAGACCACCCAGCAGCCAAACCGTCTCCCACTGATCCGCGATCAGCACATC
The DNA here is from genome assembly GCA_002300355.1 of Streptomyces sp. TLI_235. Taxonomy (NCBI): domain Bacteria; kingdom Bacillati; phylum Actinomycetota; class Actinomycetes; order Kitasatosporales; family Streptomycetaceae; genus Streptomyces; species Streptomyces sp. TLI_235. The sequence continues at coordinate 1,248,481 of NSGV01000002.1, forward strand.
ACACGCCGCCCTGCTCGCCACCGGGTCCGGCTGCACCGCGTTCCCGCAGTCGTCCACCGGCAGGAAGGCATTCACCCCGCCCGCCACCGTGAACACCACACCCGCCCACCGCAGCACCCGCGACACCCGTTCCGCATTCGACATGCCCGGCAGCATCCCAACCCGCCATCAAACCGCGCACCCCATATGCCCGGATCGTGACCTGCCGGGCCTGTCCCACCCCGCTGCCACTCTCCACCCGTGGGGCCGCGGCGGCCCGCGGGTCTTCCCTTCCCCTCCGGGCCGCCGCCGCACAGAGGTGGCAGGTACACAGCCCCCGAGGACCCGGCGGACCTCGGGGGCTGACCCATGCCATCCCTAACCTGCCCAAGCAGCAGGAAGGGGAGACCATGACCACCGACAACACCGAGCAGCCGGAGCCGGGCACCGAGGACCAGGCCAGAGGCGGCAACGGCCGCTGGATCCCGACTCTCGGCACCGCGAAGCGCCGGGCCACGGCCGCCGAACTCCGGTCCCGCGGCAGGACATACCGGCAGATCGCGGAAGAGCTCGGCATCGACGTACACCGGGCCTACGACGCGGTGCAGAAGGCCATGGCCGACGTCGTCCGCGAGCCCGCCGCGGCCGCCGTGGAGTTCGAGCTGGAGCGTCTCGACGAGGCCCACCGCAGGGCCCTCGAGGTGCTGGAGCGCCGCCACATCACCGTGTCCAACGGCAAGGCCGTGGAGCACGACGGCAAGCCGCTGCTCGACGACGGGCCGGTGCTCGCCGCGATTGACCGCATCGTGAAGATCTCCGAGTCCCGCAGGAAGCTCCTCGGCCTGGACCAGCCGGCCAAGCAGCAGATCTCCGGCGGTGTGACGTACGAGATCGTCGGCATCGACCCGGAGGACCTGCGATGACTGCATTCCCGACCCACGTCACCCACGCCCAGATGAAGGCCGTGTGCGACACCCTTGGCCTGCGAGGCAACCAGATCCGCACGCTCATCCTCGACGCCTCCCAGGGTCTGACCGCCACGGCCTATGTTCTCCAGGCCGACGGAAAGCTCGTGGTCGGCCCCGATGGGGAGGCGGCCACGACCACCGTCCACGCCCCGGTCGGACCTGACCGCGCCCCTGCCGCTGGCGGGTTGGTGACAGGCCGTTTCGACCTAGTCGGAGAGGGCGGCACCGCCTGCTGCCTGCCGCACCGCGACCGGCCGCCACTCAGCAGCGTCGTCCTGGAGTTCGACTCCAGCCCCGAGGCCATCGCTCGGGTCCGTGACGCCCTGCGCCGCCCAGGCCGGCCGCCCGAGGAGCCCGACCGGTGAGCACCGCCACGGTCGTCCGGTACGAGCCACGCGGTGCCGCCGCACAGCTCTTCAAGGCCCGCGACCCCGAGCTGTGCATCGTCGGCGCGGCCGGCACCGGCAAGAGCCTGGCCTGCCTGTACCGGATGCACTTGGTGGCGCTCCACAACCCGGAGTTCCGTGGCCTGATCGTCCGCAAAACCGCCGTCAGCCTGACCAGCACGACCCTGGTCACGTTCAAGAAGAAGGTCGTCAAGGAGGCCGTCGCCACGGGCCTGTGCCGCTGGTACGGCGGCTCTGCCGAGCAGGCGGCCGGCTACTACTACGACTCCGGCGCCGTGATCAACGTCGGCGGCATGGACAAGCCCGAGAAGATCATGAGTTCGGAGTACGACCTCGTCTTCTGCGACGAGGCCACCGAACTCACCGTGTCCGACTGGGAAGCCATCGGCACCCGCCTCCGCAACGGCGGCCTCTCATGGCAGCAGCAGATCGCCGCAGCCAACCCGTCCCATCCGACGCACTGGATGAAGGCCCGGGCGGACGAGGGGAAGATGCGCATGCTCACCTCCGTCCACCGGGACAACCCGCGCTTCGTCCGCGCGGACGGCACCCTCACCCGCGACGGCGTCGCCTACATGGCCAAGTTGGACGCACTCACCGGTGTCCGCCGGCTCCGTCTCCGCGACGGCCGGTGGGCGGCCGCTGAGGGCCTCATCTACGAAGGGTTCGACCCCGCTGTCCACGTTGTCGACCCGACCATCATCCAGCCCGGCTGGACCCGACGCCTCGTCATCGACTTCGGGTACACCAACCCGTTCTGTGCCCAGTGGTGGGCCGAGGACGGCGACGGCAGGCTGTACCTGTATCGGGAGATCTACCGCACCAAGCGGCTCGTCGAGGACCACGCCCGGGACATCCTGCTGCAGATGACCAAGCCGGTCGGCAAGGTGCCGAACCGGTCCGTCCTCACAGCCCAAGACATCCGCAACGACGTCGACCAGGGCCTCCGCGAGTGGACCGAGCCCCGCCCGGCCGCCGTCATTTGCGACCACGACGCCGAAGACCGGGCCACCCTGCAGCGGCACCTCGGCATGGGCACCATCGCCGCACACAAGACCGTCAAGGACGGCATCCAGGCCGTCGAGTCCCGCCTCAAGGTGGCTGGCGACGGCAAGCCACGGATCTTCTTCTGCCGGGATGCCCTCGTCGAGAGGGACCCCGCCCTCGAGGAAGCCAAGCTTCCCATGTGCACGCTGGACGAGATCGTCGGCTACATCTGGGACGCCAAGGACGGCCAAGCCCCCAAAGAGGCGCCAGTCAAGAAGGACGACCACGGCATGGACACCATGCGGTATGCCGTCGCCGAACGAGACCTCGGCTCCCGACCCAACATCAGGTGGTTCTCATGACCCGCACTCAGCTCACAGCCCTCACGCCGCTGCTCACCGTCGTCGCCGGCCTGTTCCTCATTGCCTTCGGTGTCTGGTCGATCTACCCGCCGGCCGGATACATCGTCGGGGGCCTGTCCTGCCTGGCCGTTGAGATGTGGAGGACAGACCGGCCGCGCCGCTGAGAGGGGACACCGTGGCGTCGTTCCTCCGATCCCTGCTGGGCCGATCGACGCCCGTGCCATACACCGCCAACCGGGGCGGCATGTTCTCCCTGCCATGGGGATCGGCCCGCGGCCGCGAGACCCAGATGCGGGCCATGGAGACAAACGGCACCCTCTTCGCGATCGTCGACAAGAACGCCACCGGCGTGGCTGGCGTGACCTGGCGTCTGTACCGGAAGGCGAAGTCCGGGCGGAAGGAAGACCGCGTCGAGGTCACCAGCCATGCCGCCCTCGACCTGTGGAACAGGCCGAACCGCTTCTACACGCAGGCGGCGTTCGTCGAGACGCAGCAGCAGCACCATGAGCTCACCGGCGAGGGCTGGTGGGTGGTGGCGCGGGACCCCAGGTCGCCCATTCCACTGGAGCTGTGGCCCGTCCGGCCGGATCGGATGACGCCGCTGCCCTCGGCGACGGACTACCTCGCCGGGTACGTGTACACCGCGCCGGGCGGCGAGCAGGTGCCCCTCGGCCTGGACGAGGTCATCTTCCTGCGCCGGCCGAATCCCCTGGACCCGTACCGCGGTCTCGGGCCTGTGCAGGCGATGCTCGTTGACCTCGACGCCGCCCGCTACTCGGCCGAGTGGAACCGGAACTTCTTCCTCAACTCGGCGGAGCCGGGCGGTCTGATCAGGTTCGACCGACGCCTCGACGACCGCGAGTTCGACGAGCTCCGGATGCGCTGGAACGAGCAGCACAAGGGCATCTCGGCCGCCCACCGGGTCGCGATCCTCGAAGAAGGCCAGTGGGTCGACCGGAAGTTCAGCCAGCGCGACATGCAGTTCGCCGAGCTGCGATCCGTCTCCCGCGAGGTCATCCGCGAGGCCGTCGGCTTCCCCAAGCCGCTCCTCGGCTCCGTAGATGACGTCAATCGCGCGAACGCCGATGCCGCCGAGGTCGTCTTCGCCCGCTGGCTCATCGTCCCCCGCTGCCGGCGCATCCGTGACGCCCTCAACTACGACCTGCTGCCCATGTTCGGGGCCACCGCCCGGGACCTCGAGTTCGACTTCGACAACCCCGTCCCCGACGATCGCGAACTCGAGGCGGCCGAGCTCACCGCACGAGCCAACGCGGCCAGCGCACTGGTGTCGGTCGGCTACGAGCCGGAAGGCGTTCTGTCCGCGGTCGGCCTGCCGGCCATCGCCTTTACCTCCCCGCCTGCCGCGCCGAGCCCCACGGCAGGACAGCCCGCCGCAGCCCGGGCTCTGCCGCGGCCGCGCGCCCGCTCACCGCGGCTCCGCATCGGCATGCGCGCCGGCGACGACCTGGAGGACGTCCGAGCGGACTACGAGCAGGCCCTCGCCAGCCTCACCGCCACCTGGGACGGCATCGAAGAGCAGTGGATCCGCACCCTCGAGGACCAGATCGCCGACGCCGTCGACGAGGACGACACCGCAGCGCTCGCTGACCTGACGGTGCCGGCGGATGAGGCAGCAGCCGCACTGCGGCGGGCCCTCGCCTCGATGGCGTCGCAGGCCGCTGGCCGCCTCGTGCAGGAGGCCGCCGTGCAGGGCGTGCACATCGCGGCCCCCACCCTTGACTCGGCGCTCACCAACCGCGCCCCGGCGGCGGCCGCGCTGCGGGCGTCGTACGGCTCTGACCTGGTCGACGTCGCCGCCGTCACCGCCACCCTGTTGGCGTCCGGCCTCGCCGCATCCGCCGCCCGCGAAGCCCTGCGCGTCCTCCGGCCCGGCGTCAGCGGCCGCAGCATCGCCACCGCCGTCGGCGACGCCCTCCGTTCGGCGAAGGGCTGGTTCCGCCGCGACCAACTCGGCGGCGCCCTCCACCGCGCCCAGAACACCGGCCGCCTCGCCGCGATCGCCGCCGGACCACCCGACCCCGTCGTCACCGCGACCGAGGTCCACGACGGCAACCGCTGCGGCCCGTGCTCCGACATCGACGGCTACGAGTTCCCCAGCCTCGACGAGGCCGATGCGGCGTACGGGACGGGCGGTTACATCGACTGCGACGGCGGGATCCGCTGCCGGGGCACGGTGGTCGCGACCTGGCCAGCCGGCTCCTGACGAGGAGTTCGAGAGGAGGCCGGATGCCTGGGCCACGGGCCGCTCAGCCGCGGGCACAGCTGCGGCAGGGGCGCCGCGACTGGTACCGGATCGAGAACGCCATCAGCGGGGGCACCGCCGTCATCCACATGTACGACGAGATCGGCGGCTACTGGGGCATCTCCGCAGCGGACTTCGTCTCGGAGCTGAGCCAGGTCAACGCCTCCGCGATCGACGTGCACATCAACAGCCCGGGCGGGGAGATTTTCGACGGCATCGCCATCGCCAACGCCCTGGCCCAGCACCCCGCCACGGTCACGAGCTACGTCGACTCCCTCGCGGCGTCGATCGCATCGGTCATCGCATTGGCGGGCGATCGCGTCGTGATGGCGCCGCGCTCGCAGCTGATGATCCACGACGGGTCGGGCTACTGCATGGGCAACGCGGCGGACATGCGCGGCATGGCTGAGCTCCTCGACCGGCAGTCGGACAACATCGCGTCGGTCTACGCGGAGAAGGCTGGCGGGGACGTCGCCGACTGGCGCGCGCTGATGACTGAGGAGACGTGGTACACAGCCGAGGAAGCTGTGGCCGCTGGGCTCGCTGATGAGGTTTCGTCATCTCGAACTTCGCCGGACGAAAACTCGTCCAAGAACTCCTGGGACCTTGCGTCGCGGTTCCGGTACCCGAACCGTGAGGCCGCCCCGGCGCCGGTGCCGGTGAACTCCTCGGTCGGCTGTCCTCCTGGCCCTTCCCCGGCGCCAGTGGCCGAACCGCCAGCCGTAGAGCCCGCCACGGACCCGGCACCCCCGGCCGCCGCCGAGCCGCCCCAGGAACCCGAGCCCTCGGCCGAGCCCGCCGCTGTCGAGCCGCAGCCCGAACCCGAGCCAGCCGCCGACCCCTGGGCCACGGCCACCGCCCACCTCACGACCACCGCGCCGTCGACCGACGACGCGTTCCGACGCCTGACGGAGGCACTCCTGTGACCGCAACCACCGTCCTCCCGAAGGACATCCCGATCCCCGCCAACAGCGACGAGCTCGCCGAGATGATGGGCGACCCCGGCCGATACGCCCCCATCCTCAAGAGCACCGACATCCTCGGCGCATTCATCAACGCCTACGCCCAGCAGCAGCAGAGCGACGGCACCGACCTGCAGCGCCTCGTCGAGACCGAGACCCAGCGGCAGCTCGCGAACTGGCTCCGCGACAGCGACCAGAAGGCCGGCCGCGACGACATCCGCCGGCTGAACCTGGACCCGCAGACCCGCCCGGCCAACATGCTCACCTCGCACAAGCAGGCCACCGCCTACAACGCGAAGGCCGTCGGTGCCTGCCTGGACGGGCAGTTCGAGAACGCCGCGGACTACTTCCGCCACGCCTGGCACCTCAACCGGGACCCGCAGGCCCTCGCCAAGATGGCCGACCTGCGGAACTCCTACAGCTCCGTGGTCCCCGCGGACGGCGGCTTCCTCGTCCCGGAGACGCTGCGGAGCCAGCTGCTGCAGATCGCGCTGGAGACGTCCGTCGTCCGCTCCCGGGCGACCGTCGTGCCGATGGAGACGGCCCGCGTGCCGTTCCCGATGGTTGACAGCACGACCAACGTCGGCTCGGTGTTCGGCGGCATGGTCGGCTACTGGGGCGAGGAGGGCTCCGCGTTCGTCGAGTCCAGCCCGAAGTTCGGCCGGACCGAGCTCGACGCCAAGAAGCTGACCGGTTTCGCCCTCGTGCCGAACGAGCTCCTGAAGGACAGCCTCATCAGCTTCTCGGCACTGATCGAGAGCCTGTGGCCGCAGGCCCTCGCGTTTTTCGAGGACCTGGCGTTCATGTCCGGCTCGGGTGCGGGCGATCCGCTTGGCTTCCTCGGCGCGGGCAACCCGGCGGGCATCGCCGTCGCCAAGGAGGCCGGGCAGCCCGCGGACACCATCGTGGTCGAGAACGTGATCAAGATGTACTCCAGGATGCTCCCCAGCAGCCTCGCCCGCGGCATCTGGGTGTGCAGCCCCGAGGCGATCCCGGAGCTGTACACGATGGCCCTGTCCGTCGGCACCGGCGGTGGCCCGGTCATGCTGACCAACGTCGCCGGGCCGGCGCCGATGACCATCTTCGGCCGCCCGCTCGTCGTCTCGGAGAAGGCCGGCCGGCTCGGCGACCGCTCCGACCTCGCCTTCGTCGACCTGTCGTACTACCTCATCGGCGACCGCCAGCAGATGACCGCCGACTCCTCCACCGACTACAGGTTCGGCAACGACCAGACCGCGTTCCGCATCATCCAGCGCGTCGACGGCCGCCCCTGGCTGCAGTCCTCCATCACCCCGGCCAACGGCGGCCCCGCCCTGTCGCCGTACGTCGAGATCGCCGACCGCGCGTAACACCCCCGGCGGGCGCCGGCAGTAACTCCCCGGCGCCCGCTCCCAACCGGGCCGGCAGTGTCGCCCCGGCCGGAACCAGACACGGAAGGAACACCATGGCCCAGGAAGCCCTCGGCAGGAACTTCGACGTCTCCATCGGCGTCGCCCCCGTCGACCTCCAGGCAGCCCAGACAGGCAAGCGCGTCTCCCTGCGCAACGCCGCCGGCTGCACCATCCTCATCATCAAGGCGGCCGGCACCGCGGGCGACGACCCGACGGTCACCCTCAAGCAGCACACCGCCAGCTCGGGCGGCACGTCGGCGAACCTCGCGATCATCGACCACTACTACCTCAAGTCCGCCACCACTCTGGCGGGCAGCGAGACGTGGACCAGGGTCGCCCAGACCGCGGCCGCGACGATCGCCGACCCCGGCGCGGCCGGTACGTCCGCCGAGTCGCAGCAGCTCATCGCCATCGAGGTCGACGCCCGGTCCCTCTCGGACGGCTACAAGTACATCTCCCTGGACGTCGCCGACACCGGCACCAACGCCCAGCTCGGCACCGTGGTCTACCTGCTGCGGGACCTCACCGCACAGCGGACGCCGGCCAACCTCGTCGCCCCACTGAGCTGAGAGGACCACCTCACATGAGCACTCTCATCCAGGGCGACCAGCTGCGGACCCTGCTGCTCGGCACAGTCGTGTCGAAGGCCTACCCGACGCTCGCGGTCGAGACCAAGACGCTGTTCACCGTGACCGGCGGCAAGGTGCTGATCACGTCCATCACCGGTGAGGTCACCACCGCCATCACCGTCGCCAACACGGTGAAGCTGCAGGCCAACCCGACCACCGGCACGACCAAGGACCTGTGCGCCGCCACGGACATCGGCACCACCGACACCCCGGCCGGTGACCTGCTGTCGTTCCAGGGCCTGACGGGCGACTCGATCCTTCACGGGCCCGGCGCGGTGCCGAACATCAAGCAGCCGATCGTCGTGAACACCGGCACGATCGAGCAGGTCACGGCGACCGGCGCGGACGGCGGCATCACCTGGACGATCACGTACGTGCCGCTCGACAACGGCGCCGCTGTGACGGCGGCCTGACGGTGGCCCTGTGGATCTGCCTGGACTGCTCCGCGGCCTATGCCGTGGGGCAGTCCAGGTGCCCGAACTGCCACAGCACCGACTACGCCGAGGAGGGCGTCATGCCAAAGATCACCGCGCACGGCGGGCCGAGCAACGCTGCCGCGCCCACCCGGATCGAAATCATCGCCGAGGACGGCCCGGAACTGATCAGCCTGCCGGACGGCGTGACCGTCCTGCCCCGCACCGAGGAGGAGTCATCGCCTGGGAACAGCTCCGAGACATCCTCAACGAAGGACGTCAGCTCGCCCAAGCCGAGCGGCAGCAGGGGCCGATCGCGTGCCCGAACGACGGCGAGCCCCTCCAAGCCGGGCCCGACGGCGGACTCTACTGCCCCTTCGACGGATGGCGACCCGACGGCCGCTGACGGCGGTGAGGGATGACCCTGCACCGCATTTCCACCGGCTACCAGCTGACCGATGTCGGCCGGATCCGGTGGGTCGTGGGCGGCACCGGTGGCCCGAGCTTCACCGGCATCTCGTTCTCGCTGTACGGGCGGTGACATGGTGCAGCCCTGGTACGCCACCCGCGAGGCGGTCAAGGACGCGCTCGATATCAAGCTCACTGCCCGCTCCAACTCGAAGGTCGACAGCAAGATCGAGGCCGCGTCGCGGGACGTTGAAGGCCTCTGCCACCGCGACTTCGCGCCGGTGTTCGGCACCCGCTACTTCGACTGGCCGAACGGGCAGTACGCGGCGCCGTGGCGGCTGTGGCTGGACCGCAACGAGCTGATCTCCCTCACCACGGTTACCTCCGGCGGTGTCACGATCCCTCTCGCAAACATCAACCTCGAGCCGAACCAGTCCGGGCCGCCGTACAGCTACCTCGAGCTGAACATCAGCACCAGCGCCGTGTTCGGCGGCGGCTCCACCCCGCAGCGGTCCATCGCCGTCACCGGTCTGTGGGGCTTCCGCAACGACGAGTCCCCGGCCGGCACGGGGACCGCGACAGTGTCGTCGTCGGCGACTTCCCTGCTCGTCTCCGACTCGGCCGCGGTCGGCGTCGGCCACATCCTGCGGTGCGGCACGGAGCGGCTGATCGTCACCGAGAAGCTGATGAGCACCACCGGCCAGACGCTGCAGTCGGCGCTCACCGAGAGGAAGAACGATCAGCTCCTCCAGGCGGTCGACGGCACCGCCTTCACGCCCGGCGAGGTGCTCCTGGTCGGTGCTGAGCGGATGCGGGTCGACGACATTGCTGGCAACGCCCTGGTCGTGGAGCGGGCCTACGACGGCACGACGCTCGCCGCGCACGCCAGCGGAACGATCTACGCGCCGCGGTCGCTCAGGGTCAGCCGCGGTGCCCTGGGCACCACCGCGGCTGGCATCACCTCGGGCGACGCCCTGTACCGGTGGGAGCCTCCGGGCCCGGTCCGTGACCTGACGATCGCCGAGGCCATCGTCGCCCTGCTGCAGGAGTCCTCCGGGTACGCGCGCGTCACCGGCGTCGGCTCCCAGGCCCGGCAGGTCGGCGGTGGCACGACCACGAAGACGAGCTACGGCGTCGGCCTGGAGGCGCTGCGGGAGCAGGTCTACACGTCGCACGGCCGCAAGGCACGGACGAGGGCGGTCTGATGGAGGTCATCGTCCGGGCCAGCGGGCCCCTGTTCGACGGCACCGCCTCGGCGCTGGTGCAGCGGTACACGCAGGCCGGCGGCGAGGAGGTCGCCCGCTGGGGCGAGGGCGAGGTGCAGCGCGTCCTCGAGCAGGTGCTCCGCCACCCCACCGGCTACTACCAGTCGCAGGTGCGAGTGAACCGCGTCTCCAACGACAGCTTCGCCCTCACAGACGGCGGCGTCGTGTACGGGCCGTGGCTCGAGGGCGTGTCCCGCCGCAACGCCGAGACCCGCTTCAAGGGCTACTCGACCTTCCGCCGCGTTGCGAAGCGCGTCGAGCAGCGCGCCGACCGCACCTTCGCCCGCGTCTTCACCGAGATCCAGCGGAGACTCTGATGGCAGTCGACATCGACGGCATCCTCAACGCGATCGTCTCCCACGCCATGGCGAGCGGCTACTTCGACCAGGTCAACCAGCACGAACCCAAAAACAGGCCAGGGCACGGCATCACAGCTGGCGTATGGGTCGACCGTGTGCGCCCGGCAGCTTCCTCCGGGCTCGCGTCCGACAGTGCCCTGATGGTGTTCAACGTCCGCCTGTACACCAGCACCCTGCAGGAGCCGCAGGACGCCATCGACCCGGAGATGGTCAAGGCGATCGACGCCCTGTTCACGGCCTACATCGGCGATTTCACGCTCGGCGGCTTGATCCGGAACGTCGACCTGCGCGGCGCCGAGGGCACGCCGCTGGACGGCCAGGCCGGCTACCTCGAGCAAGACGACGTGCTGTACCGGGTCTTCACTATCACTTTGCCCGTGGTCATCAACGATGCATGGACTGAGGAGGCGTAGTCATGGCGAAGGCCTCGGGCCTCGGCGACAACTGCTACGTGGGCGGCTACAACCTCTCGGGGGACATCGGCGCCCTGTCGAAGATCCAGGGCGGCACCAAGCCCATCGAAGTGACCGCGATCGACAAGTTCGCGTTCGAGCGGATCGGCGGGCAGCGGGACGGTTCGATCTCCTGGTCTGCCTACTTCAACACGGCGGCCGGGCAGGCCCACCCGGTGCTGTCGGCCCTGCCCACGGCGGACGTGGTGGTGACGTACTGCCGCGGCACCACGCTCGGTGACCCGGCCGCCTGCATGGTCGCCAAGCAGCTGAACTACGACGGCAACCGCGCGAACTCCGGGGAGTTCACGTTCTCCGTCGACGCCGAGGCCAACGGATACGGCCTGGAATGGGGGCGGCAGCTGACAGCCGGCCTCCGCACCGATACCGCGGCCACCAACGGCAGCAGCATCGACACGACGGCGTCGGCTGCGTTCGGCGCCCAGGCCTACCTGCAGGTCACCGCGTTCGTCGGCACTGACGTCACCGTGAAGATCCAGGACAGCGCGGACAACAGCTCGTGGTCGGACGTGGCTGGCCTGGCCTTCACGCAGGTGACGGCTGGCCCGACGACGGAGCGGATCGCCACCGGCACCACGGCCACGATCCGCCGCTACCTGCGCGCCGTCACGGTCACAACCGGCGGGGTCACCAGCGTCACCTTCAGCGTCCAGATCACCAAGAACGAAGTGGCGGGGGTGACTTTCTGATGGGCCGCATCCAACCGGCGATGCCGGCTGCCGCCTACAAGACGTACCGCATCCTCGCCCCGGCCAACACGCACTTCCGGAAGGCGACGTGCGCGGAGACGAACTGCCCGCACTACCTCAACGGCTGGCAGGTCCGAGTCGAAGGGCTTGACCCGGTGCTCCTGCACGCCGCGAGGAACAGCGGGCGCCGGTACGTCGAGCAGCACGTCCGGGAGGGCGAGACGTGGCTCGTCTTCGAGGCCGGCCAGTCGTGCTTCCAGGTGTCCCAGCACCGCATCCGCCTCGACAAGCCCGAGCTGTACCTGGTGCGCGGCGGCGACTGGCGCGGCAACCCCACCGGGGAACAGCGCCAGCACGCCAGCGCCGCGGACTGGGTGGAGGACTTCGGCGAGCACCAGCAGCAGCTGTCCGACGAGCACGAGAAGGGCTGAAAGCCGTGGGCGAGGCACCCATCCGTCTTCTGATCGACGGCGAGGACTACACCGCCGAGGCCGAACGCATCGACGCTCGACTGCCGCGCTTGGTCTACGAGGAGGACAACGGCGTTGCCGAGATGCGGTTCCTGGGCCCGCCCGGGTTCCAACTCACGCTCATCAACCCGAGCGACAAGGCCAGGAGCCTGGCCGACGGCGGGATCGCGGTGCGCGACGTCACGATCTCCTCCGACGGCTACTCCATCACGCACCCCACGCAGTTCCACAAGGAGTGGATGGCAGGCGGGGAACGCAGGCTCTTCGGCTGCCTCGCCCGGGACGAGAGGGCCGAGCCCCGGTGGGAGCCGGAGCCTGTCACGCCGGTGGTGGATGTTGACGGCGTGCTGCCCGCTGCAGCACCCGATGAGAGGAAGTGAGTGCCTTGGCGAAGGCTTCGGGCCTCGGGTGGACAACGTGCTCGATCGACGATGCGTCGGGCACCCCGCGGGCCATCAAGAACGATTTCACTGACCTGCAGTTCGCCACGCCCAGGGCGGTGCAGGACATCACCGGCATCGACAAGTCGGCGATGGAGCGGCTCCTGCTCCTGGCGGACTTCTCGATCACGCTGAAGGGCGTGTTCAACGCCGCGGCCAACCAGTCGCACGACGTGTTCAAGACCGTGTCGTCCACGTCGGTCAACCGCACCACGGCGCTGGCCGTCAACGGCGTCACCCTCACCAACGAGTGCCTCTTCACCGACTACCCGCTCAGCCGGTCGGCGTCGGGTGAGCTCACGTTCAGCGTGCCGGGTGTCCTCGCTGACGGCGCAGTTCCGACCTGGGCCTAGGAAGACCCGTCCCGCCCGCCCACCGCCACCACCCACCTGGAGCCGACATGGGATTCGCAGTCCCCCAGACCGCCTACAAGCTCAAGTTCAAGGACCCCAGCTACGAAGGGCTTGAGGTCATGGCCCGCGAGCTCAGCACCGGTGAGCTGTGGGACTACATGGCGGCCGAGAAGACCGCCGCGGACCCCGCACAGGACGCCGAGGACCGTGCAACAGCGCGTCGCCAGATGCTGCAGATGCTCGCCGACGCCCTGGTCTCGTGGAACGCCGAGGTGGGCGGCGTGCCGGTGCCTACCACCGTCGAAGGCCTGCTGTCTCTCGGGCACAGCTTCAACAGCCGGCTGGCGGATGCCTGGACGGACGCTCTGGTCGGTATCTCCGCCCCTTTGCCCGAGACCTCCACCGATGGCGAGCCGTCGGTGGAGGCGTCGATTCCGATGGAAGACCTGTCGTCAAGCCTGGCGAGCTGATCCACGCCGAAACGATCCTCGGCCTGTGTGATCGCTGGCACAAGTTGCCCAGCGAGGTGCTGGCTGAGCCTGCCGGGATGCTCCGTCTGCTTGAGATCGCCCACCTTGGCCGCCGGGAGGAGGTACCTGAGTGAACATCGTCGAGATCCTGGTCACTGCGAAGAACATGACGGGCCCTGCCTTTGCGGAGGCTAAGGCGGGTGCGACGGCCATGGAGTCGACCATGGCCAAGTTCAACAAGACGGCGAACCTCGCGGCGGTCGGTGTCGCGGCGATCGGCTTCGAGGCCGTGAAGATGGCCTCCAAGTTCGACTCGGAGATGACCCTCCTGACGACGCAGGCCGGCGTCGCCGAGGACCAGTTGGGCGGCCTGAAAAAGGGCGTCCTCGGCATTGCGGCGAAGGTCGGCACCGACCCCGACAGCCTGGCGGAGGCCCTGTTCCACGTCGAGTCGAACTTCGAGTCGATGGGCATCACCAGCCAGCAGGCGCTGAAGCTCACCGAGACGGCGGCGAAGGGCGCCGCGATCGGCCACGCCGACCTCGTTGATGTCACCAACGCTCTCACCGCGGCGGTCGCCGCCGGGATCCCCGGCGTCGAGAACCTCGACGAGGCGATGGGCACGCTGAATGCGACCGTCGGCGTCGGCGACATGAAGATGCAGGACCTCGCCATGGCGTTCTCGTCCGGCATGGTCGCCACGGTCAAGGGCTTCGGACTATCCATCCAGGACGTCGGCGCGGCGCTGGCCGTGTTCGGCGACAACAACATCCGCGGCAGCCTGGCGGGCAACCAGCTCAGGATGAGCGTGATGGCTCTGGCGAAGCCCATCTCGACGTCCGAGGCGGCGCTGAAGACCCTCGGCCTGACGCAGACCACGCTCGCGGACGACATGCAGCGCGGCGGCCTCAAGCTCGCCCTCGAGGACCTCGTCGGCCGCATGAACGCCGCCGGCATCACCGCGGACAAGCAGGGCCAGATCATCACGGACGCGTTCGGCCGGAAGGCTGGCGCTGGCCTGAACATCCTCGTGGGGCAGGTGGAGCGGTTCGAGTCGAAGTTCGGCGCGCTGAAGGACGGGGCTGACAACTTCGGCAAGTCGTGGGAGCGGACGCAGCAGACGTTCTCCCAGCAGACGAAGCAGCTGGAGGGCTCCCTGCAGGCGTTGATGATCACGCTTGGGGAGAAGCTGATCCCGCCGTTGCAGAAGGCCACGACGTGGATGTTGAACAACCGGGACACGATGCTGCAGGTCGCCGAGGCTGCGGGTGTCCTGGTGGTGGGCCTGGCTGGGTTCGCGGTGTTGGCGAAGGTCGCGGCGCTGGTGAAGACGGTGACGACCGCCTGGGAGGCCGCGAGTGCGGCGATGATCGCCTACAAGGCGCGCATGTTCGAGACGATGCTTGCTTCGACTGCGGCCGGTCAAAGCGTGAGCACGCTGGGGGCTGCGTTCACTGCCCTGTCGACGAAGGCGAAGATCGCCGTGACGGCGTCGGCCATCGGCCTGCTCGTTGCGGTCGCCGTCAAGCTCGCCGACTCGGGCCAGAAGGCCGCGCCCAGCGTCGACCGGATGACCACCTCCCTGGAAGCGCTCGGCCGGACCCAGTCGAAGTCCGGGCAGCTGACGGAGACATTCGGCGCCAATCTCGAGAAGCTCGGCCATGCCGTCGACCGGGTGACCGGCAAGCGCGATGACATCGACAAGTGGAACGACCGCCTGAACAAGTTCACATTGTTCTGGAAGTCGAACTCGATGGATGAGGCGACCAAGCAGATCGACAGCGTTGACGAGGCGCTGGCCAACATGGTGCAGGGCGGGCATGTCGAACTCGCCGCGGCGGCCTTCAACAAGCTGCAGGAGGCATACGCCGCGCAGGGCGGCGACCCGGGCAAGATCACCGAGCCCATGCACAAGTACCGGGATGCTCTCGCGGCCCTGTCGGAGACCGAGGGCATCACCGCGGCCGGCATGGGGATTCTCGGCGATCAGGCCATGGCCACGAGCAAGGCCCTCGACGAGCAGGCCATGGACGCCAAGGGCCTGAAAGACGCGATCATCGCCCTCAACGACGTCAACCGGTCCGCACTGGACTCGATGGCCGGGTTCGAGGCGTCGATGGACGCAGGGACGAAAGTCGCCGCGGAGAACGCCGGGTCGCTGACGATGCGCAATGGCGAACTGGACCTGTCCACGGAGAAGTCCAGGGCCGCCGAGGCCGCGCTGACCGATCTCGGGGCGAAGACGGATGCCGCCACCGAGGCGGCGTTGAAGAACTTCGAAAGCATGGAGTACGTCAACAAGATCTACGACAAGGGCCGCGACAAGCTCATCTCGCTCGCCCAGACGATGGGTCTGACCCGCGATCAGGCGCGGGCGCTGGCGGACCAGATCCTGTCCACGCCGGACAAGACGGCGTACCTGCGCGGGGATGCGGACGATCTGAAGGCGAAGATCGCCGATGCGGAGTCCCGCCTGAAGAACGCCACCGGCGAGAAGAGGATTCAGATCCAGGCGGAGATCGACAGTCTGAAGGCTCAGCTCGCCGAGGCCCAGTGGCGGATCGATCACATGCGTGGCACAACCGTCACGATCCTCTACAACGAGAAGGCCGGCAGTTCCCGTCTCAATGGCCGTGATGCGCATGGCGGCATCGTCGGTGGCGCCGCGAACGGTGGTCTTCGCGGGGGCGGGATGACGTGGGTGGGTGAGAACGGGCCGGAGTTGGTGCGGCTGCCGCCGGGGGCGTTCGTGCATTCCAACCCGGACTCTCAGCGCATGGCGGCCGGCATAGGCGGCGGGGGTCCGCTGCAGCTTCACCTGACCATCGACACCGCGGGCCGCCCCATCGAGGAGCCCCTCCTCGAGCTCATCCGAAACTCCATCCGCGTCAAGGGCGGCAACGTGCAGACCGTCCTCGGCCAGAACTAGGAGCGTGACGTGCACAGGTACAAGGCCTACAACGCCGCCATGGCGACTACCGCCGCCCAGGCGTCGGTCACGACGGGCACGAGCATCAAGACGATGCTTCAGCTCGCCACACCCTCAACGCGGCAGCTCACGATCATCAGTTGGGGATTCTCGTGCGATGACCCGCCGGGCGCGGACGCTGTGATCGAGCTGCTGCAGACCGACGTCGGCGCGACCATCACCCAGCACGTGGCGGCGGGCATCCAGCCGCTGGATCCCAACCAGCCGGCTTCCCAACTCCTCATCGCCACCACCGCGCAGACCGGCTTCACGTCAACGTCGGAGGGCGCCATCACGGCCACCCGCATGTTCGACGCGGTGTCCCTCTCGTCTGTGTCCGGCGAGTCCCCGCTGACCTACAGCTACCAGTTCATGCCGGACGAGCGGCCGATCGTGGCGATCTCCAAGTTCGTCAGGGTGCGGGCGACGACGCCGACGACCGCGGTCGACCTGCGCTGCTGGGTCTGCTGGGACGAGTAGCAGATGCCGTCGATCGCTCCGCTGGTTGCCGGGCACTGGCCGCGCCGCCTGGGTGGCCTGCCGGGCCCGTTCAGCGCGCCCGCGGGCAGCGGCGAGTCGCCGAGCGGCGCGCCGATCCAGGTCGAGCTGTTCGTCGACGGCCTGTGGACTGACATCACGTCGTACGTGATGACCCGCGATGGCAGCTACCGGGTCAACATCAGCCGGGGCCAGCCGAACGAGAGCGGCCGGACGGAGCCGTCGCGGTGCACGATGCAGCTCAACAACCGCGATGGGCGCTTCAGTCCGCGGAACCCGACGTCGCCGTACTACGGCAAGCTCGGCCGCAACCAGCCGCTCCGCTTCAGCGTCCCGTCCGGGAACGACAAGAGCTACCGGTTCTGGGGTGAGGTCTCGGAGTGGCCCGTGGGCTGGGACACGACCGGCAACGACGTGTGGGTGGACCTTGAGGCGGCCGGGCTGCTGCGGCGCCTGGGGCAGGGGCAGTCGCCGATCGGGTCGTCGCTGTACGTCGACCTGGCCAACGGGGGGACACTGAATCCGGTCGTGGCGTACTGGCCGTGTGAGGACGGCAGTACCGCGACGCGCATTGCCTCGGCGATCGACGGCGTCCCGGACATGGTGATTTCGGGCTCGCCGTCGCTGGCCGCGTTCACGTCGTTCGTGTGCTCGCAGCCGCTGCCGACGCTGGGCACGACGGGCGTGTTCACGGCGTCGATCCCGGCGTACACGACGCCGGTGGCCACCATGGTGCGTTTCCTGCTGGCGATCCCGTCCGGTGGCGCGACGAGCGGCCAGGTCCTCTGCTACTTCACCGGCACGGGCAGCATGAAGCGGTGGGAGATCTACTACGACAGTTCGGGCGGTGGCCTCGTCGGGCTGCGGGGCAGGGACTCCACCGGCGCGGTGGTCTTCGACACGACGTCGGGCGGTTTCTCCCTGAACGGGGAGCTGGCGCAGATCAGCGCCGAGCTGGTGCAGGACGGCGCCGACGTCGACTGCACCTTGTACACGACGATCGTGGGCACCTCGTCTGCGGCCGCCACGTCCGGCACCGCCACTGGGCGCACGGTGGGTGTCCTCAACGGTCTGGCGGTCGGCGGCGCGCTTGCCGCGACGGCGATCGGGCACATTCGTGTCCAGACGTCGTCGGCCGCGCCGACGGATGTCCTCGTGGAGGATCAGCTGACTGCCTACGCGGGTGAGCCGGCTGCGGACCGGATTTTCCGGTTGTGCCGTCTCGCTGGGATCAGTTTCCACCTGGTGGGTGACTTCCGGGACGCCGTGGCGATGGGGGCACAGACCAGTCACACCGTCCTGGAGCTGATCCAGGAGTGCGTGGCGGCCGACGGCGGCCTCCTCTTCGAGCTGCTTGACAGGGTCGGCCTGGGCTACCGGACCCGGGTCAACTTGGAGAACCAGTCCTCGGCGCTCGCCTTGTCGTATCCGGGGGGCAACCTGGCGGAGGTTCCGCGGCCGGTCGATGACGATCAGCGCATCCGTAACGACATCATGGCGTCGAGGCCTGGCGGGTCGTCGGCGCGGGCCAGGCTTTCCGAGGGCGCGATGTCGGTTCTGGAGCCGCCGGCCGGGGTGGGCCGGTATGACGAGGCGGTCACCGTCAACGTCGAGAAGGACGACGATTTGGCGGACCAGGCCGGGTGGCGGCTGCACTTGGGCACGGTCGATGAGGCGCGGTTCCCGCAGATCGCGGTCAATCTGGCGCACGCCTCGTTCGTCGCCGATCCGGCGCTGAGGCTGGATGCTCTGGCCGTGGCGCCGGGCGACCGGGTCACGGTCACCGGGATGCCGTCGTGGGCGCCGGACGATGTCTCCCAGCTGATGCTCGGCGTGTCCGAGACGATCGACCAGTTCCAGCACCGGCTGACGTTCAACTGCCAGCCGGAGTCGCCGTACCGGGTCGCGGTAGCCGACGACACGACGTACGGGCGGGTCGACACGGACGGCAGCCAGCTCGCGGCGGATGTGTCGTCGACCGGCACGGCGTTGAGCGTGGCCACGACGAGCGGGCCGCTGTGGACGACGTCGGCGCCGGAGTTCCCGTTCGACATCCGGGTGGGTGGTGAGGTCATGAAGGTCACCAACATCACCGGGTCTTCGAGTCCGCAGACGTTCACTGTCACGCGCTCGGTGAATGGTGTCGTCAAGCCGCAGACCGCCGCGACCGACGTGCGGCTCGACCAGCCGGCGATAGCCGCCCTGTAGGAGGAGGACGCTTTGGCGACGTACCCCAGCATCGCGGCCGGGCAGCGCATCACCGGATCCCTGTTGACGTCCATGCTGCCGCTTGAGGCATGGAAGATGGGCGACACCCCGCGGGACACGACCACGACGACGACCGCGGACCCGGACCTGGCCCTCAGCGTCGAGGCGACAGCTACCTACCGTCTGGCCGGGATGCTCGCCTACGGGGTGCGGTCCGACACTGACCTGAAGTTCGGGTTCTCGGCGCCGGCGTCCAGCACGCTGGTCTGGCACGGGCACTGTCAGGCGACTGGAACTGCCGGCACGACTGGTTCGGCGATTTTTGACGTGCAGTCGATTGGCACGACGTCGTATGCGCCGGGCGGTGCGGCTGCGGACAACACGACGATCATGGTCGTGGTCTTGCACGGCCTCCTCACGACGTCGATTACCGCTGGGACGTTCAGTCTCAACTGGGCTCAGAACACGTCGAATGCCGTCGCGGCGATCCTCAAGGCGGGATCGCATCTCACTCTCAAGCGCATCAACTGACCGAGTCCTGGAGACCCCTGATGCCTGAGCTCTACCTGCCGGACTCCGGCGCACAGGCTCGACGCCGCATATGGTCTGGCTTGGCTGTCAGATCTGCGCTTGCCATGGCGCTGCTTGCTGCCGGTGCTCTGCCGTCTGCGGCGGCGACGTCGCAAGTGCTGCCGCCTCTCGACACGTCGCAGCATCTGCGGATCATGCCGCTGGGCGACTCGATCACGGCCGGGGTCGGCAGCACGACCGGTGACGGGTACCGGTGGGAGCTGGCCCGGTACATGGTCGAGGTCCAGCAGCTCTACACCGCGGCATGGGTCGGCTCCCAGACCTCCGGCACCCAGTCCAACCCCCACCACGAGGGCCACTCCGGCTGGCGGATCGACGAACTGACGTCGCAGATCGACAGCTGGATGGCCACCTACCAGCCCGACGTGGTGCTGCTGCATGCCGGCGTCAACGATGCGCGGCAGGGGGCCACCGAGCAGACCATGGCGACCCGCATGTCGGCCCTGCTGGGCAGGATCCTCGCGGACTCTCCTACGGTGCGGGTGATCGTCGGCGACGTGATGCCCCCGTGGTACGGAACGCAGCAGGACGTCGCCTCGGTGGCCGTCCAGCGCTTCGACGGCCTACTGCCTTCCGTCGTTGCGGCGGCCGGGCCCCGGGTGACGCTGGCGCGCATGTCCGCCGCGGTGACGTCCAGCCAGCTGGGCGACGGCCTGCACCCCACCGACACCGGCTACCGGTACATGGCGTGGGTGTGGTGGCGCTGCATGGGTCCGCTGCTGTCTGCCGACGGCATCACACGTGCTGGCGCGGATCCGCTGCCCGTGCCTGTCCCGCAGAGCACGCTCTGCCCGAGCTGAGGAGGACCCCATGACCCAGTACGGCGTCGATTACCCCTGGTCCAAGCCCGCCCCGGCCGCCCTCAAGGCCGCCGGCGTTACCTTCGCCATGCGTTACCTCAGCAGGGACGCCGGCAAGAACCTGACCATCGCTGAGGCGAACGCGCTCGGCGCGGCCGGGA
Organism: Streptomyces sp. TLI_235; assembly: GCA_002300355.1. Taxonomy (NCBI): domain Bacteria; kingdom Bacillati; phylum Actinomycetota; class Actinomycetes; order Kitasatosporales; family Streptomycetaceae; genus Streptomyces; species Streptomyces sp. TLI_235. Next base: position 1,268,995 of record NSGV01000002.1, read on the forward strand.
TCTGGTGCAGCGTCGTCTGGGAGACCACCGCCACGCGGGCGCTCGACGGCCGGGCGGCCGGTGCGGCGGACGCGCGCGAGGCCCTGCGGCAGGCCACCGCCTGCGGCATGCCCGCCGGGCGGCCGGTGTACTTCGCCGTCGACACCGACACCACCTGGTCGCAGGTCGTCGAGTACTTCCGCGGCGTGCGGGACGTGCTGCCGGCCGCGCAGGTCGGCGTCTACGGCGGAATCCGCATCATCGTCGGCGCCGCCGACTCCGGCCTCGTCACCTGGTTCTGGCAGGCCGAGGCCTGGTCCGGCGGCCGCTGGGAACCCCGCGCGCACATCCGGCAGGCCGGCACCGCCCGCATCGGCGGCGTCGACTGCGACAAGAACACCGCCACGACCAGCGACTTCGGGCAGTGGATGCCCGGCCGCACCCCGACCCTCGCCGAGGAGGACGAGTTGGCTACCACCCTCTCCCAGGAGCGCTCCGACCAGTGGAACAGCATGATCTGGGGCCTCAAGTACACCGCCGAGACGACCTTGGCGCTCGTCCAGGCCCAGGGCGCCACGATCGAGAAGCTCGCCGCAGCGCTCGCCGCGGTGCACGGCATCGACGAGGCCGCCCTGGTCGAGGAGATCAAGGCCGCGATCGCTGCGGCCGTCGTCAAGGTCGACGTCACCGTCGGCCAGAACCCCAACACCTGATCGGAGACCGGCACATGCCGCACATGCTTCGCCGTGAGCCCGCTTTGTGGCTCGCCCTGGTGGCCGCGCTCGTGAAGCTCGGCTCGGCCTTCGGGCTGGCCGTCAACGTCGAGCAGCAGGCCGTCATCAACGCGCTCGCTGCCGCGATCGTCGGCCTGGTCGTCGCCGTCGCCGCGCATGACAGCCTGTCCGCGCCGATCCTCGGCACCGTGCAGGCGGGCCTCGCCCTCGCCGTCGGTCTCGGCCTCCACTGGACCGCGGACCAGCAGGCCATCGTCATGACCGCGGTCGGCGCGGCCGTGGCGATGTGGACCCGCACCCAGGTCACCGCGTCGGCTGGCGCCCGCCCGGCGCTGCCGCTCGCCCCGGTGAGGCGCCAGTGACCGCCCCGGACGGCGGGAGTGCAGTGTCCGTTGCCCTCGAGTTGGCGGAGATCAGGAGGTCGGTCGACGTCGGGTTCGCCACGATCCACGGGCAGCTGGCATTGATGCTGCAGCGGGCCGACCGGTCCGACCGGGAGCTGGCCGCGCTCAAGGCCGAACTTGTCGAGGCGAGGGCCGAGCACAAGGCGGAACTCGAACAGGTCCGGGCCGAGTTCCAGGCTGCCCTGGCCGATCAGCGCCGCGAGACCGAGGACTTGAAGCGGGGCCGCTGGCCGCTGCCGGCCCTGGCTTCTCTGGTGGGGCTCGCGGGGCTGGTCCTTGCGGCGATTCCGCTCATCTCCCACTGACACCGCCCGCCCGGACGCCAGCGCGATCCAGGACCCCACCACACCGCCCCCGCTCGGCCACATGCCGGGCGGGGGCGGCTTCGTCGTGTCTGCAGCGCCCCGGGATGCTTTGCCTGGGGCAAGGGGGCCTACGTGTGCTTGAGCTTCGAGGGATACACCTCGTGCTGGCGATCCCACCACACAATGTGGAAGACATGCCCGTCCAAGAACCCGTACAGGCGCTGCAGGCCCGTGAGCTCCAGGCGCTGGATCTTCGTCATGTCGTCGCGGCCGATCTCGGTGAGTCGGTCGAGGGCGTCCTTGCAGAGCCCGCCGGGCAGCTCGTACTCCTTGAACGTCCGCCACGTCTGCCGGAGTTCTGCGATCGTCATGGACTCGAAGTCCTTGAGCTTCCGCAGCAGCTCACAGACCTCCCCCGGCGTGGCCCCGTCGAAGCACCAACGGCTGTCATGGTCGATGTGCGTGAATCGCCACGTTAGCCGGTCGTTGGTAGTGCCGGAGTTCGGCAGGAGGTCCTTCGTGTTGCCGACGTTCTTGCCGACGTTGATCGGGCCGGGGAGGTTGACGTTCTTCCCCCCGACGGGGCGCTTCTTCGCCACGTACTTGCCGTCCCCCGACTCAGTCAGTTGGCGCTGCGGTTCACCAGCGCGCCGAAGAAGTCTTCCATGTCCTCATCGAGGAGGGGTTCCCTGCTCCGGTCGAGGTCGGCGACGCCGGCTCGCTCGCGGGCGACGACCCAGGGGCCCTCGCGGTGGGTCATCGCGGACAGCTCGTGGGCCGAGTAGCCGATGAACGCGTCGAGGACCAGGTCGACGGACTCGGCCTCGCCGGGGTCGAGCGCCGAGGGGTCTCCGTTGATTTCGCCGGCGCTCAGCTGGAAGCGGCCGCGATGCATGGCGTACAGCTCGGGGGCGACGGGCCCGTTTGCCCAGGCTTGGAACCGCTCGGGGAACAGACTGCGGTCTTCCCAGACGAGGTGGTAGCCGTAGGCGAAGAAGCACAGCTTCTGCAGCTTCATGGCGGACATGGGCCCGTGCTTGCCGAGAATGTACGCCGCGACGTCCTTCACGTTGGCCATTGCTGTCGCCTCCTTCACTGGCCCTGCCTACACCGTAACGACTGGCCCGCCGGGTGGTGTCGGCGGGGCCGTCCGGCACGCAGTGCCATCCCCCCATTGGCCCCAGGTTAGCGCTGGTCGCTGACTGCGTCTGCTGTGTGGGTGAAGGCGTGACCGAACGGCAATGAATCGAACGGGTAATCGAATCGCCGAGTGTGAGACCGGCTCGCGCCGCCCTTCCCCCGGAGGGCGGCGCGGGTTCGCGAGCCCAGGTCAGGGTGCCGCGTAGCGGGTGACGTCGATGACCCGGCAGGACAGCTTGCCCTGCGCGTCGGTGGCGCCCTGGGCCTTCTGAATGGAGGCCTGGCCAGGGGCGAGGCCGTTGGTGGCGGCCATGCCTTCGCCGATGCGGGTGCCGGAGCCGTCGAGGAATTCGACCTGGACCATGTAGTTCGACGCCTTCGAGCTGTGGTTGGTGATCTTCAGCTCGGCGGACGGCCAGTGCAGGGTGGGGTCGGCCGAGCACTTTGTGATCTCGACGTCCTTCGTCTTGTCGCCATCACCAGCCGGTGCGGGTGCGGCGCCGGCGGCGGACGGGGCTCCGGCGGCGGGCTGGGCGGGGACGGCCGCGGCGGTGCTCTTCTGGGTGGGGCCGGCTGCGGAGGGGTCGCAGGCGACGGCGCCGGTGAGGAGGCAGGCGGCGGCGAGGGCGAGGGTGACGGGGCGCATGGGGTCCTCTGAGCTCGGGGGATGTCGACCCGAACGTAGCGATGCCGTGGTTGGCGGGCCGGGGAGTTGCGTTTCCGTGACCGCCGTTGGGTTGCTGGTCCCGGGCCCTGGGTCGGCCGGTTGGGCGCGGGGTCCCGGATTCGGCGTGAGGTCCTCAGGTGTGGACGCGGGCGTCGTAGGGTGGCGACGCCTTCGGGCAGTGGTGGGGCGGCGCGGAGCGGTCGCACCTCGGAGGGGCGGCCGGTCCGACGCTCACCCCACCACACCGCGCTTTGCCATCCGTGGGGGGAAGGCGAGGCGCGGCTGCGTGTGGCGAGGGGCCGCACACCCCCTGGGCGGTCCCTCGCCACACCAGCATGCGTCGGCCCGTGATCCGGGCTCGTTGGGTTGCTGGCCCCGGTCCCCCGGCCTGGTCGGTTGGGCACCGGGTCCCAAGTTCGGCCCGGGCTCCCCCGGATGCCCGGCCGGGCTCGTAGGGTGGCGGCACCCCCAAGGGTGGTGGGACGGCTCGGCCTCTCGAGGCGGGGTCATATCGCGGAGAGGTGCCGGTCTGGTGCCGTTCCCACCACATTGCCCCCGTACCGGCCTGAGGAGGAACGGTACGGGGGCGGTTTTTGTGCTTCCCCACTCCGGAGGGCAGGGGCGTTTCGCTGGTTACCGGCGCCAGACGTTGACGCGTTCGGTGGCGAGGAGCGGCGCCCCGTCGGGGCCCTTGACGTGGGCGGGAATCCACTGCTTGCGGCGCAGTGCCCGTTCGGGGCCGTGCGGTTGGTCCCGCCAGTGGCCCTGGACGACCCAGCGGTGCCGGTAGTGGCGGCCGGCCGAGTCGGTGCCGGTCTCGTCGCGCTGGTCGGGCACGTAGGCGCGGCGCAGGTCGACGAGGGTGACGTACGGGGCGGCCTGTTGCCGGCGGCCGTAGGCGCGGGCGGTGGCCTTGTCCGGGTGTTCGGTGCGCCGTTCGGTGAGGGTGGGCTGCTGCATGAGGAGCCAGGCGGCGGCGAGGGTCTGGACGGCGAGGAGCGGGAGGTCCGGGTCGGTGTCGGCGAACGGGACGGGGTCCGGGCCGGCGGGGATGCTGCGGGCGAGGATCGGCACCAGGGGTGCGACTTGGTCGGTGACGAGCCCGGCAAAGCGGCCGCTTTGGCGGATCCGCTGGTCGAGGGTGGTGCGGGTGAGCCAGACGCCGATGCTGAGTTCGCCGCTGTCGGGTCCCCAGGTGAGTGCCTCGATGGGGGCGTGGGCGCCGGGTCCGAGGGGGAAGTTGCCGATGCCGCCGTCGAAGACGATGAGCCCGGCGGGTGAGGGCCGGTCGGCGGTGGCCCAGCGGGCGGCGGCGAGTTGGGTGCCGGCGGAGACGGCCAGGGCGGCCATGTCCGGGGCGACCCAGTAGAGGTCGGCGGCGCGGAGCCTGCTGATCTCGGCTTCGAGGCCGGGCTGGTTGTCGGGGCCGGCGGACTGGCGGATCGGCATGTCGGGGTCGGTGAGGTGGCGCAGGACCTGGTCGCGGACCTTGGGGAGGTGGGAGGGCCTCACTGGTTGTCCTTGAGGTCGGTGCGGGCGCCCTGGCCGGGGCGGCTGTTCATGGCGGTGATGACGTCCTCGGCGGGGTAGAGGTTCTGGCCGCCGCGGCCGGGCTGTCGCCCGACGGCCTTGACGCCCCAGCGGCGCAGTGTGTTGTCGGCGTACTTGGCGCTGGACGCGTCGATCCGGTCGGCGACCTGGTTGAGGGTCCACTGCTCGTCGACGTCCCACCGTTCGACGATGGCGTTCAGGTCGACCGCTTCGATGGCGGCTGCGATGTCGAACTCGGCGAGGGTGTCGGTGTAGCTGGGGTCGCTGTGGTGCAGGCCGATGAACTCGTCGCCGGTCAGCCACAGGCCGTCGGGGAGGGCGGCCTGGATGGCGGCGCGGTACTCGGAGGCGATGTTGTCGCAGGCGCCGCTGGTGTCCATGCGCTCCAGCCAGTCGCTGTCGCCGCCGCTGATGGCGTCGGCGATGGCCTGCTCGACGGTGAGGGTGTGCTGCTGGTGGTTGAGCCAGGAGCCGTAGCTGGTGGTGGTGGTCATGGCGGGTTCTCCTCGCGGGTGGTGGGTGGTCAGAGGGCTGCGGCGGCGGTGTTGATGCCGGTGCGGATGAGGGCGGCGAGGTTGATGGTGGTGCGCTCGCCGTCGAGGTAGCGGACCTCGACGGCGTCGTGGTCCCAGCCGGTGATGTGGAGGAGGCCGTCGGCGGTGTCGAACCAGACCTTGGCGATCTTCCCGATGATGTCGGCGACGCGGCCGTTGGCGATGCTCCGTCCGCCGATGGAGGCGCTGGCGACGTTGCCGGACCGGTAGCGGTCGATCTCGATGCCGGCGAACCCGGTCCAGTCGTTGAGGTAGACGCGGTCCATGCCGTTCTTCTGCCAGCGGCGGCCGCCGAGGGCGATGACCGTCTCGGCGGTGAGGGTGACCGTCTTGCGGGCCGGCTTGAGGAGGGCGGGGAGGTTGATGCGGTAGGCGAGGGAGGCGGTGTCGATGACCCAGCGGCCGGCCTGCTTGACGGCGGCGACGGCGCCGGTGCGGCACCAGGTCTGGATGGTGCGGGCGGTGACTCCGGCCTGGCGGGCGGCTTCGGTCGTGGTGGTGGTGTTCATCGGGGTTCCCTCCCTCGCGGTGACACCACTAACTATGGTGGATAGTCCACCAAAGTTCAAGGGGTTCCGAGAAGCACAACGCCCCGCACTCCCTCGGGGAGGCGGGGCGTTTCGTAATGCCCGAGATCAGCGCACCACCGGGATCAACCCGGAGAGCCAGTCGTTCACCCGCTTGCGGATGCTGGCCACCATCGGCAGCTCGTCGATCTCGGCAGGGGTGAACCAGGCCACCTCGAAGGACTCGTCCGAGGTGCGGAGCTGGCCGCCGACGGGCCGCCCGAGGAGGCAGATGGAGAACTCCTGGCGGACCTCGCCGTCGTCGTAGGCGAAGACGTGCCCCGGGTTGGTGTAGGTGCCGACGATGCCGACGATCTCGACGTCGATGCCGGTCTCCTCGCGGGTCTCCCGGATGCCGCAGCCGGCCAGGGACTCTCCGAGGTCCATCTTGCCGCCGGGCAGGGCCCACATCCCGTTGTCGGTGCGGCGCTGGAGGAGGACGCGGCCGTCCTGGTCGACGACGACGACCGACGCCGCGGGGACCAGGCTGTTGGCCTTCGGGGCGTTCGGGTCGTCCTCGTAGTCACGCCTCGGCATGCTCCACCTCCGGGATACTCCACACGTCACGGCCCTGGCCCCAGAGCGTCTCGACGTGCTCCAGGTAGCGGTCATAGAAGCCGCCGTCCTGGGCCCGGCGGAGATGCATCATCGGCGCCTCGTGGCCGACCCTACCCGGCAGCAGCGGCGTGACGAGCATGTCCCCGTCGAAGCGGAACACGGACAGGCTCACATGCCCGGTCGCGAACCGCGCCTGGATGCCTGGCACGTCGTGAAGCCGCTGCAGCTCGGACAGGGTCACGTCGATCCGGGTCGACAGGGTGATCGGCGTGTTCTCCTCCATCTCCCGCTGTCGCGTCACGGGAGACGCCGGGTCGCCGAGAACGAAGCGGATCCGGCAGCCGGCCGCGGCCTTCTTTCGGAGGAGGGCGCCGAGGTTGGCCTGCTCCAGCCAGAGGAAGTAGTTGGTGTAGCCAGCGAAGACGAGGTCGCTCTCCGCGCGGCGGATCAGCTGGGCCCACAGCGACGTGGGGGCGGCCGACCGGTACGGGTAGAGCTGCACCAGCTCGCGGTCGGGGCCGCTCTTCACGAGGGTCTGTACGGCGGGCCAGAGCACGGTCTCCTCCTCGTCGAGGGCCCGGCTGACTGCGGCGCGGTGCCGGGCGTGGGGCACGCGCGCCGGGTTGCTGATCCACCGTCCGACCGTTTTCGGGTCGACGCCTGCCGCGCGTGCGAGCTGGGACTCCGTCATGTTGGCACGCGCCATGGCCTGCCTCAGCGGCTCGTTCATCGGCTCGCCTCTCTCGCCTGCGGGGACGAGTCAAGTTGTACCGCCGAAACGTCCCAGACGTCCGCGAAACGGCGTGGGACGTCCCGGCCATCCGCCCGATGATCGATGCGTGACAAAGCATCAGCAGAACGTGATCCCGGCGGAGGGGCTGACTGAGCCCCAGCTGGCGGGTATCGCCTGTGTCGGCTGCGGCGCGGCCGACTGCCCGCTGTACGACGCGGGCCTCGCCCGGCGGGTCGACGGGATAGTCGTCCGCCACTACCCGGTGATGAAGTGCCGCCCCTGCATGCCGGACCGGCAGATGATCGTCATCGCCTCCAGCGACCCCAGGGCGGCGGGCCGATGAGGGGCGCCGTGACCGCCTCGCTGACCGGCATCACCCGGCCCTACCTGGCGCACATCCCCGAGGACGTCTGGCCCGCGCACCCGGAGACCACCGAGGTCGCCATCACCTTCGACCTCCGGCCCGGCGGCCGCTACGTCACCGCGGAGTGCCAACTCGGCGCCCACCACGCCTGCCCCGGCGGCCTGCGCACGGCTACGCAGATGCCAATCGCGGCGTACCGCTGCCGGTGCGTCGCCGACGGCTGCGCGTGCAAGCCCGTGACGGCCTCGCCGTGACTGCCAGCCCGCGGCGCCAGCCGTGTGGGCTCCGGCCTGGGCCCGAGTGGGGCGCTTCGCCGCTGCCGCGCGCAGGTCCGTTACTGGAGCTGCTTTATCCGGCCTATGAGTGCCTCGACGTCTCTGGTGCCGGCCACCAGCTCGGTGCTCATCTCGTCGAGAGCGCCCTGGTCGTTGAACTGCACGGCCATTGTGCACTTGAGGCCAGCCATCTGCAGGTGCTCGAGGGCGCTCTTGAGCGCTACGTCTGCGGTGGCGTCCGGCATGGGGGCACCGTAGAGCCTCATCGCTCTGACGTTGGTGCTGAGGTCGGCGCACGCCTTCTTCAGGTCGGAGGTGTTGCCGGTGCCGATGTCCAGGGATACGGCGGTGAGGCTTGTGTAGACGTCGTCCATGAGCCGCTTCCCTCCGCCGTTGTACCACTGCTGGATGCTGGTGGCGGGTGCGTCGGCGGTGCTGGTGCTGGGGCTGGGTGTGCTGGTGGCTTCCGCGGCTGTCGGCGGCGGCTGCTGGGTGGTGCTGGTGCAGCTGGTGGCGGTGATTGCGATGGCGGCGGCGAGGGCTGCGTGGGCGAGGCGCGTGTTGGCCAAGGGGTGTCCTCTGCTTGTGGCGGCAAGGGCACAGCGTGGCAGTGGGTGTGGGCGGGTGCGCGGCGGGTTACCGGCTCGTTATGGGGTTCGGGCCTAACGGGCCAGGATGATTGGGTCCAGGGACTCTGGCCTCCGAGCGGGCAGCGGCGGCTACGGTGATCGCCAGTACCGGATACGGGGGGTCTCTGTGGCTTGTGATGCTCTGACAGCCCTCGAGGCGCGCGAACTGCCCACTGCGGGCCCGGGAGCTGAGATACCCGGCGAGTGACGCCCGCCGCCGGTGGCCTCCACTCAACCGGCCTTGCGCCGGATTGGCGCCCTCAGTCGTGGAAGAGCCGCCACGTCCCGACGCCGAGCGCCCGCGCTACGTGGTTGAGCTGGTCGATGTCGGACGCGGTAGCGCCGAGCTCCATCCGCGAGATGGTCTTCCGCGACACCCCGGCCCGAACTGCCAGCTCTTCCTGGCTCAGCTGGCGCCGCTTCCGCAGGTCGCGGATGCGGTCGCCTGTTCGGCGGCGTTCCCGGAGGGCCCAGTCAGCATCGTCGTCGGTCGGCAGCACCATCCGAAGCTGCACCATTCAAGATCGAAAAGTCTGCCCCTGCCCTGGCCCAAAATGTTCGATCTGTTCGATAAGGTCGTGGGCCCGAGGGCGGGAGCTACAGCACAACCCGGAGCGCACTGAGCATGCGGAACACGTACATCCTGACCGCGGACGACATCGACCGCCCGGCCCGTTTCGACAGCCTTCCGGCCGCCGTGGCCGCCCTCCGGGCGCTCCTCGGCACCCTCCGGCTCGACCCTTCCCAGGCTGAGGCCTACGCCTACTTTCTTCGCGACCCGGCCCGGGTTCAGGACTACCTCGACACCACCGAGGAGTTCGAGCTCGAGTTCGTCGTGGGCGGACGCACCCGCACCGCCGTCATCCGACCGGAGTGACGTGTCGCTCGTGCTGGGCCCACCAGTACACGAGCGCGGTCGTGGACCGGGCGCCGACCGCTTCGCGCAGGCTCTCCAACCGCTTTGAAATCATCCGCCGCGACACACCCTCCGCCCGGGCGATGGCCTCGAGGTCGTCACCCTCGGCGAGTCGCCGGAGGATCGCCGCTTGACTGACCGTCATGGCCGCCTCGGGCCCGCCGTCCCAGGGCCTCGCATGCTCCCAGTCCCTCAGCCACGCCAGCCGCACGTAGCGGACGAGATCAGGGTCGCGGACGATGACAGCGCGCTCAGGGTCCTCGGTGGCGATGACTGCCACCCGCGAGTCGACGATGATCGTCCGCGGGAACGGGTGGGTGACGGTCCGGACCTGGGCGCCCTGTTCGGTCATGGTCTGCACCCATCGCACGGTCTGAGGGTCCCGCCGGGCGCCGGCCTGATAGATGGTCCGAATCTTGGCGCCCCGGTCCAGCACTGCGAGGTCGCGTTGGTAGCTCATCGCGAGCATGCCCGGCGGCCGGGGACCACCCGGCTGGGCAGTGAGAAGCTCTACCGCGCAGGATGCGGTGATTGGCACCATGCGGGCCTGCATCTCGGTCTTGCCGGTGACGACCTCGAGGCCGGCGCCGTCGCCGGATGGCGTCGGGTGCGCGGCTTGGTAGGCGTCCGCCAGGGGCTGCCATTGGCTACGTACGGCTGCAGCCGTCGCGAGCTGCCGGATGCCCTCCTGTAGTAGCTCCTCCTGCGTCTGGAGGGCTGCTGCCGCCGCATCGAGGGCCCGGAAGTCGCCCGGTGCCTCGGGGTTGGGCGCGATGAGTCCGCGGTGGAGTAACTCCCGCAGTTCGGGGCTGTCTCCGGGGGTCCGGACACGCCCCAAGGCGATCTCCAGATATAGCGCGCGGGCTTCCGGATTGAGAACCTGCGCCGGTACAACCATGTCCGGATTACCCATTTCGCCCCCTGGCTTGAGGTTCCAGTATGGGCAGGATAGCGATCCTGTGCGGGACCCGGTTGATCGTCGGGAGGCTTGCACGAACACTGGTCATGCACCCTCCCTCACCTTTGCGAAGGGGACACTCATGTCCGTGCGTACCAGGCTCGTTGGCGTCATCGCCGCGGTAGCTGCCACTGTCGGTCTGCTGCTCGGCAGTGCAGCGTCTGTCACTTCCGGATCCGGCGAGGACTCGAGCTGGGGGATGGCTCCGGCCGGCTCGGCGCCGTCCAAGCTCGCCAGCGCCATGGACTCGTCCTGGGGCTGACGGTCAGTCAGTAAGAACGCCCGGTTCCGCCAGCGGGTCGCAGCCGCTTCGGAACCGGGCGCGGGCCTCCGATGTCTCGCTCCCCAAGCCTGTTCGGAGGCCAAGGCCGCTGCTCTCGTGGCGCGAGGGTGGCGGCCTTTGTGCTGGCCGAGGCCGGCGCATCCTGCATCGCGGCCCATGCTGACATGTCAGCACATCCCCGGAGCAGGTCGGACCAGCCGGGAGCAAGTCGGCTCATAGTATGGCCGTGCGGCCTGGGCGTTCTCAAAATCGCAGGTCAAGGCCACGTAACAAAGCTTCATCAGAAGAAGCCGAGCTTCTGGCCGGAGTAGCTGACCAGCAGGTTCTTGGTCTGCTGGTAGTGGTCGAGCATCATCCGGTGGGTCTCGCGGCCGATGCCGGACTTCTTGTAGCCGCCGAAGGCGGCGTGCGCAGGGTAGGCGTGGTAGCAGTTGGTCCACACCCGGCCGGCCTTGATGGCCCGGCCGAGGCGGTAGGCGGTGTTGCCGTCGCGGGTCCAGACGCCGGCGCCGAGGCCGTAGAGGGTGTCGTTGGCGATGTGCAGCGCCTCCTCGACGGTGTCGTAGGTGGCGACGGAGACCACCGGTCCGAAGATCTCCTCCTGGAAGATCCGCATGTCGTTGGTGCCGCGGAAGATCGTCGGCTCGATGTAGTACCCCCCTTCCAGGCCGGGGACGGTACGGGCGCCGCCACCGGTGAGGACCTCGGCGCCCTCCTGCCGGCCGATGTCCAGGTAGGAGAGGATCTTCTCGTACTGGTCGTTGCTCGCCTGGGCGCCGATCATGGTGGCGGGGTCGAGCGGGTCGCCGGCGGTGATCGCCTCGGTGCGGGCGATGCAGCGGGCGATGAACTCCTCGTAGATGGAGGAGTGGACGAGCGCCCGGGACGGGCAGGTGCAGACCTCGCCCTGGTTGAGCGCGAACATCACGAAGCCCTCGACGGCCTTGTCCAGGTAGTCGTCGTCGGCGGCCATGACGTCCGGCAGGAAGATGTTCGGGCTCTTGCCGCCGAGTTCGAGGGTGACCGGGATGATGTTCTCGCTCGCGTACTGCATGATCAGGCGGCCGGTGGTGGTCTCGCCGGTGAAGGCGACCTTGGCGACCCGGGGGCTGGAGGCGAGCGGCTTGCCGGCCTCCGTGCCGAAGCCGTTGACCACGTTGAGGACGCCGGGCGGCAGCAGGTCGGCGATGAGTTCGACGACCAGCAGGATGGAGACCGGGGTCTGCTCGGCCGGCTTGAGGACGACGCAGTTGCCGGCCGCGAGTGCCGGGGCGAGCTTCCACGCGGCCATCAGGATCGGGAAGTTCCACGGGATGATCTGGCCGACCACGCCGAGCGGTTCGTGGAAGTGGTAGGCGACGGTGTCGGCGTCGATCTCGGCGATGCCGCCCTCCTGGGCGCGCACCACGCCCGCGAAGTAGCGGAAGTGGTCGACGGCGAGCGGGAGATCGGCGGCGAGGGTCTCCCGGACGGGCTTGCCGTTCTCCCAGCTCTCGGCGACGGCGAGCTTCTCGAGGTTCTGCTCGATCCGGTCGGCGATCCGGTTGAGGATGGTGGCGCGCTCGGTGACGGAGGTGCGGCCCCAGGCCTCGGCGGCGTTGTGGGCGGCGTCCAGGGCGAGTTCGATGTCCGCCGCGGAGGAGCGGGCGACCTGGCAGAACGCCGCGCCGGTGATCGGCGAGGGGTTGTCGAAGTACCGCCCCTCGACGGGGGCGACCCACTTGCCGCCGATGAAGTTGTCGTAGCGGGGGGCGAAGCTGACGATACTGCCTTCGGTTCCGGGCCGGGCGTACACCATGGGGCGGCTCTCCTCGTCGAAAGACGCGTACGTGGGCGTCCGGCGGCCGTCGTGACGGGGGCCACTCTCACCGCTTCGGGTTGGTGAAAGGTTGGGACGGCCTGGCTGCCCCCCAATCGCCGGTCGGTCTCAGTCGCGTCCGGCGGCGTGCAGCCGGCTCAGCGCGATCGCCCGCCGTCCGTCGCCGGGCGGGAGCAGCCGCAGCGCGTGCTGGTGCACCTCGGCGTCGTACGGGGCGAGTTCGCCGTACCGCAGGGCCGGTTCGGGGGCGGCGCCGGCCAGCACGGCGGCGCGGACGGCGACTTCCAGGCAGGCGCGGTGCTCGGCGATCCCGGGGGCTTCGGAGTGCGGCAGCAGCGGCCCGGTGTAGAGCCGCAGTGCGGTGGCGGTGTCACCGCGTTCCAGGGCGCGCAGCACCTCGGCCGCGTCGCAGCGGACGGGATCGGTGAGCCGGTAGCGGCGGGCGGCGATGGCGCCGCCGAGGGCGCGGCGCAGGTGCGAGATCTCGGCCTTGACGGTGGTGGCGGTGACCGGCCGGTCGCCGTACAGCGCGGTGCGCAGCCGTTCGGCCGGGAATCCCTCGGGCTCCAGGGCGAGGAGGGTGAGGATCTCCAGTTGACGGGGCGGCAGGCGCAGCGGGACGCCGTCGCGGACGGCCTGTTCGCGGCCCAGGCAGGCGAGGTGCAGGCCCTGCTGGTGGGGGGTGGGTCCGGGCCCGGTGGGCAGGGCGGTCTCGATGGCGGCGGCGAGGGTGCGGACGGTGGAGAGCGCCAGCGGGTGCGAACGGTCCCAGGTGGTGGAGAGGTCGAGGGTGCCGGCGATGGTGCCGTCGGGGCGGCGGATCGGCGCGCAGTAGCAGACCCAGCCGTGCAGGGCGGAGACCAGGTGTTCGGCGGAGAAGACGGTGGCGGCGCGGCCGGTGGACAGTGCGAGGGAGAGGGCGTTGGTGCCCATCGCCTGCTCGTCCCAGCGGGCGCCGGGGGCGAAGTTGACCCGCTCGGCCTTGCGGCGCATGACGCGGCCGCCGCAGGTCCACAGGATGGTGCCGGTCTCGTCGGTGACGGCGGCGATGAAGTCGGCGTCCTCGGCGATCGTGCGGAGTTCGCCGGCCACCGCGTCGACGGGAGCGCGGAGCGGCGAGTGCGCCCACCGGGGGCTCAGTGCGCCGGTGCCGGCGGCGGGGGCGCTGGTACGGGCGGGGTCGACGATGGGGCGGGAGCGGAGCCAGGAGTCCGCGACCTCGGGGCGGACACCGGCGCCGTCCGCCGGGCCGCGCGGCCGGGCCGCCGGGTCGGGTACCCAGCGGGACCACTCGTCCTCCAGCGCGGCCCTGCGCCGACGAAGATCACCACGCACTGCACCGACCCCTTCGACCTCGTCGTCGACGGCAGGGCTGACGTTGCGGCGCGCCTGCCGGGAGGGCTGTTCGTCCCGATCGGGACAGTGTGGCGGACGCCAGGCGGCCCCGGCCAGCATGCCGCACCGGGAAGCGGCCCGCGGCGTCGGCAGGCGGGACGGCCGGGCCCCGGCGGGCGGCAGGGGCCTGCGCGGCGGGCGGGACGGCGCTCGCGCCAGGCGTTCAGCGGGTCCACATCTGCGCTCTGTCGGACGGCCACCTCGATGCCGACCGGCCACGGGAGACATACGGGTGACCCGCCCGTCATGAGCGTGACGGGACAAGGGCCGGTCCGGAGCGCAGTGCGTCCCAGTCCCGTCCACGAGCAGGGAGAGCCGAGATGACCACCGCCCCCGTCCTCACACCGTCCGTCCCCGCCCAGGCCGTCCCCGGGCGGGCCGTCCCCGCCCGGCCCGCGGCGGCCGCCGCCGGGCAGGCCGCGAAGCCCCCCGTCCCCGTCGGGTACAGCGTCGCGCTGGCCCAGGACCTGGGCGACGTGCGGGCCGCGCAGCGGCTGCGCCACCGGGTGTTCGCCGAGGAGATGGGGGCCGTCCTGGACAGCCCGCTGCCCGGCCTGGACGTCGACGCGTTCGACGAGCACTGCGACCACCTGCTGGTCCGCGAGAACGGCACCAACGAGGTGGTCGGCACCTACCGGCTGCTGCGCCCGGAGGCGGCCCGCCGGGCTGGCCGGCTGTACTCCGACACCGAGTTCGACCTGTCCCGGCTGGCCGGGCTGCGGGACGACCTGGTGGAGGTCGGCCGGTCCTGCATCCACCCGGACCACCGGGGCAGCGGCGCGGTGATCAACCTGATGTGGGGCGGCATCGCCCGCTACCTGACGACGACCGGCAACACCTGGGTGGCGGGCTGCTGCTCCGTCCCGCTGGCGGACGGCGGCACCGAGGCCGCGGGCGTCCGGGACGCGGTCTTCGCCAAGCACCTCGCCCCGGAGGAGTACCGGGTGTCGCCGCTGCGCCCCTGGGACCACGAGGGCGTGGCCCGGCCAGCCCGTGCGGCCGTCCCGCCGCTGCTCCGCGGCTACCTGCGGCTGGGCGCCTGGGTGTGCGGCGAGCCCGCCTACGACCCGGACTTCGGCGTCGCCGACCTGTACGTGCTGCTGTCGCTGGAGCGGACCGACCCCCGCTACCTGCGGCACTTCCTGTCCGCCGGGCCCGCCTTGTGAGCGTCTGGCTGCCGACGGCGCCGTGCACGCCGGAGGACTGCGTGGCGGGCCCCGGCCCGTCGGTCGGCCCGGGACGGCAGGTGCTGCGCGGCGCGTCCTGCGCGGCGCTGCTGCTGGCCGGGGTGGCGCTCACGCCGGTGGTGCGGACCTGCTGCGGGCCGGCCCTCCGCGAGCGCCTGGTGCGGCGCTGGGCGCGGCTTCTGATCGGCTCGCTCGGGGTGAGGCTGCGGGTGGGCCCGGCACCGCGGACGGACGGCGGGGTGCTGCTCGTCGCCAACCACGTGTCGTGGCTGGACATCCTGCTGGTCGCGGCCGTCCGCCCGGGCCGGATGCTGGCGAAGACGGAGGTCCGGGCCTGGCCGCTGATCGGCCCGCTGGCAGCCCGGGCGGGCACGCTCTTCCTGGACCGCGACCGGCTGCGGGCGCTGCCGGGCGTCGTGGACGAGATCGCGGCGGCGCTGCGCCGGGGCGAGCGGATGGCGGTGTTCCCGGAGGGCAGCACCTGGTGCGGGCGGCGCGGCGGTCGCTTCCGCCCGGCCGTGTTCGAGGCGGCGGTACGGGCCGGGGCGACCGTCCAGCCGGTGGCGCTGGGCTACCGGCTGGCGGACGGGAGCACGGCGACCGTCGCCGCGTTCGTCGGCGCGGACGGGCTGCTCGCCTCGCTGCGCCGGGTGGTCGCCGCCCGCGGGCTGGTGGCGGAGGTGGCCTTCCGCGCCCCGATCCCGGCGGGGACGGCCGACCGCCGCGAGCTCGCCGCGGCGGCGCAGGCCGCGGTGTTCGGCACCGCGCGGATCCCCGCGCCCGCCGTACCCGCCGACCACCCGGTGCTTGTCGAACGCCCGCTGGGCGCGGCGGCCTGACGGTTCGCCAGGCGAAGGTGCGGCCGTCGCGGACACGGCCGCACCGTGGTGCGGCGTCGCTCAGCGGGCGACCGCCACGGTCTCGTGGACGGTCCGCGGGTCGTCGAGCAGGCTGAGCATGTGGTGGGCGACGTCACCGCGCGGGATCGACCAGCCGCCGCGGACGTTCCGACCGTAGGCCGTCCGGTAGCTGCCGGTGGCGGGCTTGTCGGTGAGGCGGGGCGGGCGGACGACCGTCCAGTCGAGGCCGCTGTCGCGCAGCTCGTCCTCCATCCGGGCGAGGTCGGCGTAGTGCGTCCTGAGGGCGGTCTTGACGGCGGGCCCGAGGAGGTGGCGCATCAGGAAGCCGTCGCCGGGGTCGTGCCGGGGCGGGGCGGGCCGGCGCGGTGAGGGGACGGTGCCGATGGGGGCGGCGCTGACGACGACGATCCGCCGGGTGCCGGTGCTGCGCATGGCGCGGACGAGGGCGCGGGTGCCGCGCTCGGCGACGCCGGCCTCGGCGTTGGAACGGGCACCGAGTCCGGAGAGCACGGCGTCGGCGCCGTCGACGGCGCGTTCCAGGGCGGCCGGGTCGGGTGCGGAAAGGTCCGCGGTGACGACCCGTATCCGGTCGGACGCCCGCTGCTCGGGGGTGAGGCGGTCGGGGTTGCGGACGAGCACGGTGATGTCGTGGCCGGCGGCCAGCGCCTGGTCGAGGACGAGGCGGCCGATGCCGCCGGTGGCGGCGACGACGGTGAGTTTCACGGCGGGCTCCAGGATGTGTCAGTGGACGCGGGTGAGCTTCTCGGGGTTGGTCACGAAGTAGATGTCGTGGATGTGGTCGCCGTCCGCGGTGGGTTCGACGACCAGCACGGCGAACGGCTGCTCGCCGGCGAAGAGCACGGCCGAGGGGTCGCCGTTGGTGCTGGCCCAGCGGACGTGCAGGTGGGCGGCGTTCCGGGCGGCGCCGGCGAGCAGCGTCCTGGCGACCTTGTCGCGGCCGCGGACGAGGTGGCGGCCGGCGGCCTGGGCCTTGCCGCCGCCGTCGGCCCACAGGGTGACGTCGGGGGCGAGCAGGTCGAGCAGGGCGTTCAGGTCGCCGCCGCCGACGGCCGCGGCGAAGCGTTCGGTGACGCGGCGGCGCAGCCGGGCGTCGGTGCGGTAGCGGGGCCGCCGGGCCTGCACGTGCGCGCGGGCGCGGTGGGCGGTCTGCCGGACGGCGGCGGGGGTGCGGCCGAGCAGGTCGGCGATCTCGTCGTGCCGGTAGCCGAAGACCTCGTGCAGGACGAAGACGGCGCGTTCCAGCGGGGAGAGCGTCTCCAGGACGACCATCAGGGCCATCGAGACGGATTCGGACTGCTCGACCTCCTCGGCGGTCCCGGCGGGCGGTTCGGCGCCGGCCGTGGGGGCGACCAGCGGCTCGGGCAGCCAGGGGCCGACGTAGGTCTCGCGGCGGCGGGTGACGGCGGCCCGGCGGGCGAGCGCCTTGTTGACGGCGATCCGCACCAGGTAGGCGCGCGGGTTGTCGATCCGCGCGGTGCCGCGTCCGGCCCAGGCGAGCCAGGTCTCCTGCAGCACGTCCTCGGTGTCGGCGACGGTGCCGAGCATGCTGTAGACGATGGAGAAGAGCAGTTCGCGGTGGTCGACGAAGGCCTGGGTCGCCCCGTCGCCGTCGGCTGCGGTGTCGGTCATGGTGTGCCTCCCGTGGCGGTCACCCATCGAGAGCAGCACAGGGGGCCGGGGTGTGACATCCGCCCCGCCGGATGTGACCGGCGTCTCACCCGCTCCCCGCGCGCGGCGGTCGGCGGGCCGATACTGGCGGGGTGGACGTGGCAGTGGCGGACGAGGCTGTTTCGGACGACAGCGTGCGGGTGCGGCCGACCGGTGCGACGGCGGGGTACGCGGCCTGGTACTCCGGGTACCGGCAGGCCGGTCTGCCGCCCGGCCGGCACCGCGGCCTGCCTTCGCCGTACCTGACCCTGATCTTCACGCTGGACGATCCGCTGACGGTGGCGGTGCATCCGGAGCCGGGCCGCGGGCCGCAGGACTACACGGCGCTGCTGGGCGGGCTGCACACCACGCCGGCGCTGATCACCCACCCGGGCCGGCAGTCCGGCATCCAGGTGGCACTGGATCCGATGGCGGCGCGCCCGCTGCTGGGGCTGCCGGCGGGCGAGCTGGCGGGGCTGGACCTGCCGGCCGAGGACCTGCTGGGGCCGCTGGCCGGGGAGGTCCGGGAGCGGCTGCTGGCGGCGGCCGGCTGGCCGGAGCGGTTCGCCGTGCTGGACGCCCTGCTGCCGCGCCTGGCGCGGCCGTACGGGGAGCCGCCGCCGGAGGTGCGACGGGCGTGGGCGCTGCTGCGGCGCAGCGGCGGGCGGCTGCCGGTGGCCGCGCTGGCGGCGGACGTGGGGTGGAGCGAGCGGCATCTGGCGGCGCGGTTCCGGGCTGAGACGGGGCTGTCGCCGAAGGCCGCCGCACGGGTGGTGCGGTTCGACCGGGCTCGCCGGGCGGCCGCGTCCCGCGGCGGGCGGCTGGCCGAACTGGCGGCCGAGTGCGGGTACTTCGACCAGGCGCACCTGGCCCGGGAGTTCCGGTCGCTGGCGGGGGTGGCGCCGAGCGTCTGGCTGGCAGAGGAGTTCCGATTCGTCCAAGCCGGGGTGCCGGCGGCGGTGCAGGCTGGGGTGTGACGGCACCGGCCGACGGCACGGAGGTGGAGTGATGGGTACGGCAGAGGTCCCGGACGGGGCGCCCGCACCGCAGGTGTGGCCGACGCTGCGGGCGCACGACGCGCGCAAGCTGATCGCCTTCCTGGTGGAGGCGTTCGGGTTCGAGGAGACGGTGGTGTACGGGGAGGGCGACGCGGTGCACCACGCGCAGCTGAGCTGGCCGGAGGGCGGCGGGGTGATGCTGGGCTCGGTCCGCGAGGACCCCGACGGTGCGGACGGGACCGGCCCGACCCCGCCTGGCAGTTTCGGGGCGTACGTGGTGACGGCGGACCCTGACGGGGTGCACGACCGGGCGGTCGCGGCGGGCGCCGAGATCGTGGACGCCCTGCACGAGACGGACTACGGCTCCCGGGACTTCGCCGCCCGCGACCCGGAGGGCAACCGCTGGTACTTCGGCACGTACCGCGGCGAGCCGCGCGACCGTGGCTGACCAGGCGGCCGCGGTCGGCTCGGCGGGGCCGGGCGAGGGGGCGCGGCGGGCGCCGGTGGAGCGGCTGCGCGCGGTGTGCCTGGCGCTGCCGGGGGCCGAGGAGCGGCCGAGCCACGGTGAGGCGGCCTGGTTCGCGGGCCGGCCGATGTTCGCGACGACGGCCGACCGGCACCACGACGAGCGGACGGCGTTCTGGGCGGCGGCCGCCGCCGGGGTGCAGGAGCACCTGGTGGCGGCCGCCCCCGAGCGGTTCTTCCGGCCGCCGTACGTGGGCGGGCGCGGCTGGATCGGGGTGTACCTGGACGTCGCGGTGGACTGGCGGCAGGTCGAGGACCTAGTGCTGGACGCCTTCCTGCTGGTGGCGCCCGCCCGGCTGCGGGCGGCGGCCTCCGGGGGCCGCCCGGTGCGCCCACCGGACACTGGGCCCACCGGGTGAATTTGACGTCTATGCAGGTCACGGGCGGTGCGGGCGCCGAGAGCGGTGGCGCGTACCGGCGTACGATGATGCCGAGTACGAGCCCTTGCGGCCCCGTCAAAGCCTCCGGGCTGGAGAGAGGGGGTGGGTCAGGTGTCGACGCCTTCCGGCAGTCAGAGCCCTTCCACCGCACCCCGATCGACCGGCTCGGGTGCCGGCGAGAAGGGTTTGAAGACGGGCGCGCTCGGCCTTGTGTCGTCCGTCGCCATCGGCCTGGCCTCCACGGCCCCCGCCTACAGCCTGGCCGCGACGCTGGGCATCCTCGTCGTCGGGGTGGGCCTGCAGGCGCCGATCATCACGATTCTGGCCTTCATCCCGATGCTGCTGATCGCCTTCTCCTACAAGGAGTTGAACGCCTCCGACCCGGACTGCGGGACGACGTTCACCTGGGCGGCGCGGGCGTTCGGCCCGCGGACGGGATGGATGGGCGGCTGGGGCATCATCGTCGCCGACATCATCGTGATGGCGAATCTGGCGCAGATCGCCGGCGTCTACGGCTTCCAGCTGTTCGGCCTGGACTCGCTGGCCGCGTCGACGACCTGGACGACCGTGGCCGGCGTGGCCTGGATCATCGTCATGACGTGGATCTGCTACATCGGCATCGAGCTGTCCGCGGCGCTGCAGCGGTGGATGCTGTGCATCGAGGTCGTGATGCTGGTGCTGCTGTCGGTGACGGCCCTGGTCAAGGTGTACGGCTCGAATCCGCCGTCCACGGCCATCAAGGTGAACGCCGACTGGTTCAACCCGTTCGAGGTGACCTCGTCGGCGGCGTTCACCGCGGGCATCCTCTCCGCGGTCTTCATCTACTGGGGCTGGGACACCGCGGTGTCGGTCAACGAGGAGACCGCGGACGCCGCCCGTACGCCGGGCCGGGCCGCGGTCATCTCGACGGTGCTGCTGCTGGTCATCTACGCCCTGGTGTCGACGTCGGCCATGGCCTTCGCGGGTGTCGGCACGGAGGGCATCGGGCTCGGCAACGAGGACAACTCCGGGGACGTGCTGTCGGGGCTCGGCGACGCCGTGTTCGGCACGTCCGGCTTCGGCGGTTTCCTCAGCAAACTGATGATCTTCATGGTGCTGACCTCCTCTGCGGCGTCCACCCAGACCACGATCCTGCCGACCGCGCGGACCAGCTTCTCGATGGCCACCCACAAGGCGGTGCCCGCGCAGTTCGGCCGCGTGCACCCCAAGCACCTGACCCCGACCTGGTCGACCATCGGCATGGGCATCGCCTCGATCGCCTTCTACGTGCTGCTCACCGCGATCAGCGGCAACGTCCTCGCCGACTCGATCGCCTCGGTCGGCCTCGGCATCGCCTTCTACTACGGCCTGACCGGCTTCGCCTGCGTCTGGTACTACCGGAAGGTGCTGACCCGCAGCGTGAAGGACTTCGTGCTCAAGGGCGTCGCGCCGCTGCTGGGCGGCCTGATGCTGCTGTACTTCTTCTGCTACGGCGCCTTCGACGTGTACGCGGACCCGGACTACGGCTCGACCTCGATCGACCTGCCGATCTTCGGGAAGACCGGCGGCGTGACGGTCATCGGCATCGGCGCGCTGCTGCTCGGCGTGGTGCTGATGCTCGTGCAGTGGGCCGTGCAGGGCTCGTGGTTCCGCCATCCGGACGTGCCCAAGGAGGCGGCGGACCCGGCCACCGCGCCCTGAGGTCTCAGCCCTCCGGGTCCTGCGGGTGGCCCTCGGGGCCGTCCTCGCCGGGGAAGCGCCAGCGGGTCGGGGAGCCGCGGAAGTCGGTGTGCAGCAGGCCGATCGCCTGCGCCGGACGGACCCGCACCGTGGCGTTGACCGCCGGGTCGAGGAAGTCGATGCCGTAGGCCACCGCGTACTTGGCGTTCAGCGCGGCCAGGAAGGCGGCGATGGCGGCCCGCTCCGTGGTGGCCTCCGCCCGGCCCTCCAGCACCACCGGGTCGCGCGGGTCCTCGGTGGCCACCACGCAGTCGGGCCGCTCCGCGAGATTGCGCATCTTGCGGGAGGAGACGCTGCTGGAGAACCAGAACGCGTCGTCCAGCCAGACACCCCAGACCGGCATGGTGTGCGGACGGCCGTCGGGGCGCACCGAGCACACCCAGTAGTCGTGCGATCCGGCCAGGCGCCGCTCGGCCCACTCCCAGCTGAGCAGGCCGGTGCCCTCGTCCGCGGGCCGGATGCCGTACCCGGGCATGTGCGGGCGTCCGGCGCTCGGCTCCGTCATGGCGGCCACTCCCTCCGGCGGCGGCAGGTGCCCCTCCAGCGTAGGACGTGTCTTCCGGACCTTGCCGGATCAGCCCGCGGCGTCAGGGGTGCGTGCATCGCAAGGCGGAGGAGGGAGGCGTACCGCCGCCGGGCGGCCCGGCCGGTTCACCAGCGGTCGTGCACCTGCGGGCGGATCCGCCGGTCGTAGAGCTCGCGGACGGCCGCCAGGGTGGCCTCGGAGAGCGGCGGCAGGGCGGCGGCCGCCGCGTTGGCCCGGGCCTGCTCGGGGTTGCGGGCGCCCGGGATCACCGTGGTCACACCGGGCTGCTGGACGATCCAGCGCAGCGCGGTCTGCGCCGGGGTGGCCCCCTCGGCGGCGAGCGCGGAGAACTCGGCGGCCGCCTCCACACCAGTGGCGAAGTCCACGCCGGAGAAGGTCTCACCCTGGTCGAAGGACTCGCCACGCCGGTTGTACGTGCGGTGGTCGTCCGCGGCGAAGACGGTGTCGCGGGTGTAGCGGCCGGACAGCAGCCCGGAGGCGAGCGGCACCCGGGCGAGGATCCCGACCCCGGCCTCCGCGGCGGCGGGCAGCACCTGCTCCAGCGGCTTCAGCCGGAACGCGTTGAGGATGATCTGCACACTGGCGACGCCCGGCCGGGCGATCGCCGTCAGCGCCTCGGCGCAGGTCTCGACGCTGACGCCGTACGCGGCGATCCGCTCCTCGGCGACCAGGGTGTCCAGGGCGTCGAAGACCTCGTCGGTGGAGTAGACCGGGGTCGGCGGGCAGTGCAGCTGCACCAGGTCGAGCCGGTCCGCGCCGAGGTTGGTGCGGGAGCGGTCGGCCCAGGCGCGGAAGTTGGCGAGGTTGTAGTGCTCCGGCCGCTGCTCGACCCGGCGGCCGAACTTGGTGGCGACGAAGACACCCGAGTCCGGGCGCTCCTTCAGGTGGCGGCCGATCAGCTGCTCGCTGCGACCGTCGCCGTAGACGTCGGCGGTGTCGAAGAGGGTGACACCGGTCTCGACGGCGGCGTCCAGCACCGCGAGCGCGTCCTGCTCGCGGACGTCACCCCAGTCCGCACCCAGCTGCCAGGTGCCCAGACCGACGACGGAGACCGGGCGGCCGGTCCGGCCGAGTACGCGCTGTTCCATGGGAGGAGCCTCTCACGCCGGGCCGGTCGGACCGCGGAGCCACGGTGACCGGCGGGAAGGTGTACGCGATCACCCTCACCGTACCGAGGCGCCGGCGGGCCCTGAGGGCGGGTCAGGCCGGGGTGAGGCCGCGGGTGAGGAGGAGGGCGACGTCCAGGGCGGCGATGCCGAGGGTGGCGAGGAAGGGGGTGCGGCCGGGGGCTGCGGGGGCCAGCAGGGCCGCGGCCACGGCGGCGGTGAGGGCAGCGGCCTCGGCGGGGTGCACCGGGCGGCCGGGGCCGAGGACCAGGACCGCGGTGGCGGCGGCCGTGGTGGCGGCGGCGATCGCGGCGGCCGGGCGGCGGCCGAGGCGCTGGGGCAGGCCGAGGACGCCGGCGGCGCGGTCCGCGGCGATGTCGGGGAGGACGTTGGCGAAGTGGGCGCCGCAGCCGAGCAGGGCGGCGGCGGTCGTCACCCACCAGGGCGGGACGGTGGCGGTGGCGAAGGCCGGCAGCAGGCCGAAGGCCACCGCGTACGGCAGCCAGGAGGCGACGGTGCGCTTCAGCCACACGTTGTAGGCCCAGCCGGCGGCGACCCCGGTGAGGTGGGCGGCGCCGGCCCGGGTGCCGCAGGCGAGGGAGAGCGGGACGGCGGCGGCGAGCGCGGCGGCGGCCGCGGTGCCGACCGTCCGCGGTGCGAGCGCGCCCCGGGCGAGCGGCTTGTCGGCGCGGCCGGCGACGGCGTCCCGGGCGGAGTCGATGCGGTCGTTGGACCAGCCGATGGAGAGCTGGCCGGCCGCCGTGGCGGCGCCGGTCAGCAGGACGGCGCCCGCGGTGCGGCCCGCGGCGGCCGCGAGCGCCGCGGCGAAGGCGGTGACGGCCGCGGCCGGGGCGGGGTGGCAGGCGGCCACCAGCAGCGCCGGCCGGCGGATCCACCGCCCGGCCGCCGCCGCGTCCATCCCACTGGACATGCCGTCAGATTAGGGCCTGCCGGTCCGTCCGCGCCGCAGCGGCACGCGGCGGGGCGCAGGATGCGGGAGCCGGTCCCGGTGGCGGGGGTGTCGGGCGTGGCGCGCCAGGGCCTACCTCTTTCGCCGCATCAGTCCCTTTTCTCCCTATGCTGAGCCGATGACCCGAATTGTGGCGGTGAGCGGGGTGCTGCCGGTCCATCAGTACCGGCAGGAGGAGATCACCGAGGCGCTGGCCGCGCTCTGTCTTCCGGCCGGGACGGACCGGGCGGTGCTGCGCCGGCTGCACGCCGGCGCGGGGGTGGCGACCCGTCATCTGGCGCTGCCGCTGGAGCGGTACCCGGGAATCGACGGATTCGGGCAGGCCAACGACGCCTTCATCGCCGCCGCGCTGGAGCTCGGGGAGCGGGCCGTACGGTCGGTCCTGGACGAGTCGGGGACGTCCGCGGCGGAGATCGAGCTGGTGGTGTCGACCTCGGTCACCGGTATCGCCGCGCCCTCGTTGGAGGCCCGGCTGGCCGGTCCGCTGGGCCTGCGGCCGGACGTGCGGCGGCTGCCGGTGTTCGGGCTGGGCTGTGCGGCGGGCGCCGCCGGGCTGGCCCGGGTGCACGACTACCTCGCGGGCCGGCCCGGCCACGCCGCACTGCTGCTCTCCACCGAGCTGTGCTCGCTCACCCTGCAGCGATCGGACGCCTCCGCCGCGAACCTGGTGGCCTCGGCGCTGTTCGGGGACGGCGCGGGCGCGCTGCTGGCCGTCGGCCCGGACCATCCGCGCTACCACGACTCCCCCGGCCCGCGCGTGGTGGCGACCCGCAGCCGCCTCTACCCCGGCACCGGACACCTGCTGGGCTGGGACATCGGCGACCGCGGCTTCCGGATCGTGCTCGGCGGCGAACTGCCGGAGCTGGCGGGGCTGCACGTCGCCGAGGAGGTCGAGGCCTTCCTCGCCGAGCACGACCTGAAGCCCGACGGGGTCGCCGCCTGGATCTGCCACCCGGGCGGGCCGAAGGTGCTGGACGCGCTGGGCGGGGCGCTCGGCCTGGCGGAGGCGGCGCTCGGGCCGAGCCGCCGCTCGCTGGCCAGGGTGGGCAACCTGTCCTCCGCCTCGGTGCTGCACATCCTGCACGACATCCAGGCGGAGGGCCCTCCGCCGCCCGGCTCGGCCGGCCTGGTGCTGGCACTCGGGCCGGGGTTCTGTTCCGAACTCGTCCTGCTCCGCTGGTGATCGAGGACCCGATGCCCTGGTACTCCCTGCTCGTCCTGCTGGTGGCCGCCGAGCGGCTCGTGGAACTCGTGGTCGCGCGCCGCAACGCCACCTGGAGCCTGGCCCGCGGCGGCACCGAGTACGGCCGCGGCCACTACCCGCCGATGGTGCTGCTGCACAAGGCGCTGCTGGTCGGCTGCCTGCTCGAACCGGCCCTGCTGGACCGGCCGTTCGTGCCGGCTCTCGGGATTCCGATGCTGCTGCTGGTGGTCGCGGCGCAGGCGCTGCGCTGGTGGTGCATCGCCTCGCTCGGGCCGCGCTGGAACACCCGGGTGATCGTGGTGCCCGGCCTGCCGCTGGTGACCCGCGGCCCGTACCGGTGGCTGCGGCACCCCAACTACCTGGCGGTGGTGGTGGAGGGGGCGGCGCTGCCGCTGGTGCACTCGGCATGGCTGACGGCCTGCGCCTTCACCGCGCTGAACCTGTGGCTGCTCGGGGTGCGGATCCGGTGCGAGGAGGCCGCCCTGGGCGGGGCGGTGCCGGCGGCCGCACAGTGATCGACCTGCTGGTGGTGGGCGGCGGCCCGGCGGGGCTGGCCACCGCCGTGCACGGCGCGCTCGCCGGCCTGGAGGTGGTGGTGGCCGAGCCGCGTCCGACTCCGGTGGACAAGGCCTGCGGCGAGGGGCTGATGCCGGCCGCCGTCCGGGCGCTGGCACGGCTCGGCGTGGAGCCGGCGGGGCACGCCTTCCACGGCATCCGCTACCTGGACGCCGCCGGGGACGGCTGCGCCGAGGCGCGCTTCCGGACGGGCCACGGGCTCGGGGTGCGGCGGACGGTGCTGCACGCGGCGCTCGCCGCCCGGGCCGCCGAGCTCGGCGTCCCGGTGCTGCCGCTGCGGGTGGACGGGGTCGAGCTGGGCCCGCGGTCGGTGCGGGCGGCCGGGCTGACGGCCCGCCACCTGGTCGCCGCGGACGGACTGCACTCCCCCACCCGGCGCGCACTGGGACTGCACCGGCCGCTGCCGCAGGGCCGGACGGCACGGTACGGGCTGCGTCGGCACTACCCGGTCGCACCGTGGTGCGGCTCCGTCGAGGTGCACTGGTCGGGCCGGGCGGAGGCGTACGTCACGCCGCTCGGGCCGGAGCTGGTGGGCGTGGCGCTGCTCACCTGCGACCGGGCGCCGTTCGACGAGCAGTTGACGCGGTTCCCGCGGCTGGCCGCCCGGCTGCCGGCCGGGGCGGGGACGCCGGTGCGCGGGGCGGGGCCGCTGCACCAGCGGGCCCGGGCCCGGGTGGCCGGACGGGCGCTGCTGGTGGGCGACGCGGCCGGCTACCTGGACGCGCTCACCGGCGAGGGCCTGTCGGTGGCCCTCGCCTGCGCGGACGAGCTGGTGCGCTGCGTCCGCTCCGGCCGCCCGGAGGCGTACGAGCGGGCCTGGCGGCGGGCCTCCCGCAGCTACCGGCTGCTGACCGGGGCGCTGCTGTGGGCGCGGCAGCGGCCGGTGCTGGCGCCGCGGATCGTGCCGCTGGCGGCCCGGCTGCCACGGGTGTTCGAGGCCGGGGTGAATCTGCTGGCCTGATCGGCCGCCGGCCGGGCTGGCCGCCCGGGCGGCGGGTGGTCCGCACCGCCCCCGGGCGTTCCTCCAGGGGACGGCATGCGGTGTCCCGCGGGCCAGGCGCAGTCGCCGGGGCACGGGAGCGCGGGCCCGGCACAGGGGGGCGCGGGGCGGCCGGGCCTGCCACCACCACCACTCGCCCTCCGGCGCCGCCCGTACGGGCCTGCGGCATGGTCCGGCAGCACTGACCGAAACCCCGGTGCGGGCCCGTACGCGGGCGCCACGGCCACGGCTCCTGGCGGGGTCCGGCGGCCGCCCGTAGGGGGCCCTGCGGCGTCCGCGGGGCGGCGGGAGAATGCCGGGAGGGGGCCGCCCGGCATGGGAGGACGCCATGGCGCAGCACCGCGCGAGCTGCCCGCACTGCGGGCACTCGACCGACTGGCGGGACCTGCTGGACGAGGCGGCGCTGCGCGAGATCGACCGCCGGCGCCGGAGGGGGCTGGGCGTGCTGGTGGTCTGCTGCGCCGCGCTGCTGCCGTGGATCGGCTATCTGGCGGCGACCCTGCCGGTGCACTACGAGGCCCGGCAGTGGCGGCTGGCCTGGGTGGGGTTCGACCTCGGGCTGCTGGTGGCGCTGGCGGCGACCGCCTGGTTCGGGTGGCGGCGGCGCCGGCTGCTGGTGCCGTGGGCGCTGGCCGCGGCGGTGCTGCTGATCTGCGACGCGTGGTTCGACGTGATGCTGTCCTGGGGGACGGACGACGTCTGGGCGAGCGTCGGCGCGGCGCTGCTGGTCGAGCTGCCGCTGGCGGCGGCGCTGCTGCTGCGGGTGCGGCGCATCCTGCAGTTCATGCTGCGGCACTACTGGTACCTGGCCGACCTGCCCGGGGAGCCGCCCCCGCTGTACCGGGCGCCGCTCCTCACCGAGGCCCTGCCGGAGCGGCCGCGGCAGGGGTCGGCCTGATCGCGCTCGCCGGCTTCCTCGGGCCGGGCCGGGAGTGGGCCGGTCGGGCGATCCCGGCGCGCGGCCGGCCCACTCGGGTGCGCGACGGGTGACACTGGGGGTATGGCAGCGTCACCGGAGCGGAGCAGCGGGGACATCTTCACCCCGCCGGTCGTGGTGGGCCCGCCGACCCGGGGCGCCCACCCGTACCGCCAGGTCGAGATCTACGGCCAGCCGGTCGGCCGGGCGTACGGCGAGGCGGACGTGGCGGAGTTCATCCGCCACGCGGGCGTGCCCGAGCCGGATCTGGACGACCCCGACCTGGTGGGCTGGCGCGGCGGCGACCGCACGGTCTGGTCCGCGGGCTGACCGGGGCCGCCGGGACGGCCGGGACGGCGGGGGCGACCCACCCGGGCGGAGGCGGCCATCCAGGGCAATCCGACCACTCCAACCGCCGACGGGCGGGCCACTGGAGTGGCCGAGCGGCCGACGTGGGGCGGTAGTGGTAACAGACCGCTCACGTCGGGTGAAGGAGTCCGCGATGCCCAAGGTCCGTCCGGCTGCCGTCCTCGCCGCCGCCCTGCTCGCCGCCGTCTGCGCCGGCTGCGCCCCGGGCGACCCGAACCCGGCGCCGCTGCCGGGCCGGCCCGCGCAGCAGGAGCCTTCGACGGAGTCGCCGAGCCCGAGCGCCGAGGCCGAGCCGAGCGCGACGCCGGCGCCGGGCACCCAGGTGTCGCTGGCCGACGGCGCCGGCTTCGGGCCGATCCTGGTGGACGCCCGGGGCCGCACCCTGTACCTGTACGCGGGCGACACCTCCACGCAGTCGACCTGCTACGGCGAGTGCGCGGCGCAGTGGCCGCCGCTGACCACCACCGGCTTCCCGGTCGCCGGGACGGGGGTGGACGACGGCCTGCTGGGCGTCGGGAAGCGGACGGACGGGGTCGACCAGGTCCTCTACAAGGGGCACCCGCTGTACTACTTCGCCGAGGACGCCGAGCCCGGCGAGGCGGGCGGCCGGCAGTTCGAGCAGTGGTACGCGGTGGACGCGCTCGGCGACCGGGTGACGGGTGGCTGAACCCGGCGCGGGGCCCGGGTCGGCAGCGCCCGAACGGCACTGAATGGTGGTCTGCACCATTTTCCGGGGCTGCATAGTCTTGCACAACGGACCCCGGAAATCTCCACCGGACCGCCTCATCATTATGCACTACTGCGGGGTTCGATACTCGACGGGCAATTCCTCAAGAGATGCTCAAATCTCGAAACCTCCAGACGACCTGCACATTCGCCAACTCGCTTAGCATTCAAGGTATTTGACGAATATTCATGATCATTTCCGTTCGACGGAGATAACTATTCGGAATCATGGGGTTCTGTTCGACAAATCTCTCCCCCTAGCCTTGGGCAACTCTCAACCCCTGCCATTCATGGAGAGGTCAATCCCACCCATGGCTTCTGTCGACCAGCTCGCCCCGTCCTCCGCCCCGCCCACCGGCTCAGGCAGCCGATCGCTGCGGCGCGAGGTCGGGCTGATCGGCCTCCTCTGGGCCTCCGTCGGCTCGATCATCGGCTCCGGCTGGCTGTACGGCGCGAAGAACGCCGTCATGGTCGCCGGCCCGGCGGCCCTCATCTCCTGGGGCATCGGCGCGGTCGCGATCGTCCTGCTCGCGTTCGTCCACGCCGAACTCGGCGGCCTCTTCCCCGTCGCCGGCGGCACCGCCCGCTACCCGCACTACGCCTTCGGCGGACTCGCCGGCATGTCGTTCGGCTGGTTCTCCTGGCTGCAGGCGGCGACCGTCGCCCCGATCGAGGTCGAGGCCATGATCGGCTACGCCGGTCACTGGGAGTTCGCCAAGGGCTT
Source organism: Streptomyces sp. TLI_235 (assembly GCA_002300355.1). Classification (NCBI taxonomy): domain Bacteria; kingdom Bacillati; phylum Actinomycetota; class Actinomycetes; order Kitasatosporales; family Streptomycetaceae; genus Streptomyces; species Streptomyces sp. TLI_235. The sequence continues at coordinate 1,298,300 of NSGV01000002.1, forward strand.
CCTCAACGACAACGGCACCCTCACCCCGAGCGGCTTCATCGTCGCCGTGCTGCTGATGGGCGTCTTCGTCGCGGTCAACTTCCTCGGCGTCCGCGTGCTGGCGCACACCAACTCGGTGGCGACCTGGCTGAAGATCGCCGTCCCGCTGGCCACCATCCTGGTGCTCGCGGTGACCAACTTCCACGGCGGCAACTTCACCTCGCACGGCTTCGCGCCGTTCGGCATCAAGGGCGTGCTCGCCGCGATCAGCACCAGCGGCATCATCTTCGCGCTGCTCGGCTTCGAGCAGGCCATCCAGCTGGCCGGCGAGAGCAAGAACCCCAAGCGCGACATCCCCCGCGCGGTGCTCGGCTCGGTCGCCATCGGCACCCTGATCTACGTCCTGCTGCAGGTCGTCTTCATCGCCGCGCTGCCCGGCACCGCCTTCGCCAAGGGCTGGGAGAACCTCGACTTCCCCGGCATCTCCGGCCCGTTCGCCGGCCTGGCCACCCTGGTCGGCCTCGGCTGGCTCGCCTGGGTGCTGTACTTCGACGCCATCGTCTCCCCCGGCGGCACCGGCCTGATCTACACCACCTCCACCTCGCGCATCTCCTACGGCCTCAGCAAGAACGGCTACGCGCCGCAGCTCTTCGAGAAGGTCGACAAGCGCGGCGTGCCGTGGTTCGGCCTGACGATCTCCTTCGTCACCGGCGTCATCTGCTTCCTGCCCTTCCCGAGCTGGCAGGAGCTGGTCGGCTTCATCACCTCCGCCTCGGTGCTGATGTACGCCGGCGCCCCGCTCGCCTTCGGCGCGCTGCGCCGCCGCCTGCCGGACCGCGAGCGCTCCTACCGCCTGCCGTTCGGCGAGGTCATCGCCCCGCTGTCCTTCGTGGTCGCCACCCTGATCATCTACTGGACCGGCTGGCACACCCTGGCCCGCCTGGGCATCGCCATCCTGATCGGCTACCTGCTGCTCGGCGGCTACGCCGCCTACGCCGTCCGCAAGGGCCTGCCGAACGCGCCGCGGCTCGACTGGCGCCCGGCGCAGTGGCTGCCGGTCTACCTGGTCGGGCTCGGCCTGATCTCCTGGCAGGGCGGCTTCGGCGACGGCGCCGGCACCATCCCGATGTGGTGGGACATGCTGCTCGTCGCGGTCTTCGCGCTCGGCATCTACCACTGGGCGATCCGGGTGGCGCTGCCCTCCGACGCGATCGACCAGAACATCGAGGACGTCGAGGTGGTCGACGAGGGCGGTCACTGACCGGCACCCCGCACCCGCACCACGCACCGAAGAGCCGCCCCGGACACCCGCCCGGGGCGGCTCTTCGCCGCTCCCGGGCACACCCGTGGGGCGGTGCGGGCGCACCCGCGGGGCGGCGTGGGCACACCCCGGAGCCGGTGCGGGCCGTTGACAAGGGCAGGGCTCCGCGGGGAAGCTAAGCAAGCGCTTAGTCAGCGATTCTGTCCGACCAGTCCTTCCCGAGGCGAGGGCCCATGAGCGACACTCCCGAGACCCCACCCGGTCTCGACCTGGACCGGCTGCGCGAGCGGCTCGACGCGGACCTGCCGGGCACCGTCACCGGGCCCCTACGGGCGCGGCTCTTCGAGGGCGGCAAGTCCAACCTGACCTACCTGCTGGAGGACGGCACCGGCCGCTGGGTGCTGCGCCGCCCGCCGCTCGGCCACGTGCTCGCCACCGCCCACGACATGACCCGCGAGCACACCGTGCTGGCCGCCCTGCACCCCACCCGGGTGCCCGTCCCGCGCCCGCTGCTGCTCGTCGAGGACAGCGAGGTGATCGGCGCGCCCTTCTACCTCATGGAGTACGTCGAGGGCACCCCGCACCGCGACGCCGCCGCCCTCGGCGCACTCGGCACCGAGCGGGTGCACGCCCTCGGCCTGCACCTCGTCGACACCCTGGTCGACCTGCACGCGGTCGAGCCCGAGGCGGTCGGGCTCGGCGCCTTCGGCCGCCCTGAGGGCTTCCTGGAGCGCCAGCTGCGCCGCTGGGGCAAGCAGCTGGACGCCTCCCGCAACCGCGAGGTGCCCGGCATCGACGAACTGCACGAGCAGCTCGCCCGCACCCTGCCCGACTCCCCCGCACCCGCCCTGGTGCACGGCGACTACCGGCTGGACAACGTCCTGGTCGGCCCGGACGACCGGATCCGCGCCGTCCTCGACTGGGAGATGTCCACCCTCGGCGACCCGCTCACCGACCTCGGCCTGCTGGTGATGTACACCGAGCTCGCCCGCCGCTTCGACGGCGTGCTGCCCGGCGCCGCGCTCGCCCCCGGCTTCCCGGAGACCCCCGAACTGGTCGCCCGCTACGCCGCGGCCTCCGGCCGGGACGTCTCCGCGCTCGGCTGGTACACCGGCTTCGCCTCCTTCAAGCTCGCGGTCGTGCTGGAGGGCATCCACTACCGCTGGACCCAGGGCGGCACGGTCGGCGCCGGCTTCGACCGGGTCGGCGAACTCGTCCCACTGTTCGTGCAGTTCGGCCTCACCGCACTCAAGGAGCGCTGACCCGTGGACTTCTCCTTCGACACCCGCACCGAGGAGCACCGCTCCCGGCTCCTCGACTTCATGGACGAGTACGTGTACCCGGCCGAGCCGGTGCTCGCCGCCCAACTCGCCGACCCGGCCCGCGAACCGTGGACCATCCCGGCGGTCGTCGGCGACCTCCAGGCCGCCGCCAAGGAGCGCGGTCTGTGGAACCTCTTCCTGCCCGGCGAGTCCGGGGCCGGCCTCACCAACCTCCAGTACGCGCCGCTCGCCGAGATCACCGGCCGCTCGGTGCTGCTCGCCCCGGCCGCGCTCAACTGCGCCGCCCCGGACACCGGCAACATGGAGGTGCTCGACCAGTTCGGCAGCGAGGAGCAGCGCAAGCAGTGGCTGGAGCCGCTGCTGGCCGGCGAGATCCGCTCGGCCTTCGCGATGACCGAGCCGGACGTCGCCTCCTCGGACGCCTCCAACATCACCACCCGGATCGAGCGGGACGGCGACGAGTACGTCGTCAACGGCCGCAAGTGGTACATCACCGGCGCGATGAACCCCAACTGCCGGATCTTCATCGTGATGGGCAAGACCGACCCGACGGCGGCCAAGCACCGCCAGCAGTCGATGATCCTCGTGCCGCGGGACACCCCGGGCGTCACCGTCAAGCGCGGCATGACCGTCTTCGGGTACGAGGACCAGGACCACGGCGGCCACGCCGAGGTGCTCTTCGACGACGTCCGGGTGCCCGCCGCCAACCTCGTCGGCGAGGAGGGCTCCGGCTTCGCCATCGCCCAGGCCCGGCTCGGACCGGGCCGGATCCACCACTGCATGCGGGCCATCGGCATCGCCGAGCGGGCTCTGGAGCTGATGTGCCGGCGGGCCGTCGACCGGATCGCCTTCGGCCGGCCGCTCGCCGACCAGGGCGTGGTGCAGGAGTGGATCGCCGAGTCCCGGGTGCGGATCGAGCAGGCCCGGCTGCTGGTGCTCAAGACCGCCTGGCTGATGGACACCGTCGGCAACCGCGGCGCGCACACCGAGATCCAGGCCATCAAGATCATCGTCCCGCAGACCGTCGAGTGGGTGCTCGACAAGGCCGTACAGGCCCACGGCGCCGCCGGTGTCAGCCAGGACACGCCGCTCGCCCAGCTCTGGGCCGGCAACCGCACCCTGCGGCTCGCCGACGGCCCCGACGAGGTGCACCGCCGCTCGCTCGCCCACCGCGAACTCAAGCGCTACCAGCAGAAGGAGGGCTGAGATGGCCGTCCGTGAAGAGGACATCCGGCAGCGCGTGGCGGACCTGCTCGCCGCGCACGACCCCGCCACCACCGAGCGGCTCGCCTTCCTGCGGGCCCGCTTCGACGCCGGCCTCGCCTGGGTGCACTTCCCCGAGGGCCTCGGCGGCCTCGGCGCCCCGCGCGCCCTGCAGGCCGTGGTGGACGCCGGGTTGGCCGCCGCCGGGGCACCCGGCAACGACCCGCGGAAGATCGGCATCGGCCTCGGCATGGCCGCCCCGACCATCCTCAAGTACGGCACCGAGGAGCAGAAGCAGCGCTTCCTGCGGCCGCTCTGGACGGGTGAGGAGGTCTGGTGCCAGCTCTTCTCCGAACCCGGCGCCGGCTCCGACCTCGCCGCGCTCGGCACCCGGGCCGTCCTGGACGGCGACACCTGGACCGTCGACGGCCAGAAGGTGTGGACCTCCAGCGCACACACCGCCCGCTGGGCCATCCTGATCGCCCGCACCGACCCGGACGTGCCCAAGCACCAGGGCATCACCTACTTCGTCTGCGACATGACCGACCCCGGTGTCGAGGTCCGCCCGCTGCGGCAGATCACCGGCGAGGCCGAGTTCAACGAGGTCTTCCTCACCGGCGTCCGCATCCCCGACGCGCACCGGCTCGGCGCCGTCGGCGAGGGCTGGCAGGTCGCCCAGACCACGCTCAACAACGAGCGGGTCGCCATCGGCGGGCAGGCCGCGCCGCGCGAGGCCGGCATGGTCGGCGTCGTCGCCGAGACCTGGCGGGCCCGGCCCGAGCTGCGCACCCACGACCTCCACCAGCGCCTGCTCAAGGGCTGGGTGGACGCCGAGGTCGCCCGGCTCACCGGCGAACGGCTGCGCCAGCAGCTCGCCGTCGGCCAGCCCGGCCCCGAGGGCGCCGCCATGAAGCTCGCCTTCGCCCGGCTCGCCCAGGAGTTGAGCGGACTGGAGGTCGAACTCCTCGGCGAGGACGGCCTCGCGTACGACGACTGGACGATGGTCCGGCCCGATCACGTCGACTTCACCGGCCGCGAGGCCGGCTACCGCTACCTGCGCGCCAAGGGCAACTCCATCGAGGGCGGCACCTCGGAGATCCTGCGCAACATCATCGCCGAGCGCGTCCTCGGCCTGCCCGGCGAGCCGCGCGCCGACAAGAACGTGCCCTGGAAGGAGCTGCCGCGATGACCGTCGCCACCGGCCCGGCCGACCTGCTGTACTCCGAGGTCGAGGAAGAACTGCGGAGCAGCGTCCGGGCGTTGCTCGCCGACCACTGCCCGCCCGAGGCGATCCTCACCCGCTGCGAGGGGCCTGCCCCCTACGACCCGGCGCTGTGGCGCAAGCTCGCCGCCGATCTCGGCACCGCCGGCCTCCAGGTGCCCGAGGCACTCGGCGGCGCCGGCGCCTCGCTGCGCGAAACCGCCGTCGTCCTGGAGGAGTTGGGGCGCAGCGCTGCGCCGGTGCCGTTCCTCGGCAGCGTCGTGCTGGCCACGACCGCGCTGCTGGACTGCCCCCGGGAGGACGGGCTGCTGGCGGCCCTCGCGGGCGGGGAGCGGACGGCGGCGCTCGCCGTACCGCTGTCCACTGCACCCGGCGCGGTGTTCCCGGCGACCGTGCGGGTCGACGGGGCGGGCACACTGAGCGGACGGGTCACCTCGGTGGCCGAGGCGCTGGTGGCGGACCTGCTGCTGGTGCCCGCGGTCGGGCCGGACGGGGCCGCGCTGTACGCGGTCGACGCCTCGGCGGCCGGGCTCACCGTGGCGCGGCGGACCTCACTGGACCTCACCCGCCCCCTCGCCGACCTGGCGCTGACCGGGGTGCCGGGCCGGCCGGTCGCCGTGGGGGCGGTGGCGGAGGCCGCACTGCGGCGGGCGCTGCTCACCGGGGCCGGGCTGCTCGCCTCCGAGCAGGTGGGCGTCGCCGAGTGGTGTCTGTCCACGACCGTGGCGTACCTGAAGGAGCGGACCCAGTTCGCCCGGCCGGTCGGCTCGTTCCAGGCGCTCAAGCACCGGCTGGCCGATCTGTGGCTGGAGACGGTGGGCGCGCGGGCCGCGGCGCGGTATGCGGCGGACGTGCTGGCGCGGGGCGACGCCGACGCGGAGGTCGCCGTCGCGGTGGCGCAGGCGCACTGCGGGGCGGTGGCGGTGCGGGCGGCCGAGGAGTGCGTGCAGATGCACGGCGGCATCGGCATGACCTGGGAGCACCCGGCCCACCTCTACCTGAAGCGCGCCAAGGCCGACCAGATCGCTCTCGGCACCCCGGGGGCCCACCGGGCGGCCCTGGCCCGCCTGGTGGACCTCCCGGCACCGGTCGCCGGCTGAGCGCCGCGCGGTGCACCGCGGGAGGCCGTCGCGGCCTCCCGCGGTGCACCGCGTTCGCGGTCCGGCGCAGGGCCTCCCTGCGCTCGCGCCCGGAGAGGCGGTCGAGTTGGCGGCGGCCGTGCAGGTGGTCCGTCTCGTGCTGCAGGCAGCGGGCGAAGTAGCCGGTGCCTTCGACCGTGAGCGGGTTGCCGTCCTTGTCCTGTCCGCGGACCACCGTCCGGGCGGACCGCGGCACCTCCATGGTCGCCCCGGGCACGGAGAGAGCCCTCGTCATCGGCAGCACCGGGTACCCGTCGGCGGGCTCCCCCTGGAGTGACTGATGCACTGTCATCCACCGTGCCCGGACGGGCTGTCGGGGCACTGCCCGACCACGAGGTGCGGACGGCTCTGCTGCGGCTGCCCGCGGAGGAGGGCAGTGTCACGGCCACCGGGGCCGCCAGCCCGGGGCTGTGCTCCTTCCACCTGCGGCAACTGGCCAGGCACGGCCGGATCGAGGAGGTCCCGCACACCGGGGCCGGGCCCGCCCCTGGCACCTCCGGCAGGAGGGCGGGCGGGCCGGCGGGGGCGAGGGGTTCGCCGAGCCGGCGCGGGGCCTGGAGGACGAGAGCTACCGGCAGTGGCCACCAACGCGGAAGCGGGCATCCCAGGGACACGGGGAACCGCGCCCCTGGGATGCCCGTACCTCCGTGCCTGCGACGGTGCGCGGTTACGGGTGGATCGTCAGGCGGCCTATGGAGGTGCCGTCGGCGACCTGCTGGACGGCTTCGGCGGCGCGGTCGAACGGGAGGCGGGCGCCGATCAGGGGTTTGACGACGCCCTTGGCGGCGAGGGCGGTGAGTTCGGTGTGGCAGTCGCGGACGGCCTGCGGGTCGTGGGCGTTGTAGAGGCCCCAGTGCAGGCCGAGGATCGCGTAGTTCTTGACCAGGGCGTGGTTGAGGCCGGGGGCCGGGATGGTGCCGCCGGCGAAGCCGACGACGACGATGCGGCCCTCGAAGGCGATGCACTTGGTGGAGCCGGTGTAGGCGTCGCCGCCGACCGGGTCGAAGACGACGTCCGCGCCGCGGCCGCCGGTGGCCTCCTTGACGGCCGAGACGAAGTCGTCGTGGCGGCGGTCGATCACCAGGTCGGCGCCGAGTGCCTGGGCGGCGGCGGCCTTCTCCGGTCCGCCGACGACGCCGATGACCAGGGCGCCGGCGGCCTTGCCGAGCTGGACGGCGGCGCTGCCGACGCCGCCCGCCGCGGCGTGCACGAGGAGCGTCTCGCCGGCCTGCAGCCGGGCGCGGCGGTGCAGGCCGAACCAGGCGGTCTGGTAGCCGATGTGGAGGGCGGCGGCCTCGGCGTCGTCCAGGGCGGGCGGTGCGGCGAAGGTGGTCGCCGGGTCCATCAGGGCGTACTCGGCGAAGGCGCCGTCGGGCAGCAGCGGGGTGCCGATGACCCTCCCCCAGCCTCCGGCCGGGGGTGCCCCCATGCCGGCCAGGTCGCCGTCGATGATCTCGCCGCAGAGTTCGACGCCGGGGGTGAAGGGCAGCGGCGGGCGGATCTGGTAGTGGCCGCGGCACATCAGGGCGTCGGGGAAGTTGACGGCGGCGGCGCGTACCTTGACGAGGAGTCGGCCGTCGCCGGGTTCGGGGCGTGCGGTCTCGGTCTGCCGCATCACTGCGGCGGGTTCGCCGAGCTCGATGACCTGCCAGGCCTTCATGCGGTGCCGCCCTCCTTCTTCTCGATCTCCTGCTGGAGGTGGTTCATGCCGCCGATCCAGCGGTCGGGGGTGGTGGCGCGGGCCGCGTAGTAGTCGGCGACCTCGGGGTGCGGCAGGATCAGGAACCGCTCGTCGGCGATGGCCTTGAGGGTGGCCGAGGCCGCCTCGGCGGGCTCGATGGCGTTGGGGGTGAGCAGGACCTGCCCGGCGGCGCCGGTGCCGTCCAGCATCGCGGTGCGGACACCCTGCGGGCAGAGCGCGTGCACCTTGAGCCCGCGGTGCCGGTAGGTGGCGGCGAGCCATTCGGCGAAGGCGAGGGCACCGTGCTTGGAGACGGCGTACGGGGCGGAGCCGAGCATGGTGAGCAGGCCGGCGGCGGAGACGGTGGCGAGGAATCGGCCCTCGCCGCGCTCCAGCCAGTCCGGGAGCAGCTGTTCGGCGGCGCGGACGTGGGACATGACGTTGACGTCCCAGGCGCGGGCCCAGACCTCCGGTCCGGCGTCGGCGCCGCCGACCGGGGCGATGCCGGCGTTGGCGCAGTAGACGTCGATCCGGCCGAGGGCGTCGCGGGCGGTGGCGATCAGGGCGGCGACGCCTTCGGGGGAGGCGGCGTCGCCGGGGGCGGGGATGCCGCCGATCCGGGCGGCGACGGCCTCGGCGGCCTCGGTGTCGAGGTCGTTGACGACGACCCGGGCCCCGGCGGCGGCGAAGGCGGCGGCGAGGGCCTCGCCGATGCCGCGGCCGGCCCCGGTGACGACGACGCCCTGGCCGGCGAGTCCGGTCGCGGGGGCGGTCACAGGCCACCGCCGAGGGTGACGCCGCCGTCGACGACGAGGGTCTGGCCGGTGATCCAGGCGGCGTCCTGGGAGAGCAGGAAGGCCACGGCGCCGGCGATGTCCTCGGGCAGGCCGAGCCGGCCGAGCGGGTAGGCGCGGACGACCTTCTCCTCGCGGCCCTCGAACAGGGCCTCGGCGAACTTGGTCTTCACCACGGCGGGGGCGACCGCGTTGACCCGGATGTCCGGGCCGAGGTCGGCGGCGAGTTCCATGGTGAGGCGGATCAGTGCGGCCTTGCTCACGCCGTACATGCCGATGTTCTCGGAGGAGCGGATGCCGGCGATGGAGGCGACGTTGACGACCGCGCCGCCGTGCTCGCCCATCCAGGCGGCGTGGGCGCGGCGGGTCCAGGCCAGCGGGGCGAGGACGTTGACCGCGAGGATCTTGGCGGCGACCGCGGGGTCGGTGTCGAGCACCGGGCCGTAGCTGGGGTTGATGCCGGTGTTGTTGACCAGCAGGTCCAGCCGGCCGAAGGACTCCAGGGTGCGGGTGACGGCCTCCTCCTGGTGGGCGGCGTCGTCGGCCTTGCCGGCGACCGCGATGGCGTGGTCGGGGCCGCCGAGGTCGCGGACCGCCTCGGCGAGCGGCTCGGGGTTGCGGGCGGTGATGCAGACCTTGGCACCGCGCTGGACCAGTTCTCGGGCGATGCCGAGGCCGATGCCCCGGCTGGCGCCGGTGACCAGGGCCACCTGGCCCTTGAAGGAGGGTGTCATCGCCGAACCTTTCGCCGTACGTCTCGACATGGGTGGTGACTAAGCGCTTGCTTAGCATGTTGGCGACGGGCCACACTGTCAACAGCCGGCGCACTCCGGCCTTGATCCGTCTGCGAGGATTGACGCCATGACCGACCAAGCGACCGCCGACCTGTGGCCCGGGGAGCGCACCGAGGCCGCCCGGCGACTGCTGCTCGCGGCCGTCGAGTCCTTCGCCCGCCGCGGCTACCACGCCACCACGACGCGGGACATCGCCACCGCCGCCGGGATGAGCCCCGCCGCGCTCTACATCCACTATCCGTCCAAGGCGGCCCTGCTCTCCGAAATCAGCCGCACCGGCCACCGCGCCACCCTCGACCTGGTGGAGGGGGCGGAGGCTGCCAGCGGCGAGCCGGTGAAGCAGATGCGGCGCCTGGTCGAGGAATTCACGGCCTGGCACGCCCGCGGCCACACGGTCGGCCGGATCGTCAACAACGAGCTGCACGCCCTGCCCGAGGACGCCTTCGCCGATGTCGCCGAGCTGCGGATCCGGATCGAGGACACCGTCCGCCGGATCATCGAGAAGGGCGTGGCCCGGGGCGAGTTCGAGGTGCCGGACGCCCGGACGGCGGCCCGGGCGGTCACCTCCCTGGGCATCGACGTCGCCCGCTGGTACACCGACCGCTCCACCGAGAGCCCGGAGGAGCTGGGCCGCCGCTACGGCGTCCTGGTGCTGCGGATGCTCGGATCGGCGGCCGACTGACCGCGACGCACCGGCCGACCACTGGCGCCCACCGAAAATTAGGCTAGGCTTACCTAACCTGATGAGGAGGGGCGATGTCCGACGCCGTGCCGAGTGCCGCCGAACGTGTCCGTACGCTGCTGGAGTTCGCCTCCTCGGTGGTGCTGGACGTGCCCGGGATGGACCTGGTCGACCGCCCCGGTCCCCCGCCGTTGGTGGACTGCGCGGTCCTGCCGGACGGGGCGGTCGCGGTGCTCGTCGAGGAGGGCTCCCCGGCGCACCGGATCGCCGTACTGGCCCGCGGCGAGAACGGCCCGGTCACCGCCGGGCTGGACGCCGTGGACGTGGCCCCCGTCGCCATGCCGCACCGGATCCGCGGCCGGGCCGCGGTGCAGGGCCGGCTCGGCGTGCTCTCCCGGGCCACCCCCGCCCGGATCGCCGCGCTCTTCCCGCGCCGCCGCGCCATCGGCCACGCCCTGCTCTGCCTGGAGCCCGAGCACCTCGCGGTGGAGGGCCTCCGGGGCTCCGCGTGCTGCATCGAGCCCGCCGACTTCGCGGCCGCCGCGGCCGACCCGCTCGCCGCCGAGGAGGCGCTGCTGCTGCAGCACCTGGACGCGGCCCACGCCGACCAGGTGCTCGCCCTGGGCCTGCGGGCCGCCGGACAGCGCTCGGTACCGCGCGCCGACTCCGTCCGGGCCGTCCGGCCGGTCGCGCTGGACCGCTTCGGCCTGCGCCTGCGGCTCGTCGGCGAGGACGGCCGGGTGCTCGACGCCCGCTTCGAGTTCGGCCGCCCGGTCCGCTCGGCGGAGGAACTGCCGGACGCGATGCGCCGGCTGTTCACCCACGCCACCGCCGACCGCTGACCGCCCGCGGCGGCGGGCCTACTCCTCGCCGAGGGTGTGGCCGGGGCCGATCACCGAGAAGTGGCCGCCCTCGGTGTCCCGCAGCCGGGCCGTCCGCCCGTACGGGGTGTCCCCCGCGGGATCGGCGACGCTGCCGCCCAGCTCGACCGCCCGCAGGACGGCCGCGTCGGTGTCGGCCACGGAGAAGAACACCTCCCAGTGCGGGGCCTGGCCCCGCGCCGACCGCAGCGCGGCCACATTGCGGCCCTCCGCGCGGAGCACCACCCGCTCGTGCTCGTAGCGGACCTCGAAGTGCTCCTTGTCCCGGGTGTCCCAGCGGAACACCTCCCCGTAGAAGAGCGCGGCGGCGAACGGGTCCGGGGAGCGCAGCTCGATCCAGACCGGCGCGCCCGGCTCCTTCATCCAGGTCTCGACCCCGGGCTCGCCCTCCCAGATGCCGAACACGGCGCCCAGCGGGTCGGCGGCCAGCGCCACCCGGCCGGCGTCGAAGGCGAGCGGGCCGACCGCGAGGGTGCCGCCGCGCTCCCGGACGCCCTCGGCGGCGCGGTCGGCGCTCTCGATCCCGAAGTACGTCGTCCAGGCCACCGGCGGCTGCCAGTCGCCCGCCATCACACCGAGCCCGGCCACCTCGACCCCGTCGACGACCGCCCACAGGTACTCGCCCCAGCGGTCCGGGCCGGGCTCGAAGGTCCATCCGAGCAGCGGGCCGTAGAAGGCCTTCGCGACACCGAGGTCCCGGGCCATCAGGCTGACCCAGCACGGCACCGCCGGCACGCACCGCACCCTGGCCCTCTGCTCACCCATGCGGGCTTCTCCTTCCGGTTCGTGGCCCTGCTCAGCCTAGGGCGTGTCCGGTCGCTCGCGTCGGATCAGCGCGCAAGTCCCGCCGGGTGCCTGCCGCCGCACCGGGTCCGCGCGGGTCGGCTGCGGCGCGCACGGGGTGTCGGCGGCGCGGTCGCGGCGGCGGGCGGGCATGCTCCCTGGTGGCGGGCCCGGCCGGCGGGCGCAGGAGTCGAGCGAGGGAGTGGGCATGGAGCAGCCGTACGTCGTCGTCGGAGCGAGCCTGGCCGGGGCCAAGGCCGTCGAGGCGCTGCGCGCCGAGGGGTACCGGGGGCCGGTCGAGCTGATCGGCGAGGAACCGGACCTGCCGTACGAGCGGCCGCCGCTATCCAAGGGCTACCTGCAGGGCAAGACGCCGCGCGCCGACTTCGAGGTGCACCCGGCCTCCTGGTACCGCGAGAACGACGTCGCGCTGCGGCTGGGCACGGCGGTCACCGCGATCGACCCCGACGGGCACACGGTGAGCCTGGCGGACGGCGGCCGGCTGGGCTTCGCCAAGCTGCTGCTGGCCACCGGCGCCTCGCCGCGGCGGCTGCCGGTGCCCGGCGCCGACCGGCCCGAGGTGCTGACGCTGCGCCGGGTCGGCGACAGCGAGCGGATCCGGGCCCGGCTGACGCCGGGGGCGCGGATCGCCGTGGTCGGCGCGGGCTGGATCGGCCTGGAGACCGCCGCCGCGGCCCGGCTGGCCGGCGCCGAGGTGACGGTGCTGGAGGTCGCCGAGCTGCCGCTGCTGCGGGTGCTCGGCCGGGAGGTCGCCCAGGTCTTCGCGGACCTGCACCGGGCGAAGGGCGTGGACCTGCGGTTCGGCGTGCAGGTCGCCGCGGTCGAGGACGGCGGGGTGCGGCTGGGCGACGGCTCACTGGTACCGGCCGACACGGTGGTCGTCGGCGTCGGCATCTCCCCCGACACGCAGCTCGCCGAGGCCGCCGGGCTGGACGTGGACAACGGGGTGCGCACCGACCGGCACCTGCGCACCTCGCATCCGGACGTCTTCGCCGCGGGCGACGTGGCCAACGCCTTCCACCCGCTGTTCGGGAAGCCGATCCGGGTCGAGCACTGGGCGAACGCGCTCAACCAGCCGGCCGTGGCGGCGAAGTCGATGCTGGGTCGGGAGGCGGTGTACGACCGGGTGCCGTACTTCTTCACCGACCAGTACGACCTGGGGATGGAGTACACCGGCTACGTGGAGCCGGGAGGCTACGACCGGGTGGTGTTCCGCGGGGACGTGCCGGGGCGGGAGTTCATCGCCTTCTGGACGTCCGGCGGGCGGGTGCTCGCCGGGATGAACGTGAACGTGTGGGACGTGGTCGACCCGATCCGCGAACTGGTGCGCTCCGGGCGGCCGGTGGACGAGAGCCGGCTCGCCGACCCGGACGTGCCGCTGGCCGAACTCACGGGCTGACCGCGGCCGGCCCCTGATCGTCGGTGGCATGACCTAGGGTCGGGGCGGACACCGTCGCCGGGGAGGGACCGCCATGCCGCACCGAGGACTGCTGCCGCCCGCGGGCCCGGCCCGCGGGCTGGCCGGCGCCCAGCTGACCAACGCGCTCGGCGACGGCGCCTTCCTGGTGACCTCGGCGCTGTACTTCACCCGGGTGGTCGGCCTGTCGGCCTCGCAGATCGGCGTCGGCCTGACCCTCGGCTGGGCGGCCGGCGCCCTGGCCGGTGTGCCGCTCGGCCACCTCGCCGACCGGCGCGGGCCGCGCGGGGTCGCGGCGCTGCTGGCGGTGGCCACCGCGGCCGCGGTCGGGGTCTTCCTGCTGGCCGGGTCCTTCCCGGTGTTCGTGGTGGGCGCCCTGCTGTACGGCTGCGCGCAGAGCGGGCTGGGGGCGGCCCGGCAGGCGCTGCTGGCCGGCCTGGTGGAGCCGGGCCGGCGCACCGAGGTGCGGGCCTACCTGCAGTCCACCGTCAACGCGGGCCTCGCCGTCGGCGCGGCGACCGGCGGTGCGGCGCTGCACCTGGACACGCCCGCGGCGTACCGGGTGGTGCTGGGGCTGGACGTCCTGTGCTTCCTCGCCGCGGCGGTGCTGCTCGCCCGGCTGCCCGCGGTGCCGCCCACGGCGGCGGTGCCGGGCGAGCCCCGGCTGGCGGTGCTGCGCGACCGGCCGTACGCGCTGGTGGCGCTGCTGAACACGGTGATGCTGCTGTACATGCCGCTGCTGTCGCTGATCGTGCCGCTGTGGATCGTCGAGCGGACGGCCGCGCCGGACTGGCTGACCGCGGCGCTGCTGGTGCTGAACACGCTGACGGTGGTGGTCTGCCAGGTACGGGTGGCCCGGCGGGTGGACGGGCTCGCCACCGCGGCGCGCTACGTCCGGTGGGCCGGGGTGCTGCTGCTGGCCTGCTGCGCGGCCTTCGCGCTCTCGTCCTCCGGCGGTTCGGCCCGGTCGGCGGCGGCGGTGCTGCTGGTCGCGGCGGCGCTGCAGGTAGCCGGGGAGATGATGCTCGCCGCGGGCTCCTGGGAGATCGGCTTCGGGCTGGCCCCGGCCGACCGGCAGGGGCAGTACCAGGGCTTCTTCGGTTCGGGGGTGGCGGTGGCCCGCATGGTCGGCCCGGTGCTGCTCACCTCGCTGGTGCTCGGCGGCGGGACGGTCGGCTGGCTGGTGCTGGGCGGGATGTTCGCGCTGGCGGGGGCGGCGACGGCGCCCGCGGTGCGCCTCGCCGAGCGCTCCCGGGCGGCGGCCGTGCCGGCCGGGAGCGGCGACGTGGTGCCCGGGGCGGACGCCGAGCCGGCGGTCGGGGCCGCAGGGTAGGCGCCGACCGGGCGGCGGGTTACATCAGCGGGTGGTCGGGGGCCTTGGCGCTCTGCTTGAGCTCGCCGTGAGCCTTGGTCAGCAGCTGCATCGCGAGGTCGTTGAGCGCGCGCGCCCCGGCGACCTCCTCGCCCACCCTGGGCTGCGGGCTGTCGGCGTGGTGCCGGGTGCTGAAGCCGTGCGAGCGGATCTCGCTGCCGTCCGAGAGACGGACGAGCGCGACCGCCTTCGTCCGGTCGCCCTCCTCCTGGAACTCCAACTCGATGTGCCATCCGACGAGTGTGTGCATCATGGCGGCCACCTCCTGGGTTTCCCCTCCAGCGTGCGCCGCGCGCCGGAGGGCCGCCAACTTGGGCCGCCTGCGCCTCACCGGGCGGGCGGGGCCGGGTGACCGGCGGCCGGGTCGGGCCGCTCGCAGTCCTCCCGTCCGGTGTCGTCGTGCACGACCTTGACCGGGCGCTGCGGGCCTCCGGGGACGACGCGCTGCGGGCGGCCGCAACGCGGGCAGAGCAGGGCTACAGGTGACATGGCGGCGTCCGCGTCCGGCGTCCGGCGGTCCGGGCCGGGCACGGCCTCCTTCCGATCCCAGTGTGCGCCCGGCCGTGCCCCGGATCGCCTCGAACGCGCATTGAACGCGTTCAGTTGCGGCCCGTAGAATCGGCACCGAACCGCCGCCCCTGCGCCCCGGAGACCCGATGACCCTCACCTACCCGGAGGTCGGCGCCACCGCCGGCCCCGGCCCGCTGCCGGCCGGCTACCACCACCTGCGCCACCGCACCGCGGTCGGCCGCGGGGCCGCGGACTTCGCCTTCGCCGGCAGTGCCGTCACGGGCTGGCTGATGCACCGCGCGGCCGGGGTCCGGATCACCGCCGACGGGCCGCGGGCCCTGCCCGGCACCCGGGTGACCTGCCGGATCGGCCTCGGACCACTGGCGCTGACCGCCCCCTGCGAGGTCGTGCTGGCCGTCGACGAGCCGCGGCGGGCGGGCTTCGCCTACGGCACCCTGCCCGGCCACCCCGAGTGCGGCGAGGAGTCCTTCCTGGTCGAACTCGGCGGCGACGGCACGGTCTGGTTCACCGTCACCGCCTTCAGCCGCCCCGGCCGCCGCCTCACCCGCCTCGCCGGCCCGCTGGTCCCGCTCTTCCAGCGCCTCTACGCCCTGCACTGCGGCCGCACCCTGCGCCGGCTCACCGCCCGCCGCACCGCGCCCCACCGCTGACGGCCCGCGGGTGGCAGCCCGCGGCGGGCGGTGCGCACGCTGGTGGGCGGGGCGCGCCGCGCCGGATGGGAGCGATCATGGTGGACACGGACGTACTGGTGGTCGGGGCCGGGCCGGTGGGACTGACCGCCGCGGCCGAGCTGAGGCGGCACGGCGCAGAGTGCCGGATCGTCGACCGGCTGGCCGCGCCGCACGGCTACGCCAAGGCCGTCGGCGTGCAGCCCCGGACACTGGAGATCTGGGACACCATGGGCCTGGCCCGGCAGGCGCTCGCCGCGGCGCTGCCGATGCGCGGCCAGCTGAGCTGGATCGACGGCGAGCAGAAGCCGCCGATCGAGCTGCGGCTGCCGCCCGAGGTCCCGTACGGCTTCGCCGTGCTGCCGCAGTACGCCACCGAGCAGCTGCTCGACGAGCACCTGCGGAGCTTCGGCACCCGGGTGGAGCGCGGCCTCGAGCTGGTCTCCTTCCGGCAGGACGCCGACGGCGTGGACGCCGTGCTGCGGACTCCCGGGGGGACGGAGGACGTCCGCTGCCGGTACCTGGTGGGCTGCGACGGCGCGCACAGCCTGGTGCGCAAGGGGCTCGGACTGGACTTCGGCGGCGGCGCCTTCACCGAGTCGTACATGCTCGGCGACGTCGAGCTCGACTGGGACATGCCCGCCGGGTACGGGGTGCGGGTGGTACGGCACGCGCCGGACGGCGGGCCCGACGACCTGCTGGTCGCCATCCCGCTGCCCGGGCAGGGCCGCTACCGGCTCTCCATGGTCGCCGACCCCGAGCTGGTCGAGCGGGCGAGCGGCCCCGACGGGGTCGAGCACGGCCTCGACGCCGGCGGCCTCCCGGAGCTGCGGCACCTGCAGGCCGTGGTGGACCGGCTCTCGCCGCAGCCGGCGACCGTCTCCGCGCTGCGCTGGTCGTCCGTCTTCCGGATCAGCCACCGGCTGGTCGAGCGGTACCGCGAGGGCCGCGCCTTCCTCGCCGGGGACGCCGCCCACATCCACCCGCCGACCGGCGGCCAGGGCATGAACACCGGCGTCCAGGACGCCTACAACCTGGCCTGGAAACTCGCCCTGGTGCTCCGCGGCGCCGCCGGGGACGAGCTGCTCGACAGCTACGACGCGGAGCGCCGTCCGATCGGCGAGGAGGTCGTCGGGCGTACCGTCCGGCACGCCCGGCAGGGGGTCGGCACCGACGGCGGCACCGTGGAGAGCGTGCTGCTGCGCGAGGCGCAGCTGCTCGTCGGCTACCCCGACAGCCCGCTGATCGGCCCCGACGGCGCGGACGCCGACGAGGACCTCCCCGTCCGTCCCGGCGACCGGGCGCCCGACTGCGGCGGCCTCGCCCAGCCGCTCGCCGCCTTCCCGCGGCGGCTGTTCGACCTGATCCGCGGACCGCACCACACCCTGCTGCTGCACGCCGGGCCCAAGGTGCCGGCCGGGCTGCTGGCCGTCTGCGCGGACGCCGCGCGCGACGCGGCCGGCGGCGAGCTCGACGTCTACGCGGTGCTCACCCCCGGCACCGACCCGGACGGGCTGCTGCTGCCCACCGTCGGCGACGAGCGGGGGGAGTTCGGCCGGGCGTACGGGGCCCGCGACTCGGAGGCCCTGCTGATCCGCCCGGACGGCTACCTCGGCGGCCGGGTCCACCCGCTCGACCCGGACGGGCTCACCGCGCTGCTGCGCCGCACGTTCGTCCCGTCCTGAGCGCGGGCCCGCCCCGGCCGGGTGGGCGCGGTGCCGGTCGGGGCGGGGTCGGTGGCTGCCGGGTGCGCCCCGCGGTTCAGGCGGTCTTCGCGGGAACGGATACCAGCAGTTGGTCGCCGTCGAGCGTGCGGACCTCGAAGTGGTCGATGTCCCCGGGTGCGAGCGCGGCGCCGCCGGAGGTCTGCAGGGCCTCGCTGCCGTAGCCGGTCGGCGGCACGGACCAGGTGGTGACGGTCTGGCGATCGCCGGTGCGGGAGACCGCGACCAGGTCGCAGTCCTTCGGCCCGCTCACGTTGGACAGCGCCAGGCTGATGCTGCTGCCCCACTTCTTCGGCTCGACGCCGACGTGGGCCGAGACCCCGGTGGCCGGGTCGGTCGCGGCGAACTGGGCGGTCGCGGCGGGCGGCGGGGTGTGGCTGTCACCGCCGGTCGCGGCCAGGGTGGCCAGCGGGCCGCCGACCACCAGCACCGCCGCGGCGGCGACCAGCGCCAGTCGGCGCACGCGGTTGCGCCGCCGGCTCGCGGAGACCTCGTCGACCAGCCGGTCCAGCAGCTGCGGCGAAGGCTGGGTCGCGACCGGCCCGGCCTCCGCGAGTTCGGCCAGCAGGGGTGCGACACCGGAGAGTTCGTCGATCTCGGCGGCGCAGACCGCGCAGCCGGCCAGGTGCTGCTCGAAGCGTTCGAGGTCCTCCGGGTCCAGGACGCCGAGGATGTACGCGCCGACGTCGACGTGCTGCCCGTGGTGCGACGTCACGATGTCACTCCTCGTTCCTCCAGCGCGATCTTCAGGGCGCGCAGCCCGTAGAAGATGCGCGACCTGACCGTCCCCGCCGGGATGCCGAGCTCCGCGGCGGCCTCGTTGACGGTACGCCCTTTGAGATACGTCTCGACGATGACCTCGCGGTGCGCTTCGGTCAGGTCGTCGAGCGCGTCGGAGATGGTCATCAGCCGCAGTGCCTTCTCGAGTTCGTCCTCGGCGGGCAGCAGCTCCAGCGGCGCGGGGTCGACCTCGCGCGGCCGGGCCATGCTGCTGCGGTGGCCGTCGATCACGATCCGCCGGGCGACGGTGACCAGCCACGGGCGCAGCGACCCGGTCGCGGTCTCGTCCAGGCGGTGGATGTTGCGCCAGGCGCGAACCAGCGTCTCCTGCACCACGTCCTCGGCACGCTGCCGGTCGCCGCCGACCAGGCGCAGCACGAAGCCGAGCAGCGGGCCGGCGTGGTCGCGGTAGAGGGCGCGCATCAGCTCCTCGTCGGGCGCCGCGGCCGGGCCGCCGGACGGCGGGCCTCCCGCGTCCGCCCTCCGTCGGTACGGATGCTCGGTCACGGCGCCATCCTTGCGCACGCGCACCTCCAGGTCGAGACGTTGCCCGCGCCGGGATCGGAACAGGTTCGGGACGGGTTCGGGGCCGGAGTCGGTCCGAGGTCGCTTCAAGGGTCGGTTCGGGCGCCGGTCCGAGGGCCGGGTCGGGACCGGTTCACGGCTCGCGGCGGGTCCGGGCGGGTCGGCGTGCCCGGCTCGTCGGGCCCTCAAGTCGGGGGCGGATCCTGTCGATAACGGGATTGGGTGCGGCGCGGGCGCCCGCGCCGCACCCGACCCCGTCGCCGTCGGCCGGCCCGCTGCGGCGGGCGGCCGGCGGGGGTGGGTCAGTAGCCGCCGCCGGTGGACGGCGAGGCGGCCGCGGCCTTGGCGCCGGCCGGGGTGACGGCCCACCAGGTGCCGCCGACGCCCTGGCCCTTGGTGTCACCGGGCTTGGTGTCCTGGGCGTAGCGGTACAGCGGCCAGCCGTTCAGGGTGAGCTGCTTGCTGCCGTCGGCGCGGGTGACGCTGGAGACGATCTTGGCGTCGACACCCTTGAGCTGCGGGTTGTCGCTCGCCGCGACCGGCGGCCAGAGGGTGGCGCACTGGCCGTTGCAGTTCGAGACCGGCGGCTTGGCGGTGTCCTTGTCGAAGCGGTACAGCGTGTAGCCGTTGCCGTCGGTGACGATGGTGCCGAGCGTCGCGGAGGTGGCGGTCTGCAGCGCCGTACCGCCGCCGGCGGGCGTCGCCGCGGTCGAGGAGGGCGACGACGGGCTGCCGGGCGCGGCGGGCGCGCTCGACGCCGGGGCGTTGTTGCTGCCGCCCGAGTTGTAACTGCCGCCGGGGTCGCAGGCGGCGACCAGGGCGATCACGGCGGCGGCCGAGGCGGTGAGCAGGGCGGTACGGCGGAATTCGGGCATGGCTGTTCCCCCACGGTGCGTGTGTCGTGTGATTCGGGCGCCTTCCCCGCGCCCTCACCGTGGAATACGGGCGCCGCGGGGGATCGACTCAACGCCGCGCGAATTTTTTTCGGAATACCTCGGCGCCGGGCCGGGTTGACGCCACCGGACCACTCCGGAAGGGCAGGTAGGACACCATGAGCACGGTCGAACTGACCACGGCGAACTTCGACGAGATCGTTCCCGGCGCGGAGGGCAAGGACTTCGTCCTGATCGACTTCTGGGCGGCCTGGTGCGGTCCGTGCCGAATGTTCGGGCCGGTCTTCGAGAAGGCCTCCGAGCGGCACCCCGACCTGGTCTTCGCGAAGGTCGACACCGAGGCGCAGCAGGAGCTCGCGGCGGCCTTCGACGTGCAGTCGATCCCCACCCTGGCGATCATCCGCGAGGGCGTGCTGGTGTTCGCGCAGCCCGGCGCGCTGCCCGAGCCGGCCCTGGAGGACCTGATCGGCCAGGCCCGGGAGCTGGACATGTCCGAGGTGCACGCCAAGGTGGCGAAGGCCCGCGCCGAGGCGGAGGCCGCCTCGCAGGCCTGAGCCGGACGTACGACGGCGGCGCCCCCCGGGTCACCGGACCCCGGGGGGCGCCGCCGTGTGCGCGGCCGGCTCGGCCGGTTCAGTGCGCGGTGCGGGCGGCGAGGCCGTCGAGGAGCAGACGCAGGGCGAGGGTGAAGCCGCGGTCGTCGAGCCCGGGGCCGCGGGCGGCGGACGCCTCCAGGGCGCCGGCGAGGGCGGGGTGGCGGGGGCGGTACTCGGCGGGGCTGCGGGTGAAGCCGGCGGTGAAGGTCTCCAGGGCGGAGCCGAGCACGAGGTAGTCGAGGGCGGCGGCGGCCTCGGCGGCGTCCGCCGGGTCGAGGCCGGCCCGGGTGAGGGCGGCGAGCAGCGCGTCGTAGGTGAGCAGCTGACGGTCGGCCTCGACGCGGCGGCGGGCGAGCAGCGCGATGGTGTTGGGGTGGCGCAGGAAGACGGCGCGGTAGCCGTGCGCGTAGCGGGCGAGGCCGCGGCGCCAGTCGGGGTCGTCGAGCGGGGTGAGGTCGATCTCGGCGTTGACGAGTTCGGCGATGTCGTCGAGCAGTTCGTCCTTGCCGGCGACGTGGTTGTAGAGCGAGGCGGCCTTGACGCCGAGGCGGTCGGCGAGGGCGCGCATGGTGAGGCCGTCGGGGCCGGCGGTGTCGACCACGTCGAGGGCGGCCGCTGCGATGGCCTGCCTGTTCAGCAGCGGCCTGGTCGGTCGCCCCACGTGTCCCGTCCCCTGTTCGCGCGTACCGGTCGAGCGGCCACGTTACAGCCTGGTGTCGGCCTCTTCCGCTACCGGCCGGTCGGGGCTACGGTCCATAACTAACTAAGTTAGTTTTCGGATCGCGACGGCAAGGCGGACCGCATGACGACCACTCCCCCACGACGGCACAGACCCTCCGCACCGGACGCGCCGGTTGCACCGGAAGCACCGCACGCACCGGGCGGGCCGGCGGACGCCGACCGGCTGGCGGCGCTCGGCTACCGGCAGGAGCTGCGGCGCAGCCTCGGCGTGCTCGGCAACATCTCCATGGGCTTCGCCGTGGTCTCCCCCGTCGTCGGCCTGTACGCCGTCGCCCAGGTCGGCATCGGGGTGGCCGGCGGCGCCTGGGTGTGGGCCCTGCCGGTCTGCCTGCTCGGGCAGCTGCTGGTGGTCTGCGTGTACTCCGAGCTCGCCTCGCAGTGGCCGCTGGCGGGCGGCGCCTACCAGTGGAGCCGCCGGCTCGCCGGGCCGACCTTCTCCTGGCTGACCGGCTGGCTCTGGCAGTTCGCGGTGATGTTCGCCAACACCACCGTCGCCTACCTCGCCGCCCCCTGGTTCTTCGCGCTGTTCGGCGCCACCCCGACACCGCCGCAGCTGGTGCTGACCGCGCTCGGATTCATGCTGTGCTGCACCCTGGTCAACGCGTACGGGATCACCCTGCTGCGCCGGTTCGTCTCGCTCGGCATCGCGGCGGAGGCGATCGCCTCGGTGCTGGTCGGCCTGGCGCTGCTGCTGTTCTTCCGCAAGCACGGGCTCGGCCTGCTCACCGACACCCTGGGCGCACCGGCGGCCACCGGCACCGGCACCCTGATGTCCTTCCTCGCGGTGGTCGCCGTCGGCGGCTGGGCGTTCATCGGCTTCGACGCCTGTGTCTCCACCGCCGAGGAGACCAAGGACGCCGCGCGCCAGGTGCCGCGGGCGATGCGGTGGTCGCTGCTCGGCGTCGGACTGGTGGTGATCCTCAACGCGGTCGCCGTCCCGCTGGCCCACCCGGACCCGGCGGCCGTCGTCGCCGGCACCGACCTCGACCCGGTCACCACCGCGGTCACCGCCGGTTTCGGCGACTGGTCCGCCAAGCCGTTCGTGCTGGTGGTGCTGGTCAGCTTCACCGCCTGTCTGATGGCCTCGCAGGGCGGCGCCGCCCGCGGGCTGTACTCGCTGGCCCGCGACGGGGTCTTCCCGTTCTCGGCGCAGGTGCGGAAGGTCAACCGGCACCAGGCGCCGATCGGCGGTCTGGTCGCGGCGACCCTGGTCAGCTGCGCGGCGCTGCCGCTCGGCCTGGAGTCCACCGCGATCGGCTCGCTGATCGCCTTCGGCACCGCGGCCACGTTCCTGCCGTTCTTCCTGCTGACGGCGGTGGCGCTGGTGGCCCGCCTGCGGGGCACCTGGCGCCCGGCCGGCGAGGTCTCGTACGGGCGCTGGGGCACCGCGCTGAATCTGCTCGCCGTGCTGTGGACCGGCCTGGAGGTGGTGAACATCTGCTGGCCGCGGGCGCTGCTCGCACCGCCGGGGGCGCCCTGGTACCAGGTGTGGGCGGCGGTGCTCGGCACCGGCGTGGTGACGCTGGCCGGGGTCGGGTACCTGGTGGTGCGGCGTCCGCAGCGGCTGATGCGGGAGCAGGGGCCGGCGGAGCGGGACGACCTCCTGCCCCTGAGCGCACACTGACGGACCGGCGGCCGCGTTGGTGCGGGCCCGGCCGGGGGCGAGCGGGCAGGATGGTCCGCAGGTGACGGCGGCCGGGGAGAGCGAGGGTGCACGTGGCGGCGGACGAGTACGACGTGGTGGTGGTCGGCGGCGGCTCCACGGGCGAGAACCTGGCGGACCGGACGGCTGCGGCCGGGCTGCGGACGATCGTGGTGGAGGGCGGGCTGGTCGGCGGCGAGTGCTCGTATTACGCGTGCATGCCGAGCAAGGCGCTGCTCCGCCCGGGGGCGGCTGCCGCGCACGCCCGGGCGGTGGCCGGGGTGTCGGTCGGTGACGGACTGGACGCGGCGGCGGTGCTGGCCCGGCGGGACCGCTTCGCCGACTACTGGACGGACGACGACCAGGTGGCGTGGCTGGACAGGGTCGGCATCGAGCTGGTGCGCGGCCACGGGCGGCTGGTCGGCGACCGGGCCGTGCAGGTGGATGGCGGGCGGGTGCTGACGGCACGCCACGCGGTGGCGCTGTGCACCGGCAGCTCGCCCGCCCTCCCGGAGCTGCCCGGGCTGGCCGAGGCCCGGCCGTGGACCAGCCGGGAGGCCACGTCGGCGCAGCGGGTGCCGGCCCGGCTGGCGGTGGTCGGCGGCGGGGTGGTCGCGGTCGAGATGGCCGCCGCCTGGCGGTCGCTGGGCAGCGAGGTCGTACTGCTGTCGCGCGGGCCGCTGCTCGGCCGGATGGAGCCGTTCGCCGGGGAGCTGGTCGCCGACGGGCTCCGGGCGGCGGGCGTCGAGGTGCGGCAGGCGCGGGTGGCCGGGGTGCACCGGGAGGGGGACGGCGAGGTGCGGATCGATCTCGCCGACGGCTCCGCCGTGACTGCGGACGAGGTGCTGATCGCGACGGGCCGCCGGGCCAACACCGCCGATCTGGGCCTGGAGACCGTCGGGCTGGAGCCGGGCTCCTGGCCGGCGGTGGACGACAGCTGTGCGGTGACCGGGGTGGCCGGCGGCTGGCTGTACGCGGCGGGCGACCTCAACCACCGGGCGCTGCTGACCCACCAGGGCAAGTACCAGGCGCGGATCGCCGGTGCGGCGATCGCGGCCCGGGCCCGTGGCGAGCGGGTGGACGGCGGCCGCTGGGGGGCGCACAGCGCGAGCGCGGACACCGCCGGGGCGCCGCAGGTGGTGTTCACCGAGCCGGAGGCGGCGTCCGTGGGACTGACGCTGGCGGCGGCCGAGGCCGCCGGGCTGAACGTCCGCGCCGTCGACTACGACCTGGGTTCGGTGGCCGGGGCCCGGCTGTACGCCGACGGGTACACCGGCCGGGCCCGGATGGTGGTCGACCTCGACCGGGAGGTGCTGGTCGGCGCGACCTTCGTCGGCCCGGGGGTCGCGGAGCTGCTGCACGCGGGGACGGTCGCGGTGGTCGGCGAGGTGCCGATCGCCCGGCTCTGGCACGCGGTGCCCGCGTACCCGACGGTCAGCGAGATCTGGCTGCGGCTGCTGGAGGCCTGGCGCGACGGGGCGTGACGGCGCGGGCGGTCGCGGGGTGGTCGCGGACGCGCACCGGCGCGGTTACGTGCGCCGGTGTCGGGCGGGGAGGAGACTGGCGCGGGGGGCCGCGATCGTTCACCGGATGGTGCGCATGTCCGAGGTGTTGCTGGCCGTCGGAACACAGAAGGGCCTGTTCCTGGGCCGCAGTTCCGACCGCGAGAAGTGGGAGTTCACCGGCCCCCACTTCGCGATGAACGCCGTCTACTCGGTCGCGGTCGACCGCCGCGACGGCCGGGTGCGGCTGCTGGCCGGCGCGGACTCCAGTCACTGGGGCCCGTCCGTGTGGTGGTCCGACGACCTCGGCGGGACCTGGCAGGAGCCGGCCCGGCCCGCGGTGCGCTTCCCCGAGGACACCGGCACCTCGCTGGAGCGGGTCTGGCAGCTGCAGCCGGCCGGCGAGGCGGCGCCCGGCGTGGTGTACGCGGGGACGCAGCCCGCCGCGCTGTTCCGTTCCACGGACCGCGGCGAGACCTTCGAGCTGGTGCGCGCCCTGTGGGAGCACCCGCAGCGCGCCGAGTGGAACGCGGGCTTCGGCGGCCAGGGCATGCACACCGTGCTCGTCGACCCGCGGGACACCCAGGCCCTCACCGTCGCCGTCTCCACCGGCGGCGTCTACCGGACGAAGGACGGCGGGGCGAGCTGGTCCCCGTCCAACGCCGGCATCCGCGCCGAGTTCCTGCCGGACCACTACCCGGAGTTCGGGCAGTGCGTGCACAAGGTGGCCCGGGACGCCGGCGAGCCCGACCGGCTCTACCTGCAGAACCACGGCGGCGTGTACCGCAGCGACGACGACGGGGCGAGCTGGACGGACATCGGCGGCGACCTGCCCGCGGTGTTCGGCTTCGGCCTGGCCACCCATCCGCGCACCGCCGGCACCGCCTACCTCTTCCCGCTCAACGCGGACTACTCCCGGCTGCCGGTGGACAACCGCTGCCGGGTCTTCCGCACCCGCGACGCCGGCGAGACCTGGCAGCCGCTCTCCGACGGGCTCCCGGACGAGCCGCACTACGGCGTGGTGCTGCGCGACGCCCTGTGCACCGACGACGCCGACCCGGCCGGGGTGTACTTCGGCAACCGCAACGGCGAGGTCTACGGCAGCGCGGACGAGGGCGACCACTGGTCGCTCGTGGCCTCGCACCTGCCGGACGTGCTGTGCGTGCGCGCCGCGGCCCTCGACTGAGCTTGCCCCTCCTCGCCCCTCCTCGCCCGCCAGGAAGCCCGACCATGAGCCTGAGCATCCGCAACCGCATCCCCGGGACGGTCACCGGGATCACCACCGGCGCCGTGATGGCCACCGTGCGGATCGACATCACCGGCGGCCGGGAGCTCACCGCCGCCGTCACCGCCGAGGCCGTCCGCGAGCTCGGCCTGCAGACCGGCAGCCCGGTGCACGCCCTGGTCAAGGCCACCGAGGTGGCGCTGGCCACCGGTCCGATCAGCGGGCTGAGCATCCGCAACCGGCTGCCCGGGACGGTCTCCGGGGTCACCACCGGGCCCGCCATGGCGGGTGTGCGGATCGCCGTCGAGGGCGGCGTGGAGCTGACCGCGGCCATCACCGCGGACGCCGCCGACGAACTGCGGCTGACCGCCGGCACGCCCGTCATCGCGCTGATCAAGTCGACCGAGGTGTCGCTGGACGCCGTCTGAGGCGCTCCCCCGCCGGCGGGAGGGTGCTCAGTGCACCGGCTCGCCGAGCCACACCTCGGTGATGCCACTGACGTAGCGGGCACCGCAGACGTCCGCCGGGACGACCAGTTGCGGCCCCGCCTCGTCCAGCGGGCTGCCGTCGACGCTGGTGGCCAGCAGCACGTGCTGATTGCCGAACTCCGGATCGATCTCCGCCCAGGAGAGCACCGCCCGGTGCCCGTCCGCGCCCGTCACGTCCAGCAGCAGCTGCGGGCGCTGCTTGCGGCAGCGGAGGTCCACCCGGGGGCGGGCCGCACGGAGCACGTCCCACAGCTTCGGCCCGTCGAAGCCGTGCCGCTGCGGGCCGCTGCCCAGGCAGTCGAAGACCACCTCGACCCGGTGCGCGGGCAACGCGCGCAGTTCGGCCACGGTCAGCTCCGGCGGGGCGTCCAGGCGCCCGGTCAGTCGCACGGCGGGCCTGGCGGCACGAGGCATCGGCGTCCCTTCCGGCCGCGCCCTGCGGCCCGGCAGGGGTGGTACCCACCACACTCGCAGCTACCCGCATGAAGTGCGATATTCACCGGCACCTGCGATGGATCACTGACTTCACACCTGGCATCTGCGGCCGCCTCGGCAGGCCGCGGCCCGGCACAATCGGGCGGACGCCCGGGCCTCCACAGCCCCGCCGGGCCACCGGCTGGACGATCGAACGAGAGGGGAACCGGCAGGGTCAGGCTTGCATTTACGATGCTTTCACACGGCTCCGCCTGGCAATGGCGAGGCATGGCGGGCGCGGAGGCCGCGGCTGCAGGCCCGGCTGGCCGGCGCAGCCTGCGGGCGGGTGTCGGGCCGGCGGCGGGCGGCTCGGCGGCCGCGCTGCGCGGGGCCCTGGTCGAGGCCGCGTACGCGCTGGAGTCGGCGCCCGCCGGGACGGTCGCCAGCAGCGCGGAGACCGACTCGCTCGCGGCCCTGCTGCAGGGCACCCCGCCCGAGGTGAGGGCCGCCTTCCACCACCGGCTGCTCGCCCCGCCGGCCGCGCACGACCGGGCCAACGCCGCCTCCCTGCTGGGCACCCTGGACGCCTTCCTCGCCCACGACTGCTCGTGGACCCGCACCGCGGAGGCGCTCCACCTGCACGTCAACACCGTGCACTACCACCTGCGCCGGGTCGAGGAGCTCACCGGCCGGAGCCCGGCCCGCCTCCAGGACCGCCTCGACCTCCGCGCGCCCTGCTCTGCGCCCCCCGCTCGGAGCCGGTGCCGCCCGCCCCCACGCCTCGGTCGGCGCGAAGCGCCGCCGACCCGGGCCGTCAGTCGCCGCGGGGGCGCAGCCGGGCGGCGACGGTGCCGAGGCTGTCGGCGAGGGCGGTGAGCTGGGCGGGGGTGAGGACGTCGATCAGGGCCTCGCGGACCGCGGCGACATGGCCGGGGGCGGCGGCACGCAGCGCCTCCCAGCCCTGGTCGGTGATCTCGGCGAAGACGCCGCGGACGTCGCTGGGGCAGGACCGCCGGGAGACCAGGCCGGCGCGCTCCAACTGGCCGACCTGGTAGGTGAGTCCGCTCTTGGAGGTGAGCAGGAGGTCGGCGAGCTCGGTCATCCGCAGCGAGCCGTCGGGGGCGGCGGAGAGCTGGACGAGGATCTCGTACTGGGTGTGCGAGAGGCCGGCGTCCTCCTTGAGCTGGCGCTCCAGGTGGCGGGCGACCAGGTTGCTGGCCGCGACGAAGCCGCGCCAGGCGGCCATCTCGTTCTCGTTCAGCCAGCGCGGTTCGTTCATGGGTCGATCCTACCGCTGTTGTTCAAATTTGAATGAGGGTGTACCGTCGACAGAAGATGGTTAAAATTTGAACCACCGGTGACAGGCCACGGAGGACGACCACCATGAGCACCGCAGCCCCCGAGCGCATGCCCACCCTCTACCTCTCGCACGGCGCCCCGCCACTGGCCGACGACCCGGCCTGGCCCGGCCAGCTCGCGGCCTGGTCCGCCGGCCTGCCCCGGCCCACCGCGATCCTCATGGTCTCCGCGCACTGGGAGGAGGCCCCGCTCGCCCTCGGTGCCACCACCGCCGTACCCCTGGTGTACGACTTCTGGGGCTTCCCCGAGCACTACTACCGGGTCCGGTACGCCGCGCCCGGCGCACCCGCGCTCGCCGACGGCGTCCGCAAGCTGCTGCGCACCGCCGGCATGCCCGTGCAGGACATCCCGGACCGCGGGCTGGACCACGGCGCGTACGTGCCGCTGGTCGAGATGTACCCGGACGCCGACATCCCGGTGCTGCAGGTGTCGCTGCCCACCCTCGACCCGCAGCGGCTGATGGAGATCGGCCGCCGGCTCGCCCCGCTCCGCGACGAGGGCGTGCTGATCGTCGGCAGCGGCTTCTTCACCCACAACCTGCGGGCGCTCAGCACCGACGGCCGGGTCTCCTCGGTGATGGCCGAGTTCGACGACTGGGGCCGCCGCGCCCTGGAGGCGAAGGACGTCGACGCGCTGCTCGACTTCGAGCAGAAGGCGCCCGCCGGCCGGTTCGCCCACCCCAGCACCGAGCACTTCGCGCCGCTGTTCGTGACGCTCGGCGCCGGCGAGGCCGAGCTCGGCAGCCAGCGCAGCGTGATCGACGGCTTCTGGATGGGTCTGGCCAAGCGCTCGGTGCAGATCGGTTGAGCCGCCCGCCCCCGGACGCCTCACCGGGCGCAGGTGAAGCGCTCGCCGACGTGCCGGGGCTGCTCGATCTCGTCGACCAGGGCGACCGCGAAGTCGGGGATGCTGATGATGCTGCGGCCCTCGGCGTCGATCACCAGCCGGTCGGCGTCCGTCCGGTAGGCGCCGGTGCGCTCGCCGGGGACGAGGTCGGCCGGCGGGCTGAGCACCGTCCAGCGCAGGTCGGCCACGGTGCGGTAGTAGGCGAGGGCGTCGCCGTGGGCCCGCATGACGTCCAGGACGCCGGCGGGCAGGCCGGGGGTGTCACAGACCCGGACACCGGGCGCCGTCTCCAGGCTGCCCGCGCCGCCGACGACGATCAGCCGCGGAGCGGCCGAGCCGAGCGCCCGCAGGCCGCCGACCAGGGCACGGGCGGCCGGCTCGACCAGCCGGCGGGTGCCGGGGCCGTCCCCGCCGCCGACCGCGCTGACCAGTACGTCCTGCCCCTCGGCGACCCGGGCGACGTCCTGGGGGTCGAGCACGTCGCCGCCGACGACCTCCGGGCTCAGCCCCTGGTAGCGGGCGGGGTCGCGGACGGCCGCGGTGACGCGGTGCCCGCGTGCGAGCGCCTCGGTGACGATGCACCGGCCGATCGACCCGTTGGCGCCGAAGACCGCGATCCTCGCCATGGTGTGCCCGCCTCTCCGTCCGGCCGCCTGTCACCCCCAGCATGGGTCCGCGCCGCCCGCCGGGGCGGTGCGACGCGCGGCTCCGCCGTCCGCCCGTCGCCGGTCGGCGGCCGGTCCCCCGATGCGCGTAACACCCCCGATCGGGGGTGTCCGGGGGCCGGGGCTGCGGGCACAGTGGCCCCATGCAGACTCCACTCTCCGTGATGGACTTCCTCGACCGGGCCGAGCTGGTCTACGGCGACCGGGTCGGGATCGTCGACGAGCCGCTGCAGCCCGCCGCGTCCTGGGGCGAGCTCAGCTACCGGCGAACGGCCGAACTGGCCCGCGCCCAGGCCGCCGGCCTGGACCGGCTCGGGGTCGGCCCCGGCGCCCGGGTCGCCGTCGTCTCGCAGAACTCCGCCCGGCTGATGACCTCCTTCTTCGGGGTGAGCGGCTTCGGCCGGGTGCTGGTGCCGGTCAACTTCCGGCTGAAGGCGGAGGAGGTCGCGTACATCGTCGAGCAGAGCGGCGCCTCGGTGCTGCTGATGGACCCGGAGGTGGCGGACGCGCTGGCCGGGGTGCCGGCCGAGCACCGGTTCGTCCTCGGCGCGGAGAGCGACCGCGAGCTGTACGACTTCGACCGCGCACCGGTGCGGCACCCCGTCGCCGAGTCGGACACCGCGACGATCAACTACACCAGCGGAACGACCGCGCGCCCCAAGGGAGTCCGGCTCACCCACCGCAACCTGTGGCTGAACGCCACCCTGATGGGCCTGCACTTCGGCGCGAGCGACCGGGACGTCTACCTGCACACCCTGCCGATGTTCCACGCCAACGGCTGGGGCCTGCCGTACGTGGTCACCGGCCTCGGCGGCCGGCACATCGTGCTGCGCAAGGTGGACGGCGCCGAGATCCTGCGCCGGGTGGACGAGCACGGGGTGACCTTCCTGTGCGGCGCACCCGCCGTGGTCGCCGCCGTGCTCGCCGCCGCCGAGACCTGGGACGGGCCGGTCCCCGGCCGGGACAGAGTGCGGATGGTGGTGGCCGGCGCTCCCCCGCCGACCTCCGTGGTGCAGCGCGTCGAGGCCGAACTCGGCTGGGAGTTCATGCAGCTCTACGGCCTCACCGAGACCTCCCCGGTGGTCACCGTGAACCGCACCCGCGCCGAGTGGGACGCCCTCGCCCCCGCCGACCGCGCCGAGAAGCTGGTGCAGGCCGGCGCGCCCGCGCTCGGCACCGAGCTGCGGATCGACGGCGACGGCGAGGTGCTGGTCCGCTCCAACACCGTGCTGGACGGCTACTGGGAACGCCCGGACGAGACCGCGGCCGCCCTGCGGGACGACTGGTTCCACACCGGCGACGGCGGCACCCTCACCGACGGCTACCTCACCATCTCCGACCGCAAGAAGGACGTCATCATCACCGGCGGCGAGAACGTCTCCTCGATCGAGGTCGAGGACTGCCTCTACGGCCACCCGGCGGTCGCCGAGGTCGCGGTGATCGGCGTGCCGGACGAGAAGTGGGGCGAGACCGTCAAGGCGCTCGTGGTGCTCCGGGACGGCAGCAAGGCCGACGAGGCCGAGCTGATCGCGCACTGCAAGCATCGGCTGGCCGGCTACAAGGCGCCGACCTCGGTGGAGTTCCGCACCGAACTCGCCCGCACCGCCACCGGCAAGCTGCAGAAGTTCCGGCTGCGCGAGCCGTACTGGTCCGGCCGGGAACGCGGCGTCAGCTGACGGACAGCCAGTTCCACCGGTCAGCCGACGATGCCCCATTCGCGGGCGGCGACGGCCAGTTCGACCCGGTTGCGGGCGCCGAGCTTGTGCATCGCGCTCTTCAGGTAGCCGGTCACGGTGTGGCCGCTGAGGCCGAGGCGGGCGGCGATCTCCGGGTTGGTCCGGCCGGTCGCCGCCCAGCGCAGCACCTCGTGCTCGCGCGGGGTCAGCCCCGCCTCGGCGAGGCGGCCCGCCGTCCGGCCGCCCCAGGCCGCCGCACCGGCCAGCGCCCGGGTGGCCGTCCCGGCCAGCTCGGCGACCGAGCCGATCCGGACGTCGCCGAACGGCACCACGGCGCGCAGCGCGGCGTACACCACGCCGTGCACGGCGCCGTCGTGGACGAGCGGCACGCCGAGCATCGCGTACAGGTCGTCGGCGCCGACCGCCGCGTCGTAGTGGTGCGAAATCGTGGTCGCCGCCCGGTAGTCGGGCACCCAGGCGGGCACCCGTTCGGCGAGCGCCCGGCCGCCGAGGCCGGTACCGGAGGGCACCCGGAGGTTGTGCAGCAGGTCGGCCCGGGTGCCGGCCCAGTGGCGCAGCACCATGGCGTCCCCGCCGTCCGGCACGCCGACCAGGCCGACGTCCGCGCCGCAGTCGGCGACCACCCGGCGGGCCAGGTCGGCGAGCACCGCGGAGCGGACCAGCTCGGCGGCGCGCGTGTCCGGGGGTTCGGGGGCTGCGCTCCTCACCGGCCGATTCTCACACGGGCCCCCTGGCTTGGGGAGATCTGCGGCAGCAGGATGGGGCCTGCCCGCACCACGGGAAGCCTGCACGACCGACAAGGGGAGACGGATGGCCGACATCACCGCACTGCTCGCGGACCTCGCGGCGGAGAGCGCCGAACTCGACGCCCTGGTGGCGGACCTGGACGCCGCCGGGCTGGCGGCGTCCACCCCCGCCGAGGGGTGGACGATCGCCCACCAGCTGGCCCACCTGGCCTGGACCGACCAGTGGTCACTGCTCGCGGCGCGCGACCCGGAGCGGTTCACCGCGGAGGCACAACAGGCCTTCGAGACCGGGTTCGACGTGGTGGAGCGCGGCGCGGCGGAGGGGGTCGGCGAGCCGCCGGAGGTGCTGCTCGGACGTTGGCGGACGGGCCGGGCGGAACTCGCGGCGGCACTGGCGGCCGTGGAACCGGACACCCGGCTGCCGTGGTTCGGCCCGCCGATGAAGGCACCGTCGATGGCGACCGCGCGGCTGATGGAGACCTGGGCACACGGACAGGACGTCGCCGACGCGCTGGGCGCCGTCCGGCCGCCGACCGCCCGGCTGCGGCACATCGCGCACCTGGGAGTACGGACCCTGGGCTTCGCCTTCTCGGTGCACGGCCTGCCCGCGCCGCAGGCGCCGGTACGGGTCGAACTCGGCGGCCCGGCGGGCGAGTCGTGGACGTGGGGTGCGGAGGACGCGGCCGACCGGATCACCGGGCCCGCGCTGGACTTCTGTCTGCTCGCCACCCGGCGGCGGCACCCCGACGACCTCGCGCTGACCGCGGTCGGCGACACCGCGCGGGCCTGGCTGCCGATCGTGCAGGCCTTCGCCGGCCCGCCCGGGAAGGGCCGCGAGCCGCTGGGCTGACCGCTGCGGGCCTGCCGGGTTGCCGGCCGGCAGGCCCCGCCTGCGCGGCCCGTCGGCGTGTCCGGTTGACGGTGCGTCACCGACCGGACGCGGTTACGGCGGTGAAACCGCGGTACGCCGGTGCGCTTAACCCCTCGTCCCTACCCTCGCCGCACAACCCGAGGACAGACGGGAGCGGTGACATGACCGACACGACCAACCCGCACGCCCCCACCCGGCCCGACGACGGCGGACGGCCGCGCACCGGGCCGCGCCGCTCGTACCGGGGCAGCGCGGCGGACGAGTCCCTGGAGGACTACTCGCTGCGGTACGCGCCGCACTCCTTCCGCCGCTGGTCGCCGACGGCGGTGGCGTCCACCGCGCTCGGCGGCATCGCCTATCTCGCGGACTACGCGATCGGCGCGGGCATCGTGATGTCGTACGGCTTCACCAACGCGCTGGCGGCGATCCTCACCGCCGCCGTGGTGATCTTCCTGACCGGCATCCCGATCGCCCGGGCGTGCGCGGCGAACGGCGTCGACATGGATCTGCTGACCCGCGGCTCGGGCTTCGGCTACCTCGGCTCGACGCTGACCTCGCTGGTGTACGCGAGCTTCACGTTCATCTTCTTCGCCCTCGAGGGCTCGATCATGGCGCAGGCCCTCCACGAGGTGCTGCACATCCCGCTGCCGGTGGGCTACCTCCTCACCACGCTGATCGTGATCCCGATCGTGTTCAAGGGGATGAGCTGGATCGCCCGGATGCAGGCCTGGACGCAGCCGGTGTGGATCGTCGGCCTGGTCGCGCCGTTCGTCGTGCTGGCCTTCCACTCCCCCGAGGTCTTCGGCGACTTCACGCACTTCGGCGGCACCGACGGGGTCGGTTCCGGGTTCACCCTGCTCGGCTTCGGGCTGGGCACCGGCGTGGCGCTGTCCCTGATCGCGCAGATCGGTGAACAGGCCGACTACCTGCGGTTCATGCCGAAGCGGACGGCGGAGAACGCGCGCCGCTGGGACCTCGCGGTGCTGGCCGCCGGCCCCGGCTGGGTGGTGATCGGCGCGTTGAAGCAGCTCGGTGGCGCGCTGCTGGCGTTCGCCGCGCTGGGCGCGGTCGGCGAGACCAAGGCGCTGGAGCCGATCGCACCGTACGTGGAGTCACTGCGGCCCTGGCTGGGTGCGGCGGCGCTGCCGGTGGCCGGCCTGTTCGTGATCGTCTCCCAGATCAAGATCAATTCGACCAACGCCTACTCCGGCTCGCTCTCCTGGTCGAACTTCTTCTCCCGGCTGACGCACCGCCACCCCGGCCGGGTCTGGTACATCTTCCTCAACTGCGGCATCGCACTGCTGCTGATGGAGATGAACATGTTCAGCGCGCTGGGCAGCCTGCTGGGCTTCTACTCCAACGTGGCCATCGCCTGGATCGGCGCCGTCACCGCCGACCTGGTCGTCAACAAGCCACTGGGACTGAGCCCGAAGCACATCGAGTTCAAGCGCGCCCACCTGTACGCCGTCAACCCGGCCGGGTTCGGGGCGATGTGCGTGGCCGCCGCGGTCTCCATCGCCGCCTTCTTCGGCTGGTTCGGCACCTACGCGAAGGCGTTCAGCCCGTTCATCGCCCTGGCACTGGCGATGGTGCTCAGCCCGCTGATCGCCAAGGCCACCAAGGGCCGCTACTACCTGGCCCGGCCCAACCCGGACGCCGGCAACGCCGACGCCACCGACACCCGGGTCTGCACCGTCTGCGAAACCGCGTACGAGGTGCCGGACACCGTGCACTGCCCGTTCCACGAGGGCACCGTCTGCTCGCTCTGCTGCAGCCTGGACGCCGAATGCCACGACGCCTGCACCCGCGCCCCGGGCGCCGGGCCCGTCCTGATCGGCATGCCGACCGCCCGGGAGTGAGCCCTCAGCGGGCTCGGCCGAACGGCTCGGGCTCCGGGTCGCCCGCCAGCCGGGCGTGCAGGTGCTCGTCGTGGTGGCGGCCGTCGCCGTAGCGGTGCGAGGCCCGCAGGGTGCCCTCGAGCGGGAAGCCGCAACGCTCGGCGACCCGGCACGAGGCGGTGTTGCCGACGGCGTGGCCCAGCTCGATCCGGCGGGCACCCGCGGCGGTGAACGCCCAACGGGCGGCCGCCGCGGTGGCCCTGGTCGCCACGCCGCGGCCGCGGGCCTCCGGCAGCAGCCGGTAAC
Organism: Streptomyces sp. TLI_235; assembly: GCA_002300355.1. NCBI lineage: Bacteria > Bacillati > Actinomycetota > Actinomycetes > Kitasatosporales > Streptomycetaceae > Streptomyces > Streptomyces sp. TLI_235. Next base: position 1,332,869 of record NSGV01000002.1, read on the forward strand.
CGATCGCGGCCTGGCCGTCGGCCCGGTTCGGCCAGTACAGGCCGACCGTGCCGAGCAGCGCGGCGGAGGCCGCGTCCAGCACCGCGAAGCCCGCCACGTCGCCGCTCACGCCGTCCGCGGTGTGCCCGAGGATCCACGCCCCCGGGTCGGTCTCGCGGATCGGGTTCCAGAGCGCGACCTCCTCGTCCGCGATGATCCGGGCGACGTCCGGCGCGTACCGCAGCAGCCCGGCACCCCACGGCAGGAGGCGAACGTCCCCGAGGTCGAGCGGGGCGGGGACGAATCCGGGTTCGGTGAGGGTCATGGCACCCAGTGGTACCCGCCCCGGCTGCCCGCTGCCAAACGGATTCCGGGGCACTGGGACGATCTCGGGCATGGAGTTCGACGACACCGCCGCCCTGCACCGGATCAGCACCGAACGGCTCGGCGAGGAGGCGGGCCGGCAGTTCGCCGCGCTGGCCCGCCGGGGCTTCCGGCTGGAGCGCGCGGCGGGCAGCGCCCCCGCCACCGGCCACTGCCGACTCGGCGGCCCCGCCCAGCTGGAGCCCGGCACCCCGTGGCCCGTCCACGACGGCATGCCGCTCTCCCTGCTCGCCGTCCTGGACACGGACGCGCTGGCCCCCTGGCTGGGCGACCAACTGCCTGTCCGGCCGGGCCTGCTGAACTTCTTCCAGCTCGACCCGGACATCCCGTACGAGGAGTACGCGAAGCTGGACACCTCCTCCCCCGCGATGTACCGGGTGCTCCCTGCCGACCCGGCGCGGGCGGTGGAGACGGACGCGCCCGCATCGGCGACCCGGTGGCCGGCCGTCCCGCTGCACGCCGCCGGGGTGGTGATGCTCCCCGACTGCTGGGACGTCGAGGACGAGGACGTCACCTTCGACCGGGACGCGCACTGGGGCGCCCCCTCGCTGATCCTCGGCGCCATGGACGGCCTGGACGGCAACACCGCCGACCGCCACCGTGCCTTCGGCTGGCCGGACACCTCCTACGGCTCCGCCGTGACCGTGCGCGACGCCGACGGGCCCGCCGTCCACCTGCTCCAGCTCACCGGCGACGCCGAGCTCGGCTGGGGCTGGGGTGATGCCGGGTCGCTCTACTTCACGATCCCCGCCGGGGCCCTCGCGGCGGGCGACTTCACCCGGGCCGGGGCGGAGGTGCGGTGCTGCTGAGCCCCCGACCCGGCGCGGTCGGCCGGTGTGCGAGAGTGGCGCGATGAGGACGATCGGACTGATCGGCGGGATGAGCTGGGAGTCGACCGCCGAGTACTACCGGCTGCTGAACGAGCTCACCCGGGAGCGGCTCGGCGGGCTGCACTCGGCGAAGTGCGTGCTGTACTCGGTGGACTTCGCGGAGATCGAACGGCTGCAGACCGCCGGCCGGTGGGACGAGGCCGGCGAGGTGCTGGCCGGGGCGGCGCGCTCGCTGGCCGCGGCCGGCGCCGAGTTGCTGCTGATCTGCACCAACACCATGCACAAGGTGGCCGACCGGGTCGAGGCGGCGGTGGACGTGCCGCTGCTGCACCTCGCCGACACCACCGCCGGGGCCGTCCGGGCCGCCGGGCTGCGCCGGATCGGCCTGCTGGGCACCGCGTTCACCATGGAGCAGGACTTCTACCGTGGCCGGCTGGCCGGGCACGGCCTGGAGGTGCTGGTGCCGGACGCGGCCGGACGGGCCGAGGTGCACCGGGTGATCTACGAGGAGCTGTGCGTGGGCGTGGTCCGCGAGGAGTCCCGCGCCGCGTACCGGGAGGTGATCGCCGGCCTGGTGGCCCGCGGCGCCGAGGGCGTGGTGCTGGGCTGCACCGAGATCGAGCTGCTGGTCGGCCCGGAGGACAGCCCGGTGCCGGTCTTCCCGACGACCCGGCTGCACGCCGAGGCGGCGGTGGCGACGGCCCTGGCCTGACGCGCCCCAGGGTGGCCCTTGTCCGGTCGGGTGCCGGGCGCAGGTCTCACAGCCCGATCCGCAGCGGGTCGAGGCGGGTGGCGACCAGGTTGGTGGCGCCGTGGTGGCGTTCCACGTGGCCGCGGACGAGCAGGCCGGCCCGGTCGAGGGCGGTACGGCGGCGGGACTCCCAGACCGGGCGGCTGCAGATGACGTTGATCAGGCCGGTCTCGTCCTCCAGGCTGATGAACAGCACTCCGCCGGCCGTCGGCGGCCGCTGGCGGTGCGTCACCAGTCCGCCGACCACCACCGGTGTGCCGGGCGGGACGGCGGCCAGCTGGACGGCGGTGAGCGCGCCGCCGCGGTTCAGCGCGTCCCGCAGGTGCTGCACCGGGTGGCTGGTGGCGGAGGCGCCGACCGCCCACAGGTCGGCGATGGTCTCCTCGACCGGGGTCATCGCGGGCAGCGGCGGGGCGGTGGCACCCGGCGCGGTGCCGGGGATGGTGTCCGGGCCCGAGGTGGCGTACACCCCTGCCGTCCAGAGTGCCTGGCGGCGCGTCAGCCCGAAGCAGCCGAAGGCCCCGGCGGTGGCCAGCGCTTCCAGCACCGGGGTGGGCAGGGCGGTGCGACGGGCGAAGTCCTCCAGGTCGGTGTAGGGCTGCCCGGCGACGACGAGTTCGGCCTGCGCGGTGCCGAGGCCGCGGACGGCGGAGAGGCCCAGCCGGATCGCCGGCTGCGGTTTGCCGGCGGTGCGCGGCGGCGGGGCGGAGGGCTCGTCCTCGGGCTCCAGGACGGGTCCGGCGGCGGAGGCGTTGACGTCCACCCCGCGGACCCGCACCCCGTGCCGCCGGACGTCGGTGATCAGGCTGAGCGGCGAGTAGAAGCCCATCGGCTGGTTGGCCAGCAGGGCGCAGGTGAAGGCCGCCGGGTGGTGGTACTTCAGCCAGGCGCTGGCGTACACCAGGTAGGCGAAGCTGATCGCGTGGCTCTCCGGGAAGCCGTAGTTGGAGAAGGCCTCGATCTTGGTGTAGACGTCCTCGGCGGTCTCGGCGGGGATGCCGCGCTCGGCCATGCCGCGCAGCAGCCGGTCGCGGAGTTCGGCGACCCGCTGGTGGGAGCGTTTGGCGCCCATCGCCTGCCGCAGCCGGTCCGCCTCGGCGGGGCTGAACCCGGCGCAGTCGATGGCGAGTTGCATCATCTGTTCCTGGAACAGCGGGACGCCGAGGGTCTTGCCGAGCGCGCGTTCCATCAACGGGTGCGGGCAGTGGGCGGGTTCGGTGCCGGCCCGGCGCCGCAGGTAGGGGTGGACGGAGCCGCCCTGGATCGGCCCGGGCCGGATCAGTGCGACCTCGACCACCAGGTCGTAGAAGTGCCGGGGCCGCAGCCGCGGCAGGGTGGCCATCTGGGCGCGGGACTCGACCTGGAAGACGCCCACCGTGTCGGCGCGGCAGAGCATCTCGTACACGGCCGGGTCGTCGTCGGGGATGTCGGCGAGGGTGTAGCGGTCGCCGGAGTGGGCGGCGATCAGGTCGCAGGTGTCGTGCAGGGCGGAGAGCATGCCGAGGCCGAGCAGGTCGATCTTGACGAGTCCGGCGCCGGCGGTGGAGTCCTTGTCCCACTGGAGGACGGAGCGGCCGGGCATCCGGGCCCACTCGGTGGGGCAGATCTCGCCGACCGGCTCCCGGGTGAGCACCATGCCGCCCGAGTGGATGCCCAGGTGCCGTGGCAGGCCGAGGAGTTGGCCGCCGAGGGCGAGGACGTCGGCGGGGATGAGGGCGTCGTCGGCGGGGGCGGAACGGAAGTCGACCTGCTTGGTGAAGGCCTCGATCTGGCCGCTCGGGTAGCCGAGTGCCCGGGCGGCGTCGCGCAGCGCGAGCCGGGGCCGGTAGGTGATGACGTTGGCGACCTGGGCGGCGTGTTCGCGGCCGTAGCGCCGGTAGACGTACTGGATGACCTCCTCGCGGCGGCGGTTCTCGATGTCGAGGTCGATGTCGGGCGGGCCGTCGCGCTCCGTGCTGAGGAAGCGCTCGAAGAGCAGGCCGTAGTGCAGCGGGTCGACCGCGGTGATGCCGAGGGCGTAGCAGACCGCGGAGTTGGCGGCCGAGCCGCGGCCCTGGCACCAGATGTCCTGCTGGCGGCAGAAGGCCACGATGTCGTGGACGATGAGGAAGTAGCCGGCCAGGTCCAGCTGGTCGATGACGTCGAGTTCGCGGGCGAGTTGGCGCAGCGCGGGTTCGTTGCCGGGGCCGAAGCGGGCCGGCCCGCCCTCGACGACCAGGGCGCGCAGATGGCTGATCTCGGTGTGCCCCTCGGGTACCGGGAAGCCGGGCAGCCGGGGTTCGAGGCCGCCGAAGTCGAAGGCGCAGGCCCGGCCCAGGTCGACGGTGGCCTCCCGGACGCCGGGGAAGCGGGCCAGCCGGGCCGCCATCTCGCGGCCGGAGCGCAGGTGGGCGGTACCGGCGGCCATCGTCCAGCCGGCCGCGTCGCGCAGGGTGCGGCGGTCGTGCAGGGCCGCGAGGGCCTGGGCGAGTCGTCCCTGGGCGGAGGCGGCGTGGTGGGCGTTGTTGGAGGCGACGGCGGTGATCCCGGTGCGGGCGGCGAGGGCGGCCAGCCGGTCGTTGCGCAGGTCGTCGCCGGGCAGCCGCTGGTCGATCAGTTCGACGAAGACGTTCTCCTGTCCGAACGCCTCGGCGAGGGCGTGGAGTTCACGCAGCGCGGCGTCCTCCCCGGCGGCGGCCAGTGCGGCCGGGACACGGCCCTTGCGGCAGCCGGTGAGCACCGCCCACTCGCCGTGGTGGGCGGCGGCGAGTTCGGCGAGGTCGTACGCGGGGCGGTTCTTGGCGCCGCCGCGCAGCTGGGCGGCGGCGATCGCGGCGGACAGCCGGCGGTAGCCCTGCGGGGATCGGGCGAGCACCAGCAGGTGGTCGTCTGGGGTGAGCGAGAGCTCGGCGCCGAAGACGGTGCGCACCCCGGACTCCTTGGCGGTCTCGGCGAACCGGACGGCGCCGTACAGGCCGTCGTGGTCGGTGAGCGCGATCGCCTCCACGCCGAGCCGGGCGGCCTCGGCGGTCAGCACCTCGGGGTCGCTGGCGCCGTCCAGGAAGCTGAACGCGGAGTGCACGTGCAGTTCGGCCCAGGCCGGGGTGCCGGGCGGCGGCGGGGGCGGTTCCTGTGGCGGGCGGCGGCGCAGCGGCAGCACGGTGCCGCCGGCCGGGGCGGGGCGGCCGGACATCCGGCGGTGGAGTTCGCTCCAGGGGAGCGAGGGGTGGCTGGTGAATCCCATCGGGGGTGGTGCTCCGTCGGTCGTGCCGGGCCGGTCTCCCCCTGTGGCCGGTCGGTCGTGGTTCGGTGGTGCCCGGTGGCCCGGGTGCGGCGTGTCCTGTGCCGACGTGTCCCGTGCTGTCAGTCGTAGGCGCCCTCCACGTACCAGCGGCCGCCCTCGACGGTGAGCAGCAGGGCGCGGCCGTCGGCGACGGCGACCTGGAAGCGCGCCCGGCGGCGGGCCAGGGCCGGGTCCCACCAGTGCTCGACGGCGGGCCAGGGCCCGGTCCAGCCGGTGACCTCCAGGACGCGGCCGTCCAGGGCGATCCGGGCCGGCGGGGCGGAGACCTCGGCCCGCCCGTCGACGCCGACCGGCTGTCCGGCCGCGTCCAGCACCGAGACCGGCAGCGGGGCGCGGGGCACCACGGACGGCGCCGGGTCCTGCACCCGGCCCGGCCAGGGGGCGGTGGCACCGGCGGTGTGCCGCTCCCCGGAGTCCTCCGTCCAGGTGGTGCGGGTCGCCCACTCGCCGGGGCTGCGGCCACCGGCCGGCTCGACCCGGCGCAGCCCCGCGTACCCGAGCAGGGCCTGGACACGGGCCACCGCCCGCTCGACCCGGTCCTCGACGACGGCCTGCCCCCAGAGGGCCAACTGCCGCCCGCGGTCCGGGACGAGGCCGTCCGGGACGAGCCGCAGCGCGGTGAAGCCGCCGGCCTCCTCAGGGAAGCGTCCGGCGCCCTGCCAGGCCTGCAGCTGCCAGCGGACCCGCTCGGCGAGCGCCGCCGAACCCAGCCGTCCCTCGTGCCGCCACAGCCGGGACGCCGTCCCGCCGTCGGCGCAGGTCACCTCGACGGCGACCCGCTGGCAGGCGAGGCCGGCCGCACCGAGCCGGGCGTGCAGCCGGTCGGCGAGCGCCCGCCCGACGAAGACCAGCGGCTCGGAGGACTCCTCCGGCGGGTCGAAGAGCTGCTCGACGGCCAGGTCGGGGCCGGCCCTGCGGGGTGTCAGCGGTCGGGCCTGCAGGCCCCGGGCCAGCCGGTGCGCGGCAGTCCCCGCCGGCCCGAACCGGTCGGCGACCGCCTCGCCGGAGAGCACGGCGAACGCCCCGACCGTGTGGATGCCGAGCCTGCCCAGCAGATCGGCGAGGTCCTCGTCACCGAGCGCCGCCACCGGGTACGGCGCGAGGAACTCGGCCGTCCGTCCCTGCGGCACCAGCACCCCGGCCCGGGCCGCCAGCACCGCCGCGAACAACCCGTCCGCCACCCCGACCAGCCCGGACGGCGGCACGGGGGCGGGCCGGGGGACGGCCTGCGGCGCACGTTCCTCCGCCGCAGGAGCCTGCGGGTGAGCGGCAGGAGCGGCACCGGGGACGGCGTGCAGGGGGACGGCGGGCGCGGCGGCCGGGGCGGGGTGCAGCCTCCGAACGGTGCCGGGCTGTTCGACTCCGTCCCCCGGGTGCGGGTCGCGGCGCCCGGCGGCGGGCCCGTCCGTGCCGCGGGCGGGCCCGTCCGTGCCGGCGGCGGGCTCGTTCTCGTAGGGGGTGCGGGCGCCGGCGGTCTCGTCGGGTGCGGCGAGGGCGGCGGCGACGGCTGCGCGGACTTTGCCGGCCAGGGCCTCCTCGCCGCCGAAGTAGCGGGCGGGGCCCTTGACGGGGATGGCGCAGAGGCCGGGGCGGAGGATCTCGACCCGGGGGGTGAAGGCCTCGACGGCGGCGGCGACCGGTTCGAAGCGCCGGGCCTCGGCCTCCTGGTCGCGTTCGCGCAGGCGCAGTTCGGGGCAGAGCCGCTGGGCGAGCCGGAGTCTCTGTCCGCGCCGGACTCCGGCGCTGCGGGCCTCGTCCGAGCAGGCCAGGACGTGGCCGGAGACCACCACGGCGACCGGTCCGTGGTCGCCCTCGGCGGGTGCGGTGGCGACGACGGGCCAGTCCGGACACCAGACCACGAGGACGCGGGGCACCCGGGGCTGCGGTTCGGCCATGTCAGACCACCGCCGTCGCGCCGACGGCCGGCGCCGCGGCGGGCCGGCGGGCCGGTTCGGCCGTCCGTCCGGGCGACCTGTTCGAAGACCCGTCCAGCGGCGCCCCGAGCGGCTGCGGGACGGACTCGACCGGGCGGGCGGTGCCGTGTTCGTCGGGCAGCCAGAGCCGGGCCGTCCGGACCCGGGCGGCCGTGCCGCGGCCCTCGGCGGCGATCTCGACCTGGCGGCCGCGCAGTTGTCCGTACCCGTCGCCGAGGCCGAACCAGCGGCCGGAGCGGACGCTGAGCCGCAGGCCCGCGCCGGGCCAGGGGCCGGCGACCAGCAGGGCGCAGCCGCCGCGCCGCAGGACGGCGGTGAGGCGGGCGGCGAGCTGGGGTGCGACGGGGCCGGTGGGGCGGAGCAGGATCACGCCGACGGCGCCGGCGAGGGCGGAGACCACCTCGGGCCAGTGCGGGCCGGGGTCGTCGGCGAGCAGCAGCCGGTGCAGGTCGAGGCCGTAGCCGGCGGCGGCGGCGAGCCCGAGGTCGGGGAGGCCGATCGCGGCGGCCCAGTCGCCGGCGGCGACTCCGCCGGCGGCGAGCGCCAGCAGGAGTGCGGTGTCGCCGGTGACGGAGACCGCGGTGCCGCGGCGCAGGGCGCCGCCGGGGAGCAGCGGGGCCAGGGCCGGGAGGACCGGCAGCAGGGCGTCCTCGCCGGCCGGCGGGGTCGCCGCCGACCGTACGAACACATTTTCGATAACGGGCACACCCCCAGGATCGAACATCCGTTCGCCATTCTTCAAGTCCGAATCGCCTGAGTGAGCTGCAGAAACACACGGACCGCGACCCTGCGTGTCGGACGGGACGCCGAGTGGCCCGTCGAGCACAGTGGGTGGGGCCGGGGATTGCGGCCGGGCCGCAGCCGGCCGGGGCGACGAGCGGAGGCGAGGAACCGTGGACTGGAAGCTCGAAGTGGTGGTGGTCCCGGTCTCCGACGTGGACCGGGCCAAGCACTTCTACGCCGAGCAGGTCGGTTTCGCGGTCGACACCGACAGCCGGATCGGCGCGGAGGCCCGGATCGTCCAGCTGACCCCGCCGGGCTCGGCCTGTTCGATCATCATCGGCACCGGGGTCAGCGACTCGCGGCCGGGTTCGATGCAGGGCCTCCAGCTGGTGGTGGACGACATCGAGGCGGCCCGGGCGGCCCTCGTCGCCGGGGGCGTGGAGGTCGGCCCGGTGCAGCACTTCGAGGACGGGGTGAAGGCCGAGGGCAAGGGCGGCGACTGGAACTCCTTCGTGTTCTTCGCCGACCCGGACGGCAACGGCTGGGCCGTCCAGGAGCGTCCGGCCGGCACCTGACCCCGGCCCGCCCCGACACGCCTCGCCGCTCAGGCCCGCCCCGACACGCCCCGCCGCTCAGGCCCGTTCGATGGCGACCGCCGCGGCGTCGTCCTTCAGCCGGCCGCCCACGTGGACCAGCAGGTCGCGGCGGAGCCGGTCGACCAGGCCGGACGGTTCGACGCCGCCCCACCGGGCGGCGCGTTCGGCGAGCGGGTAGAAGGCGCGTTCGCCGTCGCGGGCCTCGGTGACGCCGTCGGTGTAGAGCAGCAGGGTCTCGCCGGAGTGCACGTCGAAGGCGTCCTGCCGGTAGTGCGCGCCCGGCAGGGTGCCGAGTCCGATCGGCGGGGCGGAGCCGCCCGCCTCCAGGGTCCTGACGGGCTTCCCCTGGGAGAGCAGCAGCGGCGGCGGGTGCCCGCAGTTGGCGATCCGGACGGGCTCCGCCGGGTCGTCCGGCAGGTCGGCGAGCAGCACGGTGACGAAGCGTTCGACGGCGTCGTCCTCGTCCGGGCTCTCGGCGGTCTCGGCCAGGTGGCGGGCGAAGCTGGCGTCGAGGGCGGCCGCGAGACCGGGCAGGGCGATGTGGTGGTGGGCGATCTCGCGGAAGGCGCCGAGCACCTGCGCGGCGTCCTCGATGGCGGTCAGCCCCTTGCCCCGGACGTCCCCGATCAGCACCCGGGTGGCCCCGGGCACCCGGGTCGCGGCGTACAGGTCGCCGCCGAGCAGGGCCTCGTCCTCGGCGGGCAGGTAGAGGGCGGCGAGCCGGAGCGGGCCGAGCCGTTCGGGCAGCGGCCGCAGCAGTACCCGCTGCACCGTCTCGGAGACGGAGCGGACCCGGGTGAGTTCGCGCCCGCGCCTCTCCCGGACGCGGCAGTACAGCACGATCACCGTGGAGACCAGGATCAGGGCGATGATCTGCGTCTCGTGGTTGGTGGTGAACAGACCGCCGTGGAAGACCCCGATGACCACCTGGGCGGCCACCGCGAGGGCGCCGATCAGACCGGTGAGCCAGGCGCCGGCGAAGGAGGCGGTGATGGCGGGGGCGACCACCAGCAGCGGGCCGAGGTGCACGTCGTTCGGGGAGGCCAGGTCGACCACCGAGATCAGCACGATGAAGCCCAGCGGGATCATCACCAGCGCATGGGCACGCTGCCACACCCCGCGCAGGGCAGCCGGGCGCCGCCATCCGTGCACCGTCACCCCTCCACCCTGCACCCGGGGCCGCCCGCGCACCTCCGCGACACGGCGGCCCCGTCCGGGCCCCGCAACCGGCCGCCGGCGTTGACCGTGATCTTGGACAGCGCCTACAGTCGGGACCGCTCCCCGCCCCCAGCCCGCCGAAAGGGCCCTGATGAAGCGTCACGCGTGGCTGGACCGCATCCGGCAGCTCGACCCGGAGACCGACTACGCCGAGATCTACCGGATCAGCAGCTGGCACGAGTTCCCCTGGGACACCAACCAGTCGCTCGGCTTCGCGCTCTACCGGACGTACGCGGTGCCCTCCATCGGCCGGCTGCTGGCCCGCACCGGCGAGTTCACCGAGCGCGCGCAGAAACGGTACGACGACACCGTCCTCATCCTGGAGGCCGTGCTGGAGCACGGCTTCGACTCCGGGCCGGGCCGCGAGGCGATCCGCCGGATGAACGGGATGCACCGGCGGTACGGGATAGCGAACGAGGACTTCGTCTACGTCCTCGCCACCTTCGTGGTGGTGCCCAAGCGCTGGCTGGACGACTACGGCTGGCGCCCGTACTCCGCGCCCGAGATCCGGGCCGCCGTCAACTACTACCGCGAGCTCGGCCGGCACATGGGGCTGCGCGACGTCCCGGAGACGTACGAGGAGTTCGAGCGGCTGCTGGACGACTACGAGCGGGCGAACTTCGCCTTCGACGAGGGCGGCCGGGCGGTCTCCGACGCCACCCTGGACCTCACCGCGAGCTGGTACCCGCGCCCGGTCGGCGCCCAGATGCGGCGCTCCTCGATCTGCCTGCTGGACGACCCGCTGCGGGAGGCCTTCGGCTACCCCCGGCCGCCGGCGGCGCTCACCGCGCTGGTCCGCGGCGGGATGCGGCTGCGCGGCCGGCTGGTCCGGCTGCTGCCGCCGCGCCGCAAGCCCCACCTGGCCCGGGACGGCCGGCAGGTCCGCGGCTACCCCGACGGGTACCGGATCGCCGAGCTCGGCACCTTCGAGGGGCCCGAGGACCGGGGCACCGGCGGCGGGGGCTGCCCCTTCGGCGCCGGGGCGTCCTGACACCCCGGCCCTCCCGGGCCCTGTCGGTGGCCCGTGCCAGGCTGGCGGCATGACCGAGAACCCCGTGCCCGAGAACCCCGCGTCCGCGACCGTGCCCGAGATCCCGCCGCAGAACTACGCCCAGGGCTGGGCCGACGGCGGCGCCCGGCCGCCGCTCCCGCTGGTCGGCGACGAGCGGGAGATCCTCACCGCCTACCTCGACCACCACCGCGAGACGCTCGCCCTCAAGTGCGTCGGGCTCACCCCCGCGCAGCTGTCCGAGCACGCCGTGCCGCCGTCCCGGCTGACCCTGCACGGGCTGCTGCGGCACCTCGCCGGGGTCGAGCGGTGGTGGCTGCACCTGCAGTTCGCGGGTGAGGACACGGAGATGCTCTACTACTCCGACGACGACCCCGACCAGGACTTCGAGAGTCTCGACGGCGACCCGGAGAAGGCGCTGGCCGTCTGGCGGGCCCAGTGCGAGCACTCCCGGGAGATCGTCGCCGCCGCCCCCTCGCTGGACGCCACCGGCGTGCACCGGGCCACCGGGCAGCCGGTCTCGCTCCGCCGCATCCTGGTGCACCTGATCGCCGAGTACGCCCGCCACGACGGCCACGCCGACCTCCTGCGCGAGCGCCTCGACGGCGCGACCGGCTACTGACCTCCGCCGCCGCTGGGCTGCCCCGCGCCCGCGGTCGGCTCCCCGGTGCCGCGGGTCGGGCGCCCGGGGCCCGGGCTCGGCCGGCCGGGGGTCGTCTGGCCGCCGCCCGGGGTGGGCCGCCCGCTCTGGGTGGGCTGTCCGGTGGTCGGCTGTCCTCCGCCCGGGGTCGGCCGGCCGGTCTCCGGGGCCTGCCGGTCGGAGTCGGACGTGTCCGGGGCGGCGGACGGCAGCCGCACCACGGTGAACTCCCCGGCCGGGACACCGTCCAGGGCGTCCTCGACGGCGTCCCGCCAGATCGGGCCGGCGACCGCGCCGCCGAAGGCGGACTGGATCCGCTCGCCGCCCATCCGCTGGCCCTGCAGCGGGGCGGGGTCCACCGTGTCGCTGACGACCGTCGCGGCGGCCAGCTCCGGGGTGTAGCCGACGAACCAGACCTGCCGGCCCTCGTTGGTGGTGCCGGTCTTGCCGGCCGTCTCCCGGTCGGACAGGCCGGCGGTGGTGCCGGTGCCACCGTCCTCGACCACGCCGCGCAGCATCGCGGTGACGGTGTCCGCGGTGGTCTGCGACATCGCCTCGGTGCAGGAGGCCTTCGGCACGGCGAGGGCCTTGCCGTCCGGGCCGGTCACCGAGGTGATCGCGGTCGGCGCGCAGTAGGTGCCGTGGGCGGCGAACGCCGCGTACACGCTCGCCATCTCCAGCGGCGTCAGGTCGTTGCTGCCGAGGGTCATCGACGGCACCACGCTGAGCTTCTCGCCGCCGGCCTGCTGGGTGATGCCGAGCTTGGCGGCCGTCTTCGCCACCTCGCACAGGCCGGTCTCGGCCTCCAGGTTGGCGAAGTAGGTGTTGACCGACTGCTTCATCGCGGCCGGCATGGCGAAGCTGCCGATGAGGGTGCGGCTGTCGTTGTGCACCTCGCCGCCCTCCGGGAAGCGGCCGCCCGCGCAGTCCTTCATCGCCGGCCACGGCATGCTGTAGCCCGAGGTGTAGCTGCGGCTGACCGGTATGCCGTTCTCCAGCGCCGCCGCGGCCACGATCGGCTTGAAGGTGGAGCCGGTCGGGAAACCGAGGCCGCCGCCCATCCGCTTCGGCACGTTCAGGTTGATCGTGGTCTCGTCCTTGCCCAGCCCGTACGGGCGGCTCTGCGCCATCGCCAGCACCTTGCCGGTGCCCGGCTGGACGACCGACATCACCGCGGCCGGCCGGTCGGACGGCGCGGCGTGCGCGGTGACGGCCTGCTGCACCGCCTTCTGCGCCTTGGGGTCGAGGGTGGTGCGGATCTGCAGCCCGCCGCGCTTCCACAGCGCCTTCCGCTCCTCCGGGGTCCTGCCGAAGGCCGGGTCGGACAGCACCACCCGCTGCACGTAGTCGCAGAAGAAGCCCTCGCCCGTCCCTGCGGTGATGCAGCCCTGGTGCGCCCGGGTCACCTTCAGCTCCACCGGGGAGGCGATCGCCTCCGCCGCCTGCGCCGCGGTGATGTGTCCGAGTTCGGCCATCCGGCGCAGCACGGTGTCGCGGCGCGCCTTCGCCGCGGCCGGGTTGACGATCGGGTCGTAGGCCGACGGCGACTGCACCAGGCCTGCCAGCAGCGCCGCCTGAGGCAGCGACAGATCCTCGGCGTGCACGCTGAAGTACCGCTGGGCGGCCGTCTCTATGCCGTACGCCTTCTCGCCGAAGAAGGTGATGTTGAGGTAGTTGGCGAGGATCTGGTCCTTGCTCAGGGTCTCCTCGACCTTGATGGCGTACTTGAGTTCGCGGACCTTGCGGTCCAGGGTCTGCCGCTGCGCCTCCTGGACCTTCTGCACGTCGTCGCCCGCCTGGTCGACGAAGACGTTCTTGACGTACTGCTGGGTGAGGGTGGACGCGCCCTGCGCGGTGGTGCCGGAGGTCGCGTTGGAGTTGAGGGCGCGCAGCACGCCCTTCAGGTCGACGGCGCCGTGCTGGTAGTAGCGGCTGTCCTCGATGTCGACCAGGGCGGTCTTGACCAGCGGCGACATGGCGTCGGAGGCGACGACCGTGCGGTCCCGGCTGTAGATGGTGGCGATCGTCCCGCCGGCCGCGTCGTAGACGGTGGACGCCTGGGAGAGCGGCGGCGTCCTGAAGTCGTCGGGCAGGCTGTCGAAGTCCTCCACCGCCGACTGCGCGCCGAGCCCGGCGGCCCCCACGGCGGGGAGTGCGAGCCCCGCGACGAGGACGCCGCCCAGGGCGCTCGCCCCGACCAGACGGGCAGCCAGGAGGACCTTCTTGCGGTAACCGATGGAGTTGTGACGCGCCATGGGATCGACCTTAGGCGAACCTTCGCCCACCAAGAACCCGATTTTCTTCCCGCTTTCGTCACAGGTCCGTGACAGGCCCCCCGTACCGGTCGGGCGGCACGCCGGACCGGCCGTGCTCTTGACGCGGCGGCGCCCGGTGGCAAGCCTTGGTCCCGGCAGATCCACCCAGCCCATGCCCGGCCCATGCCCGGCCCAGGAGGTCAACGGTGACCGCACAGGCGTCGCACGCGCACGGCCGCACCGACGTGCCGCTGCTCGACGAGACGATCGGGCAGTGCCTGGACCGCGCGGTCGCCGCCCACCCGGAGCGCGAGGCGCTGGTGGACGTGCCGAGCGGGCGCCGCTGGACGTACGCAGAACTCGGCCGGGACGTCGACCGGGTGGCCCGCGGCCTGCGGGCGCGCGGGGTCGGCCGGGGAGACCGGGTCGGCATCTGGGCGCTCAACTGCCCCGAGTGGGTGCTGGTGCAGTACGCCACCGCCCGGCTCGGCGCGATCCTGGTGAACATCAACCCGGCCTACCGGACGCACGAGTTGGCGTACGCGCTGAACCAGTCCGGGGTGAGCCTGCTGGTCGCCCAGCCCGCCTACCGCACCAGCGACTACCGGGCGATGGTGGCCGAGGTCCGCGAGGAGTGCCCGGGCCTGCGCGAGACGTTGTGGATCGGCGACCCGGAGTTCCAGGAGCTCGACGGGGACGGGGAGTTCCCCGCCGACCTGGCCCCCGACGACGCGATCAACATCCAGTACACCTCCGGCACCACCGGCTTCCCCAAGGGCGCCACCCTCTCGCACCGGAACATCCTCAACAACGGCTACTGGGTCGGCGAGTTGGTGGGCTACACCGAGCAGGACCGGATCTGCCTGCCGGTGCCCTTCTACCACTGCTTCGGCATGGTGATGGGCAACCTCGCGGCGCTCTCCCACGGCGCCTGCGCGATCATCCCGGGACAGGGCTTCGACCCGGCCGCCACCCTGCGCGCGGTGCAGGCCGAGCGGGCCACCTCGCTGTACGGCGTGCCGACGATGTTCATCGCCGAGCTGGGCCTGGCCGACTTCGCGACGTACGACCTCACCTCGCTGCGCACCGGCATCATGGCCGGCTCGCCGTGCCCGGTGGAGGTGATGAAGCGCGTCCAGACCGAGATGCACATGGCCGAGGTGGCCATCGCGTACGGCATGACGGAGACCTCGCCGGTCTCCACCCAGACCCGCCGCGACGACGACCTGGAGCACCGCACCGGCACGGTCGGCCGGGTGCTGCCGCACCTGGAGGTCAAGGTCGTCGAGCCGGAGACCGGCCGGACGGTCGGCCGCGGCGAGCCCGGCGAGCTGTGCACCCGCGGATACTCCGTGATGATCGGCTACTGGAACGAGCCGGAGCGCACCGCCGAGGCGATCGACGCCGAGGGCTGGATGCACACCGGCGACCTCGCGGTGATGCGGGAGGACGGCTACCTGGCGATCGTCGGCCGGATCAAGGACATGATCATCCGCGGTGGCGAGAACGTGTACCCGCGCGAGATCGAGGAGTTCCTGCACACCCACCCGGCGATCGCCGACGTCCAGGTGGTCGGCGTGCCCGACGAGCGCTACGGCGAGGAGATCTGCGCCTTCGTGGTGCTGCGCGACCCGGCCGACACCCTCGGCCCCGAGGAGCTGGCCGAGTTCTGCCGCGGCCGCCTCGCCCACTACAAGACCCCCCGCCACGTGCACGTGGTCGAGGGCTTCCCGATGACGGTCAGCGGCAAGGTGAGAAAGAACGAGCTGAGGGAACAGGCGGCCCGCGCGCTCGCCCGGTGAGCCCCCGGCCGTTACCGCGGGCCGGTCGAGGCCGGGCGGCGCCCCCCGGCGTACGGGCCCGGCCACCGCCGGTCGCGGTCCGTTACGCTGGTGACGTGCTTCTTCTCGTCAGCCGTCGCCACGTGGACCTGCTCCGCGTCACGAGCATGTCCTGTCGACGCTCCGGCTGATCCCGCTCGTCCTCCGCCCTTCGGGCACACACCCTCCCCCGGCCCCGCTGCACCGGCCACACCCGGCGCGGCAGCGGCAGCGTCCCCGGCGACCGCCGGGCCCGCCGGGGCATTCGACACCCAGGTGATGTCACCCATGACCCAGCAGTCCCCTTTCACCGACCCCGTCGGCGACCACAGCACCGGCCTCCCGGTCATCGACCTCTCGCTCGCCGACGGCAGCGCCGAGGACCGCGCCGGGCTCCGCGCGGACCTCCGCTCCGCCGCGACCGGCGTCGGCTTCTTCCAGCTCGTCGGGCACGGCGTGACCCCGGCCGAGACCGCCGCGCTCACCGACGCGATGCACGCCTTCTTCGCCCTCCCCGAGGCCGACCGGCTGGCCGTGAGCAACCTCAACTCCCCGCACTTCCGCGGCTACACCCGCACCGGCGACGAGCGCACCGGCGGCAGCCAGGACTGGCGCGACCAGCTCGACATCGGCGCCGAGCTGCCCGCCCACGTGCCCGCCTCCGGCGAGCCGCCGTACTGGTGGCTGGAGGGCCCGAACCAGTGGCCCGCACGACTGCCCGCGCTGCGCGAGGCCGCGCTGCACTGGATCGACCGGCTCGGCGGCGTCGGCCGCCGGCTGCTGCACGAGCTGCTCACCGCGATCGGCGCCCGGCCCGACTTCTACGACTACGCCTTCGAGGGCCACCCCCACCTGCGGCTCAAGCTGGTGCGCTACCCGGGCACCGCGCCGGACGGCGCCGGGCAGGGCGTCGGCTCGCACAAGGACTACGGCTTCATCACCCTGCTGCTGCAGGACACCGTCGGCGGCCTGCAGGTGGAGCGGCAGGACGGATCCTTCCTGGAGGTGCCGCCGATGGAGGGCGCCTTCGTGGTCAACCTCGGCGAGCTGCTGGAGGTCGCCACCGACGGCTACCTCAAGGCCACCAGCCACCGGGTGGTCAGCCCGCCCGGCGCCCGGGAGCGGTTCTCGGTGCCGTTCTTCTACAACCCGCGGCTGGACGCGCACATCGAGCCGCTGGAGTTCCCGCAGGCCCACCACGCGCCCGGTGCCACCCAGGACCCGGCGAACCCGCTGTTCGCCGAGTTCGGCCGGAACGAGCTGAAGGGCTACCTGCGGGCGCACCCCGAGGTCACCCGCCGCCACCACGCCGACCTGCTGCCGCTCACCGCCGCCTGACGGGCTCCGCCCCGGGGGCGGTCCTGAAGCGGTCCTGAGAGAACGGGGCGGCGGGAGAGAACTGCACACCGACGATCGCGGATTGTTCTAGCATGGTGCGAACAATCCGCGATCGTTCGCGTCCCTGGAGGGATCTCCGTGCCCGCCCTGCCGTTACCCCGGCCGACCCGGCCGTCCCGGACCGCCGTGGTCCTCACCGTCCTGCCGCCCGCAGCCGCCGCCGCGGCGGTCCTGCTGGTGTACGCCCGGCTGCGGCCGCGGCTGCCCGAGCCGCTCGCCGTGCACTTCTCCGGCGGCGGCGCCGACGGCACCCTGCCCGCCTGGCGCTTCCTCACCGCCGCCGTCGGCCTGATCGCGATCACCGGCGCCGCCCTCGCCCGCCCGGTGCTCACCGGCGGCCACCCGCCGCGCGCCCGGCGGGCCCTGCTGGCCGGGGGCTGGGCCGCGGCCGCGCTGATCGGCTCACTCTGCACCCTGGTGCCGGCCGCCAACGCGGACGCCGCCCGTGGCGTCGACGCCCGCCTGCCGGGCCTCGCCGTGGCCGTCTGCTGCGGCGGCGCGGCACTCGCCGGAGCGGTCGGCCTGCTGGTGGGCGGCCCGGTCGTCCGCCCGGCGCCGCAGCCCGCCGCTCCCCCGGTGCCCGTCCCGGTGGAGCTCACCGCCGGGGAGGCCGTCTCCTGGTCCCGCACGGTCGGCTCACCTCTGCTGCGCACCCTCGGGCCCGCCCTGCTCGGGCTGGCCGCCGTCCTGTTGGTCGCCGGGGCCGGGGCCGGCGCGCTGCCGATCGCCGTCGTCGGGGCGGCGGCCACGGCCGTGGGCCGGGTCCGGGTCACCGTCGACCGGCGCGGCCTGACCGTCGGACTGCCCCTGGTGCGCCGGCCGTGGCTGCGGGTGCCGCTGGAGCGGATCGCGGCGGCGGACTGCCGGCAGGTGCGGGAGACGGGGGTGTTCGGCGACGAGGGGTACCGGTCCGGGCCCGGCCGCAGCGGCCTGGTACTGCGGGCCGGCGAGGCCGTCGCGCTACGGCTCACCGACGGCCGGGAGTTCGTGGTCGCCGTGCCCGACGCCGCCACCGCCGCAGGGCTGCTCACCGCCCTCGTCCGGCAACCCCGATAGGACCGCCCGTGCTCTTCCGCGTCAACCCCGGCTCGCCGCAGCCGCTGGCCGAGCAGATCGCCGCCTGCGTCCGCCGCGCCGTCGCCGACGGCACCGCGCGGCCCGGCGACCGGCTGCCGCCCGCCCGCGGCCTCGCCGACTCACTGGACGTCAACATGCACACCGTGCTGCGCGGTTACCAGATCCTCCGCGAGGAGGGGCTGGTCGACCTGCGGCGCGGGCGCGGGGCGCAGCTCACCGACGCCGCGTCACCCGGCCGGTCCCGCCTGGGCGAGACGGCCGGAGCGCTGGTCGCCGAGGCCCGCGCCCTGGGCCTTGCGGACGAGGAGGTTCTCGCGCTCGTCCGCACCGCCCTCGCCGGGTCGCCGGGTCCGGCTACTCCTGGTCCTGCACCAGGTGGGCCGGGAAGCCGCCGGTCGCGATCGGACCCCAGCGGCGCGGGGTGATCCGGATCAGCGACTTGCCCTGCCTGCGCATCGCCGTGCGGTACTCGTCCCAGTCCGGGTGCTCGCCGGCGATGTTCCGGTAGTACTCCACCAGCGGCTCCACCGCCTCCGGCATGTCCAGCACCTCGGCCTCGCCGTCCACCTGCACCCAGGGGCCGTTCCACTCGTCGGAGAGCACCACCACGCTCACCGCGGGGTCGCGCCGGGCATTGCGGGTCTTCGCCCGCTCCGGGTAGGTGGAGACGACGATCCGGCCGGAGTCGTCCACCCCGCAGGTCAGCGGGGACGCCTGCGGGGTGCCGTCGGCACGTCGGGTGAGCAGCAGCGCGCGGTGCCGCGGACGGACGAAGTCCAGCAACTCGGCCAGCTCCACCCGGGTGTTGGTGGCAATCGAAGGGCTCATGGCCACCAGCCTAGGGCGGACGTGCCGCTGGGGCGGCGGACTCCGACGGGTGTCGGTGTACGCCGCCCCGGGGCGGGGTGTGGTGGCAAGTGCGTGGTCACTTGGGGTCGCGGTTGAAGGTGGTGGTGGACCAGCGGTAGCCGAGGGCGGTGAGGGCGAGGCACCAGGCGATGGTGATCCAGCCGTTGTTGCCGATGGCGGTGCCGAGGAGCAGGCCGCGCAGGGTCTCGATGGCGGGGGTGAAGGGCTGGTACTGGGCGATGGGCTGGAACCAGCCGGGCATGGAGTGCAGGGGGACGAAGGCGCTGGACAGCAGGGGGAGCAGGATCAGTGGCATGGCGTTGTTGCTGGCGGCCTCGGCGTTCGGGCTGACCAGGCCCATGCCGACGGCGATCCAGGTGAGTGCGAGGGCGAAGAGTACGAGCAGGCCGAGGGCGGCGAGCCATTCCAGGGCGGTGGCGTCGGTGGAGCGGAATCCGATGGCGAGGCCGACGGCGCCGACGACCAGGACGCTGAGGACGGCCTGGATGACGCTGCCGAGGACGTGTCCGATGAGGACGGCGGGGCGGTGGATGGCCATGGTGCGGAAGCGGGCGATGATGCCCTCGGTCATGTCGTTGGAGACGGAGACGGCGGTGCCGATGGTGGTGGAGCCGATGGTCATCAGGAGGATGCCGGGGACGAGGTAGGCGATGTAGGCGTCGCGGCCGGCGCCGCCGCTCATGGTGTTGCCGAAGATGTAGACGAAGAGCAGGAGCAGCATGACCGGGGTGAGGAGCAGGTTGAGGGTGAGGGAGGGGTAGCGGCGGGCGTGCAGGAGGTTGCGGCGCAGCATGGTGGTGGAGTCGCGGGCGGCGAGGGTGATGGTGCTCATCGGGCGGTCTCCTTGGGCTGGTTCGACTTGGGCTGGTGGGGGAGGGTGGTGGCGTCGGTGAGGGCGAAGAAGACGTCGTCGAGGTCGGGGGTGTGGAGGGTGAGTTCGTCGGCGTGGATGCCGGTGGTGTCCAGGTGGTTGAGGAGGGTGCGCAGTTCGTGTTGGCTGCCGTTGTTGGGGATGTGCAGGGTGAGGGTTTCGTCGTTGCGGGTGGCGTCGGGTAGGGCGGTGGTGGCGTTGCGGTAGGCGGTGGGGTCGGTGAAGCGGAGTCGGATGTGGCCGCCGGGGATGAGTCGTTTGAGTTCGTCGGGGGTGCCTTCGGCGGCGATCTTGCCGTCGTTGAGGACGGCGATGCGGTCGGCGAGTTGGTCGGCTTCCTCCAGGTATTGGGTGGTGAGGAGGACGGTGGTGCCGCTGGTGACGAGGTCGCGGATGATGCGCCACATGGTGTGTCGGGAGCGGGGGTCGAGGCCGGTGGTGGGTTCGTCGAGGAAGATGATGCGGGGGTTGCCGACCAGGGTCATGGCGATGTCGAGGCGGCGTTTCATGCCGCCGGAGTAGGTGGCGGCGGGCTTGCGGGCGGCGTCCGCCAGGTCGAAGCGTTGCAGGAGTTCGGTGGCGATGCGGCGGCCCTCGGGCTTGGGCAGGTGGTGCAGGTCGGCCATGAGGAGCATGTTCTCCTCGCCGGTGATCAGGCCGTCGACGGCGGAGAACTGTCCGGTGACGCCGATCGCGGCGCGTACGGCCTGTGGGTGGGTGGTGAGGTCGTGGCCGGCGATCCGGGCCTGTCCGGCGTCGGCGGTGATGAGGGTGGAGAGGATCTGCACGGTGGTGGTCTTGCCGGCGCCGTTCGGGCCGAGCAGCGCGAACACGGATCCGGCCGGGATGTGCAGGTCGATTCCGTCGAGGACGGTCTTGTCACCGTAGGACTTGCGCAGCCCGATGGCGGAGATGGCGGCGGGCGCCTGCGGACCGCGCCGACCGAACGTGGGCATGACAGAAGAAGGCATGGAGCCCTCCCGTTCGAAGGCTGAAGTGGCTGGGTCGGGGGCGGGCGGGGTGCGGCCGGTCCTCGGCGGGTCAGGACCTGGCGCGGAGGATGTCGATGTTGCCGTGCCGGGTGCGGGCGCGGACCTCGACGGTGTCCTCGGTCTGCTCCGGGGGCTCGGACTCGGCGAGCATGTTGCGCACCTGCCCGGAGCCCGAGCTGACGTCGAGCCAGGCGGCCGTGCCCTCGCGGATGCCGACCTCGATGGCGCCGTAGGAGGTCTCCAACTGGACGGTCCCGCGGGCCACCTCACCCACGCGCAGGGTGCCGTGCGCAGTGGTGGCGGTGACCGACTCCTCGGCGCGCCGGATCTCGATGTCGCCGTTGGAGCCGCTCACCCGCAGCTCGCCGAGCGCGGCGCCGACGGTCGTCGTGCCGTGCGAGTTCTTCAGGACGCCGGGGCCGTCGACGAGGCCGACGCGCAGACTTCCGGAGCTGGTGGTGATCTCGGCCGCGCCCTCGACCCTGTCCACGGTGATCGAGCCGTGCGACGCGGTCAGCTGCAGCGGCCCGGTCGTGTCGAGGCGGACGTCACCGGACGAGGTCTTCACGCGAACCTCGCCGAGCCTGCCCTCCCCCAGCACCTGCGCCCAGGCGCCGGTCATGTCGATGCGCGAGCCCGCCGGCAGCTCCACCGCCACATCGACGGTGCCGGGGCGGCGAAGCGTGTTGCGGAACTTGGGCGTCCTGACGGTCAGGGTGCCGCCCGCGAACGTGACCTCGGTCTGCTCGGCGGCCCGCACGTCCTGGTCCTTCTTCGGGTCGCGGGGCCGCACCTCGACGACGGTGTCGAGGCGGTCCGCCGCGGTGAGGCGGATGGAGCCCGCCTCCACGTGGGCGATGACGGAGATCCGTTCGGGAGTGTCGAAAGAAGGCATGGCTGTACCGTCCTCTTGGGTCGTGGCGGCATCCCCGCTGGTGGGACGCGGTGGGTGAGTGACGTGGTGCCGGCGGGCGCGCGACTAGCGCACCCAGCCCGTGATGCTCTGTCCGATCGTCTGGGCCTTCCCCGTCGAACGCGGCCGCGCGCCGCCGTCGACCGCGGCCGACACCGCCCGCACCAACCACGCGTTGACCGACAGGCCCTCGCGGCTCGCGGCCTCCTCGGCACGGGCCTTGAGGTGCGCCGGCAGCCGCAGATTGACGCGGGCGGTGCCGCCCTCGTCGCTCTCGGCGGGCGCCTGCGCCCTGAACGGTTCGACGGACTGGGCGGCCGCTTCCACGGGACCGCCGACGGCGGGCGGCAGCGTCACCACGAAGTCGGGGTCCAGACCGCGCAGCCGCACGTCGACCGAGCCCGGGGCGAGCTCGCGGGTGATCTCGTCCATCGCGGCGGAGAGCACGTTGAGCATGGTGAGCCGGGTCGCCGACTCCAGCGGAGCGGTGAGCCGCTCGGCCAGGTCGCGAGCGTCCTTCCCGCCGGCTTCGGCCGCCACCGCAAGTTCACGGCGCAGGTTCTCGACATACGGGGTGAGGTCCATGACGCCATAATGGCACCACGATGGCACCACATGCAAGCGTTGATGGCACCTTGCGTGGCATAAGGTCGACGACGGCCGCCCTACCTGCGGAAACGCCGAACGGGAGACCCGGCACGCACGCACTCGCGAAGGCGCGGGGTGGCGCCACATGGCACCACGTGGCGCCAGATGGCGCCACGTGGGCGCAAAGCGGCGCCATGTGGCGCCGCGGGGTGCGCTGCGCCGGCCGCCGGGACGCGGTGGACCGGCAGATCGGGGCACTGTCACACTGGTGCTGTCACAGCAGGACTGCCGCACCCGGCGGGGCGAACGGGCGGAAGAGGTTGCACCGGATGACAGCAGGCACATCGCGGCTCACCGTCGACGAACTGGCGGCCCGGGCCGGGGTGACCGTCCGCACCCTGCGTTTCTACGCCGCCAAGGGCCTGCTCCCGCCGCCCGAACTCGGCCCGCGCCGGGTCGGCCTGTACGGGCCGCACCACCTCGACCGGCTGGAACTCATCGAGGAGCTCCAGCGACAGGGCCTCACACTGGCCGCGATCGAGCGCTACCTCGCCCAACTCCCCGAGGACATCGGCTCGCTGGACCTCGCCATCCACCGGGCACTGGTCGCGTCCTGGACCCCGGAGGCCGCCGAGGAGGCCGACCGCGGGCAGCTCGCCCGCCGGGCCGGGCGCGACCTCTCCGACGCCGACGTGGACCGGCTCGCCGCCATGGGCGCCCTGCACCGCACCGAGGACCCGGACGTCTTCAAGATCGACCCCGGTCTGCTGCCGCTGGGCGTCCGCATCCTCGACGTGCCGATCCCGCTGGAGACCCTGCTGGCGGCCCGTGCCGTCGTCCGGCTGCACAGCCAGGCCACCGCGCACGACCTGCACCGGCTGTTCCGCGACACGGTGTGGAAGCCCTACCGGGAGAGCGGTCCGGCCCCGGCCGACCTGGACCGGATGAAGAGCCTCACCGACCGCATCCAGCCGCTGGTTGTGCAGGCCATCGTCACCGCCTTCCAGCGCTCGCTGGCGGAGGAGCTGACCGGAAGCGCCGACTAGCGCCCGGCGCTGAAATCCGGTCGACAGGGCGGCCCGCCCGGGGTTGGCTCGGGCCATGACCGAACTGCGCACCGCACGCCTCACCCTGCGCCCCTGGCGGGAGTCCGACCTGGCCCCCTGGGCGGCGATGAACGCCGACCCCGAGGTCCGCGAGCACCTCGGGGACGCCCTCACCCGTGAGCAGGCGGACGCCTCGGTGGCGGCCTTCCGGGCGGACTTCGCGCGGCGCGGCTACGGCTGGTGGGCGGTGGAGGTCACGGCCACCGGCGAGTTCCTCGGCTTCGCCGGGCTGGACGACGTGGACGAGGACATGCCCTTCACCGGGGTCGAGGTGGGCTGGCGGCTCGCCCGCACCGCCTGGGGCCACGGCTACGCCACCGAGGCCGGCCGGGCCTGCCTGGACCACGGCTTCGACGTCCTCGGCCTGCCCGAGATCCTCGCGGTGACGACCGCCGCCAACCACCGCTCCCAGGCCGTGATGCGGCGCCTCGGAATGACCCACGACCCGGCCGAGGACTTCGACGACCCGTACGCCCCGGAGGGCAGCCCGCTGCGCCCGAGCGTGGTCCACCGCATCGCCCGCTGACGGGCCGTCGCCGGGGAACGACGGGAACCCGCGGGGAATATTCGGTTGCGCGGTGCGGGGAAGTGGCTAGGGTACTGACGTTCTCGCGGACGCCGTGCGAGGACCCGACGTCGAGGAGGTGTGTCCGGATGGTTGCCGCCGTGTCGCGGCGCGCCTTCGTGTGCGCGCCATACGCCTTCCTCGTCCGTCATCTCCCCACCGGCTGACAGCGCGTCGCACCGACGCACCCGGTGGGTCACTCCTCAGGAGCCACCGCAGTGCGCGAGCGCTTTGCCGACAGCGATTCCTTCTCCCGCATCCGCCCCAAGGGCGGGTCCCGGCGCGGCCGCAGGTCCGACCGGTTCGACGACTTCGAGCCCGAGTACGTCCCGTCCGAAGCGGCCGGGTTCCCCGAGGCCCTCGACGACCCCGCCTCGCCCTCCCCCGCCGCCGACGGCCCCGCCGAGGGCGACCGCTGGTCCACCTGGGACCGTTCCACGCCCACCGAGAAGGGGCCCGAGCCGCGCCCCGCCTGGGTGGTGACCGAGCTGGCGGCCGTCGACACCGAGCTCGGCATCGTGAAGACCGGCAAGGAGGCCGACGTCTTCCTGCTGGAACGCGGCGTGCCCGGCACCGGGCGGCGCACCCTGATGGCCGCCAAACGCTACCGGGACGCCCAGCACCGGATGTTCCACCGCGACTCCGGCTACCTGGAGGGCCGCCGGCACAAGGAGTCCCGGGTCAGCCGGGCGATGGCCAAGCGCACCGCGTTCGGCAAGGAGGCGATCGCCGGGCAGTGGGCGGCGGCGGAGTTCGCCGCACTGTGCCGGCTCTGGTCGGCCGGGGTGGCCGTCCCGTACCCGGTGCAGATCACGGGCACCGAGATCCTGATGGAGTTCGTCGGCGACGCGGGCGGCACGGCCGCGCCCCGGCTCGCCCAACTCCGCACCGAGGAAGCCGACATCGAGGACCTGTGGGAGCAGCTCGGCCGCAGCCTGTCGCTGCTCGCGCTCGGCGGCTACGCGCACGGCGACCTGTCGGCGTACAACATCCTCGTCCACCGCGGCCGGCTGGTGATCATCGACGTCCCGCAGATCGTGGACCTCGTCGCCAACCCCCGCGCGCGCTCCTTCCTGGAACGGGACGTGCGCAACGTCGGCGCCTGGTTCGCCTCCCGGGGCCTGCCCCAGGCGCGCGTCGACCAGCTCGTCGAGTCGCTCGCCGCCGACGCGCGCCTGGGGTAGCCCGCCCGGGCCCGGTGGGACTCCCGGCGGGGACTCCCACCGGGTCTCAGGACCCCGCGAGCTGCATCCCGTGCAGCCAGGGCCGGTCCTCGCCCGGGTGGACCTCGGCGGCGAAGTCGTCGGCGAGGGCGGCGATCACGGCCCGGCCCTCGATCCGGGAGAGCCACTCCGGGGGCAGCAGGCCGTCGCCGTAGTGGGCGCCGAGCAGGTTGCCGCAGATCGCGCCGGTGGAGTCGCTGTCCCCGGAGTGGTTGACCGACAGCAGGAAGGCGGACTCGACCGGGGTGCGGTGGCGCCAGTAGTCGGTGCGGGCGAGTGCCGCGTGGACGGCGATGGCGAGGGCCTCCTCGGCGGTCCAGCCGCCGCCGAGGCTCTCGACCGTCGACGGGGTGGCCGGGCCGGCCTCGGCGAGGGCGACGGCCCGCCGCAGCGCGGCGAGGGTCTCCTGGTGCCCGGGGTAGCCGGCGAGCAGCTCCATGCCGCGCCGCACCGCCTCCGGGAGGGGGTCTCCGGCCACCAGCCGGCTGATCATGGCGGCGAAGGCGCCGGAGGCGAGGTGGGCGGTCGGGTGGCCGTGGGTGATCCGGGCGCAGCGGGCGGCGACTTCGAAGGCCCACTCGTCGCCCCGACCGGTGGCGCCGCGGCCGACGAAGCCGAACGGGGCCGAGCGCATCACGGAGCCGCAGCCCTTGGCGTCCGGGTTGACCGGGCCCGGGGTGCCGTCGACGGGGGCGTGCGCATCGGGGACGTGGTCCTGTTGGAGGCCGTACTCGCAGGCGCGGCCGGGGGCGCGGCGGGCGTACAGCCACTGCTCGTGGCGGAGTTGTCCGATGCGGTGCCGCAGGCCCTCGGCGGGCGGCGGGGCGGCGTGCTGCTGGGTGTCCAGCCAGCGCAGGTAAGCGTCCTTGACGATGGCGGTCTCGGCGCCGCTGATGCCCTTGGCCATGATGCGGCGGTAGCTCTGCAGCCAGCCCTCGGCGGTGAAGAGGGTCATCTGGGTGTCGTCGGTGATCCGGCCGACCACGCCCTCGCGGTCGGGGACGAGTCCGGTGATGCCGGTCGGGCCGTACTCGGCCTCGACGGTGACCATGGACTTCATCTCGATCGGGTTGCCGAGCGCGTCCCCGATCGCGCCGCCGAGCAGGCAGCCGCGGACGCGCGCCCGGTATGCCGCCTGTTCGTGCCACGAAAGCCGCTTCATCCGCGGTCCCCCTCCTTCGGATGATCGTTCCGGAGCAAGGGTAGCGGCCCGCGGTGACGCCGCCCCCGCCCGGACGGGCGGGGGCGGCGCAGGTGCGGTCAGTCCCGGAAGGTGCGGCCGTCGGCGGCCATCTCGTCCAGGAGGGCGGGCGGGGTGAAGCGCTCGCCGTAGGCGGCGGCCAACTCGCGGGCGCGGGCGGCGAATCCGGCGAGGCCGCCGGGGTAGCCGTTGATGTACTGGAGGACGCCGCCCGTCCAGGCGGGGAAGCCGATGCCAAGGATGGAGCCCACGTTGGCGTCGGCGACCGAGGTGAGGACGGACTCCTCCAGGCAGCGGACGGAGTCCAGGGCCTCGGCGAAGAGCATCCGCTCCTTCATGTCCTCGAAGGGGATCTCCTTGCCGGGCCGGGTGAAGTGCTCGCGCAGGCCGGGCCAGAGGTGGCTGCGCTGCCCGTCCCGGTACTCGTAGAAGCCGGCGCCGCCGCTGCGGCCGGGGCGGCCGAACTCGTCGACCATGCGGTCGATGACGGTGTCGGCGGGGTGCGGCTGCCAGCTGCCGCCGGCGTCCTCGACGGCCCGGCGGGACTCGTTGCGGATCTTGCGCGGCAGGGTGAGGGTGAGCTCGTCCATCAGCGAGAGCACCTTGGCCGGGTAGCCGGCCTGGGCGGCGGCCTGCTCGACGGAGACCGGGTCGAGGCCCTCGCCGACCATCGCCACGCCCTCGTTGATGAACTGTCCGATGACGCGGGAGGTGAAGAAGCCGCGGGAGTCGTTGACGACGATCGGCGTCTTGCGGATCTGCCGGACGAGGTCGAAGGCGCGGGCGAGCGCCTCGTCGCCGGTCCGCGGGCCGCGGATGATCTCGACGAGCGGCATCTTGTCGACCGGCGAGAAGAAGTGCAGGCCGATGAAGTCGGCGGTGCGGTCGACGCCTTCGGCGAGCAGGCCGATCGGCAGGGTGGAGGTGTTGGAGCAGAGCAGGGCGTCCGGGGCGACGACGTCCTGGACCTCCTGGAAGACCTTGTGCTTGAGCTCGGGGTTCTCGAAGACGGCCTCGATGACGGCGTCGCAGCCGGCCAGGTCGGCGGCCACGGCGGTGGGGGTGATCCGGGCGAGCAGGGCGTCCCGCTCCTCGGGGGCGGTGCGGCCGCGGGCCACCGCCTTGTCGAGCAGAGCGGCGGAGTAGGCCTTGCCGCGCTCGGCGGCCTCCGCGGTGACGTCCTTGAGCAGCACCTCGATGCCGGCCCTGGCGCAGGAGTAGGCGATGCCGGCGCCCATCATGCCGGCGCCGAGCACGGCGACCTTGGCGACCTTGCGGGCGGGTACGTCCTTGGGGCGCCCGGCACCGGAGTTGACGGCCTGCATGTCGAAGAAGAAGGCCTGGATCATGTTCTTGGCGGTCTGGCCGCAGACCAGCTCGGTGAAGTACCGGGCCTCGATCGCCATCGCGGTGTCGACGTCGACCTGGGCGCTCTCCACGGCCGCGGCGAGGATGTTGCGCGGCGCCGGGTAGGGCGCGCCGCCGAGCTGCTTGCGCAGGTTGGCCGGGAAGGCGGGCAGGTTGGCGGCGAGCGCGGGGGTGGCCGGGGTGCCGCCGGGGATCCGGTAGCCCTTGACGTCGAAGCGCTGCACGGACTCCGGGTGGGCGTCGATGAAGGCGCGCGCCTTGGCGAGCATCTCCTCGGGGGTGGCGGCGAGTTCGTCGACCAGGCCGTGCTGCAGGGCCTGCGCCGGACGGTACTGCTGCCCCTGCAGGAGGACCTTGAGCAGGGCGTCGGTGATGCCGAGCAGCCGCACCGTGCGGACGACTCCGCCGCCGCCGGGCAGCAGGCCGAGGGTGACCTCGGGCAGGCCGATCTTGGTGGCGGGGGTGTCCAGGGCGACGCGGTGGTGGCAGGCGAGGGCGAGTTCCAGGCCGCCGCCGAGGGCGGCGCCGTTGATCGCGGCGACGACCGGCTTGCCGAGGGTCTCCAGGGCGCGCAGGGCGCGCTTGATCCGCATGCCGTGCTCGAAGGTCTCGGCGGCCTGGTCGGGGCCGACGGAGGAGAGCAGGTGGAGGTCGCCGCCGGCGAAGAAGGTCTTCTTGGCCGAGGTGACGATGACGCCGCGCAGCCCGTCCTCGGCCTTGAGCCGGGCGACGGTCTCGTCGAGGGCCTCGGTGAAGGCGGCGTTCATGGTGTTGACGGACTGGGCCGGGTCGTCGAGGACGAGGGTGACCACGCCGTCCTGGTCCTGCTCCCAGCGGATGGCGGTTGCTGCAGTCATGGGGAAGTCTCTCCAGGGAGTGGGGTGGTCAGATGCGCTCGATCACGGTGGCGACGCCCATGCCGCCGCCCACGCAGAGGGTGGCCAGGCCGTAGCGGAGGTTGCGGCGCTCCAGTTCGTCCACGAGGGTGCCGATGAGCATGGCGCCGGTGGCGCCGAGCGGGTGGCCGAGGGCGATGGCGCCGCCGTTGACGTTGACCTTCTCGTGGCCGAAGCCGAGTTCGCGCATGAAGCGCAGGGCGACGGCGGCGAAGGCCTCGTTGATCTCGACGAGGTCGATGTCGTCCGGGGTGAGCCCGGCCTTGGCGAGGGCCTTGCGGGTGGCGGGGGCGGGGCCGGTGAGCATGATGGTCGGCTCGGAGCCGGAGACCGCGGCGGAGACGATCCGGGCGCGCGGGGTGAGGCCGTACCGCTCGCCGACCTCGCGGGAGCCGATGGCGACCAGGGCGGCGCCGTCGACGATGCCGGAGGAGTTGCCGGCGTGGTGGACGTGGTCGATCTTCTCCACCCAGTGGTACTTCTGCAGGGCGACGGCGTCGAAGCCGCCGGCCTCGCCGATCACGGCGAAGGACGGCTTGAGGCCGGCCAGGGTCTCGACGGTGGTGCCGGGGCGGATGAACTCGTCGCGGTCGAGGACGATCAGGCCGTTGCGGTCGCGGACCGGTACCACCGAGCGGTCGAAGTGGCCGTCGGCCTGGGCCTTGGCGGCGCGGGCCTGGGACTCGGCGGCGAAGGCGTCGACGTCGGTGCGGCCGAGGCCCTCGATCGTGGCGATCAGGTCGGCGCCGATGCCCTGCGGGACGAAGCTCGTCTCGTAGGCGGTCATCGGGTCCATCGCCCAGGCGCCGCCGTCGGAGCCCATCTTCACCCGGGACATCGACTCGACGCCGCCGGCCAGGATGAGGTCCTCCCAGCCGGAACGGACCTTGGCGGCCGCCAGGTTGACCGCCTCCAGGCCGGAGGCGCAGAAGCGGTTCTCCTGGACGCCTGCCACGGTGTCCGGCAGGCCCGCGGCGATGGCGGCGATCCGGGCGATGTCGGAGCCCTGGTCGCCGATGGGGCTGACCACGCCGAGCACGATGTCGTCGATCGCCGCCGGGTCCAGGGTGGGGAAGCGGGCCTGGAGCTCGTGGATCAGGCCGACCACCAGGTCGATCGGCTTGGTGCCGTGCAGGGAGCCGTTGGCCTTGCCGCGCCCGCGCGGGGTGCGGATCGCGTCGTAGACGAACGCTTCAGTGGTCACGGTGGGTGCCTTTCGCGGTAGGTGACCGGGGCGGTCAGCCGAGGAGGGAGCGGCCGATGATCTCTTTCATGATCTCGGTGGTGCCGCCGTAGATGGTCTGGATGCGGCCGTCGGTGAACGCCTTCGCGACCGGGTACTCCGCCATGTAGCCGTAGCCGCCGTGCAGTTGCAGGCAGCGGTCGGCGGTGCGCTTCTGCAGTTCGGTGGCCCACCACTTCGCCATCGAGGCGTCGACCGGGGTGAGCGCGTACCGGTTGTGCTCGGTGATGCAGCGGTCGACGAACGTCCGGGTGACGGCGCACTCGGTGGCGAGTTCGGCGATCTCGAAGCGGACGTGCTGCAGCTTGGCGAGCGGCTTGCCGAAGGCGGTGCGCTGCTGGACGTACCGGGTGGTGAGTTCCAGCAGGTGCTCGGCGCCGGCGATGGCGGAGACCGCGATCGTCAGGCGCTCCTGGGCGAGGTTCCGCATCAGGTAGACGAAGCCCTGGTTCTCCTCGCCGAGCAGGTTGGCCTTCGGCACCCGGACGTCGTCGAAGAACAGCTCGGCGGTGTCCTGGGCCTTCTGGCCGATCTTGTCGAGGTTGCGGCCGCGCTCGAAGCCGGGCATGCCGCGCTCGACGACCAGCAGGCTGAGCCCGTGCGCACCGCCCTCGGGGGTGGTGCGGGCCACCACGACCACCAGGTCGGAGATGATCCCGTTGGAGATGAAGGTCTTGCTGCCGTTGAGCAGGTAGTGGTCGCCCTCGTCGACGGCGGTGGTGCGGATGCCCTGCAGGTCGGAGCCGGCGCCGGGCTCGGTCATCGCGATCGCGGTGACGATGTCGCCGCTGCAGAAGCCGGGCAGCCAGCGCTCCTTCTGTTCCTCGGTGGCGAGCGAGGTCAGGTACGGGCCGATGATGTCGTTGTGCAGGCCGAGCGCCAGCCCGCTCACCCCGGCCCGGGTGAACTCCTCGGCGAGCACGGCCGGGAAGCGGAAGTCGGCGGTGCCGCCGCCGCCGTACTCCTCCGGCACGGCGAGGCCGAGCAGCCCGTGCCGGCCGGCCGCCAGCCAGGCCTCGCGGTCGACGATGCCGGCCTGCTCCCAGCGCTCCTGGTGCGGCAGCACCTCCTTGGCGAGGAACGCCCGGACGGTCTCCCGGAAGGCCTCGTGCTCCTCGGTGTAGATCTCGCGCTGCACCTGCTGCTCCTCAGTGGTGTGGACGGTCGGTGCCGGCCCGCTCGGACGCGCTGTCCTGCGGGCGGTCGGCGAGGGCGGGGACGTTCCAGTCGCGGGCGACCGCCGCGGTGTCCGCCCCGGGCAGCGCGGGCGGGCGGCGCAGCGCTCCGGGGGTGGCGGAGAACCGGGGCGCCGGGGCGGGCTGGACGAGCCCGTGGTGCTCGGTGTAGCTGCCACGGGCCTTGAGCTGGGGGTGGTCGGCGGCCTCGCCGAGGGAGAGGACGGGGGCGGTGCAGGCGTCGGTGCCCTCGAAGACGGCCGTCCAGTCGGCGCGGGTGCGGGTGGCGAAGCGCTCGGCGATCAGGGTGCGCAGCTCGGGCCAGCGGGTGACCTCGTGCTGGCCGGGGGCGTCCGGGCCGAGGCCCAGCAGCCGGGCGAACTCGGCGTAGAACTGCGGTTCCAGCGCGCCGACGGCCATGTGCCCGCCGTCCGCGGTGCGGTACACGGCGTAGTAGGGGGCGCCGCCGTCGAGCAGGTTGGCGCCGCGGGTGTCGTGCCAGTGGCCGGCCGCCTTCAGGCCCCAGAGCATCGCGGTGAGGTGGGCGGATCCGTCCACGATGGCCGCGTCCACGACCTGGCCGGTGCCGGTGGCGCGGGCGTGGTGGAGGGCGGCGAGCAGGCCGACGACCAGGTAGAGCGAGCCGCCCGCGTAGTCGCCGAGCAGGTTGGCGGGCACTCCGGGCGGTCCGCCGGCCTCGCCGGCGACCAGGCCGAGCACGCCGGCGATGGCGATGTAGCCGATGTCGTGGCCGGCCCGGTCGGCGAGCGGGCCGTCCTGGCCCCAGCCGGTCATCCGGCCGTAGACGAGGGCGGGGTTGCGGGCGAGGCAGGCCTCGGGGCCGATGCCGAGGCGTTCGGCGACGCCGGGACGGTAGCCCTCGATCAGCAGGTCGGCGCGTTCGACGAGGTCGAGGACGGTGGCCGGACCGTCCGGCGCCTTGAGGTCGACGACGACGGAGCGCTTGTTGCGGTTGGTGACGTCGAGGGCGGGCCCGGGGCCGAGCGGGGGCGGGCCGGGGCGGTCGACGCGCACCACGTCGGCGCCGAGGTCGGCGAGCAGCATGGCGGCGAACGGGCCGGGCCCGAGGCCTGCCAGTTCGACCACGCGCACACCGGTCAGCGGGCCGTGGGCGGCGGGGAGGGTCGCGGCCGTCTGGTTTGACAGTTCAGCTGTCACAGTCGCGATGATAGACATGTGACCCGCCGGTAACAAGGGTCCGCCCGGACCGGCCCGCCGCCGCCCCGCCACGCTTGCGGGCCTCGCCCGGCAGGCGGATTCTGGGGCTGACGACCGACGCCCGAGAAGGTGATCCGCATGCGCAACCACTGGATCGTCGATCTGAACTTCGAGGAGGACGAGAGCCGGACGAGCTGCACCGCCTCGCTCAGCGGCTTCAGCGCACCGGGTGTGCGCGGCATCGGCATCGCCCGCCGCAACCCCGACGACTCCCCCGACTCCACCATCGGCGAGGAACTCGCCGCCGCCCGCGCCTGCTCCAACCTCGCGCACCAGCTCATCGACAAGGCCGCCAACGGGATCGAGACCCGCACCCACGAGTCCGCCCGGCTGACCTTCTGACCCGCTCCCCGCTCTTCCGACCCGGCAGTCCCCGACGGGTCCGGCGCACCCGCGCCGGACCCGTTGACGTGCCCGCGCCCCACCCGTAGCGTCTGCACCAACCCTCGGAGGCACCACCACACTCCTCCGGGTCTCTGCGTGTCGCAGTACCCCCGGTACACACCTCACGCAGAAGGGACGCCCCCGTGGCCTCCACTCCGCGCCGGCGCAGCTGGTCGCGATACTCGCCGCCCTGCTCGCCGCCGTGCTCCTCCCGCTGTCCTCGCTGAGCGCCCACGGCGCCGACACGCCGCTGCGCGCCCTCGCGTCGGCGGACGGCCGCCAGATCGGTGTCGCCGTCGCGGACAACCGGCTCACCGGGTCCACCGCCTACAGCTCGCTCGTGACAGGGCAGTTCAACTCCGTCACGGCCGAGAACACGATGAAGTGGGACGCCGTCGAACCCAGCCGGGGCAACCTCGACTGGGCCGCCGCCGACCGGCTGGTCGCCACCGCCCGGGCCAACGGCCAGGTCGTCCGCGGCCACACCCTCGCCTGGCACAGCCAGGTGCCCGGCTGGATCACCAACGGCGGCTTCGGCGCAGCCCAGTTGCGCACCCTGCTGCAGCAGCACATCGCCACCGAGGCCGGCCGGTACGCCGGGCGGATCTACGCCTGGGACGTCGTCAACGAGGCCTTCAACGACGACGGCACCCGCCGCAGCAGCATCTGGCAGGACAACCTCGGCGACGGCTGGATCGCCGACGCGCTGACCTGGGCCCACCAGGCCGACCCGGCCGCCAAGCTGTACATCAACGACTACAGCATCGAGGGCGTCAACGCGAAGAGCACCGCGCTCTACAACCTCGTCAAGTCGCTGAAGCAGCAGGGTGTTCCGATCGACGGCGTCGGCTTCCAGGCGCACCTGGTGCTCGGCCAGGTGCCCGCCGACCTCAAGACCAACCTGCAGCGCTTCGCCGACCTCGGTGTGGACGTCGCCGTCACCGAGCTGGACGTCCGGATGCAGACCCCGTCCAACGCCACCACCCTCGCCACCCAGGCCGAGGACTACCGCAAGGTGGTCACCGCCTGCCGGGCCGTCGCCCGCTGCGTGGGCGTGACCGTCTGGGGCCTGGACGACGCCGACTCCTGGGTGCCGGGCGTCTTCCCCGGCTACGGCGCGGCCGCCCTCTACGACGAGAACCTGCAGGCCAAGCCCGCGTTGGCGGCGGTCGCCGCGGCCTTCGGCGGCTCCACCGCCGGCCCGTCCCCGTCCACCTCGGCCTCGCCGTCCGGCTCCGCGTCCCCCGGCTCCTCGCCCAGCTCCTCCCCCGTGCCGGACGGCTGCACCGTCGCGTACCGGATCGGCAACCAGTGGACGGGCGGCTTCACCGCCGACGTCACCGTGACCAACCAGGGCACCGCGGCGATCGGGCCGTGGCAGGTCGGCTGGCAGTCCGCCGCCGGCCAGCAGGTGACCCAGGGCTGGAGCGCGGTGTTCACCCAGTCCGGTGCCACGGTGACCGCGGCCAACCCGTCCTGGGCGGCCACCCTCGCCCCGGGCGCCTCCCACGGCTTCGGCTTCAACGGCAGCTGGGGCGCGAGCAACCCGGTGCCGACCGCCTTCACGCTGAACGGCGCGGTCTGCACCGTCGTCTGATCCTCCGACAGGACAGGTGGCCGGCTCCCCCCACAGGGGGAGTCGGCCACCTCCTCTCCTCCGATGCGCGCCCCTGGCCGGGAGTGGCAGGGTCGGGGCCATGGACACCACCGGCCCCACCACACCCGCGGCCCGCGCGTCGACCGCAGTGACCGCTCGCCGTCGCGGCGTGCCGAGCGCACTGCTCGGGCGACGGGCCGCGCTGCGCTGGGTCCATCTGGTGCTCGGCGGCGCGCTGCTGATGCCGTTCTGGCTGCTGGCCACCGTCGTGGTCGGGGTGCTGCTGCCGGGCGAGGGACCGCGGCACTCCGTCGTCACGGACCTGCTGGCCCTGGCCGGGGCGCTCCCGGTGGCTGCGGTGACGGGGCTCGTCCCGACGGTGCGGGCGCTGGAGAGCGCCGCCGCCCGGGCACTCTGCGCGGGCGCGGCGGCCGCCGAGCTGTCCGTGACGCCCTCGCGTTCCTGGGCCGCCCGGCGGCGCACCGCCACCTGGTTCACCCTGCACCTCTTCCTCGGCGGAGTGGCATCCGGCATGTCCCTCGCCGTCCCGCCCGCCGTGGTCGGGCTGCTGTTCATGCCGAACGGCGCCTGGCGCCGGCTCTGGTTCGGTGCGCACCCGCCGCCCGCGCCGCTCCTGGCCCTCGGCCTGCTGGTCCTCCTCCTGGGGACGAACGCGGCGGCCGGCGCCGTCCTGGCCCGCGCGGCCCGCCCGCTGCTCGGCCCCACTCCGGCCGAGCGGATCGCCGCCGCCGAGCAGCGGGCCCTCGACCTCGCCCGGCGGAACCGACTGGCCCGCGAACTGCACGACTCCGTCGGGCATGCGCTGAGCGCCGTGGCGATCCAGGCGTCCGCGGCCGGCCGGGTGCTCCGCAGTGACCCGGAGTTCGCCGCCGAGGCGATCGCCGCGATCGAGGCCGTCGCCCGCGAGGCCGTCGGCGAACTCGACACCGTCCTCGGCCTGCTGCGCGAGGACGCGACGGCCGAGCCCGCACCGGCCGCGCCGGACGACCCGGCCGGGGCCGCGGCCGGAAGCGCGGCCGGGGGCGAGGCCGGACACGGCCCCGGCCTGGACCGCCTGGACGCCCTGCTCCGGCAGACCGCACGGGCCGGGGCGGCGGTGGAGACCAGACTCGGCCCCGGCCTCGGCGAGCTGCCGGCCGCACTCTCCCGGGAGGTCTACCGGATCACCCAGGAGGGCCTGACCAATGTGCTGCGCCACGCCGGGCCGGTGCCCGCCAGGCTGCGCATCGTCGTCGACGACGGGGAGCTGGAACTGGACCTGACCAATCCGCCGGGGGCCGGACGGCCGACCAGGGCGGGCGGCGGACGCGGGCTGCCCGGGATCACCGAACGGGTCACCGCGCTGGGCGGCCGCAGCAGCGCCGGGCCCGATCCGGCCGGCGGCCACTGGCGGCTCGCCGTCCGCATCCCGCTCCCCGCCGACGGCCCGGCCTCCCCGCGGCACACTGCGGCCCGCGCGGGGCAGGAGGCGGGCGCATGATCCGGATCGTGGTCGCCGACGACGAACGGCTGGTGCGGACCGGCCTGCGGGTCGTGCTGGACGCCGAACCCGACCTCACCGTGGTCGGCGAGGCCACCGACGGCGCCGCCGTCCTGCCTCTGGTCCGCGAGCTGCGACCGGACGTGGTGCTGATGGACGTCCGGATGCCCGGAACGGACGGCATCCGCGCCACCGAACTGCTCACCGCCGAGCCCGAGCCGCCCCGGATCCTCGTGGTCACCACCTTCGAGCACGACGACCACGTGTACGCGGCGCTGCGGGCCGGCGCGGCCGGATTCCTGCTGAAGCGGGCCCGCGCGGAGGAGATGGTGCAGGCCGTCCGAACGGTCGCCGGCGGCGACTCCCTGGTGTTCCCGGCGACGGTGCGCCGGCTCGTGCCGGCCCCGGGGCAGCAGAGCACCGCCGCCGGGACGGAGCAGGCGGCGGCCCCGGGGCTGCCGCAGCGGCTGACCGGACGGGAGCGCGAGGTGCTCCGGCTGATGGCGGACGGGCTGAACAACGCGGAGATCGCCGAGCAGTTGGTGGTCAGCCCGGAGACGGTGAAGACGCACGTCGGGAGCGTTCTGGCGAAGCTCGGCGCCCGCGACCGCACCCAGGCCGTGGTGATCGCCTACCGGTCCGGATTCGTGGCCGCCGGGTGATCCACTGCGCTCGCGCACGCGGCTTCCACAGCAACCCTACCGGCGGGTAGAGTGCGGCGACCGGTCCGCCTTTCGACCCATCCGTCCCCGGGCAGGCCGTGTCCGCACTCCGACGAGAACTGGTGAACCATGACAGTCCGGACCAAGCCCGCCCTGTGGTGGCGGCTGGCCATCGTGCTCTCGGCCGGCCTGGGGCTGGTCCTCAGCAACAGCTCACTGGTGTACTTCACCGTCGAGAGCAATGTCGTCGTGCTCGGCTACTTCATCTCCGCCGTGTACTGGATGATCAAGCGCGACACGGTCGACGCGCCCGCGCCCCGGCTGCGCGGCGCCGCCACGCTGTACATCGTCATCACCGGTCTGGTCTCGCACATCCTGCTCCAGCACGGCGAGAGCCCGCTGCCCGGCCTGGTCTCCGGCCCGGACCGGCTGCAGCACTGGTCGAGCTTCTTCCTGCACTACGTCACCCCGGTGCTCGTCGTGGGCGACTGGCTGTTCCTCAAGCCCCGCAACGCCTCCCGCTGGAAGGACCTCCCGCTCTGGCTGGCCTTCCCGCTCGGGTACGCGCTGATCACCGAGGCACGGGCGATCCTCTTCCCGTCCTTCCCGCTGAAGTACCCCTACTTCTTCCTCGACCCGAGCACCGACGGCTACGGGTGGGTGGCCGGCCAGATCGGCCGGCTCACCGTCGAGTTCGTCGTCCTCGCGGCCGTCGTGGTCGGCCTCGACCGGCTCGGCACCAAGCTGGTCGGCGGCCGCCGGCCCGCCGCCGAGCCCGAGGCGGCCGTGGAGGGCTGACCTCCGCACGGCCGGCGCCCTCGCGGCGCCGACCACCGAGAGCCCGCCGGGGAGGGCCGACCGCAGGGGGTCGGCCCTCCCCGGCGCCGTTTCCGGGCCTGCCCGGCCCGCCTACAGCGGGTCGACGGTGCGCAGGACGCCCTCGTCCAGCTCCAGCCAGCGGGTGATGCCGAGCGACCGCAGGAACGGCACGTCGTGGCTGACCACCACCAGCGCGCCCCGGTGGCCGGCCAGCGCCTGGGTGAGCTGGCGGACACTCGCCAGGTCCAGGTTGTTGGTCGGCTCGTCCAGCAGTAGCAGCTGCGGCGGCGGCTCGGCGAGCAGCAGCGCGGCCAGCGTGGCCCGGAACCGCTCGCCGCCGGAGAGCGTGCCGGCGAGCCGGTCGGCCCGGTCCCCGCGGAACAGGAAGCGGGCCAGCCGCGCCCGGATCGCGTTCTCCCCCGCCGCGGGCGCGAACGCCCGGACGTTGCCGACCACGCTCAGCGCGTCGTCCAGCAGGTCGAGCCGCTGCGGGAGGTGCCGCATCGGCACCGGAGTCGACACCTCCCCCGCCGCCGGGGCGAGTTCGCCCGCGATCGTGCGCAGCAGCGTGGACTTGCCCGACCCGTTGCGGCCGACCAGGGCCACCCGCTCCGGGCCGCGCAGCTCCAGGTCGATCCGCCGGGCGCCGACCGGGCCGTGGGCCGGCCGCACCCCGTCGAGCACGAGCACCGTCCGGCCGGCCGGGACGGCGGTGCGCGGCAGGTCGATCCGGATCTCGGCGTCGTCCCGGACGGCCTCCTCGGCCGCCGTCAGCCGCTCCCTGGCCTCGGCGAGCCGCTCCGCGTGCATACCGCGCACCCGGCCGGAGGTCGCCTCGGCCCTGTTCTTGAACGCCCCGGCGAGGATCTTCGGGTCGTTGCGCTGGGCGGACTTGTTCCTCCCGTACACGGCGCTGCGCTCCAGCCGGGCGCGGGCCTCGATCAGGTCGCGCTTCTGTCGCTGCACATCGGCGGCGGCGTTGCGCACCACCCGCTCCGCGGTCTCCTGCTCGGCGGCCAGCGCCCGCTCGTAGTCCGCGAAGTTGCCGCCGTACCAGGTCACCGAGCCGTCCCTGAGGTCGGCGATCTGGTCGACGTGCTGCAGCAGTTCGCGGTCGTGGCTGACGATCACCATGACGCCGCGCCAGGCGGCCACCGCCTCGTACAGCCGCCTGCGGGCGGACCGGTCGAGGTTGTTGGTGGGCTCGTCGAGCAGCAGCACGTCCGGCCGGCGCAGCAGCAGCGCCGCGAGGTGCAGCAGCACGCCCTCGCCGCCGGAGAGTTCGCCGGTGGTGCGGTCGAGGTCGAGCCGGTCGAGGCCGAGCCGGTCGAGGGTCTCCCGGGCGCGCTCCTCGACGTCCCAGTCGTCGCCGACGGCGGTGAAGTGCCGCTCGTCCGTGTCGCCTGACTCGATGGCGTGCAGGGCCTCGCGGGTCGCCCGGATGCCCAGCGCCTCGTCGACCCGCTCGTCCTGCCGCAGGGTGAGGCCCTGCGGCAGGTAGCCGAGCTCACCGCCGACCCGGACGGTGCCGGAGGTCGGCGTCAGCTCGCCGGCGATCAGCCGGAGCAGGGTGGACTTGCCGGCGCCGTTGAGGCCGATCAGGCCCGTCCGGCCGGGGCCGACGGCCAGATGGAAGCCGTCCAGGACGGAGGCGCCGTCGGGCCACTCGAAGGAGAGGTCCGAGCAGAGGACGGACGTGGTGGGTTGAGCCATGGATGGCCTCCTGCGGTTGCTGCGGATGTGAGAGGGAGCAACACGGGAGACACCGCGGGAGCGGCAGGGACGGCACAGGGCGGCACGGGCACCGAGGAGGGGCCGGCTCTCGTCCGAGGTCGCACGCTCGCACGCGCTCCACCGCCGACGACTACGGGTCGGGCGGGAGCATCGAGCGGTGTCTCGTGACCTCAGAAGAGCAAGGGCCTTCTCCAGACGTGCGGGCTGTCGTGCGAACGCCCACCACGCTACGGACGGCCCCGCGAGCACGGCAACGGATTTATTGTGGCCGGCCACATCAGGGGCGCTGGGGCACCTGTCGGTAGAACCGTCTCTGCCCCGTTCGGCGTCTCCAGGGGTGTGGGCAGGTCTGCAGATGGTGCCTGCCCGTTCCCGGACGGGGGACGTCATGATTCGCATCGGCAAGCGCACCCTGGCCGTCGGTTCCGCCACCGCCCTCCTCGCGGCGGGTGGGGCGGTCACCGCCGCACAAGGCGTCCAGGCCGCACCCGCGACCCCCACCTGCCAGGCCGGCGACCTGTACCTGGCCGTCGGCAGCCCGCAGGGCGCCGCGGGGTCCTTCCTCTACCCGGTGGAGTTCACCAACACCTCCACCCACTCCTGTGCGCTGCGCGGTTACCCCGGTGTCAGCGTGCTCACGACCGGCCACGCCATGATCGGTGCGCCGGCCGCCCGCAACGGCGTCCCGGTGAGCACGGTGGTTCTCGCACCGGCCGGCACCGTGGCGGCGACGATCCGTACCAACGACCCGGGTGTCGTCCCGAGCTGCCGGACGACCTCGACCTACCTCGGGGTGTATCCGCCCGCGAGCACCCAGCAGATGCTCGTCCCGTTCCACCTGCGGGTGTGCGGGGTGTTCGAGATCAGCCCGGTGCAGAGCTCCTGACCGCGGCGCCGGACGGGGCCGCGGCCCGTTCGGCCTAGAATCGGCGCATCATGAGCGCCACTCTCGTAGTCAAGGACCTTGCCGCCGGCCACGGCGAGCGCACCCTCTTCGCCGGGCTCGACCTGGTGGTCGCGCCCGGCGACGTGATCGGCCTGGTCGGGGTGAACGGGGCCGGCAAGTCGACGCTGCTGCGTCTGCTGGCCGGCCTGGACACGCCGGAGGGCGGTGAGCTGCGGCTGAGCCCGCCGACCGCGAACGTGGGTCACCTGCCGCAGGAGCCGGAGCGCCGCCCCGGCGAGTCGGTGCGTGACTTCCTGGCCCGGCGGACGGGTGTGGCGGCCGCGCAGGCGGCCCTGGACGAGGCCACCGAGGGCCTGGTGGAGGGCCGTCCCGGTGCGGACGACGCCTACGCGGCGAGCCTGGACCGCTGGCTGGACCTGGGCGGCGCCGACCTGGAGGAGCGGGCCGAGGAGGTCGCCGACCAGCTCGGGCTGAAGGTCTCGCTGGACCTGCCGATGACGGCGCTCTCCGGCGGCCAGGCCGCCCGGGCCGGCCTGGCCTCGCTGCTGCTGTCGCGCTACGACGTGTTCCTGCTGGACGAGCCCACGAACGACCTGGACCTGGAAGGCCTGGAGCGGCTGGAGGCCTTCGTCAAGGGGCTGCGCGCGGGCACCGTGCTGATCAGCCACGACCGCGAGTTCCTGGCCCGGACGGTGACCCGGGTGCTGGAGCTGGACCTGCACCAGCAGCAGGTCAACGTCTACGGCGGCGGCTACGAGGCGTACCTGGAGGAACGGGCGGTGGCCCGCCGGCACGCCCGCGAGCAGTACGACGACTACGCCGACACCAAGGCCGGCCTGGAGGCCCGGGCGCAGATGCAGCGCAACTGGATGGAGCACGGCGTCCGCAATGCCCGGCGCAAGGGCAGCGACAACGACAAGAAGGCGCGGGCGACCCGTGCCGAGTCGACGGAGAAGCAGGCCTCGAAGGCCCGGCAGACGCAGCGGATGATCGAGCGGCTGGACGTGGTCGAGGAGCCGCGCAAGGAGTGGGAGCTGCGGATGGAGATCGCCGCCGCGCCGCGCTCCGGCGCGGTCGTGGCCACTCTGCGCGGTGCCTCCGCCCGGCGCGGGGACTTCTCCTTCGGTCCGGTGGACCTGCAGATCGACTGGGCGGACCGGGTGGCGATCACCGGGGTGAACGGCGCCGGCAAGTCGACGATGCTGGCCGCACTGCTGGGCCGGCTCGAACTGGACGGCGGCAGCGCCGTGCTGGGTTCGGGCGTGGTGGTCGGTGAGGTGGACCAGGCGCGTGGGCTGTTCCTCGGCGAGGAGCCGCTGTCGGCCGCGTTCGCGGCGGCGGTGCCGGAGCTCAGCGACGAGGAGGTGCGTACGCTGCTGGCCAAGTTCGGGCTGAAGGCGGTGCACGTGCTGCGTCCGGCGGGCACGCTGTCGCCGGGCGAGCGGAC
This sequence comes from Streptomyces sp. TLI_235, assembly GCA_002300355.1. Lineage (NCBI taxonomy): Bacteria > Bacillati > Actinomycetota > Actinomycetes > Kitasatosporales > Streptomycetaceae > Streptomyces > Streptomyces sp. TLI_235. The sequence continues at coordinate 1,374,067 of NSGV01000002.1, forward strand.
GCGGGCGGCGCTGGCGCTGCTGCAGGCCCGCGGGGTGAACCTGCTGGTGCTGGACGAGCCGACCAACCACCTGGACCTGCCGGCGATCGAGCAGTTGGAGTCGGCGCTGGCCTCGTACACCGGGACGCTGCTGCTGGTGACGCACGACCGGCGGATGCTGGAGGCGGTCACGGTGAACCGCCGGCTGGTGGTCGAGGACGGCCGGGTCCGCGAGCTCTGAGACCGCGGACCGCGCCCTGCCGGAGGTCTGTACCACCGGCCCGCCGTGTGCTGTGCTGACGGACGAGCGGCGGCTGCGAGAGGCCGGGCTGGCGACGCTGACGCACACGCCGAGCCCGATGCGCTTTCCTGAACGGGGTCTGCGACCGGCCGGCCGAGGAGCGGGCGGCGTACGTGATCCCGGTCGGCCACCCGGCGGACGGGGCGTGGGTTCCGGACCTGCGACGCAAGGGGCTGGAGGAAGTCCTGGTGCGGTTGTGAAGAGAGTGGCGGGCACGGGCCGCACACCGGCGCGCGGCCGGATCCGGCACGCCGGGAAAGCCGTTGAAGGCGCCGCCGGCCCGCACCGATAATCCTTGTCATGAACCACACTGCCGACGTTCCTGACACCGGTCCGCGCCCGGTGTCCGCCGCCCGTCCGCCGGAGCTGCTGCCGCTGCCGCTCGGCGCGTCGCTCCGGCGCCGCCGGGTGGCGGACGCGGCCGCGCTCAACGAGGCCGTCCGCGCCAATCTGGAGCATCTGCGCCCGTGGATGCCGTGGGCGGGGGCGGCGCCCAGCATGGAGCACAGCATCGAGATGTCCCGGGCCGGCGAGGAGGTCTGGGACTCGGGCACCGACTTCATGTACGTGCTCACCCCGGACGCCGAACCGGGCGAGGTGATCGGTGCGTTCGGCCTGCACGGGCGGATCGGGCCGGGCGCGCTGGAGATCGGCTACTGGGTCGCCGAGGGGCACGTCGGCCGCGGCCTGGCCACGGCGGGCGCGCGGGCGCTCACCGAGGCCGCGCTGGCCCTGCCGGGCGTCGGGCGGGTGGAGATCCACTGCGACGAGGCCAACACGGCGAGCGCGGCCGTCCCCCGGAGGCTCGGCTACCGGCTGGACCGGGTCGACGAGGCACTGATCACCGCGCCGTCCGAGACCGGCCGCAAGCTGATCTGGGTGATGGACGGGACGGCCTGAGGCACTCGCTCCGAGGCACTCGGGGTGGCACCACCAGGGGCGCTGCGGGCACCTCCCGGCCGAGGTGCCCCCAGCGCCCCTGGTGCGGCTGCTCCGGTCTCAGTAGCGGTCGCCGACCGGGGCGGGCAGGGCGTCCAGTTCGGCGAGGTCCTCGGCGGAGAGCCGCACCTCGGCCGAGGCGGCGTTGTCCGCGAGGTACGCGGGCGTCTTGGTGCCCGGGATCGGGATCACCAGGCGGCCCTGGGCGAGCACCCAGGCGAGCGCCACCTGGGCGGCCGTCGCGCCGATCCGCTCGGCGATCTCCCGGACCTTCGCCACCAGCGCCAGGTTGGCCTCCAGGGCCTCGGCCTGGAAGCGCGGCAGGGTGGCCCGCCAGTCGTCGGCCGGCAGGTCGCCGGTCGAGGTGAAGCGGCCGGCCAGGAAGCCCCGGCCGAGCGGGGAGAACGGCAGGAAGGCGATCCCGTTGGCCTCGGTGTAGGGCAGCACCTCGGCGAGCGCGTCCCGGGTCCAGAGCGAGAGCTCGGACTGCACGGAGGCGACCGGGTGGACGGCCTGCGCCCGCCGGATCTCCTCCACCGAGGCCTCCGAGAGGCCGATCCGCAGCGCCTTGCCGGCCGTGACGGCCTCGGCGAGCGCGCCCCAGGTCTCCTCGATCGGGACCTTCGGGTCGACCCGGTGCAGCTGGTAGAGGTCGACGTGGTCGGTGCCGAGCCGACGCAGGCTGTCGTCGATCGCCTTCCGTACGTGCTCGGGCCGCCCGTCGTTGCCGACCCGCGCGCCGCCGGTGCCGGGCACCAGGCCGACCTTGGTGGCCAGCACCGCGCGGTCGCGGTACGGGCCGGCCAGCGCCTTGCCGACCAGCTCCTCGTTGTCGTACGGGCCGTAGATGTCGGCGGTGTCGATCAGGGTGACCCCGAGGTCCAGCGCGGTGCGGACGACCTCGACCGAGGTGGTGTCGTCCCGGCCGTTGGGGTCGTACGCCCAGGTCATCCCCATGCAGCCCAGGCCGACCACTCCGACCTCGGGGCCGCCGGTGCCGAGCGTGGTGGTACGCATCTGTTCCTCCTCGGGTGGTGATCGGTTCGCGGGACCAAGCCTGCCGGTTGGAGTGCACTCGAGGTCAAGTGGCTTTCGACGGCATGTCAGCAGGTGGAGCCGTACCGGACCTTAAGGGCGCCGTAAGCCTCGCCGAGGAGGCGCTCGGAGGGTTGACGTGCCCAGATGGTCTAGTCCATTTTGTGTGAGCGGCGCCGCCCTCCGACTCCCCGCCCCCGACCGCGCTCCCCCACATCCGCGCGGCCGGCGGGCCACGTCCCGAAAGGCACTCCCCATGCCACGCGCGCTCCACCGCCATGCCGCCCGCCGCAAGGGCCGCATCGCCGCTGCCGCCTGCGCGGCCGCTCTCGCCGCGGGCGGCCTCTCCGTCCTCGCGTCCGGCGCCGACGCGGCCGCCCCCAACCTGCTCGCCAACCCCGGCCTGGAGAGCGGTTCGCTCAGCCCGTGGACCTGCTCCGCCGGCACCGGCTCCGTGGTCAACACCGGTGCGCACGGCGGCACCTACGCACTGCGGGGGGCCGCGTCCAACAGCGACACCGCCCAGTGCACGCAGACCGTCGCCGTCCAGCCGAACACCACCTACAGCCTCTCCGCCTGGGTGCAGGGCCAGTACGTCTACCTCGGCGCCAGCGGCAACGGCGTCACCGACCCGGCCACCTGGACGCCCGGCGGCAGCAGCTGGCAGCAGCTGAGCACCAGCTTCAAGACCGGCCCCGCCACCACCAGCGTCACCGTCTACCTGCACGGCTGGTACGGCCAGGGCGCCTACCTGGCCGACGACCTGGCCCTCTCCGGCCCCGGCGGCAACCCGACCACCACGCCCACCGCCACCCCGACCACGACACCGACCACGACACCGACCACGACACCGACCACGACGCCGACCGCCACCCCCACCTCGACGCCCACGTCGACCCCCACCTCGACGCCGACCGGCCCCGCGGTGGCCGTCCCGGTCGCGCCGTACGTCGACATGGGCGCCTGGCCCACCCCCTCGCTGACCGGGATGGCGAGCGCCGGCAACCTCAAGTCCTTCACTCTCGCCTTCGTGACCTCGACCGGCTGCAAGGCCAGCTGGTTCAACGCCTACGACCCGCGCACCGGCTGGGGCAAGGACCAGATCGACGCGATCCGGGCGGCCGGCGGGGACGTCAAGGTCTCCTTCGGCGGCGCCTCCGGCACCGAACTCGCCCAGGCCTGCTCCACCGTGGACTCGCTGTTCGCCGAGTACGACGCCGTGGTCAAGGCCTACAACCTGAGGTACGTCGACTTCGACATCGAGGGCGCGGCCGTGCCCGACACCGCCGCCAACGCCCGCCGCGGCGCCGCGCTCGCCAAGCTTCAGCAGGCCCACCCCGGCCTGAAGGTCTCCTTCACCCTGCCGGTGCTGCCCGAGGGCCTCACCGCCGACGGCCTCGCCGTGGTCCGCGCGACCCGGGACGCCGGGGTCGCCGTCGACCTGGTGAACGTCATGGCGATGGACTACAACCGGCCCTCGACCGACTACGGCACCGACGCCGTGCAGGCCGCCCAGTCCACCCGCGACCAGCTCGCCGGCCTCTACCCCGGTAAGAGCGACGCCCAGCTGTGGGCGATGACCGGCGTCACCCCGATGCTCGGCGAGAACGACGACCACGGCATCTACAACCAGGACGACGCCCGGCAGTTGGTCGCCTTCGCGCAGCAGCACCACCTCGGCATGCTGTCCTTCTGGGAGATGGGCCGCGACGCCAACGCCTGCACCGGCGCGCTCTACAAGTGCACCAACGTCCCGCAGAGCCCGTACGAGTTCTCGAAGATCTTCGCGCAGTACCGGGGCTGACGCCCCTCCTCGTCCGGGCCGGTGCCCCGCCGGGGGCACCGGCCCCTCACGTCGGATCGAACATCTGACGGACACTCACACCCCTGGTGCATCATGGGCTGCGTTTTGACCACAGGTCGCCGACCCACCCAGGAGGACCCTCGCGCATGTCCCTCGACCGCGCCCTGCCGCGCCGCGCCTGGCACCACCTCGAACCGCTGCACGCGATCCTCTACTACGCACCCGAGGCCTTCGCCGAGGCTGCGGCGCTCGGCTACGACACCGCCACCCGCTGGCCCAGCTACTTCGCCTGGCGGACGGCCCCGTTCGGCGCCGCGAGCGCCGAACTCGCCACCGCGCTCTGCTACGGCTTCAGCCCAGCCGCCGTCGCCCGGCACGTCCCGGCCGCCTGGTCGGTGGCCGCGCCCGAGCAGGTCCTCGCGGCACGGCTGCGCGCCGTGGACGCCTTCTACCGCGGTCTGCTCGGCGGTGCCGGCCTCCCCGACCTCGCCGGGGCCGCCGAACTCGCCCGCGCCGCGGCCGAGTCCGCCGTCACCGCCGGACGCCCGCTGGCCGCCGCCAACTCCGCGCTCGACTGGCCGGACGAGCCGCACCTGGTGATCTGGCAGGCCGCCACCGTGCTGCGCGAGCACCGCGGCGACGGCCACCTCGTCGCCCTGCAGGCGGCCGGCCTCGACCCGTGCGAGTCGCTGGTCTCGCTCGCCGCCACCGGCGCGGTGGCCGTGCCGGACTTCGCCGGCCGCGGCTGGACGGACGAGGAGTGGGCCGCCGCCGCCGAACGGCTGGCCTCCCGCGGCTGGCTGGACGCCGACGGCCGGGCCACCGAGCGCGGCCGGGCCGGTCGCAACGAGGTCGAACGGCTCACCGACCAGCTCGCCGCCGGCCCCTGGGAGAGCCTCGGCGCCGACCGCACCCGGCGCCTGCTGGACGGCCTCGGCCCGCTCTTCCTCACCGTGGTGAGAGCCGGGCTGTTCCCGGCCGGCGGCACCCTCGGCATCATGACCGTTCCCGCGCCCACCTGGTGACGGAGCGCAGGCCGCCGGACGCCGCCGGTTAATCGATACCGGCCTGACAGTGGCGCTCGCTAGGCTCCGAGCACCGCCGGGGCGGCCGGACTCACGGCGGCTCCGGCGGTGTACCCGCGAGCCCGGCCACCACCGCCGGGCCGCCGACACCGAGCCCGAACGGAGGGGCCGTGCCACCGCTGACCACCGAGCTTTCCGAGGACGAACTCGCGGCCTACGAGCACACCGTGGCCCGCCTGCGGCGGCTGCCCGTGGACCACCCCGTGCGGGTGCGGGCCGAGAAGACCGCGAGTGTGCTCGTCCGCGAAGGCCGCCGTCGGCGCCGCCAGCACTCCCAGGACGCCGCCCGCGCCGCCGACGCCGCGCTGGTCGCCCGCACCGCCACCGGCGCCCCCGACCGGCGCGAGGACGCGCCGCTCGCCGGCCCGGACCGGGCCGCCGCGCCGCTCGGCACACTGGCGCGCTCCCACCACTGCTACATCTGCAAGTCGTCCTATCGACAACTCGACGGTTTCTACCACCGGCTCTGCCCCGACTGCGCGGCCGACAACACCGCCCGCCGCAGGCTGAGCACCGACCTGCGCGGCCGCCGCGTCCTGCTCACCGGCGGCCGGGTGAAGATCGGCTTCCAGCTGGCGCTGATGATGCTCCGCGACGGCGCCGACCTCACCGTCACCAGCCGCTTCCCCGGCGACACCGTGCGCCGCTTCCGGGCCGTCCGGGACAGCGCCGAGTGGTGGGACCGGTTCCGGGTGGTCGGCATCGACCTGCGCGACCCGCGGCAGGTCCTCGGCCTCTGCGAGCGGCTGCACGCCGAGGGGCAGCCGCTGGACATCCTGGTCAACAACGCCGCCCAGACCATACGGCGGCCCCCGGAGGCGTACGCGCTGCTCACCGCCGGCGAGCAGGCCGCCCTGCCGGAGGGCGCCCGGGTCCTGCACGCGCCCGGCTTCCGGCCGATGCCCGCGCTCACATCGGCCTGGCCGACCGCCGAACTGGAGTCCGCCCCGGGCGGCCGCGCGTCCGTGGCCGACGGCCTGCTCCCGGCGGCGCTGCCGCCACGCGCCGACGAGGCCGGGCTGCTGCCGGACACCCGGGAGCACAACTCCTGGTCGGCGAAGCTCGGTTCGCTCGACCCGGCCGAGCTGCTGGAGGTGCAGCTGGTCAACGCGGTCGCCCCGGCGCTGCTCTGCGACCGGCTGCTGCCACTGCTGCTCGCCTCGCCGCACCCCAACCGCTACATCGTCAACGTGACCGCCGTGGAGGGCCGGTTCGCCGTCCGCAACAAGACGCCCGACCATCCGCACACCAACATGGCCAAGGCCGCGCTCAACATGCTGACCCGCACCAGCGCGGCGGAACTCGCCAAGCAGGGCGTCCACCTGTGCGCCGTCGACACCGGCTGGATCACCGACGAGACGCCCGCCCCGGTGAAGACCCGGAAGGCCGCCGCCGGGTTCCGCACGCCGCTGGACATCGTGGACGGCGCGGCCCGGATCTACGACCCGATCGTCCGCGGCGAGGCCGGCGCGCCGGTCTCCGGCGTGTTCCTCAAGGACTACCGGGAGGCCGCCTGGTGACCGCCGTCCCCGCCCCGTGACAGCCCGATCGGGGCACCCGCTCCGGCCGCCACCGGCCGGAGCGGGCGGCGGCGACCGGGTGGCGCTGTCTGCGTCCGGTCCCGGTCCGTGCCATGATTTCCCACATGGCTTCGAACGTTTTCTTTGACATCGAGATCGACGGTGCTCCGGCCGGGCGCATCGTCTTCAAGCTGTACGACGATGTCGTGCCCAAGACCGCCCGCAACTTCCGCGAACTCGCGACCGGCCAGAACGGCTTCGGCTACGAGGGCTCCGGCTTCCACCGCGTCATCCCCGAGTTCATGCTGCAGGGCGGTGACTTCACCAACCACAACGGCACCGGTGGCAAGAGCATCTACGGCGCGAAGTTCGAGGACGAGAACTTCGAGATCAAGCACACCCAGGCGGGTCTGCTGTCGATGGCGAACGCCGGCCGCAACACCAACGGCTCGCAGTTCTTCATCACCACCGTCCCGACCGCCTGGCTGGACGGCAAGCACGTCGTCTTCGGCGAGGTCGTCGAGGGCATGGAGGTCGTGAAGCTCGTCGAGTCCAAGGGCTCGCAGAGCGGCCGTACCTCGGCCGAGATCACCATCGCCAAGTCCGGCATCGTCGAGTAAGTCCCCCGCGGACCCCTCCGGGCCCGCCGGTGACCGCCCGCCGCTTCGGCGCGGGCGGCCGTCGGCGGGCCTTCACCGTCCCCGAACCACCCTTCCGGTGGACGCGACCGGGAAGACGCGTCCGCGGGCCGGTCGGCGGACTAGTATCGATCAATGACGGACACCACGGACAGAGCAGGGGAACTCGCGGCGCTGGCAGCCCGTTTCCCGCACTTGCACGCCCCGCAGCGCTGGGCCTGGGGCGGTATCGACGCGCAGTTCTCGGCCGAACTCCCGCCCGACGAGCTCATCACGAACATCCATGTGGTGGGCTTCACCGAAGGCGGGGTGGTGCTCTGCAGGGACGCCCGCGGGCACTGGTTCCTGCCCGGCGGCACCCGTGAGGCGGCCGAGTCGGTGGATTCGTGCCTGGTACGGGAGTTGCGCGAGGAGGCGGGCGCGCGACTGCTGTCGCCGCCGGTCTGGATCGGTGCCCACCACGCGGTGACCGACGCCCCCGAGCCCTACCGGCCGTGGCAGCCGCACCCGGAGAAGGCCTGGCTCTGGGGCTGGGCCGAGGTGGTGGTGGACTCGCTGCCGACCAACCCCGACGACGGCGAACAGGTCGTCGAGGTGCGGGCGATGCCCGCCGAGGAGGCGCAGCGGCTGCTGGTGCGCGGCCGGGACGCCTGGTGGGGCGAGCTGGTGGCACTGGCCGTGGAGTCCCGCGCGGCACGCGGCTGACGGTCCGCCGGGCCCCCGGCCGGGCCGGGGTGTGCGGCGGCGCCGGGCTCTGCGGGGAGCCCGGCGCCGCACTGGGGTGCCGGGGTGCTACCGGGTCAGGCCGGCTCGCCGGAGGGCGTCCGCCATCGCGGAGTTGGCGACGGGGGCCTGCTCGCGGCCCCCGCCGCGGCGGTCCTGACGGGGCGGTCGGGAGCCGCGGTCGCCGCCGCGCCGGTCGCCGCGCTCGGCACGGTCGCCGCCGCCGCGCGGGGCGGTGTCGTCGTCGAGGCGCAGGGTCAGGCCGATCCGCTTGCGCGGCACGTCGACCGAGGTGACCTTGACGCGGACGATGTCGCCGGGCTTGACGACCTCGCGCGGGTCCTTGACGAAGTTCTTGGACAGCGCGGAGACGTGCACCAGGCCGTCCTGGTGGACGCCGATGTCGACGAAGGCGCCGAAGGCGGCGACGTTGGTGACGACGCCCTCCAGCACCATGCCGACCTCCAGGTCGCCGATCTTGTCGACGCCCTCCTTGAAGGTCGCGGTCTTGAACGCGGGGCGCGGGTCGCGGCCGGGCTTGTCGAGCTCGCCGAGGATGTCGGTGACGGTGGGCACGCCGAAGGTGTCGTCGGCGAAGTCGGCGGGGCGCAGCGCGCGCAGCGCCTGGCCGTTGCCGATCAGGGCGGGCAGGTCGCCGCCGGTCGCCGCGAGGATGCGGCGGACGACGGGGTAGGCCTCGGGGTGGACGGCGGAGGCGTCCAGCGGGTCGTCGCCGCCGGGGATGCGCAGGAAGCCGGCGCACTGCTCGAAGGCCTTCGGGCCGAGCCGGGCGACGTCCTTGAGCGCCTTGCGGGTGCGGAAGGGCCCGTTGGCGTCGCGGTGGGCGACGATGTTGTCGGCGAGGGTGCCGGTGATGCCGGAGACCCGGGTGAGCAGCGGCGCGGAGGCCGTGTTGACGTCGACGCCGACGGCGTTGACGCAGTCCTCGACGACGGCGTCCAGCGAGCGGGAGAGCTTCACCTCGCTGAGGTCGTGTTGGTACTGGCCGACGCCGATCGACTTGGGGTCGATCTTGACGAGTTCGGCGAGCGGGTCCTGCAGGCGGCGGGCGATGGAGACGGCGCCGCGGATGGACACGTCCAGGCCGGGCAGTTCCTGCGAGGCGAAGGCCGAGGCGGAGTACACGGAGGCGCCGGCCTCGGAGACCATGACCTTGGTGAGGCCGAGGTCCGGGTGCCGCGTGATGAGGTCCTCGGCGAGCTTGTCGGTCTCCCGGGAGGCGGTGCCGTTGCCGATCGCGACCAGGTCGACGGCGTGCTTCTTCGCCAGGGCGGCGAGGGTGGCGAGCGCGGCGTCCCACTTGTTGGCGGGCTGGTGCGGGTAGATCGTGTCGTGCGCGACGACCTTGCCGGTGGCGTCGACGATCGCGACCTTCACACCGGTGCGGAAACCCGGGTCGAGGCCCATGGTGGCGCGGGTGCCGGCGGGGGCGGCGAGCAGCAGGTCGCGCAGGTTGGCGGCGAAGACGCGGACGGCCTCGTCCTCGGCCTCCTGGCGCAGCCGGGTGCGCAGGTCGATGCCGAGCCGGACGAGGATGCGGGTGCGCCAGGCCCAGCGGACGGTGTCGGTCAGCCACTTGTCGGCGGGGCGGCCGCGGTCGGCGACGGCGAAGCGGGCGGCGATCCGCTGCTCGTAGTCGTTCGCCCCGGGCAGGTCGCCGTCCTCGCCGTCGTACGGGGAGAGATCGAGGTCGAGGATCTCCTCCTTCTCGCCGCGCAGCATGGCGAGGATGCGGTGCGAGGGGAGCTTGGTGAAGGGCTCGGCGAAGTCGAAGTAGTCGGCGAACTTGGCGCCGTCCTGCTCCTTGCCCTCGCGGACGGTGGCGACCAGGCGGCCCCTGGTCCACATCCGCTCGCGGAGCGAGCCGACCAGGTCGGCGTCCTCGCCGAAGCGCTCGACCAGGATGGCGCGGGCGCCGTCCAGGGCGGCGGCGGTGTCGGCGACGGCCTCGTTCAGGTGGCCGGCGGCGAGGGCGACCGGATCCTGGGTGGGGTCGGCGAGCAGGGTGTCGGCGAGCGGCTCCAGGCCGGCCTCGCGGGCGATCTGCGCCTTGGTGCGCCGCTTGGGCTTGAACGGGAGGTAGATGTCCTCCAGGCGCGCCTTGGAGTCGGCGGCGAGGATCTGGGCGCGCAGCGCGTCGTCCAGCTTGCCCTGGGCCTCGACGGACTCGAGGACGGCGGTGCGGCGCTCCTCCAGTTCGCGCAGGTAGCGCAGCCGCTCTTCGAGGGTGCGCAGCTGGGCGTCGTCGAGTGCGCCGGTGGCCTCCTTGCGGTAGCGGGCGACGAAGGGGACGGTTGCGCCGCCGTCGAGCAGGTCGACGGCCGCCTTCACCTGCCCTTCGCGGACGCCCAGCTCTTCGGCGATCTTGCGTTCGACCGGCATGGTCACGGAGCCTGCCACCTTCTCCCGGGGTTCCTCCTGGTACGCCCTGCATTCTGGCAGGTGCAGCCCGCCGGATCGGGTCGGGCCGTGTCCTGCGGGCGGCGTGGCGCGTTGTGCTGACGGTCGGTGACACACGGTTTCACCGCGATTACCCGACCCGATTTGTCTGATATGAGAGATAGATCACAGGCACATGCAGCTCTCCGTGGAGGCGATGGTGGCTCAGGCCCCGACACCGGTCACCCAGTGGGGGATGCCCCGGGGCGGGCCGTTCCGCTGGACGCGGCCGGCGACCTGGCCCCGCGAGGCGCTCGCCCTGGCCGGGTACTGGATCGCCTCGCGGCTCGTCATGATCGGGATGCTCCGATCCGGCAAGGCGGAGCAGGCGATCGAGGTGCACCGCACCTACCACCACTGGTACCTGGTGCTCAGCGACGGCCACTTCCCGGCGGGCGACGTGACCTGGCAGTACCCGCCCGGTGCGGCACTGGCCATGCTGGCGCCCGGCCTGCTGTCCTTCCTCACCTACCTGCAGGCCTTCGCGCTGCTGATGCTGCTCACCGACGCCGTCACCCAGGCCGCGCTGGTGCGGGTCTCGCTGCGCCGCAACGGCGGCGTGCACCGGGGCCGTTCGACGGCCGGGGCGTGGATGTGGGCGCTGTCGCTGCCACTGCTGCTCGGCCTGCCGTACGGCCGGTACGACCTGCCGGTGACGGCGCTGGCGATGGCCGCGCTGCTGCTGATGCCGAGCCGGCCGGTCGCGGGCGGCGCGCTCGCCGGGCTCGGCGCGATGGTCAAGGTGTGGCCCGCCCTGGTGGTGCTCGGCGCCCCGCGCGGCAAGGGCACCCGGCAGGCCTGGGTGGGGATGTGCCTGGCGGCGGCGGCCCTGCTGCTCGTGATGGCCACGATGTTCGACGGCTCACTGGACTTCTTGACCGCGCAGCGCGGCCGCGGGGTGGAGATCGAGTCGCTGGGCGGCAGCGTGCTGCACGTGGCCCGGGAGCTGGGCTGGCCCGGCGAGGTGGACATGCACTACGGCTCGCTGGAGTTCCTCGGCCCGCATGTGGACCTGGTGGCCCGGGTGTCGCTGGTGCTGACCGCGATGGCCTTCGGCTGGCTGCTGCTGTGGCGGTTCCGCGCCCGCCGGTGGAACCCGGCGCTGCCGTACGACGCGGCGCTGACGGCGGTGCTGCTGTTCACCGTGACCAGCCGGGTGATCAGCCCGCAGTACCTGGTCTGGCTGATCGGCCTGGCGGCGGTCTGCCTGACGGTGCGGGGCTCCTCGCAGCGGCCGGTGGCGGTGGTCATCCTGCTCGCGGTGGGCGTGACCACCCTCGACTACCCGCTCTTCTTCGACGCGATGATCAAGGGCGGCTGGCAGCCCACCCTGGTGATCGTGGCCCGCAACGGCCTGCTGCTCATCGCCTCGCTCTGGTCGGCGGCCCGGCTCTGGCGGGTCTCGGTCTCGCCGGTGGCGGCCCTGCAGGAGGCCCCGCGGGTGAGCCGCGGCCCGATCCGGGTGGCCTAGAGAGCTTTCGAAGCACACGGGTGCCCGGAACCGCGGAATCTCGTGGCCGGGCGCGGTGCGGCCGGGCTACGGTTCGCGCATGAACCGAACCGACTATGCGTCAGCTCTGCGCGAGGGCGGCGCCCGCCTCGCGGAGACCGCCGAGGGCCGCCTCGATCTGCCGGTGCCCAGCTGCCCGGGGTGGACGGTCGCCGACCTCCTGCGGCACACCGGCGAGGTCTACTACTTCTGGCGGCTGATCGCCTCCGGCGAGCTGGCCGACCCGGAGGGGTACCGGGAGCCGGAGCCGCCGCGGGACGAGCTGCTGCCGGCCTGGCTGGGCGAGCAGTGCGAGGAGTTGGCCGCCGTGCTGGAGCGGCTGGATCCGGACGAGCCGCGCTGGTCCTGGTCGAGCCGGAAGGACGCCGGGTTCGTCCAGCGCCGGATGGCGCAGGAGACGGCGGTGCACGGCTGGGACGCGCTGCTGGCGGCGGGTCGTCCGGAACCGATCGGGACGGAGCTCGCCCTCGACGGCATCGACGAGTTCCTGGAGCTGTTCCACGACGCCGTCCCGCCTGCGGACTTCCCGGCGGACGGGGTGCACCTGCACGCCACCGACGGTGCCGGAGAGTGGACGGTGCGGGTGGCCGGCGGCCGCTGGCTGGTCGCCCGCGAGCACGGCAGGGGTGCGGTGGCCGTCCGCGGCGCCGCCTCCGACCTGCTGCTCTGGCTGTGGTGCCGGGCCGGCGCCGAACCGCTGGAGGTGTTCGGCGACGCGGCGCTGCTGGACGCCTTCCTGAACTCCTTCGACCGCGACTGACGGCAGCCCACCGGCGGGGCCGCCCTCACCGGGCCGTTCTCACCAGGCCGGGCGCAGCCGCCCGCTGGGGGCGAGCGCTGCCAGGTCGGCCGCGAGCTGGCGCAGGCGCTGGTCGCCGAGCGTCTGCTGCCAGGGCCGGACGGCGTCGGCCGCGGCCTCGTCGGCGGCGCGGGTGCACGCCCACCCCCGCTCGGTGAGGACGACCAGCCGGGCCCGGGCGTCGCCGGGGTGCGGGTGGCGCTCCACGTATCCCTTGCGGACGAGTTCCTCGACCATCTGGCTGGCCGCCTGCTTGGTCACCCCGAGGTGCTCGGCGAGGTCGCCGACGGTCGCGCCGTCGGGGGCGAGCCGGGCGAAGGCGAAACCGTGCGCGGGCCGCAGGTCGTCGAAGCCGCGGGCGCGTACGCCGTCGTCGATGCTGCGGACCAGGTCGGCGGCCAGGCCGAGGACCAGGGGCGGCAGGGCGCGGGCGGCGGGCTCGTCCATGGCGGCCAGTCTAGGGGCCTGCCGGCCCGAAAAGTAGTCCAGCCACTTGACCATATCGTCAATCCACTTGACTATATAGGCAAGCGAACTGACCTTCTTCTTCGTCGAGGAGCCGCCATGCCCGTCGTCCGTCCCGACAGCGCCACCGTGTTCGACCTGCACGGGGCCCGTTTCACCTCGTACGCCTCCGCCGCCACCGGGGCCGACCGGCTCCGCGCCTGGCGGCTGGACGTCCCCGCCGGCACCACCGGGGTCGAGCACACCGTCAGCGGCGAGGAGGTGCTGCACGTGCTCGCCGGCACCCCGGTCGTCACCCTCGACGGCGAGACGGCGGCCCTCACGGCCGGGGACACCGTGGTCGTCCCGGCCGGCGCCCGGCTGCAGGTGGACAACCCCGGGCCCGGCGCGGCCGCCGCCTGGGTCACCACCACCGCCGGCCTGAAGGCGACCCTCCCGGACGGCTCGGTGGTCAGCCCGCCCTGGGCCGTCTGAATCGAACCCCGGATCGGGGGAAGGATCCGCGGGCCGGGCCGGACACCCGCGCCCGCACCGACGCCAGGAGGTTCGCGATGGCCCGCCGGTCCGCACCCGAGCGCACGTCCGAGCACGACGAGGAGTCCGACACGGACCCCAGAGGCGGCGGCGGGCGGGCCGCCGCCGCCCGCGGCCGCCTCCCCTGGTACTTCGGGCTGCCGATCGCCCTGGCCGGCGTCCTCGCCCTGCTGCTGGTCACGGCCCGGCTGGACCTCCTCCCCGGCCTGCCCGACCCGTTCGCGAGGCGGGAGGTGGACCGCAGCGGGCCCGCCGTCCTCAAGTCCATCCAGAACATGAGCCGGTACACCGCGGCCACCGGCGACTTCCAGGTCATCGTCGACCTCGACCAGGACGCCCGGTTCCTGCCCTCGCAGCTGCTCGGCAAGCGCACCCTGTACGTCGCAGCGGGCAGTGTCGGCGCCTACGTCGACCTGGGCGCACTGCCGGGCGGCGCCGTGACCGTCTCCGAGGACCGCCGGACGGCCTCCGTCAGACTCCCGCACGCCAAGCTGGCCGACGCCACCCTGGACGTCCGCCGCTCCTACGTCTTCTCGCAGCAGCGCGGCCTGTTCGACCGGATCGGGGACTTCTTCTCCGGCAACCCCGGCGACCAGCAGCGGCTGGAGGTCCTGGCGACCGAGAAGATCCAGACCGCTGCCCGGGACACCGCGCTCACCGCCACCGCGGAGACCAACACCACCGCCATGCTCCAGGGGCTGCTCCGCTCGCTCGGCTTCACCACGGTCGACGTCACCACCGGCTGACGTGTCCCGGCCCGGCACCGGCGGCGCTGCCGAGCGGCCCGGGCCGCCCTACGGTCGAGGCATGCCCCGCGCGTCCGACCGCCCGCACCACCGGCTCCGGCCGCCCGGCACCACCGGCGCGGCCGGCGGGCCGACCGGCCGACCGGGGTGCGGAGCGGCGCCGGCTCACCCGTTCGGCTGACCGCCGCCGCACCGGACCGCACCGCGGGGCACGGGGCGCGGCAGGACGGGGCCGCCCGATCAGCACCGACCACCGGGAACGGCCACCGAACGGCCGGCCGCCCCGGAGACAGGGAGCAGACATGCCGAGGATCACCACCTCCGACGGCACCGGGATCTTCTACAAGGACTGGGGCACCGGACGCCCCGTCGTCTTCAGCCACGGCTGGCCGCTCAACGCCGACGCCTGGGACGAACAGCTCAAACTCCTCGCCGAGAGCGGCTTCCGGGCGATCGCCCACGACCGGCGCGGTCACGGCCGCTCCGACCAGCCCTGGCAGGGCAACGACATGGACACCTACGCCGACGACCTGGCCGCGCTGCTGGACCAGCTCGACGTCCGGGACGCCGTCCTGGTCGGCCACTCCACCGGCGGCGGCGAGGTCGCCCGGTACATCGGCCGGCACGGCACCGGGCGGGTCCGCAAGGCCGTCCTGCTCGGCGCCGTCCCGCCGGTCATGCTGCAGAGCGCGGCCAACCCGGAGGGCACCCCGCTGGAGGCCTTCGACGGCATCCGGGCCGGTGTGGAGGGCGACCGCTCGCAGTTCTACTGGGACCTCTCGGAGAGCTTCTACGGCTTCAACCGCCCCGGCTCCCAGGTCTCCGAGGGCGCCCGCCGGGCGTTCTGGCTGATGAGCATGCAGGTCGGCATCCGCGGCGCGTACGAGTGCGTCCGCCAGTTCTCGGAGACCGACTTCACCGCGGACCTGACGAAGATCGACGTACCGACGCTGATCGCGCACGGCGACGACGACCAGATCGTCCCGCTGCAGGCGGCCGCGCTGAAGACCGCTCAGCACGTGCCGGACAACACGCTCAAGATCTACGAGGGCGCGCCGCACGGCCTGTACGGCGCCTACCGGCGGGCCTTCGAACCCGACCTGCTGGACTTCGTGAAGAGCTGACGCGGCGCCGCACCCGCCGGTCCCCCTGCGGGGCCGGCGGGTGCGGCGGTGCCGGGACCGGCCGCTATCGGACGGGCTTCCGGCGCTCCCACATCGGGGCGACCACCGCGACCAGGGCCACCGCGAAGCCGATCTGCAGCAGGTGGCGGGTCCAGTCGATGCCGCCGGTGTGCGCGACGCCGATCCAGCCGGCGACGGCGTTGCCCAGCAGCGCGCCGGCGGCGCCCAGCAGCATGGTGAGCCACCACGGGATCGCCTGCGGCCCGCGCAGGATCAGCTTGGCCAGGACGCCGAGGACGAATCCGATCAGCAGGATCCACAGCAGTTGGAACACGGCTCCTCCGCTCCGCCGGGCCTCCGCCCCTCCCGGCACCGCCGCTGGTTGGTGGTGATCACCAGCTTGCGTCCTCACGGGCGGCTCGGCACCTCGGGAGGCCTACAGCGGCTGCACACCCGGGTCGGCCGTGATACCGCGGTGGGCCTCGGCGAGCAGCAGGTAGCCCTCGGCGTTGGCCTTGATGCCGGCCCGCTCCTCCTCGGTGAGCGGGCGGCGGACCTTCGCCGGGACGCCGGCGACCAGGGAGCCCGGCGGCACCTCGGCGCCCTGGGTGACCACGGCCCCGGCGGCGATCAGCGAGCCGGACCCGATCCGGGCCCCGTTGAGCACCGTGGCGCCCATACCGACCAGCACGTCGTCCTCGACGGTGCAGCCGTGCAGCACCGCGTTGTGGCCGACCGAGATCCGCTCGCCGAGCCGCAGCGGGAAGCCCGGGTCGGCGTGCAGGGTGCAGTTGTCCTGGATGTTGGTGTCGGCGCCGACGGTGATCGCCTCGGCGTCGCCGCGCAGCACCGCCCCGTACCAGATGCCCGCGCGGGCGGCGACGGTGACCGCCCCGACCACGACCGCGTTGGGGGCGACGAACGCCGAGGGGTCGACGGCGGGCACCCGGCCCGCGACGGCGGCGATCAGCGGCTCGGCCATGTTCGGTACTCCTGTCTCGTTGCGGTACGCGGTCGCGGTGGCGAACCGGGGTGTGCGGAACCCGCGGCCCGGGCTCCGGGCCGGTCAGCCCTCGTACGGGAGCAGCTCGGCGCGCTTGGGCGGGCGACCGTCGCCGGAGGAGCGGCCGGTGAGGCGGCGGCCGATCCACGGGCCGAGGTGGCTGCGCAGCCAGCGCAGGTCGGCGCCGAGCTTCGCGGTGCGGCTCCGCGGGGCGGTGGCCGGCAGCGGGGCGCGCCAGTCCTCGTCGCCCGGGCGGCCGAGGGCTTCGAGGACGGCGGCGGCGACGCGGCGGTGGCCCTCGGCGGAGAGGTGCAGGCGGTCCTCGGCCCACATCCGCGGGTCGTCGAAGCAGGGGGCGCTGAAGAGGTCGACCACGACCGCGCGGCCCTCGGAGTCGCGGGCGATTCCCTCGACGAAGGCCTTGAGTTCGAGGATGGTCGGCAGCAGCCGGGTGCCGCCGGGCATCCGGCGGCTGGGGTCGGTGCTGGTGAACATGACCACGGTGGCGCCGCCGGCGAGCAGGGTGCGGGCGGCGATGCCCAGGCGCTCCTTGACGTGCGCGATGTCGCAGCCGGGCCGCAGCACGTCGTTGAACCCGCCGGCCAGGGTGACCAGGTCGGTGCCCATCGCGGCGGCCGGGCCGACCTGCTCGTCGCAGATCTGGCCGATCAGCTTGCCGCGGACGGCGAGGTTGGCGTAGCGGAAGCCGCCGTCGTCGTGCTCGGCGGCCAGCGCGGTGGCGAGGCGGTCGGCCCAGCCGCGGTAGTGGCCGTCGGGCAGCAGGTCGTCGCACATGCCCTCGGTGAAGGAGTCCCCGACGGCGACGTAGCTGGTGAAGGTGGCTGTGTTCTCCATGGCCCGACGATCGTACGCGCACCTGCTACCGACCGGTACGAAGGGGCGCCCCGCAGCCGGGGCGCCCCTTCGGCCGTCGCGGTCAGCTCGGGTGGGAGGCGGGTCGGCGGCCGCGGAGGTGGCGCTCGATCTCCTCGGGGGCGGGGGTCTGCCGGGTGAAGACGTCCTGGCCGACGACGGTCGACTCCCAGACGTGGTCGGCGGCGGCCGACCGGGTGAGCAGCCAGGTGGCGAGGATGGTGTCGTCGTTCTCCAGGTACTGCCCGCTCCAGCTGGTGACCGACCCGGCGTCGCCCTGTTGGTTGCGCCAGGCGACCGCCCAGCCGACCGCGGTGCTCCCGCCCGGCTCGGCCGGGCCGTCGTGGCGGCCGGTGAGCTCGTACGGTCCGGCCACCCGGCCCGCGCCCGAGACGTACGTCCCGGTGAGGCCGCCGGACGTGTCGGCGGTGAGCCGCATGTGCGAGCCGAACTCGTTGTACCAGTCTCCGGCGATGGTCATCGATGGTCTCCCTGGGCGGACCCGTTCCGGCGCCGCCCCGGTCGGGCGGCCGCGTGCCTCTCCAGGATCGGGCCGGGGGGTGGGCTTCGCACCGCAACCCGGCCGATGCGGGTGCGCCGGCGCCGCGGCCTCCGGACAGGGACGGTGGCCGCGGCGCCGACGGGTCGGGGTCCGCTCAGTCGGTGCCGGCGGTGGTGCGGCGGCGGCGCAGCAGTGCGGTGGCGCCGCCGGCCAGGGCGAGTGCCCCGGCGGCCGCGGCGGCCCACCACGCGGTGCGGTCGGGCGCCGCGGCGGGGGTGGCCGCCGCGACCGGGGCGGTCCCGGCGGGCACCGTGTCGACGGGCACCGCGGACGTGTCGAGGCCGGGGTAGCCGCCGGCCAGGCCCTTGCGGTCGTAGGCCGAGCCGGGCAGCTTGTCGCCGTACCGGGCGGTGACGAGCTTCTGGTAGGCGGCGAGGGTGATGCTCTGCTTGCCGCCGAGGCCGCTGGTCGCCTCCTGGTTGAGCGCCTCGACGAGGCCCTTGTCGCTGAGCCGGTACCAGGCGTGGATCTGCGGCTCGGTGAAGGTGCGGGCCTGCGCGGTGCCCTGCTCGGCGAGGGCGACCTCGCCGTCGCCGTCCCGGATGCCGGCCAGCTGCCAGCCGCCCTTCTGCTGCTCCTGCGGTGCGAGCAGCACGGAGGCGCGGTGGCCGTCGGCGGCGGCGACCCGGGAGGCGAGGTAGGACAGCCGCAGCGCGTTCTCGGCGGTCGGCCGGGCCTTGCCGGTGACGAAGTCGGGGGCGAGCTCGTAGAGCGCCACCGGGTTCTTCAGGTCGAAGGCGGGCGGGCCGGCGGGGGCGGCGGCGCGCGGGGCGCCGACCGTGCCGCCGTCGGCGGCGGGAGCGGCCGGGGCTGCGGACTGCTGCCGGGTGACGGTCAGGAACCGGGAGACGGTGTCCCGGACCTGGCCGGACTGCAGGACCTGCTGGGCGGAGCCCAGGTCGGGGCCGTCGGCGGCGTGCGCCGGGGCGGCGGAGGCGAGCAGGGCGAGGCCGGCGCACGCGGCGAGCACGGCCGTGCGGCGGAGCTTCGGGGAGGTGGTCACGGTCGGTCGTCTCCTCAGCCGTGGATGCCGATGCGGGAGTGGGTCCACTGGAACGAGTTGTTGTTGACGTAGGTGCTGTAGTTCCACCAGGTGTAGGTCTGGGTGGAGGGCCACGGGTCACCGACGGCGATCATGTTGCTGCTGCTGTCGTAGCCGTAGATGACGTTCATGTGGCCGCCGCCGGTGCGCCAGCCGATCCGGACGGCGAACGGGCGGCCGCCCGCGATCTCGGCGGTGGTCTCGCCGAACGAGGCGCTGCGGTAGAGGCTGGTGCCGCTGTTCGCCAGCCCCGCGCCGGCCAGGCCGTTGGCCATGTCCTCCAGCGTGGCGGGCTGGTTGTTGCAGTTCACCCAGGTGCCGCGGGCGGCGAGCCGGCAGAAGTCCTCCTGGCTGACGCTGCGCCCCCAGAACCCGGCGATGGTCACGCCGGAGGCGTCCCAGCACCACTGGGTCCTGACCTGCTTCTGCATGCCGATGGCGAGGGTCTTGGTGCCGGTGTTCGTGGTCGAGCCGCAGACCTGCAGGCTGTTGGTGTTCTCCTTGATGAAGGCGTCGGCGATGTAGTAGGTGCCGGACCAGATCCAGCGGGTGTTGCCCTCGACCTGGTCGCCGGTGGTGCGGCAGGCGGTGGGGACGTGGTCGCCGACCGCGGAGGTGCCGGTGATGCGGGAGGTCAGCGAGGGCAGGGTGCGCTGGTTGACGGTGCGGTAGCCGCCCTGGCCGCCGATCACGGTGCCGGTGGAGGCGGCCTGGGCGAAGACGCCGATGCCGAAGAGCAGTGCGCCGGAGAGCGCGGTGACGAGCGCGGCCAGCAGGGTCTTCCTGCGGCGGGACGCGCGGAGTCTGTGCATGGTGCTCCTTGATCCGAGGGTCCGGCCCGGTGCGCCGGGGTCGCCGGCGGACCGGGGTCGGGTGAACCGGAGGTGCCGGGCTCAGGGCGTGCCTGGGCCGGGCGTGCGCAGGGGCGCGGGAACGGATGGGCACGGGTGCGCGACGGCGCGGCTGCGCGGTCGCCGCCGTGTGCCCGGGCGCGGACGGGCCCGGATGTCCGCCCGGCCCGACGCGGGGTCGAGGCGGTGCGGAGCGGGGCCGGGACGTCCGACGCGGGGTCAGGAACGGGCGGAGCGCCGCAGGATGCGGACGGCGACCGCCACGGCGCCCAACGCGAGGACGGCGGTGCCGAGGCCCGCGAGCGCGAGCAGCCAGGCCGGGCGGTCGGCGCCGGCCGGTGCGGCTGCCGGGCTCCCGGTGGCGGCGGTGCCGGCCGGGACGGGGTCGGTGACGGTGCCCGGCGAAGCGGACCGCCCGCCGGTCGGACCGGCGGTCGGACCGGCGGTGGGCCCGTCGGTCGGCGCGGTCGGTCCGGCCGTCGGGGCCGACCCCGGCGGGTCGCTCACCGGCACGTCGAGATCACCCTGGTAGCGGCCGAGCCCCGGGAAGGCGGTCTCGGCGGTGACGGTCCAGTGGCCGGGCGGCAGCACCTCGGCGGTGGTGAGGGCGCCGGGCCTGCCGGGCACCGGCACCAGCCGCCAGGGGCCGACGGTCCGGCCGTCGGGGGCGGTCGCGGAGAAGGTGCCCGCGATCCGCTCCTCGACCGGGTCGCGGTCGTTCTCCCACAGGGCGGTGGCCTGCGGGTGTCCGGCGGTGCTGCCGGTGACGGTGAGGGCGATGGTGTCGCCGTGGGCGTGGGCCGTCGCGGCCGGGCCGAGCGTGAGCAGGCCGGTGAGGACGGCGCAGGCCACCGCGGTACGGCGGGTGCGCATGGGCGTTCGCTCCTGGGGCAGTGGGTGGTGCGGCGGGGGCCCGCCCGCGGCGGCGCGCGGGCCCCCGGTGGCTCGGCGGAGCGTCAGGACGTCTTCTGGACCGTCCAGGCGTGGTAGCCGGAGCCGTTCGGGTCCTGGAGTTCCATCAGCCAGGCGCCGTAGTACGGGCGGCCGGAGATGCCGAGGACGAGCGAGCTGCCCCGGGCGGTGACGGTGACGCCGCCGCCGGCCGTCGCGAGCCGCCACTGCTGGGCGGTGGAGGTGCCGTTGCAGGGCTGCTGGTACACCCACTGGCCGACGCCCGCGGCGCCGCCGAGCTGCAGGCACTTGCCGGAGACCGCGGAGCGGATCCGGGCGTAGCCGTCGCCTGCGTCGTCGAAGTACCAGCGCTGGCCGGCGTATCCGTTGGGCTGGGAGGCGACCAGCACGGTGCCGTCCGCGGACTTGCCGCCCCAGATCTCGGCGGCCAGGCCGGAAACGCCGTTGACCATGGTGTACGCCGCACTGGGCGTGGTGGTGGTGCCGGCCTTCGGGGTGTGGAAGGAGACGGTGCGGCCGGGCGCGGAGTCCTTGCCGGCGCGGTCGCGGTAGGCCACCGCCACGGTGTAGTCGGTGTCGGGGCGCAGGTTGTAGACGCGTACCGAGTTCTGCTGCACCCAGGTGAGGAAGGCGCCGTTCAGCCGGACCTGGTACCAGTCGGCCCCGTTGACCGCGGGCCAGTTGAGCACCGCGGAGTCGGAGGCGAGGCTGCCGACGGTGGGCGTCGGACCGGTGCTGCCGGTCGGCCCGGTCGGGCTCGGCTTGGGCGACGGGGTGGGCGAGGAGGTCGGCGAGGGACTCGGGTTCGGGTTCGGCCCGGTGCCGCCGCCGGCCATCAGGAACTGGTTGTTGGCGACGTTCCAGTGCGTGGCGAGGTAACTGCCCGCCTTGGGACTGGTGTTGTAGTAGTCGTCGTGGTTGCAGTCGAGGCGCTCGTCGTGGCCGCGCTCGGGGCAGACCGTCCGCATCGTCGGGTAGTACGGCGTGTCGGAGTAGCACATGACGTCCCACTCGTCGGTGCAGTGCGCGCCGCGGCTGGTGTTGGGCGCGCTGTTGTTCACCGCGCCCAGGTTGTGGCCGAGTTCGTGCGCGGCGGTGGAGCCGCTCCAGCAGCCGGAGTCGGTGCGGCCGTACGAGGGACCGAAGTTGGACAGGTTGTCCTGGCCCGGGCGCTCGTCACCGGCGAAGGTGCCGATGCCGCAGTAGACGTTGGCGTCCGCGAAGACCATGTACTTGCGGTCCTTGCGGTTGAAGCCCTTCTGGGCGAGCGCGGAGTTCATCGCGCTGAACTCGGCGAGAGCCGAGTCGGACAGCTCGACGTTGAGCACGGACGGCGTGCAGTCCGCGGCGGTCACGAAGCGGATGTGCCGGACACCGCCGGTCTCCTGGGCGCTCGCGAAGTAGATGGTGTCGGCGTCCGCGGCCCACTTGCGGAAGGAGGCGGCGTACTGCGCGTACCGGTCCTTGCCGGGGCCGTGGGCGTACACCACCTGGACGCGGTTGCCGGTGGCTCCGTCGCCGTCGCACTGGACGGTCTGGTCGGCCGGGCCGGCGGCGGCGGTGCGGGTGGGCTTGGGGCTCGCACCCGGTGCGGGGGCGGCGACGGCGCCCTGACCGGTGGCGGCGTCGACGGCCGCCTCCGTGCCGGCCGTCGGCGCCTGCGCGGCCCGGTCGGCCGGGGCGGTGCTGCCCGGGTCGGTGGCGGTCTCCTCGCTCTTGACCGCCGGTGCGGTGTCCTTCTTGACGTCCACGCCCTTGGGGGGCGCGTCCGGCCCGTGGGTGCAGTTGCCCTCGGCGGTCTTCAGGACGCCGACACACTTGTCGCCCTTGGCGGCCGCCTTGAGGCCGGTGTACACCAGGCCGCGCGGCGGGTCGTTGCTCGGTATGGAGGCCACCGGTTCCGGGGCCTTGTCGTGCGCTGGTTCGGACGCCGGCGCGGACCCGTCGGCGGACACGCCGGCCGCAGCCGTCGTCCGCTCCTCGGTGAAGGCGCCGCCCATGGCGGCGCTGCCCACGAAGACCCCCGTTGCGGCCAGGACGGCGGAGACCAGCATCACGCGGGTGCTCTTCCGTCGCTGGACCGCTCTTCTACGACCGGACAAACCACACCTCATTCCTTGAGAGGGGTTGAGTGCCGGGAATCCTGCCAGAACGTCCGAGCGAAATGTCCACACGTGTTCTACGCGCGAAGACGTACGGGGTTCAACGACTCCACAACTTCGCGGCGCCGATAGCCAACTCGGTTCAGGTGCAGCAAAGTTGAAGGAGGCGACGCCGATTGGTCCAGACCGATCGGCGATCGCCTCCGTATGCGACTTTATGCAAACGTTATGTTTCGTGATCTGTCGTTAGACAGTCCGTCGAATAGTGAAATTGCACAGCGTAGGTGCAATATCACTCTGCATCATGACGAGAAGGGTATTTTTGGAGAAGCCTCAGCCGCGCTCATGGGCGCAGTGTGACGGTTCGTCACGCACCGGACACCGCAACCGTGTCCGGCGCAGGGAAGGTGGCGCGGAGGGTGAAAGCCTCGGCGGTCGGCCCCTCGGCGCGCAGCAGATCGAGGCGCTGCTCCGCCTCGGCCACGGTCGGGCGGTGGCCGGCGGGGACCCACCAGAGCACCGTCATCGCCTCGGCGACGTGCGCGAACCACTCGCGACGGCGGCGCAGCACCTCGCGGTGCTCCGGCGCGTAGACGTACGCCTGCAGGGCGGCCGGGTCGCGCCAGACGGACATGTTGACGATCAGCCAGTCGTCGCCGTAGATCCGGGCGTCGGTGGCGTTGCCGTCCCCCTCGACCAGTCGCCAGACGAAGCCGTCGGCGCGGTCGGCGACCGCGTTCACCGGGTCCAACGCGGCGACGAAGTCGGCGAGTTGCGGGCTGTCTAGCGGGGCGAGCAGGCGGGCGATGTTGAGTTGGGCGAGTTCGAATGCGGCATCGGCGGTCATGTCCGTCACTGTAGGCGGGCGGTGCGCGGGCCCGCGGGGCGTATACGCGGGGCTGGCGCGGCGCTTCGGCCGGGCGGCATGATCGCGACATGACCTGGACCGCACCCGACATCACCCGCACCGGCGGCTCCCTCGTGGCCGGCGAGCGCGAGATGCTGACCGGCTACCTCGGCTGGCACCGCGACACCTTCCTGCTCAAGTGCCAGGGCCTGACGGGCGAACAGCTCGCACTGCGCCCGCTGCCGGACTCGAACCTCTCCCTGCTCGGGCTGATCCGCCATCTGGCGAAGGTCGAGCGGATCTGGTTCCGCGAGCGCTTCGCCGGCGCGGGCGTGCCGCGGCTCTACGCCGAAAGCCCGAACAAGGACGCCGACTTCGACGAGTCGGACCCGGCCCGCGCGGAGGAGGACTACGCGCGGCTGCTGGAGGAGCGCCGGCTCGCCGACGAGGTCGTCGCCGGCGCCTCGCTGGACGACACCTTCGTGCTCGACGGCGAGGAGCACTCGCTGCGGCTGGTCCTCTTCCACCTGGTCTCCGAGTACGCCCGCCACAACGGCCACGCCGATCTGCTGCGCGAGCACACCGACGGCGTCACCGGCGGCTGAGCGGACCGCCGGGGGCACCCGCGGCCGACCGGGCCCGGGGTGCCCTCTCCCGCGCTCAGTCGCGGCGGACCCGGAACCGCAGGTGGGTGACCCGGTCGCCCTGGACGATCTCCGGGTCCTCCAGCATCAGCGGGGAGCCGTGGTAGCGGCCGAAGTAGTGCACACCGGCGCCGAACACCACGGGGACGAGGTCGACCAGGACCTCGTCCACCAGGCCCGCCGCGAAGGCCTGGCCACCGATGTCGCCGGGGGTGAGGGCGACGTCCCCGTCCCCGGCGAACTCCTTGGCCAGGGCGACCGCCTCGGCCGGGCCACCGGTGACGAAGGTGAACGGCGCGTCGGGGAAGTCCCAGTCGTCCGGCGGGCGGTGGGTGACCACGAAGACGGCCTCGCCGACCGGCGGGCGGCCGTCAAAGCCGTTGGTGATGTCGAACAGCCGCCGGCCGATCACCGTGGCGCGGACGGTCGACCAGGCGGAGCGCAGGTACTCCGCGCTGGCGGCGGAGACCCGGAACACCCGGTCCTTGTCGGCGCCGGTGACCTCCACGTCCCCGTTGGAGTACCAGTCGAACAGTGCCCCGACCTGGTCGGAGTGGTCCGCGATGAATCCGTCCAGGGACATCGAGGCCTGCGTGATCACCCGTGCCATGTGTGCCCTCCTGCCGCCCACCGTAGGGGCGGGCGGCCGGGGCGGGCGCGGGACACACCGGGGCGACCGGTCCCTCACCCGGAGCAGTCGGAGCGGCCCCGGGGCGGCAGGGGTCGTCAGCCGGCGGTGGTGTACCAGTGCTCGCGGACGGCGTCGGTGGGCCGGGGCTCGCCGAGGTCGGCGGTGCCCCAGACGGCGAGTGCGTCGAGGACCGGGCGCAGCGCGTGGCCGCGGTCGGTGAGTTCGTACACCGAGGCGTTGGCGGGGCGCTCCAGGCGGCGGCGTTCGACCAGGCCCTCGCTCTCCAGCTGCTTGAGCCGGGCGGCGAGGATGTCGGTGGAGACGCCGGGCAGGTCCGCGTGCAGGTCGGTGTAGCGGCGGGGCCCGCCGAGGAGTTCACGGACGATCAGGAGGCTCCAGCGCTCCCCCACCGCGTCCAGGGCGCGGGCGACGGCGCAGTACTGGTCGTAGCTTCGGCGTGGCATGGGGATCAGCATAGCCAAAAGGTTGGACTTTCCAAGTGGTTACTTGGTAGAACAAAGCAACCAGAGGTGAGGTCGGGAGGCCGCAGTGGAGTTTCGGCAGTCCAGCAAGCTCAAGGACGTGTGCTACGAGATCCGTGGCCCGGTGGTCGACCAGGCGAACGCACTGGAGGAGGCCGGGCACAGCGTCCTGCGGCTGAACACCGGCAACCCCGCGCCGTTCGGTTTCGAGGCGCCGCCGGAGATCCTCCAGGACATCATCCGCAACCTGCCGAACGCCCACGGCTACAGCGACTCGCGCGGCATCCTGCCGGCCCGCCGCGCGGTGGTGCAGTACTACCAGCAGCGCGGTGTCGCCGGGATGACGGTCGACGACGTGTACCTGGGCAACGGCGCCTCCGAGCTGATCCAGATGGCCGTCCAGGCGCTGGTGGACGACGGCGACGAGGTGCTCGTCCCGATGCCGGACTACCCGCTGTGGACGGCGGTGGTGCGGTTCGCCGGCGGCCGCGCGGTGCACTACCTCTGCGACGAGCAGGCCGACTGGTTCCCGGACCTGGACGACATCGCCGCGAAGATCACCGACCGGACCCGGGCGATCGTCGTCATCAACCCCAACAACCCGACCGGCGCCGTCTACTCGAAGGAGCTGCTGGAGGGCATCCTCGACCTCGCCCGCCGGCACGGCCTGATGGTGCTGGCCGACGAGATCTACGACAAGATCCTCTACGACGACGCCGAGCACCACTGCCTGGCGGCGCTCGCCGACGACGTCCTCACCCTCACCTTCAACGGCCTGTCCAAGGCCTACCGGGTGGCCGGCTTCCGCAGCGGCTGGCTCGCCGTCTCCGGCCCCAAGCAGCAGGCCGCGGACTACCTGGAGGGCCTGACCATGCTGGCCGGCATGCGACTGTGCCCCAACGTGCCGGCGCAGTACGCGGTGCAGGCGGCGCTCGGCGGCCACCAGTCGATCAACGACCTCACCCTGCCGAACGGCCGGCTGACCGAGCAGCGGGACGTCGCCTGGCGGGCGCTCAACGAGATCCCGGGCGTCAGCTGCGTGAAGCCGAAGGGCGCGCTGTACGCCTTCGCCCGGCTCGACCCCGAGGTGCACGAGATCGTCGACGACGAGAGGTTCGTGCTGGACCTGCTGCTCCGCGAGAAGATCCACCTCGTCCAGGGCACCGGCTTCAACTGGCCGCGCCCGGACCACTTCCGGTTCGTCACGCTGCCGCGCGCCGACGACCTGGAGACGGCGATCAACCGGATCGGGCGCTTCCTGGCCACCTACCGGCAGTGACCGGCGGCCCGGCCGGCCGGCGGGTGCCACGACACCCGGCGGCCGGCCGGGCTAGCATCGGGACATGAGCAGACAGACCGGTCTGTCTGCCGATGCCCGGAAGGGACACCCATGCCCAAGCCGCCCGAGGCCGGAACCCAGGCCCCCGACTTCGCCCTCCCCGGCCTGCTGCTCGACGGGGACACCGCCCGCCGCCAGGAGTACCGGCTCTCCGACACCAAGGGCGGCGGCCCGCTGGTGCTGGTCTTCTACCCGGGCGACGACACCCCCGTCTGCACCAAGCAGCTCTGCGAGTACACCTCCGACCTGGAGCGCTTCACCGGCCTCGGCGCCACCGTCTGGGGCGTCTCCCCGCAGGGCCTGGACAGCCACGAGCAGTTCGCCCGCCGGCACCGGATCGCCTTCCCGCTGCTCGCCGACACCGACCGCACGGTCGCCAAGGCGTACGGCATCGCCGTGCCCGGCCTCGGCCTGCGCCGCTCGGTGTTCATCCTGGACGGCGACCTGACGGTCCGCTGGAAGCACGTGGCGCTGGCCGGCCTGACCTTCCGCCACAGCGACGAACTCGCCGCCGAGCTGGCCGAACTGGCCTAAGGCCCGGCCGGGCCCCTCCTCCCCGACCGGAGGGCGGGCCCGGCGGGCGCGTGGTGTCAGTGCGTCGCGCACTCGCCCGCGCGGCGGGCGATCGTGTAGTGGTCGACCCGGGTGCCGTCCTTGGCGAGGGCGGTCACCTTCATGGTGGCCGTCCGGCCGCGGTGCGCCGGGGCGACGTCCACCCTCACGAAGGAGTAGCCGGTGTAGCGCACCCGCGACCACTCGACCGTCTCGGGCACCTTCACCCCGCCCTTGGCGAAGTGGTAGGTGTCCACCGAGTCGCGGCGGTTCTCGTGGCCCTCGTAGCTGTCCGGCGCGTCGAAGGAGTACAGGCTGCGGCCGGCCGCGCCCGCCGTCACGTACACCGCTCCGTCCCGGGCCGGCTCCACCGTGCCGCCGCTCGGCACCGCCTTCGCCACCTTGTTGCCGAGGATGGCGTCGGTGCGCTCGTACACGTGGTTGTGGCCGTTGACGACCAGGTCCACCCGGAACTTCTCGAAGAGCGGCACCCAGGCCTCCCGGACACCGCCCTCGGAGGCGTGCTGGTGGGTGGTGGAGAAGGCGCAGTGGTGGAAGAAGACCACGATGAAGTCGACGCCGTCGTCGGCCCGCAGCGAGCGCAGTGTCCGCTCCAGCCAGGCGGTCTGGCGGCCCGCGGTGATGCCGAGGTTGGCCGGGATCTCGTACGAGACGTCGTTGGCGTCCGAGACGACGCCGACGTTGCCGTAGACGAAGGAGTACACGCCGGGCGCGGTGCGCGGGTCCGGGCCGTTGCCGGGCAGGAAGAAGCGGGCGTCCTCGCCGCCGTAGCCGTGGTGCGAGTACCAGGCCTCCATGTCGTGGTTGCCGTAGGAGACCATCCACGGGATCTTCGCGGCGACCGTCTCGGTCTGCGCCAGGAAGGCGTCCCAGGTGGCCGCCGAGTACACCGACTTGTCGGAGTCCTGGCCGGAGCCGGCCGGGTCTGCGTAGCAGATGTCGCCGGCGTGCAGGTGGAAGGCCGGCTTCTGGGCGAGGATCACGTGGTCGTTCCCGGCGGCGTGCGAGGAGACACCCTGGTCGCCGAAGGCGGTGAAGGTGAACGGCTCGTACGGGCGGCCGCCGCGGCCGTGCCGGGCCGGCGCGGTGCGGAAGGTCGACAGGGTGGAGATCGCCTGGCCGGAGGCCGGGTCGAAGCCCTGGTGGCCGACACCGTAGTAGTAGGTGGTGTCGGGCTGCAGGTGGTCCAGCGCGACGTGCAGGTAGTACTGGTCGACCGGGGTTCCGGTCGGGGTGAGCGCCGGGGTGTGCAGGGCACGCACCTCCGCCTCGACCTTGTGCGAGAGGTCCCACGGGTGGCGGCCGAAACGCAGGAACGGCCGCTTGACCGGCGCCGGGACCTGCCAGGAGATCCGGAACTGGGTGTCCGGCCGCGGGCCGAAGGCCAGGTGACGGCCCATCGGGGCGACCAGCGCGCCGTCGATGCCGTCGGTGGTGGAGCCGGCGGCCGGGGCCGCCGAGGCGGTGCCGCCGCCCAGCGCGCCGCCGACCGCCAGCAGACCCACCGTCACCGCCGAGGAACGCAGCATCCTGCGCCGGGACAGCCTGCTGCGCAGGTACTCGTGCTGCTCCGCCGTGCTCATGCGGTCGGCGAGCCCCGCGGGCACGCCCATGTTCGGCATATCCATGCCCGGAGGCTCCCAGCGGTGGTTGGCCCACGGAGGGACGTCCGGTGAACGCACACCGTCGTGCCGGTCTGCGGCGGAGCAAGAATCGGTCATCAGTTCGCAAAACCGCAGGGCGGGCGGCCGACGGCACGTCAGAGTTCCACGGTGCAGGAGCGCAGCCGGCCCGGTGCCAGCTCCAGCAGCTCGCCGCCCTCCTTGTGCAGCGGCGCGATCCGCAGCTCGACGGTGGCGGGACGCGCGGCCCGCAGGGCGACGGTGACCCGCTCCGGCGACCAGGACAGCTCCTCGACCACCGCGCCGAAGCGGGTGCGCACCCCGGTGAGCCGGCCGCTCGGCAGCGCGGCGGGCAGCGCGGGCAGCACCGTCAGCCGGGCCGGGCGGCCGCCGCGGGCCGGGCGGGAGCGGACCAGCATCTCGATCAGGACGCCGGGCAGGGCGTGCGCCACGTCCGCGTTGAAGACGTCCCGGCCCGGGTAGTGGCTGCTCATCAGGGAGCGGAAGAAGAAGCCGCGGACGAGCAGCCGGGCGAGCTGGCAGGTGAGCAGCCCGGCGTCGTCCAGCCGGGCGGCGGCCAGCGCCCGGTGCAGGTGGCCGTGGCCGGAGTGGTTCTCGTCGCCGCGCAGCAGCAGCGCGGTGCGGGCGGCCGCGGCGAGCTCCGGGGTGGTGTCCGGCGCGATCTCGTCGAGCGGCCACACCGGGTAGAGGTGGCTGACGTGCCGGTGGTCGTAACCGTCCCGGTGGCCGGGCCAGGCCCACTCGGCGAGCGCGCCGTCCTCGTTCACCCGGTACGCGGGCAGCCGGGCGGCGAGTGCCCGCCAGGCAGCGGTACGGGCGGCGGGGGCGGCGCGGTGCCGGTCGGCGAGTTCGGCGGCGGTGGCGAGGGCGTGCCGGGCGGCGGCGATGTCCATGGTGGCGTTGACGGCGGCCGCGGCGGGCGCGGGTTCGCCGGTGGCCGGGTCGACCGGGTGGTTCTCCGGCGAGTACGAGGGCACGATCGCGATCCGGCCGTCCGGGCCGGTGCGGGTCAGGAAGTCCTCGTAGAAGGCGGCGGTCTCCAGCAGGGCGGGCAGCAGCTCACCGGTGAGGAAGGCGGTGTCGCCGGTGGTCTCGGCGTGCTCCAGCAGCGGGTGCAGCAGCCAGTCGGCGCCCGCCGTCCACAGGTGGTGCGCCCAGCTGCGGTCGAAGTGGTACTGCAGGCCGTTGGTGCCGTCGGTGTGCGCGGGGGCGACCGCGCCGCGGGTGCCGAACAGCCGGCGGGCGTTGGTCCGCCAGTCCGGCAGCTGGTCGCGGACGAGGGCGGCCAGCGCCAGCGACGCCTCCGGCAGGCCGCCGGCGGCGGCTCCGGCGAGCTGCAGGTTCAGGTTGGCGTTGGTGGTGAAGGCGCCGCCCCAGGCGGTCGACCAGTCGCCCGCCCACAGGCCGCACAGCCGCGGCGGACGCTCGCCCGAGGAGGCCAGCAGGTGGTACCGGCCCGCCGCGAACAGCGACTCCAGCAGGGCGAGTTGCAGCGTCGCCGGATCCCGCTCCTGGCGGGCCAGCAGCTCGGCGGCGGGCAGCTCGCGGTCGGCGGCCGGCGCGTGCAGGTCGAGGGCGACCCGGTCGTACGCCTCGGTGTGCCGGTCGAGGTGGCGTTGCAGCAGCACCTCGTAGTCCTCCGGCAGCGCGTACAGGCCGGTGTCGAGCCGGCCGAGCCGGCCGTCGGGCTCGGCGACCGGGCCGCGCGCGGTGCGGGTGAGCAGCAGCAGCTGGCGGGCGCCGGTGACGTGCACCCGGGGTCCGTCGCAGCGGACGGTGCCGCCGGGGGCGAGCAGCCGGGTGGCGCCGCGGTAGCCGAGTTCGCTGTCGGGGTAGCGGACGCGCAGCCGCAGCAGCGCCGAGTCCCGGGGGCCGTCCGGTGCGGCGGCGGGGATCTCGGCGGGGCGGTACACCGAGCGGACGGCGGCCCGCAGGTCGTCCGGCACGCCGGGCAGCCGGGTGTCCAGGCAGACCTCGGCGTCGACGGCGCCGCCGCCGGGCGCGGTCAGCAGGTGCACCACCGCGTCGTCGGCGCGGGAGACGAAGGTCTCGCAGCGCCACCAGCCGTCCTCCTCCCGCCATTCGGCGGCGACGACGCCGGTACGGAAGTCCAGGGTGCGCCGGTAGTCGGCGGCCCCGCCGGCCGGGCGGCGGATCCGCACGGCGAAGCCGGGATGGAAGGACTGGACGAACCGCGGCTCCCAGTCCCCGCCGAAGGCGGCCACCGCCTCCTGTTGCCGGCCGGCCAGCAGGGCGTCCTGCACCGCGCCGAGCAGGGGCGCGAGCAGCGGCGGCTCGACGCCGCTCGCCGGGTCGGGACGGACCAGGTCGTGGTGGGTGACCACCAGGTGCTCGTCCGCGGTGCGGCCGTGCACCAGGACGCCGTGCCGGCCGTTGCCGCCGAGGTAGGCGTCCTCCCAGCGGGCGGCGGGCGCGGTGTCGTGGATGCCGTGGGTGGGGGCGTCGGGCATGGGAGTCCTGTCGGTCACAGCGGGCGGAGCACCGCGACGCCGTGGGGGGCGAGGTGCGGTGCTGCGCTGTCGCGGGCGGTCAGCAGGTCCCGGTGAGGGCCGGGCAGGGGCAGGTGCACCGCGTCGGCGGTGTGGTTGAGCACGAAGAGCAGTCCGCCGCGCCGGACGGCCTCCCTCCGTCGGGGAGGCCGGGCAGCTCGGGGTGGACGCCGGCGGCATCGGCGGCGTCGGCGAGCAGCCGCCGCAGGACGGCGGGTTCGGGCAGGGTGGCGAGGTAGTGGGCACCGCCGCGGCGGGTGGCGGGGGGGTGCCGTCGGCGAAGGAGGCGAGCACCTCGGTGCCCTCGCCGAGGCGCAGTTCCTCGCTCCACAGGTCGGCGGTGCCGCCGCCGTCGAGGTCGGCGGGGGCGTCGAGCGGGCGCCACTCGAGCGGGTGGACGCCGAGCAGGTCGCACAGCCGTTCGTCCATGCCGCCGGGACGGATGTTGTCCTGGTCGTCGGCGACACCGGTGAAGAAGCCGGCGACCAGCGTACCGCCGCGGTGTACGTGGGCGGTCAGGTTCTCGACGGCCCGGTCGGAGGCGAGGTAGAGGTTGGGGACGACGACCAGCCGGTAGCGGGTGAGGTCGGCCTCGGGGCGGACGTAGTCGGCGGTGAGGTGGGCGTCCCAGAGGGCGCCGTGCCAGGCGAGGGCGACCGGTTCGAGGTCGACCCGGTCGGAGGGACGGCCGGGCTGTTCCAGGGCCCACCAGTTCGACCAGTCGAAGACGACCGCGATGTCGGCCTTGACGTCGGTGCCCACCGCCTCGGCGAGCAGCGGGAGTTCGGCGCCGAGTGCGCGGACGGCGCGGTGCTGCGGAGTGTCGGCGCCGGCGTGCGGCAGCAGGGCGGAGTGGAACTTCTCCGCGCCCTGCCGGGAGGCCCGCCGCTGGAAGAAGCAGAGGCCGCCGGCGCCGCGGGCGACGGCCTGCAGCGCCTCCAGGCGGAGCCGTTCGGCGGGCTTGACCCGGTTGACGGCGCGCCAGTTGACGGCGGAGGCGGCCATCTCCATCTGCAGCCAGGGGCCGCCCGCCTGGGAGCGGGTCATGTCCTGGCCGAGCGCGGCACGCACCGCGGCCCGCGGATCGGCCGGGTCGGGGTAGGCGTCGAGCGAGACGACGTCCTCCTCGGCGGCGAAGGCCCAGCAGTCGACGTGCGGGTAGAGCGTCATGAAGTTGGTGGTGACCGGCAGCCCGGGGCTGTGCCGGCGCAGCACGTCGCGTTCGGCGGTGAAGCACTCCAGCAGGACGTCGGAGCAGAACCGCCGGAAGTCCAGCACCTGGGCCGGGTTGGGCAGGTAGGGGGCGGCGCGCGGCGGGGCGACGGTCGACCAGCTGCCGTGCCGCTGGCTCCAGAAGACGGTGCCCCAGGCGGCGTTGAGCGCGTCCAGGCCGCCGTGCCGCTTGCGCAGCCAGTCGCGGAAGCGCTCAGCGGTCTCCTCGCAGTGGCAGACCGGCCCGTACTCGTTGTTGACGTGCCACGTCCGGACGGCCGGGTGGTGCCCGAACGCGGCAGCGAGGTCCTCGACCAGGGCGAGGGCACGGCGCCGGTAGTCGGCCGAGGAGGGACACCACTGGTTGCGGGAGCCCCAGTGCAGGCGGGTGCCTTCGGCGGTGACCGGCAGGGTGCCGGGGTGGAGTTCGCCGAGCCAGGGCGGCGGGGAGGCGGTGGGGGTGGCCAGGCAGACCTCGATCCCGCCCTGGTGCAGCAGGTCGAGGACGCGCCGCAGCCAGTCGAACTCCCGTGCTCCGGGAGTCGGTTCGAGCGCGGCCCAGGCGAAGACGCCGACCGTGGCGGTGGTGACGCCGGCCTCCCGCATCAGCCGGACGTCCTCGGCCCAGGTCTCCTCGGGCCACTGCTCGGGGTTGTAGTCGCCGCCGAAGAGGATCCGGCCGCGGGTGGTGTCGGCAAGGGACGGCATGGGGGGTCCTCTCGACGCTCGACGTTCCGCCTCTCGCTGCTCAGCCCTTGACGGCGCCGATCAGCATGCCCTTCTGGAAGTGGGGTCGGCGGCCTTGGCGCCGATGGCGTTGGGGATCCGGCCGGTGATGTTCCAGCCGGGGACGCAGGGTGGAGCCGTTGCTGCCCGGGATGTCCGGGGTGACGAGGGTGGAGGCGACGAAGGCGGGCAGGGCGTTCTGCAGGGCACTGCCGGCGGCGACACCCCCCTTGGCGCTGGAGCGGCCGGTGCCGGAGGAGCAGGCCGTCAGCAGGCCGCCGCTCGTGACCGCGGCGGCCGCGGCGAGGGCGGCGCCGAGGAAGCCTCGGCGGCAGGGACAGGGGGCGGAGCCGACTCTGTCAGCGCTGCTCATGGCGGGTGGAGCCCTTCGTCGTGTGGCGGGGCGGGCGGGCCCGGGCGGCCGGCGGCTCGGCCGCACCCGGCCGTCCTCGTCCCCGGGCTGCGGCTGGGTGGGAGGTGCGGGGGTGCTGCGGGCGGTGCTCCGGCGGTGCGGTGGTGTGGCCCCGGCCGCACTGTCGAAGCGCTTCAACGTGCGCCGAGGCTAGGCCAGCCGGGGCCGTCGCACAAGGGTTTGCACGCGCTTCACAGTTCAGGACTTGACGGCGACACAGACCGTGCGGGCGCTTCGGGGCAGTGGCCTGCGCATCCGCCAAATCGGTCTGGGCCAGCGGGAACACCGGGGCCGGCGGGCTCCCGCCGACGGTCGGGCGTCTTGACGGTCCGCAGCGCCACTGCCGACTTCGAAGCGCTTCGATCGACCACCTCGTGAAGCATCAGCCCCACCCCCGTGCCGCACCGGAGGACCATCCATGCCCGACGCCCCTTACCGCGACGCCCGGCTGCCCGCCCGCCGGCGGCCCCCTTCGGCCACGGCCTCTCCTACACCGAGTTCCGGTACGGCGCGCCGACCGCCGCCGTCGACGGGGAGCACGCCGTCGCCGAGCTGACCGTCGCCAACACCGGCCCGCGCGCCGGAGCGGAGGTCGTCCAGCTGTACACCCGCTGCCACGACGCGCCGGTCACCACCCCACTACGCCGGCTGGTCGGCTTCGAACGCGTCGAGCTCGCCGCGGGCGAGGAACGCCGGGTCGCCTTCCGCGTCCCGCTCGCCGCACCCGGCCGCTTCGACCCCGGGCACGGCCGGTGGACGGTCGACCCCGGCCGGCACACCCTGGCCGCCGGCGCCTCCAGCACCGACCTGCGCACCGACGCCGACCTCGTGCTCACCGGCCCGGAGCCGCTGCCCCGCCCCGGCACCACCGCCCCGATCGCCGCCCGGGACTTCGACGAGACCTCCGGTGGCGGCTGGTCGACCGCACCCGCGAGGACGGTGAAGCGGTCGCGAACGAGGGCCCCGGCCCGGCCCGACTGGCCTTCCGCGCCGTGGACTTCGGCGAAGGAGCCGCGACGGCCGAGATCACCGTCTCGCGCACCTCCGCCGGCCCGGCCGCCGTCGAACTGCACACCGCAGGCGCGGCCACCCGGATCCCGGTGCCCGCCACCGGCGACCGGTACACCTGGACGACCGCACGGGCCGAACTCACCGCACCGCCAAGGGCGTCCACGACCTGCGGGTCGTCCTGCGGGGCGAACTGCGGCTGGCCGCGATCTCCTTCGACCGAGCCGCGCCCCGGCCCCGGCCGGTCGACCCCATTGACAGCCGACCTGCCCCGCCCCGATCCTCCGGATGACCCGCAGCGACGCGGATCACTGATCCACCAAAGGGGGAAGCACATATGACGCAGACTCAGACCGCCGGCGGCGGGCTGCCCAAGCAGCTCAAGATGGCCCTCGGCTTCATCGCCCTCCAGATCCTCCTCAACCTCTTCGCCGGGGTGCTGCTGATCGCGCTCGGCAACGACGAGGCCGACCACGGCGGCGACGGCGCCGGCACCCTGCAACTGCTCGGCTGGTTCACCGTGCTCATCGCGCTGGCCCTGGTCGCCGGAGCGGTCGGCACCCCCAAGGGCCTGAGCTGGGCCCGGCCGACCGTCCTCGCCGTCGAGGGCCTCGGTGTCATCGGCTCGCTCTTCACCCTCTTCTCCGGCAACGTCACCTCGCTGGCCGGCATCGCCATCGCCGTCGTCATCATCCGCGCCTACGTCTCCCCGGAGGCCAAGGCGCACTTCGCCTGACCGACCGCAGCGGACCGGACCGCTCGACGACCGGCCCGACGACCGGCCCGGCGGCACGCAACCGCGGCCGCCGGGCCGCCACTTGGCGATCCGCGCACGGATCGCCCACGGATGGTGCACGGAGCGCGCAAGCACTCCCGGGGGCGCGCCCGCTGCGGCAGGATCGACGCCCATGACCGCCAGGATTCTCATCCACACCCGCAATCTGCTCTTCCCGCACGAGTCCGTCGTGGACGGCGTGCGCGCCCTGCAGGAACTCGGCGCCGACCACGGCTTCGAGGTCGACAGCACCGACGAGCCGTCGGAGTTCCGCCCGGGCTCGCTGCGCCGCTACGCCGCCGTGGTGTTCCTCTCCACCGGCGGCGACGTGCTGGACGAGCCGGGCCGGGACGCCCTGCGGGCCCACCTGGGAGCCGGGAACGGCTGGATGGGCGTGCACTGCGCCGCCGGCACCGAGATGGAGTGGCCCTGGTACGAGGGCCTGATCGGCGCCCGCTTCCACAGCCACCCGCCGATCCAGACCGCCACCGTCCGCACCGCCGACGGCGACCACCCCGCCACCTCCCACCTGCCGCCGGCCTGGACGTGGACCGACGAGTGGTACAACTTCCGCACCGACCCGCGCGAGCAGGGCGCGCGGGTGCTGCTCACGGTGGACGAGGACGGCTACGAGGGCGGGCTGATGGGCCCCGGCCACCCGATCGCCTGGTCCGGCGAGCACGACGGCGCCCCCACCTTCTACACCTCGCTCGGCCACGCGCCGGAGGCCTACCGGGACGCGTGCTTCCGCACGCACCTGCTCGGCGGCGTCCGGCATGCCCTGGGCGAGAAGTGAGACATGTCCGATTCACGGCATTTTCTGTGAGAGGCTGACGGGCAGATCCGACCCCGAGGAGCAGCCCCGATGTACGCAATCAACAGCCCGCTGCCCGACGCCGACCGCACCGTGGTCGGCGAGGCGCTGCAGGGCGCTCTGGTCGACCTGGTCGACCTCTCACTGGTCGCCAAGCAGCTGCACTGGAACGTGGTGGGCCCGCGCTTCCGCTCCGTCCACCTGCAGCTGGACGAGGTGGTCGCGCTGGCCCGGGTGCACGCCGACACGGTGGCCGAGCGGGCCGCCGCGATCGGCTTCCCGCCCGACGGCCGCTCCCGCACCGTCGCCGACAGCAGCGGCATCGCCGCCCCCGCGTCCGGCCCGATCCGGGACAACGACACGGTGGCCGCCCTGGTCGCCGCCCTCGGCGCGGTCATCGCCCGCATGCGGCAACGGATCGACGCCACCGGCGACCCCGACCCGGTCAGCCAGGACATCCTGATCGGCCTCACCGCCGACCTGGAGAAGTACTCCTGGATGGCCCAGGCCGAACACACCGGCTGAACCCCGACCGCCTGCGGACCGGCACGGCACGGCGGCCTTGGTGAACGAGCCGGTCGTCACCACGGCCGCCAGGTGGCAGCGGTGGACGTCGCGGTAGGTCCCGATCAGGATCCGCTGCCCGGCCGGGGTGGTCGCCGGCACGTCCGCGGCCAGGTCGCCCGCCCCGCCGACCGTGATCCCCGTCGTGCGACCGGCCGTTCGGGAGCGGCCTCAGAGCCGCTCGCCCGGCACGGCCGCGTAGGCCGCCCGCAGGGCGTCCAGGACAGGGTGGGTGGTCGAGAGGGCGACGCCGTCCACCGCGGCGACGGGGCGTACGCCGGTGGCTGCGTTGGTGGCGAAGGCGGCCTCGAAGCCCTCCGCCCCGATGATCCGTTCGGGCCGCCAGGGGTGGGCTGTCCGGAGCAGGTCCATGGTGGTGCCGCGGAGCTGGTCGGCCGTCGGCCAGAGCACCTCGCCGTCGCGGACGAAGCCGATGTTCCAGGTGCCGCCCTCGGAGAGGGCGCCGGAGGCGTCGGTGAACAGGGCGTCGTCGAAGCCCGCCGCCTGCGCCGCCCGCCGCTCGCGCAGCGCGCCGAACAGGCCGACCCCTTTGACGTGCGGGGCGTCGCGCTCGTACCGGACGGTCCGCACCCGCAGCGGCGGCATCTCCGCCGGCCCGGCCGGACGGGTCGTCACCAGCACCCGCGGGCGCGCCTGTGCGCCCATCCGCCCGAGGTCGAGCTCCGGGTCGAAGACGGTGATCCGGACGATCGCCTCCCCCGCCGCGGGCGCCGCCCGGCGCGCGTACGCCCGGACGCGCTCCAGGTCGAGGCCGGTGCCGAACAGCTCCCGGCAGTCCCGCTCCAGCCGGGCCAGGTGCAGCCCGAGGCCCCGGACCAGCCCGTTCGCCACCCGGACGGTGGTGAAGTGCCCGTAGTTGGTGAGCGCCAGCGCCTGCAGCTGTGCGGCCGTGGCCGGTCGCCCGTCGAGTTCCGCCATGCGCACAGCATGGCAGCAGCCGCCACGGTACCCTCGGCACGGCCGGTGCCGGCCGGCCGGGCGGCGACCGGTGAGGACGGAATGACGGCGATCGCGGTGACCGGGCACCTGGACCTCTCCGAGGAGACCGTGCGGCTGGTGCGGGAGGAACTGCGGGCACTGCTCGCGGCACACCGGCCCGCCGACCTGACCGGCGTCTCCTGCCTCGCCCCCGGCGCCGACTCGCTGTTCGCGGAGGCCGTGCTCGCGGCGGGGGGCCGCCTGGTCGCCGTACTGCCCTCGCCGCGCTACCGCCGCTGGCTGCCCGAGCCGGACCGCCCGCCCTTCGACCGGCTGCTCGCGGCCGCCGCCGAGACCGTCGTGCTGCCGCACCGGGAGCAGTCCGCGGCCGCGTACCAGGCGGCCAACGCCGAACTGCTGCGCCGCGCCGACCTGGTGGTCGCGGTCTGGGACGGCCGGCCGGGGCGCGGCCTCGGCGGCACCGCGGACATGGTGGGCACGGCCCGGCGGGCCGGGGTGCCCGTCCGGGTGGTGTGGCCGAACGGCTCGGCCCGGCAGGCCGCCTGACGGTCGGCCGGGCAGGTTCTCGCGTCAGCCGGGCAGGTTCTCGCGGACCCGGCGGGAGACGGTGAACTCCTGGAGGTCGAGGGTGCCCGGCGACGGCACCAGGCCGGGGCCGCCGGCCTTCACCCACTCCACCACTTCGTCGATCATGTCGTCGGAGAGCACCCAGCCCAGCCAGACCGGCCGCCCGCCGGCCAGTCGCCCCTCGGTGGAGGGGCCGACCACGACGACGTTGGAGTGCCCGCAGGCGTCCAGGCAGTCGACGGCCCGGACCTTGCCGGCCTCGCCGATCCCCTCGCGCAGCCGGGCCAGCTGGCCCGGGTGGTCGACGTCGGGGTGCTTGGCCGTCGTGCCGCAGCAGCAGCCGCGGCAGACGGTGACGGTGACCGGCGCGGCGGCGGCCGGTGCCTGGCCGCGGGGACGACGGGCCATGGGGTTCCCTCCCTGGTGGCCGCCGCCCGCGCCGCCGAACGGGTGACGGGCCGGAGAACGGCGGACCGGTACGAACGGCACCGCCGGAACGGTCGGTACCTCGGAAGATTCTGCCCCAGCGGGCGTCCGGCTCCGCGCGCGGCCCTGGACGGGCGTGCATATGGTGATCGCACCATCACGCTCCGCATGCCGTCGCGGCCGCGACCGGTGGCCGCCCCCGCGGACGACCGAGAGGAACCCCCCGTGACCACAGCCAGTGACATCATGCACCGAGGCGCCCAGTGCATCGACGCCGACCAGTCCCTGATGGCCGCCGCCAAGATGATGCGCGACCTGGACGTCGGCGCCCTGCCCATCTGCGGCCCGGACAAGATGCTCAAGGGCATCATCACCGACCGGGACATCGTGGTGAAGTGTCTGGCGGCCGGCAAGGACCCGTCCACCATGATGGCGATGGACCTGGCCGGCCACCTGCACTGCGTCAAGGCCGGCGACGACATGGAGACGGTGCTCAAGAAGATGGAGCAGCACCAGATCCGCCGGATGCCGGTGATCGAGAACGGCCGGCTGGTCGGCATGATCAGCGAGGCGGACCTCGCGATGGGCCACCGCGACGGCCAGCGCCTGACCGACCGCCAGATCATCGAGTTCATGGACAGCATCTACGTCAGCCGCTGACACCTGCGGCAGGCGCTCAGGGGCGCGGGGACCTTCGCAGGCTCCTCGCGCCCCTTCTGACGTGCCGCCTCCGCTACGCGGTCGCCTTCGCCGCGGCGCGACCCGCGGCGCGGCCGGAGAACAGGCAGCCGCCGAGGAAGGTGCCCTCCAGGGCGCGGTAGCCGTGCACCCCGCCGCCGCCGAAGCCGGCCGCCTCGCCCGCCGCGTACAGGCCGTCGAGCACCGTCCCGTCGGCGCGCAGGACCCGGGAGGAGAGGTCGGTCTCCAGGCCGCCGAGGGACTTGCGGGTGAGGATGTTGAGCCGGACGGCGATCAGCGGGCCGGCCTTGGGGTCGAGCAGGCGGTGCGGGGCGGCGGTGCGGATCAGCTTGTCGCCGAGGTAGCGGCGGGCCCCGTGCACCGCGGTGACCTGGAGGTCCTTGGCGAACGGGTTGGCCATCTCGCGGTCCCTGGCCTCGACCTCGCGGCGCAGCTCGGCGGCGTCGATCAGCGCCTCGGGCGTCTTGGCGTTCATGCCGCGGACGAGTTCGTCGAGGGTGTCGGCGACGACGAAGTCCACGCCGTGCTTCTTGAACGCCTCGACCGGGCCGGTGGCGCCGGGCAGCGCCCGGCCGAGCACTCCCTTGATCGACTTCCCGGTGAGGTCCGGGTTCTGCTCGGAGCCGGAGAGGGCGAACTCCTTCTCGATGATCTTCTGGGTGAGGACGAACCAGGTGTGGTCGTACCCGGTGGTCATGATGTGTTCGAGGGTGCCGAGGGTGTCGAAGCCGGGGAAGAGCGGGACGGGCAGTCGGTGGCCGCGGGCGTCCAGCCAGAGCGAGGACGGGCCGGGCAGGATGCGGATGCCGTGCATCGGCCAGATCGGGTCCCAGTTCTGGATGCCCTCGGTGTAGTGCCACATCCGGTCGCCGTTGATCAGGTGGCCGCCGGCGTCGCCCGCGATGCCGAGCATCAGGCCGTCGACGTGGGCGGGCACGCCGGAGAGCATCCGCTCGGGCGGGGTGCCGAGCCGGGCAGGCCAGGCCTTGCGGACGAGGTCGTGGTTGCCGCCGATGCCGCCGGAGGCGACGATCACCGCCTGGGCGCGGAGTTCGAAGGAGCCGGCGACGTCCCGGGTACTGGACTCGCCGCGCTTGACGGTGCTGGGGGCGAGGATCTCGCCGCTGACGGTGTCCAGGGTGCCGCCGGTCGCGGTGAGGGCGGTGACCCGGTGGCGGAAGCGGAAGTCGACCAGGCCCTTGCCGGCCGCGGCCTTGACCCGGCGGGCGAAGGGCTCGACCAGGCCGGGGCCGGTGCCCCAGGTGATGTGGAAGCGCGGCACCGAGTTGCCCGGGCCGGTGGCCGTGAGACCGCCGCGCTCCGCCCAGCCGACCACCGGGAAGAAGCGCACTCCGCGCTCGTGCAGCCAGGCGCGCTTCTCGCCGGCCGCGAAGTCGACGTAGGCCTCGGCCCAGCGGCGCGGCCATTCGTCCTCGGGGCGGTCGAAGCCGGCCGTGCCCAGCCAGTCCTGCCAGGCGAGGTCGCGGGAGTCGCGGATGCGCATCCGGCGCTGCTCGGGCGAGTCGACCAGGAACAGCCCGCCGAACGACCAGTGGGCCTGGCCGCCGAGCGAGGCGGCGGGCTCCTGGTCCAGCAGGATCACCCGGCGGCCCGCCTCGGCGAGTTCGGCGGTGGCGACCAGGCCGGCGAGGCCCGCTCCGATCACGATCACGTCGGCGTCGAGTGCCATCCGGGCGGTCCTCCTGGACTGGGAGCGGGCTTGTCGATCTCGGTGACCAGCATGGTGCGCCCCCGGCCGGGCGCAGGTCAACCGGCCGGTAACCCCACCGCCGGAATTTCGCTCCACCGAGTAGTGGAAATGCGGAACGCTTCACCGTGGAGCGTAATTCATGGCGCGATCTGACGGAATTTCAGGCGCGAATTGGATGTCGAATATCTGGACAACTGCGTTAACGTGCCAGTAACTTACTGGACAGTAACGCCCCCACCCTCGCCCCGTTTCTCTTCCCCAGGAGGAACCGTGTTCAGCCATGCCCTGAAGCGTTCGTCCGTCCTGGTCAGCGCCGTCCTCGCGAGCGCCGCCGCAGGACTCCTCGGCGCCCCCGCCGCGAACGCCGCGGACATCACCGGCGACTACGTCGCCCTCGGAGACTCGTACGCGGCCGGCGCCGGCGTACCCTCGCAGTACGCCGGGCTCTGCCTGCGATCGAGCAAGAACTACGGCCACCTGGTAGCGGCCGAACTCGGCAGTGCGAGCTATCGTGACGCGACCTGCGGCGCCGCCAAGGTCTCCGATCTGACGGAGGCCCAGTACGACGCCTTCATCCGGGTCAACGACCCGCAGCTCGACTCCGTCTCGGCCGGAACCGACCTCGTCACCCTCGGCATCGGCGGCAACGAACTCGGCACCTCCGACCTCGGCATCGGCGACGTCATCGCCACCTGCATGGCGGGCTCGGTCGTCAACCCCTTCGGCACCCCGTGCAAGGACGTCTACGCCCACGGACACTGGGACTTCCGAACCTGGTCCTGGCAGTGGGGCGAGGACACCCTGGTCAACCGGATCGACGCCACCGGCCCGCGGGTCGCCGCCGCCCTGCAGAAGATCCACGCCAAGGCGCCCAACGCCAAGGTGCTGCTGGTCGGTTACCCGTCCGTGCTGCCCGACAACGAGCGCAACTGCATCGGCCGCCAGCCCATCACCACCGGCGACGTCGCCTACCTGCGCGGCATCCTGCGCAGGCTGAACGACACCCTCGCCGCCACCGCAGCCGCCAACGGCGCCACCTACGTCGACACCCTCACCCCGACCCGCGGCCACGACGTCTGCTCCAACGACCGCTGGATCGAGGGCGCCCTGCCCGGCTCCCCCGCCGTGCCCTTCCACCCGAACGCCACCGGCGAGAAGGTGATGGCCCGCGCCGTCCTCGCGGCGCTCGGCAAGTAGGCCCACCGCACGTCGGCGACCGCGGAGGGCGCAGCCGTTCGCGGGGACGGCTGCGACCGCCCGGTAGGGTGCCGGGCCGAGGAGGCCCGGTGATCGTTCCCGCCCGCCCGCCCGGCGCCGTCGAACTCCGTGACGCCGGGCTCGGTGACGGCAGCCGGCTCACGACGGACGCGGACGGGACCGTCCTGCACCGGTGGACGGCGGACCTTCCGGGCGGCCGACCGGCGCCCCGCTACCGGCCGAGGGCCCGCTCCAGCCGGTGCAGCCATCGGTCGGCGGTGCCGGGGAAGCCGCTCCAGTCGACGCGGCAGCGCGGCAGGTCCGCCGGG
Source organism: Streptomyces sp. TLI_235 (assembly GCA_002300355.1). Taxonomy (NCBI): domain Bacteria; kingdom Bacillati; phylum Actinomycetota; class Actinomycetes; order Kitasatosporales; family Streptomycetaceae; genus Streptomyces; species Streptomyces sp. TLI_235. The sequence continues at coordinate 1,417,143 of NSGV01000002.1, forward strand.
CCTGCGGGGTGCGGCGCGCGGCGCGCGGCGCAGCACCCGCCGAAGGAGCCCCGCGTCGAGAGCGGTGGCCGGATGTTCGGCGAGCAGGACGGCGTCGTAGAGGTCCTTGCCGCGGGCCGTGCCGGTCGCACCTTCGGAGAGCAGCCACAACAGCTTCCAGGCCAGGGAGAGTTCGCGGCCCGCGGTGGGCAGCACGGCCGGCGGCCCGCCGTCGCCGCGCGGCAGCGCGGTGAACACCGGTGGCACGGGCAGCGGTTCGTCGTACGCGAAGTCGATCTGCAGCGCGCCGGGCGGCAGCCCTGCAGCCGTCCACGGGATCGTCAGCCGCAGGCCTGGAACGCCGTCGCCGTAGGGCCGGTAGTAGCCGCCGAGTCCTTCGTGCCGGGCCGCGGCGGGGTCGAGCCGGAGGCCGGGTGCGGCCTCGGGGTCGCCCCGCAGGCGGTCGAGCAGGTCGCCGTACGGCACGTCCTCCGGTTCGGTGTCGGGCAGCCAGTGCAGGCCCTCGGGCGGCAGCCGGACACGGACGCCGCACGGCACCGCCCCCTCCGGGTCCCAGAGTTCGGCGGCGCCCGCGCCGTGCGCGACCTCGGGCGCGCAGAGCACCGCGTCGGGGGTGTCGAGGTGGGGGTACGGGTCGAGCGGGTCGATCGGCACCGCGGGCACGGCGCGCAGGACGAAGTCCAGGTCCGCGGGCGGCCGGGCGGTGTCCGGGAACCAGGCGGCGAGGACGGCGCTGCCGCGCAGCACCAGCCCGTCGACCCAGGGTGCGTCGGCGGCGGTCGCGAGCACGTGGTCGAGGACGGCCCGGTGGGCCTCGGCGGTCGTCCGGCTGGTCACGGGCGCACGCTAGCGGCCGGCACCGACAGCCGGGGCGGCCGGGAAGGTCGCCGCGACTCGCGTGGTCAGGGCGCGATTACGGCGGGGTGCACGGCACCGACGGCGGCCGAGCCGCGCAGGAGTCCGGCCAGGTCGCGGGGCTGTGCCCGTTCACCGGTCGGAGCCGCTGCCGCGATCCGGTCCAGCCGGAAGCCCCGGCCGGCCCGGCGGGTACGGCACCAGGCGATGAGGTACCAGCGGCCGTCGGCGGTGAGCAGTCCGGCCGGTTCCACGACGCGGTCGCTCGTGTGCCCTGCCGCGTCGGTGTAGGACAGCCGCAACACCGTGTTGCCGGCGAGGCTCTGCTCCACCGCGGTACGGATCGCGGCGTCGCCGCGTGCGGGCAGGGCGACGATCCGTGCGGCGAGCTCCCGGGCCGCCGCCGAGGCGGGGCCGGGCATCGAGGCCGTGATCTTCTGGGCCGCGGTGCGGGCCGCGCCGGCGTAGGGGGTGGCGGCGTCGACCGCGGCGAGCGCGGCGGTCAGCGCCGCGGCCTCGTCGGCGGTGAGGTGGCTCGGTGGAAGGGTCGTCCCCGGGTCGATCGACCAGCCGCCGCCCCGACCGGGTACGGAGCGCACCGGTACGCCGGCCCGCATCAGTGTCTGGAGGTCGCGCTGCACCGTGCGCGTGCTGACCTCGAACCGCGCGGCGAGCACCGCGACCGTCAACGACCGCGGCGCCGCCGCGCGCAGCTCTTCCACCAGTGCGTACAGTCGGGCGGTCCGGTTCATGCCGCCGACGCTACCGTCATTCGGACGCCAGGAAGTCCCGCTCGCGCCGCTGTTCCCGCTCGGTGACGGTCAGCGGGAACAGCGTGAAGCCGTGCATCGCTCCGGCGACGACGCCGAGGTGCACGCGCGCACCCGCCGCCTGCCACCGTGCGGCCAGGAACAGCGAGTCGTCCAGCAGCGGGTCCTCGGTGCCGACGACGATCCGGGCGGGCGGGAGCCCGGCCAGGTCCGCGAACAGGGGCGAGACCTCCGGGCTGCGGCGCCGCTCCTCCCCCATCCCGGGCGTGAACAGCTCGTAGCCGCCCCGGAGCGTGTCGGTGTTGCTCAGCAGCTGTCGAGTACCGAAGGTCCGCTGGCTCGGCGTCATCGACAGGTCGTAGGGGCCGAAGAGCAGGTTGGCCGCCCGGAACGCGCCGGTGAGGCCGTGCCGGTCGCGCAGGCGCAGCAGTGTCACCACGGCGAGGTGGGCGCCGGCCGATTCACCGCCGATCAGCAGCCGTTCGGTGCCGAACTCGGCGGCGGCGTGGTCCACCAGCCATCGGGCGGCGGCTTCGCAGTCGTCGGGCCCCGCGGGGAAGGGATGTTCCGGTGCGAGGCGGTAGTCGACGCTCACCACGGCCAGCCGTGCCTGCTCGGCGATCCGCCAGAGCCGCTCGTCCTGTCCGTCCGCGGAGCCGAACGCCCAGCCGCCTCCGTGGATGTGCAGGTACACGCCGTCGACGCGGTCCGGGGCGAAGACCCGCACCGGCACCCCGCCTTCGACGATCCGGTCCCGGCCGTGCGGCAGTCGCACCGGTGGCGCGTCTCCGCCGAGCCGGTTGCGCCGCAGGAGGGCCAGCGTGGCCGCGTCCGGCGCCTGCCCGCGCGCAGGACGGTTCGCGGCGGCGGCCTCGAACTGCTCGTTGAACGCCAGGGTTTCGGGGAGGCAGTCCTCGTCGGTGAAGTTCATGCCGTCGACGGTCGCAGGTGCCCGCGACACCGTCCTGTCACCCTTTCCCTGTGAGCCGCGTCACGTTCCCCGCGGGCGGCCGGGAACGCCGGCGGGGCGCGGCCCAGGGGAAGCCCCGGGTCGCGCCCCACCGTTCAGCCGCGGGTCACGGCTTGATGCGCACGATCTGCGGGTCGTGGTCGCTCGCCTGGGCGGCGAACTCGCTGTTGATGTGCACCACGTCGTAGTCGACGTGCTGGCGCTTCAGGGCGGGGCTGACCAGGGTGTGGTCGAGCACCTGCGAGTTGCCCTGGTAGACGTACGAGTAACGCTCGGACGCGGGCAGCTCGTTGACCAGGTCGCGCAGCACGCCGCCCTCGGTGAGGGTCTGCAGCGCGGGCGAGAACTGGTAGTCGTTGAAGTCGCCGAGGGAGACCACGCGGGCGCCCGGGTCGGCGGCGAGCAGCTTGGCGACGAAGGCGTGCTCGGCGGCCGCCTGCTTGCCGCGCTGCACCTCGGAGCTGCGGGTCGGGGCCTGGAAGCGGCTGTCGATGCCCTGGTCGCCGCCCTTGCTGTTGAAGTGGTTGGCGATCACGAAGATCGGCTTGCCCTTGAAGGAGAACTGGCCGACCAGCGGCTTGCGGCTGGAGTTCCAGGCCTCGCTGCCCGGGTCGATGCGGCCCGGGGAGGCGGTCAGCGCGGTGGACTTGCCGGTGCCGGTGACGTCGACCGCGGTGGCGGCGTCGCCGCCCGGGATGTCGGTGAAGGAGATCCGGGCGGGGTTGTAGAGGAAGACCTGGCGGATGTTGCCGCCGGGCTCGCCGCCGTCCTTGCCGTCGACCGGGTCGATGGAGCGCCACTGGTAGGCGGGGCCGCCGGCGGCCTTGATGGCCTCGACGAACTTGGCGACGGTGGCGCCGGCGGTGACGGTGCCGTCGTTGACGGCGCCGTTGTCGTCCTGGATCTCCTCGAGGGCGACGACGTCCGGCGAGCGCAGGTTGGTGACGATGCCCTGGGCGAGCTGGGCGAACTTCTCGGCCGGGTCCGACGGGTCGAGGTTCTCCACGTTGTACGTGGCGATGGTGGCCTCGCTCGGCAGCGGACGGGCGGTGACCTCACGCTTGAGGCCGTTGTCCTGGAGCGTGCCGATCGTGGTGGCCGCGACGGTGTAGCCGCCGAACTGGTTGTAGTCGAGCGGGCCGGCGGTGGTGCCGGTGAGGCGGTCGCCGACGTTGGCGACCGGGAAGGCGCCCTCGGCGGCCGGGATCAGCGACTGCACCATCAGGCGGCCGGTGTTGGGCCTGTCGTAGCCGAGGTAGACGACGCCACCGCGGCGGGTGGCCGGGTCCTCGCAGGAGGCGTCCACCCACAGCTCGTTGTACTTGTCGGTGGCCTGGACGACGCGGGCGTCGGCGACCTCGACCCGCATGCCCTCCAGCGACTCGTACAGGTCGAGCGCGTAGGTCGCGGGCTGCAGCGGCAGGTTCTCGATGGTGGCACCGGCGGCCTCGGGGGCGTAGGCGGCGGGGATGCTGCGGCCGTCGAGGCGGACGGCGGCGGGCAGCGGGTTGCCGGAGGAGAGCACCGTGGTCTTGGGCGCGGTCAGCTCGGTGACCGACTGGCTGCCGCCGGTGAACGACGGGTAGTACTCGGTGACCTTGGCGGTGACCAGCACCGAGTCGCCGACCTTGACGGTCGGGGTGGCGCTGCCGGTGTAGACGAAGACGGCCTCGCTGGTGGCCGGGTCGGCGTCCGGGGTGGCGTCCTGGATCCAGAAGCCCTTGGAGCCGGTGGTGCGCACGCCGGTGACGATGCCGGGGATGCCGGCGATAGTGGCGTTCGCCTTGGGGGATATCCGGGTGGAGCCCTGGATGTCGTGGATGCGGACGGTGCCGGGCTCGGTCGGGCCGGTGGAGCCGGAGTCGCCGCCCTCGGCCGTCTCGCCCTTGCTGTTGACCGGGCTGGGCGCGCCGGCCTTGAGGTCGGCGGCGTTGTCGTCGGTGTCGGCGAGGCCGGCGGCGCGGGCGACCGAGGCGGTGTTGCTCGCACCGGCGACGGAGGCGCTGCCCTCGTGGACGACGGCGGTGCCGAAGCCGACCAGGTCGCGCACCCGGCTGTCGGCGGCGCAGTCCGCGGCGGTCTTGCAGGTCAGCGGGGCGGTGCCCTGGACGAGGGCGATGGTGCCGGAGGTCGCGGAGAGCGCGAGGGTGCCGGTGGCGTCCGGGGTGGGCAGGGCGACGGTGCCGCCGGTGCCCGCGGCCTCGGCGATCAGGAAGCGGCCGCCGGGCGCGATCGCGCCGCTCAGCGGGGTGACGCCCCAGGTGCTGCTCGCACCGGGGCTGCCGGAGATGTACTGGACGCTCCAGCCGTCGAGGCCGAAGGCGGCACCGCCCTTGTTGGCGAGCTCGACGAAGTCGTTCTTCAGGGTGGCACCGGAGTTGCCGCCGCCGCCGTAGACCTCGGCGACGACCGCGTCGGCCGAGGGCGCGGCCACGGCGCCGGGCAGCGGGACGAGGACCAGCGAGGCCGCCACGGAGGAGGACAGGACGGTCGCGCGCAGCAGTCTGCGGCGGGCACGGGGGGTTCGGGCGGCGGTGGTGTCGGTCACCGGGAGGGCTCCTTAATCTGCCGGCGGACGCGGGGATGCCCGCGTGCGGGCAGCACGGTCACCCGGACGACGTGGGGCGGCCGGGTGGCTGAGGGTGTGTCAGAGTCGGTACATACTCGGGTAGATATGGTCACTACTCGCGTAGATCCAGTGGAGAAGATACGCGCGTAGAAGGTGACACGACAAGACATGGCGCGTTAACACTTGGCGCACGCGCGCCGCCGGTCGGCCGAGAACGGCCGGCGACCGGGTCCGCTCCCGGCAACCGCCGCACCGTCAACGCGCCTGTGGTGTACACGGGTTCGGGCAGGTCGCGGTCGGCGGCCGGCAGGACCGGGCGGCGGCCCGCGGTCCCCGACCGTCCGTCATCCCGAACGGACGCACGTGGAGCGACTCCACCGGGCCCCGCTCGCCACCGCACTCGGCGCTGCGGGCCAACGGCGAGACGCTCCCGAAGATCGACGATGCCGCGCGCTGCAGTGCCCACCAGGCCGACCACGACCGGCCGATGGCCTGCTGCGCGGGCAGCCGGCGGCGCCTCCCGCAGAGCCGCGAGGGCCCGCCCCGGAACCGGTCCGGGGCGGGCCCTCGCACGTGCGTCGGGGACGGGCCGTCAGTCGGCCTCGGCCGGGGCCGGCTCGCGCAGGCCCGCCGACCACTTCTGCTCGACCCTGCCGAGCTTCCAGTAGGCGATGGCGCCGGCCCAGGTGACCACGAACAGGCCCACGATGGCGTAGCCGACCAGGTTGAGGTCGAGTTCCGCGATCCAGCCGACCGGACCCGAGGTGATGTCGAGCTTCTCGGCGAGCAGGCCGACCAGCTCGATCACGCCGATGACCAGGGCGACCAGCACCGACAGGCCGGTGACGGTGAGGTTGTAGTAGACCTTGCGGATCGGCTTGGAGAACGCCCACTCGTAGGCGAAGTTCATGAACGAGCCGTCGATGGTGTCGAGCAGGCTCATGCCGGCCGCGAAGAGGATCGGCAGCACCAGCAGTGCGTACCAGGGCAGCGAGAAGGCGGCGGCGCCGCCGGCCAGGACGAGCAGCGAGACCTCGGTGGCGGTGTCGAAGCCGAGACCGAACAGCAGGCCGACCGGGTACATGTGCCAGGGCTTGGTGACGGCGCGGGTGACCCGGCCGAGGATCCGGTTCAGGAAGCCCCGCCTGTCGAGCTGGCGCTCCAGCTCCTCCTCGTCGAACTCGCCGGCCTTCATGGCGCGGAAGACCTTGAGGATGCCGTTGAACGCACCCAGGTTGATCAGGCCGATCAGCACCAGGAAGGTGCCGGAGACGGAGACGCCGATCAGGCCGGTCGCGGTGTGCAGCGTGGACCCGTCGGACTCCACCTGCCCGGCCAGCGAGCGGATGCCGAAGGCGAGCAGCGCGCAGAGGCCGAAGACGATCGAGGAGTGGCCGAGGGAGAACCAGAAGCCGACCGAGAGCGGCCGCTTGCCCTGGCCCATCAGCTTGCGGGTGGTGTTGTCGATCGCGGCGATGTGGTCGGCGTCGAAGGCGTGCCGCATGCCGAGGGTGTAGGCGGTGAATCCCATGCCGGCGCCGAAGACCTGGCCGCCGACGTCGTAGTGCTTCGGTGCGATGACCGCGAGCAGGGTGAACCAGCCGACGACGTGGAGGGCCAGCACGAAGCCGCCCATTCCGGCGAGCCGGATCCACTCCTCCCGGGTGAGCCGGTCGCGGAGACGACTGGGTGTTGACATGGGAGTCCTCCCCACAGCGGACGGATGAGCCGGGCCATCCTGTCGCCCCCGGGACTCAATTGCAAGTCATATGCAACTGCCGGGACGGGGCACAGCCACCTGCACGGATGCACCAGGGGCGCATTCCGCGCAGGACATGTCACACGACGTACCCGATCCCTTAACCTCCCGCGTCTTCCTCCGTCCTCTTCTACGCGCGGATACTCGACCTCGTGCGCGGTTCTACGCGCGGATACCCCATGATCCGCGCGCAACGCCGCGCGCGGGCACTGCGGGTACAACTGCCCCCCAATCCCCCCAACTCCCCACGGAGGAACGGCAGATGATCGGCACTCGCACCATCCGCACGAAGGCGGCGCTGGCCGCCTCGGCCGTCCTGGCGGCCACCCTCACCGGCCTCGTCGCCCCCGCCGCCCCGGCCGCGGCCGCCACCCCCCACCGGGTGCTCTTCGACAACAGCAAGGCCGAGACCGCCGGCAACGCTGACTGGATCATCAGCACCAGCCAGCCCGACCCGCTCGGCCAGAACGCCAACCCCAGCACCGAGAAGAGCTGGACGGGCGCCCTCTCCGCCTGGGGCGTCGCCCTGCAGAAGACCGGCTCCTACAGCCTCGAGACGCTGCCCGCCGGCTCCACCATCAGCTACGGCACCGGCGCCGCGCTCGACCTCGCCAACTTCGACACCTTCGTGATCCCGGAGCCCAACATCCGGTTCAGCACCGCCGAGAAGACCGCCATCATGCGCTTCGTGCAGAACGGCGGCGGCCTCTTCCTGGTCTCCGACCACAGCAACAGCGACCGCAACAACGACGGCTGGGACAGCCCGGAGATCATCAACGACCTGCTGACCAACAACGGCGTCGACAACACCTCGCCGTTCGGCTTCTCGGTCGACGTCAAGACCATCAGCACCGACAACCCGCGCGCCGTCGGCGACTCCGCCAACCCGGTGCTGCACGGCGCCTTCGGCAACGTCACCGGCTCGATCCTGCGCTCCGGCACCACCTTCACCCTCTCCCCCGCCGACAACTCCTCGGTCAAGGGCCTCGTGTACCGCACCGGCTACAGCGGCAACACCGGCGCCTTCTTCGTCACCAGCACCTTCGGCAGCGGCCGGGTCGCCGCCTGGGGCGACAGCTCCCCGATCGACGACGGCACCGGCCAGTCCGGCAACACCCTGTACAACGGCTGGAACGACCCCGCCGGCACCGACGCGGCGCTCGCCCTGAACGCCACCGCCTGGCTCGCCAAGGCCTCCTGAGCCACCGGCCTCACGGCACCCCTCCCTCGGCACCCGCACCGCGCCGCGGGAGGGGCGCCCCGGGGGCCGCGGCCCGGCCCGGTGGAAATGGCGCCCGCCCGCACCCATCCTGGGGAGGTCGGGCCCGCCCCGGGCCGCCGTACGACCCCACGGAGGGCCCATGCAGCCGCCGGCCCCGTACCCCTACCACACCACCCGCGAGGATGTCCGGATCGCCATGCCGGACGGCACCCGCCTCGCCGCCCGGCTCTGGCTGCCGGTCACCGACCACCCGGTGCCCGCACTGCTGGAGTACCAGCCCGGCGGCCTCGGCGACACCACCGCCGTCCGCGACGCCCAGCGGCACCCCTGGTACGCCGGCCACGGCTACGCCTCGCTGCGGGTCGACGCCCGCGGCCACGGCAGCTCCGAGGGCGTCCCCACCGACCCCGCCTCCGCGGCCGGCACCGCCGACGGACTCGCCCTGCTCGACTGGCTCACCGCCCGGCCCTGGTCCAGCGGCCGGGCCGGCGTCTTCGGCATCGGCCGCGGCGGCACCGCCGCACTCGCCCTCGCCGCCCGCGCCCCCGAAGCGCTCGCAGCCGTCGTCACGGTCTGCGCCGAGCAGCGCACCGCGCCCGCCCGCAGCCCGGCCGGCGCTCCGCTGGCCGCCGCCGTGCACGCCGACTCCGCCGACCGGCTCGCCGCCGCCTGCCGCCCGCCCGACCCCCGGTACACCGGTGACGACTGGCGGCGGCTCTGGCTGGAGCGGCTCGCCGCGGCCGACCCCGCGGCGGCCGAGGACGGCGGGCCCATCGACCTCGGCGCGATCCGGGCCGCCGTCCTCGCCGTCGGCGGCTGGGCCGACCCGCAGGCCGGCACCGTGCTCCGCCTCGTCGAGGAACTCGGCGCCGACGCCCGCGGCATCCTCGGCCCCTGGCCGCACCAGTACCCCGACCAAGGCCTGCCGCCCGGCCCCGCGATCGGCTTCCTCCAGGAGACCCTCCGCTGGTGGGACCACTGGCTCAGGGGCGCCGACACCGGCGTCCTCAAGGAACCCGCGCTGCGCAGCTGGATGAACGAGTCGGTGCCGCCCGCCCCCGCGTACGCCAACCGGCCCGGCCGCTGGGTCGGCGACGACGGCTGGCCCTCCCCCGACGTCCGCGAGGTGCGCTACGGGCTGGACGGCGCGCTGCGCACCGCCGGGACGCCCTCGGGCGAGCGCTTCGTCCCGGTCCGCTCCCCGCAGCACACCGGGATCGACGCCGGGGCGGTCCGCCCGTCCGGCGGCACCGCCGACCTGCCGCCCGACCAGCGCGAGGAGGACGGTCGCTCGGTCTGCTTCGACTCCGCGCCGCTGCCCGAGCCCGAGGAACTGCTCGGCGGGGCGACGCTGCGGCTGCGGGTGCGCTGCGACGGCCGGCACGGGCAGGTCGCGGCCCGGGTCTGCGACGTGGCGCCGGACGGCTCGTCCACCCTGGTCGCCCGCGGTGCGGCGGCGCTCGCCGGGGGCGACGGACCGGTGGAGGCCGAGCTCGCGCTGACACCCGTCGCGCACGCCTTCCCGGCCGGGCACCGGATCCGGCTGGCGCTCTCCTCCGCGTACTGGCCGTGGCTGTGGCCGGTGGCGGAGACCGGCGGCTTCGAGGTGGACCCGGGTGGCTCGGTGCTCACCCTGCCGGTGCGGCACCTGGCGGCGGACGCGGGCAGCGGGCCGGTCTCCTTCGACCCGCCCGAGCAGGCCCCGACCCCGGCCGAACTGCACCCCGAGCCGCTGGTGGCCCACCCGGAACGGCAGGTGGTGCACGACGTGGCCGCGGGCGAGTGGCGGCTGCAGCTCGCCCACCCGGCCGGGGCGACGGTGCACACCGACGGCCTCGCCGAGGAGGAGCACGTGGTGGAGGCGTACCGGATCCGGGCCGACGACCCGCTGAGCGCCCGGGCCAGGACCGACCGGACGGTGCGGCTGGAGCGGACGGACATCGGCTGGGACGTCACCCTGCAGCTCCGGTCCGAGGCGAGCTGCGACGCCGGGCACATCACCGTCCACGACCACCTGCGGGCCCTGGAGGGCGGCGACGTGATCTTCGAACGCAACTGGCGCCGCCGCCTGCCGCGGGGCAACCACTAGTGGCGCTGGGGGCACCTCAGGGCCGAAGGCCGGGGGCGGAACTGCGCAATCCGAGGGTGGGCGTCACCGACAGCACGGGCCAAGCCCTGATCTGCACGACGACCCGCATCCGAATTGCGCAGTTCCCCGCGCCCCTGGGCGGTAGCCCATGAGGGCGCTTCTGCGTGCGCCGGGTCAGGGCGCTTCTGCGTGGGCCGGGTCAGGCCGCTGCCTCCGCCCGTGCACGGCCGGGGAGCTCCTCCCGGACGACGCGCCGGCGGCGGGACGGCATGCCCGCTGTCGGGTTGGCGACGCCCCAGGCCGCGCCCTTGCAGATCAGTTCCTTGTAGAGGGCGGCCACGCGGCCGGTCAGGGTGCGGTCGACCGCGCGGTCGTCGGCGGTGACGAACTGGATCAGGCCCTCCTTGCGGCCGAGCGAGATGCACTGCTGGAAGTAGCGGACGGGGACGCGGGGGACCTTGGTCCCGGCGAGACGGGCCGCGGCGGCGTCGGCGGCCTGCCAGGCCATCGGGACGCCCGAGGCGCAGGACATGCGGAGGGGCTTGCCGCCCGGGCCGATCGCCATCGCGGCGTCGCCCACTGCGTACACGTCCGGGTGGGAGACCGAGCGCATCGTGCCGTCGACCGCGATCCGGCCGTCGTCGGTGAGTTCGAGGGTGGTGGCCCGGGCCATCGGGTGGACGGCGAAGCCGGTGGTCCAGACGGTGACCCCGGCGGGGATGGTCCGGCCGTCGGCGGTCGTCACGCGGTCCGCCTCCACCGCGGTGACCGCGGCGTGTTCGTGGACGGTGATGCCGAGCCCGTCCACCACCTTCCGCAGGTGGGCACGGCCCTTCTCGGAGAGCCAGTCGCCGAGGGCGCCGCGGGCGGCCAGGGCGACGTCGAGGTCCGGGCGGGCCTCGGCGATCTCGGTCGCGGCCTCCACGCCGGTCAGGCCGCCGCCGATCACGACCACGGGCCGGCCGGCGTCCAGGGCGGCCAGGCGGTCGCGGAGGCGGAGGGCGCCGGGGCGGCCGGAGATGTCGTGGGCGTGTTCGGCGGCGCCGGGGACGCCCCCGTCGTTCCAGCCGCTGCCGAGGGCGTAGACCAGGGTGTCGTACGCCAGTTCCTCCGGCTCGGGGCCGTTCGCGGCGGTGACCGTCACCGTCTTGCGGTCCACGTCCACGGCGGTGACCTTCGCGAGCTTCAGTGCCACGCCCGTGCCCGCGAACATCTCGCCGAACGGCCGGGGCCTGAGGTCCTGGCCGGCCGCGAGCTGGTGCAGCCGGACGCGCTCGACGAAGTCGGGCTCGGGATTGACGAGGGTGATGGTGACGTCCTCGCGGTGCAGCCGCTTGGCGAGGCGGCCGGCGGCGACGGCTCCGGTGTAGCCGGCTCCGAGGACGACGATGCGGTGCTGCATGTGCCTGCTCCTGTCTGGAGGGTTCCGCCGCTGTCTCTGCGCGGTTTCGCCTCTTGAACCGGGCAGCCCGGCGTTTCCTGACAGGACCGGGATGTGAAGCACGTCACATCGGGTCAGAGGACGTGGAGCGGGCCACTCCCGTGGTCCGCGGCGGCCCACTGCTCGGTCGCCCGGACGAGCTTGTCGGGGTTGACCTGGCTGCGGACCGCGGCGATGCCGTCCGCGGTGACCTCCAGGCAGGTGATCCCGACGACCCGGCCGTCCACGACCGCCACGATGGCGGGCCCGCCGTTGGCGTCCGCGGCGTAGATCTCGGCCGCGCCGCCGACATGGGCCCGCTTGGCCTCGCTGGGCCTGAACAGGCCGCGCAGGAACTTGGCGACCGCGAGCGCGCCCTCGAACGCCTTCGCGCGGGCCGGGACCTTGCCGCCGCCGTCGCCGACCGAGACGGCGTCCTGGGTGAGCAGGCGTACGAGGGGTTCGGTACGGCCGCTGGTCGCCGCGGCGAGGAACTCCTCGACGATCCTCCGGGCGGCGGCCTCGTCGATCTCGGTGCGCGCCCTGCCGTCCGCGACGTGCTTCTTGGCCCGGTGGTAGATCTGCTGGCTGGCGGCCTCGGTGACGTTCAGGATCTCGGCGATCTCCCGGTGCGGGTAGTCGAAGGCCTCACGCAGCACGTACACCGCCCGCTCGTTGGGCGACAGGCGCTCCAGCAGGACGAGGACGGCGTACGACACCGACTCGCGCTGCTCGGCGGTGTCGGCCGGGCCGAGCATCGGGTCCCCGGCGAGCAGCGGCTCGGGGAGCCACGCCCCCACGTACGTCTCACGCCGGGCGCGTGCCGAAGTGAGCATGTTGAGACAGAAGTTGGTGAGGACCTTGGTCAGCCAGGCCTCGGGCACCCCGATCCGCTCGACGTCGGCCGCCTGCCAGCGCAGGAACGTCTCCTGCACGGCGTCCTCGGCCTCGCCCGACGAGCCGAGCAGCCGGTAGGCGATGGCCTCCAGCCGGGGCCTGGCGGCCTCGAACCGGTCCACGTCGCTCATGATCAGGGCCATGCCCGCGATCCTAGTTTCTTCGGACGCATACGGGCGACCTGTCAGGGGCGATTCGACCGACGAGAGGTCCGGCGGCCGCCGCCGTCGGACCCCTCTGTCAGGGGGTCAGCTGGTGCGGTGGGTGCGGATGAGCTCCGCGTACCGCTCGCCGCTGGCCTTCACGGTGCGCTGCTGGGTGTCGTAGTCGACGTGCACCAGGCCGAACCGCTTGTCGTAGCCGTACGCCCACTCGAAGTTGTCGAGCAGTGACCAGGCGAAGTAGCCGGCCAGCGGGGCGCCCTTGGCGACGGCGCGGGCGCAGGCGGCCAGGTGGCCCTCCAGGTAGGCGGTGCGCTCGGTGTCCTCGATCCGGCCGTCCGCCGTCACGGTGTCCCGGTACGCGGAGCCGTTCTCGGTGATGTAGATCCTCCGGACGCCGTACTCCTCGGTGAGGCGCATCAGCAGCTGGTGGATGCCGTCGGCGTCCACCTCCCAGCCCATCGCGGTGTGCTCGTCGTTGCGGCCGGGGGCCTGCCGGAACTGCGGGACCGGGCCGGTCGGGTCGTCCTGGACGAACTGGCGGAAGTAGTAGTTGAGGCCGATCCAGTCGAGCGGGGCCGAGATGAGCTCCATGTCGCCGTCGCGGACGGGGAGTTCGACGTCGTAGAGCTTGACCATGTCCTCCGGGTAGCCGCGGCCGAGGACGGGGTCGAGCCACCAGCGGTTGATGTGGCCGTCGGCGCGGACGGCGGCGAGGCGGTCCGCCTCGCTGTCAGAGGCCGGGATGATCGGGCTGAGGTTGTTGACGATGCCGACCTGGACGTCCGGGTGGGCCGCGCGCAGCGCCTGCACGGCGTAGCCGTGGCCGAGGTGCAGGTGGTACGAGGTGCGGACGGCGGCGGTGAGGTCCGTCCAGCCCGGGGCCATCGTGCCCTCGAGGTGGCCGATCCAGGAGGAGCAGAGCGGCTCGTTGAGGGTGGCCCAGTGCTTGACGCGGTCGCCGAGGCGGTCGGCGACGACGGCCGCGTACTCGCCGAAGCGCTCGGCGGTGGCGCGCTCGGGCCAGCCGCCGCGGTCCTGCTGGGCCTGCGGGAGGTCCCAGTGGTACAGGGTGCCGTGCGGGGTGATGCCGGCCTCCAGGAGGCCGTCGACCAGCCGGTCGTAGAAGGCGAGGCCCTCGGCGTTGACCCGGCCGTCGGCCTGCGGCACCACGCGCGGCCAGGCGACGGAGAAGCGGTAGGCGCCGAGGCCGAGCCGCTTCATGAGGCCGATGTCCTCGCTGTAGCGGTGGTAGTGGTCGCAGGCGGTGTCGCCGTGGTCGCCGTGGTCGATCTTCCCGGGGGTGTGGGAGAAGGTGTCCCAGATGGAGGGCGCGCGGCCGTCCTCGTCCACGGCACCCTCGATCTGGTACGCGGAGGTGGCCGCGCCCCAGACGAAGTCGTCCGGCAGGGCGTTGAGGTCGTTCACAACTGGCCTTTCAATCAGGGTCACTTGACGGCGCCGGCGGTGAGTCCGGCGACGAGGTAGCGCTGCAGGAGGAGGAAGCCGGCGACGACCGGAACGCTGACCACCAGGGAGGCGGCCATGACCTGGTTCCAGTACACGTCGTTGAGCGTCGCGTAGCCCTGGAGGCCGACGGCGAGGGTGCGGGTCTCGTCGTCGGTCATCACGGAGGCGAAGAGCACCTCGCCCCAGGCGGTCATGAAGGCGTAGACGGCGACGGCGACGATGCCGGGGATGGCGGCCGGGATGATGATCCGCACCAGGGCCCGGACCGGGCCGCAGCCGTCGACCAGGGCGGCCTCGTCCAGGTCCCGCGGGATGGAGTCGAAGTAGCCGACCAGCATCCAGATCGAGAAGGGCAGCGAGAAGGTCAGGTAGGTGAGGATGAGTCCGCCGCGGCTGCCGTAGAGGGCGACGCCGGTGGTGTTGCCGATGTTGACGAAGATGAGGAAGAGCGGCAGCAGGAAGAGGATGCCGGGGAACATCTGCGTCGACAGCACGGTGACGGTGAACAGCCGGCGGCCGCGGAAGCGGTAGCGGCTGACGCCGTAGGCGGCGAGGATCGCGACGATCACCGAGAAGATCGTCGCGCCGCCGGCCACGATGATCGAGTTGATGAAGTACCTGCCGAGCGGGACGGTCTTCCAGATGTCGAAGTAGGGCCGGACGGTGAGCGTGCTCGGTATCCAGCGGAACGGCCCCTGGACGTCCTGGAGCGGCTTCAGCGAGGAGCTGACCATGACGCCGACCGGGACGAGGGTGAAGACGGCGAGCAGCGCGAGGACGATCCGCCGGATCCACCGGAAGGACGCGGGCGGGTTAATCATCGGCGCCCCTCCGACGCGAGGTGATGAACAGGTAGACCGACGTCACCAGCAGCAGGAACAGCAGGAGCAGGACGGACATCGCCGAGCCCGCGCCGAAGTTCCAGGTGACGAAGGAGGACTGGTAGATGTGGATGGATATGAGGTCCGAGGCCTCGGGCGCCGACTTGCCGAACAGCACGTAGGGCGTGTTGAAGTCGTTGAACGTCCAGAGGAAGAGGACCAGGACGAGCACCAGGTTGACCGGGCGCAGCGAGGGCAGGGTGATCCGGCGGATCTGCTGCCAGATGCCTGCGCCGTCCATGGCGGCGGCCTCGTAGAGCTCGCGGGGGATGTTCTGCAGACCGGCCGTCAGGGTGAGGAAGGCGAACGGCCAGGAGCGCCAGACGGAGACGGTGACGAGCGCGGTGAAGCTGTTGTCGCCGATCAGCCAGAACGGCCGGTCCGAGGTGAGGTGGAGCTGGTCGTGCAGGACGTGGTTGATCAGCCCGGTGTCCCGCTGGAACATGAACGACCAGGTGATGACGGCCGCGTAGACGGGGAGGGCGTAGGGCAGCAGGAAGGCCGCGCGGAGCAGCCCCCTGCCGCGGAAGGCGTCCTGCATCATGATCGCCGCCGTGGTGCCCACCAGCCAGGAGAGGCCGACGGCGAGGATCGTGAAGGCGCAGGTCACCCAGAACGAGTTGAGCAGCGACTGGCCGACGGGGGCACTGAAGTCCACCGCCAGGTGGTAGTTCCCGAGGCCAGTCCACGGTGCGGACGACCAGTCCCGGATGAAGAACTGGGTGAGCTGTTTGAAGCTCATCACGATGCCGACCACCATGGGAACCAGGTGGATCAGCAGCTCCAGGAGCAGTGCCGGGAGCAGGAGCAGGTAGGGCAGGCCCGAAGTGGTCAGGCGCAGTCGGCCGAGTCGCTGTCGCACGTCAGTTGGCCGGCATCTGCTGCTGGGCCTTGGTGAGTTCGGCCTTGACGGAGTCGTCGGTGACCGGCTTGCCGGCGGCGGCCGCGGCGAGCAGGTTCTTCACGGCGGTGCCGACGAGGGTCTCGAACTGGCTCTCGTTGGCGACCTGCGGGAGCGGCTGGGCGCTGGTGCCGAGGACCTTGGAGAGGGCCTGGAGCTCGGGGGTGGCGAAGGCGGGGTCGCCCTGGGCGTCCTTGACCGGCGGGAGGGAGCCGTAGGTCCTGTTGAGCTGGATCTGCTCGTCCTTACCGGTCATGAACTTCACGAAGTCCAGTGCGCCGTTCAGGTTCTTGGTGTTCTTGAAGACGGCGAGGTTGATCCCGGCGACCATGGAGCTGGTGAGCTTGGTACCGGAGGCGCCCGCCGGGACGGGGACGGTGGCGACGCCGTAGTCGTCGGGGTTCATGCCGTGGGACTTGAGGTTGGCACCGGCGGACTGCCACATCATCATGCCGACCTTGCCGGTGGCGAAGTCGGTGACGGTCTGGTTGTTGGCGTACTCGGCGTTGCCCGAGGCGGCGATCTTGTCCTTGGCGATCAGGTCGACGTACTGCTTGATCGCGGCGACGGCCTCGGGGGTGTCGAAGGCGGGCTTGCCGGAGGCGTCGAAGAAGTCGGCGCCGTGCTGCTTGCCGAGGGTGAAGGCGTGGTGGACGTTCTCGGAGACGTTGCCGCCCTCGACGGCGATGCCGAACTTGCCGTCCTTGGTGAGCTTCTGGCCGTCGGCGATCAGCTCGTCCCAGGTGGCCGGCGGGCGCTCGATGCCGGCGGCCTGGAACATCTTCTTGTTGTAGTAGAGGCCGTAGGCCATGGAGTACAGCGGGACGGCGGCCGGGTCCTTGCCGGCCGCGCCGGCGGAGGCGATGGTGGCGGGCAGGAAGCGGTCCTTGCCGCCGATCTTGCCGAAGGCGGCGTCGTCGAAGGGCAGCAGGGCGCCGGTGGCCTGGAGCGAGGCGGACCAGGTGTTGCCGATGTTGAGGACGTCGGGGCCCTGGCCGGAGGTGGTGGCGGCGAGGATGCGGTTGAGCAGGTCGGACCAGGGGATGACTTCGAGCTTGACCTTGATGCCGGTCTGCTGCTCGAACTTTCTGAGCTCGGGCTCCAGGACCTGCTTGTCGTTCTCCAGGCTGGTGCCCTGGTTGCTGGCCCAGTACGTCAGCGTCTTGGGGCTGCTGTTGTCGCCGGAGCCGGAGGTGCTGGAGCCGCCTCCGCAGGCGGTGGCGGTGAGTGCAAGAGTCGCGACCACGGCGGTCGCGGCAGCCAGACGGTTGATACGCATGACCATGCCCCTCTCGGGCGGGTGGATGGCGCGGTGGGGGGGTGGAAGGGCCTCCTGTCCGGGGGCGTCGACCCCGGGAAGGCTTTCTTCAGGCCGTGATTTAACGTGTGAGAAAAGCTGGCGTCAAGAGGATGTGCAGCGCTAGATTCGCTACAGGAGGGAGAACCGATGGCAGAGCGAGGCAAGCAGACGGTCCGCGACCTGCGGCGAGGCAGCAGATCGACCCTTTTGCAACGGTTGTATTTCGAAGGGCCGCTCAGCAGACAGGAGTTGGGACAGATCAGCGGACTGAGCGCCGGCTCGGTCAGCAACGTGGTCGGCGAACTGCTGGCGGACGGGCTGGTCGAGGAGTGCGGCTCGGTCGAGTCGGACGGCGGCCGGCCCCGGATCCTGCTCCAGGTGCCGCCCGGCCGGGCCCACCTGGTCGGCGTGGACGTCGGGGAGACGCAGGTCAGGGTGGCCCTCTTCGACCTGGGGCTCACCGAGCTCGCCGCCAGCGACCACCCGCTCTCGGACTGCGGGCACGACTTCGACCACGTGGTCGAGCTGATCCTCACCGGCCTCGCCGAGGTGCTGCGCACCACCGGCACCGACCCGGGCACCGTGCTGGGCGTGGGCGTCGGCGTGCCCGGCATCGTCGAGCAGGGCGAGCCCGGGACGGACGGCCAGGGCATCGTGGTGCACAGCCAGACCGTGGACTGGGACGCAGTGCCGCTCGGCCGGATGCTGCGGGCCGGCACCGACCTGCCGCTCTACGTGGACAACGGCGCCAAGACGCTCGGCCAGGCCGAGATGTGGTTCGGCGCGGGCCGCGGCGCCCGGCACGCGGTGGTCGCACTGTTCGGCTCCGGCGTCGGCGCCTGCGTGATCGCCGAGGGCGCCCGCTTCCGCGGCGCCACCAGCAGCGCCGGCGAGTGGGGCCACACCAAGGTGCACGTGGGCGGGCGGCTCTGCCGCTGCGGCTCGCGCGGCTGCCTGGAGGCCTACGTCGGCGCGGAGGCCCTGGTCGAGCGGTGGGGCCGGGCACCCGAGGGGTCCAGCGAGAAGGCCGGGCTGGCCGCCCTGCTGGCCGCCGCCGAGGCCGGCGAGGAGGACGCCGTCGCCCTGCTCGCCGAGGCCGCCGAGTACTTCGGCGCGGCGATCGCCGACCTGATCAACCTGTTCAACCCGGAGCGGATCGTGATCGGCGGCTGGGCCGGGCTGATGCTCGGGCCGCGCCTGCTGCCCGCGATCCGGGACGCCGCCACCGCGTACGCGCTGCGCTTCCCCCGGGCGCAGACCTCGATCGACCTCGGCCGGCTCGGGCCGGACGCCGTCACCGTCGGCGCGGCCACCCTGCCGCTCTGGCACTTCCTGCAGTCCGGCGGCGAGCTGCCCGCCCGGATGGCCGCCGCGGCCGCCGCGGGCTGACCGGCCCCTGCCGGACCCACCCCGCGGCCGGGGTTGCCCACACAACCCGGCCGCACCCCTCGCGACCTGCGCGAACCCGCCGTCCACTGCGCCTGGCGGCGGGTCAAAGGCCGCTCCGCGCAGCCCGGTTGATCCGTATCGGAACTCCCGTCCGAGGACTTGACACCCGAGATCGCAGCCCCACAGACTCCCTCCGGGGAGCGCTCTCTCGGCTCAGCCGCAACGACCGGCACCGCCCCGCCCGCAGTTCTCCGGCGCCCCTGCGCCGCGCCGGCCCACCAGTCGCGGGCCGGTCCCCCTGCCGACGTCCGACGTCCGCGCCCCCACACCCCCCCGCCCACCCCCACCGCAGGAGAAGCCCGTGAGGCTCACTTCAGCACGCCCCGGCGCCCGAGCCGGCCGCCGCGGCTCCGCCGCCCTGCTCGGCATGGCCCTGCTCTCGGGCGCCGTCCTGGCGCTCCCCGGCAGCGCCGCCCACGCCGCCGACACCCTGATCTCGCAGGGCCGGACGGTCACCGCCTCGTCCGTGGAGAACGGCGGCACCCCGGCCACCTACGCGGTCGACGGCAACACCGGGACCCGCTGGTCCTCGGCCGCCACCGACCAGCAGTGGATCCAGATCGACCTGGGCGCCTCGGCGACCATCAGCAAGGTCGTGCTCCAGTGGGAGGCCGCCTACGGCAAGGCCTACCAGATCCAGACCTCGAACGACGGCGTCACCTGGACGACCGTCCACTCCACCACCACCGGCGCCGGCGGCAACGAGACCCTGAACGTCTCCGGCACCGGCCGCTACGTGCGGATGAACGGCGTCACCCGGGCCACCGGCTACGGCTACTCGCTCTGGGAGTTCCAGGTCTACGGCTCGTTCGGCGGCACCACCCCGGACACCTGCGCCACCGCCAACGCCGCCCAGGGCAAGGCGGTCACCGCGTCCAGCACCGAGAACGCCGGCACCCCCGCCTCGGCCGCCGTCGACGGCAACACCGGCACCCGCTGGTCCTCCGCCGCGGCCGACCCGCAGTGGCTGCAGGTCGACCTCGGCTCGGTGCAGCAGATCTGCCAGGTCCAGCTGAACTGGGAGGCCGCGTACGGCAAGGCCTACCAGATCCAGACCTCGAACGACGGCACCACCTGGACGACCGTCCACTCCACCACCACCGGCGCCGGCGGCAACGAGACCCTGAACGTCAGCGGCTCCGGCCGGTACGTGCGGGTCTACGGCACCCAGCGCGGCACCGCCTGGGGCTACTCGCTCTGGGAGTTCGCGGTGCACACCGGCGGCGGCAGCACCGTCCCGCCGGTCCAGGGCGGCGGCGACCTCGGCCCGAACGTGCTGGTCTTCGACCCGTCCACGCCGAACATCCAGGCCAAGGTCGACCAGGTCTTCGCACAGCAGGAGTCCAACCAGTTCGGCAGCGAGCGGTACGCGCTGCTGTTCAAGCCCGGCACGTACAGCAACATCAACGCCCAGATCGGCTTCTACACCTCGATCGCGGGCCTGGGCCTCAACCCGGACGACACCACCCTCAACGGCGACGTCACCGTCGACGCCGGCTGGTTCAACGGCAACGCCACCCAGAACTTCTGGCGCTCCGCGGAGAACCTGCACCTCAAGCCGGTCAGCGGCACCGACCGCTGGGCCGTCTCGCAGGCCGCGCCGTTCCGCCGGATGCACGTCGAGGGCGGCCTCAACCTCGCCCCCGACGGCTACGGCTGGGCCTCCGGCGGCTACATCGCCGACTCGAAGATCGACGGCCAGGTCGGCAACTACTCGCAGCAGCAGTGGTACACCCGCGACAGCTCGATCGGCGGCTTCTCCAACGGCGTCTGGAACCAGACCTTCTCCGGCGTCCAGGGCGCCCCCGCCCAGGGCTTCCCGAACCCGCCGTACACCACGCTGGACACCACCCCGGTCTCGCAGGAGAAGCCGTTCCTCTACCTGGACGGCAACGACTACAAGGTCTTCGTCCCGGCGAGGCGCACCAACGCCCGCGGCACCTCCTGGGGCAACGGCGCGCCGCAGGGCGCCTCGCTGCCGCTGAGCCAGTTCTACGTGGTCAAGCCGGGCGCCACCGCGGCCACCATCAACCAGGCGCTCGCCCAGGGCCTCAACCTGCTCTTCACCCCGGGCGTGTACCACGTCGACCAGACCATCGACGTCACCCGCCCGGACACCGTGGTGCTCGGCCTCGGCCTCGCCACCGTCGTCCCGGACAACGGCGTGACCGCGATGAAGGTCGCCGACGTGGACGGCGTCAAGGTCTCCGGCCTGCTGCTGGACGCCGGCACCGTCAACTCCCCCGCCCTGCTGCAGGTCGGCGACGCCGGACCGGGCGCGTCCCACGCGGCCGACCCGGTCGTCATCCAGGACGTCTTCGTCCGGGTCGGCGGCGCGGGCGCCGGCAAGGCCACCAACGGCATGGTGATCAACAGCAACAACACGGTCGTCGACCACACCTGGATCTGGCGCGCCGACCACGGCGCCGGCGTCGGCTGGGAGACCAACCGCTCCGACTACGGCTTCGTCGTCGGCGGCAACGACGTCCTCGCCACCGGCCTGTTCGTCGAGCACTTCAACAAGTACGACCTCTGGTGGAAGGGCAACGGCGGCCGCACGATCTTCTTCCAGAACGAGAAGGCGTACGACGCGCCCAACCAGGCCGCCATCCAGAACGGGAACACCCGGGGCTTCGCGGCCTACAAGGTCGACGACTCGGTCAACACCCACGAGGGCTGGGGCCTGGGCAGCTACTGCTACTTCAACGTGGACCCGACCATCGTCATGGACCACGGCTTCGAGGTGCCGAACAAGTCGGGCGTCAAGCTGCACGACGTCCTGGTCAACTCGCTCGGCGGCAACGGCCAGTTCGCCCACGTGGTGAACGACACCGGCGCCCCGACCTCGGGCACCTCCACCACCCCGTCCAACGTCGTCTCCTACCCGTGACGGGCCGCACCCCCACCATCTGACGGCACGTCACACGGCGGCCGCCGCACCGGGACACCGGTGCGGCGGCCGCGCCGCGGGTTCAGGCCTCGTCGCCCTCCGGGTTGATGTGCGGCAGGATCCTGTCCAGCCAGCGGGGCGTCCACCAGGCGTGCGGGCCGAGCAGCGTGAGCACCGCCGGCACCATCAGCAGCCGGACGACGGTGGCGTCGATCAGCACGCTGACCGCGAGGCCCAGGCCCAGCATCTTGACCACGATGTTGTCGCTCAGGATGAACGCCGCGAAGACGCTCACCATGATCAGCGCCGCACAGGTGATCACCCGGGCGGTGATCTCCAGCGCGTGCGCCACACTGCCCTTGGCGTCACCGGTGCGCGTCCAGTTCTCGTGCACCCGGGAGAGCAGGAAGACCTCGTAGTCCATGCTCAGGCCGAAGACGATGGCGAACATCATCATCGGCACGTAGCTCTCGATCGGCACCGTCCCCGACACCCCGAGCGCCGGGCCGCCCCAGCCCCACTGGAAGACCGCCACCACCACGCCGTACGAGGCGGCGATCGACAGCAGGTTCAGCACCGCCGCCTTGACCGCCACCAGCAGGCCGCGGAAGACCGCCAGGATGATCAGGAAGGCCAGGCCGACCACCACCGCGATGATCGCCAGCAGCCGGCTGGCGACGATGTCGCGGAAGTCCACCTGGGCGGCGGTCGTGCCGGTCACGTAGGTGACCGCCGGGGTGTTCTCCACGGCCTGCGGCAGCACGGTGTCCTGCAGGCTGTTGACCAGCTCGGTGGTCTGCTCGTCCTGCGGTTGCTGGGCCGGGATCACCGTGGAGGTGAGCACGTCGTTGTCGCTGGACGGCTGGAACGGGCCGATGCTGGCGATGTTCGGGGTGTCGGCCAGCGCCTGCTGGACGGAGGTGACCACCGCCTGCTGGTTCGCGGCCGGCACCGTCGTCTGGTCGATCACCACCGTCAGCGGGCCGTTGGAGCCCGGGCCGAAGGCGTCCGACATCAGGTCGAAGGCCCGCTTGTCGGTGAAGGAGGGCGGGTCGGCGCCGTCGTCGATGTGCCCGAGCTGGATGGAGAACAGCGGGATCGCCAGCACGCACACCACGACCACGCCGGAGATCAGGAACCGCCACGGGTGGCGCTCCACCCGCTGCGCGTAGCGGTGCCAGGTGCCGGTCACCTCCTCGCCCGGCGCGGCGTTGGTCTCGGCGACGGGGGTGCGGACGTGCCAGCGGTCGATCGCCTTGCCGATGATGCCGAGCATCGCCGGCAGCAGGGTCAGCGCGCCGGCCACCGCCGTCACCACGGTGACGCCGGCGGCCAGGCCCAGCTTGGAGATGAAGCTGACCCCGGAGACCGAGAGGCCGGCCAGCGCGATGATCACCGTGCAGCCGGAGACCAGCACCGCCCGGCCGGCGGTGGACGTCGCGTGCCCGGCGGAGGCCGCCGGGTCCGCGCCGTCCATCAGGCCCTGTCGGTAGCGGGTCAGCAGGAACAGCGCGTAGTCGATGCCGACGCCCAGGCCGATCATGGTGGCCAGGGTCGGCGAGACGGTCGCGAAGGTCGTCGCCGCGGCCAGCAGGCCGAGGCAGCCGAGACCGACGATCACCGCGATCAGCGCGTTGATCAGCGGCAGGCCGGCCGCGATCACACTGCCGAAGCCGATCAGCAGCACCACGATCGCGACGGCGAAACCGATCGCCTCGCTGCTGCGGTCGTCCGCCTTCGGCCGGGCCGCCTCACCCAGCGGCCCGCCGTACTCCACCTGCACCCCGGCCTGGCGCAGCGGGGCGACCGCGTTGTCCACCTGGGTCAGGTAGTCGCTGCCGTAAGTGCTCGGGTTGGCGTCGGTCTTGAAGGTGATGAAGGCGGTCAGGCCGTCGGTGGAGAGCGGGCCGTTCGGGGTCTGGGTGGAGGGCTGGCCGGGCTGCGGCAGCGGGTTCTGCACCGACACCACGTGCGGCAGCTTCCCGAGGTTCCCGACCACCTGGTTGATCTGGTCCGAGAAGCCGGTGAGCGCCTGCGCGTCGTGCAGGACGATCTGCGAGCCGACGCCGCCCGCAGCCGGGTTGTGCGCCTTCAGCACGTCCAGGCCCTTCTGGGCCTGGCTGCTGGAGATGTTGAAGTCGTCCGAGAAGGTGCCGCCGACCGCCCGGTCCGCGACCTGGATGCCGGCCAGCGCGATCAGCCAGGCCACCAGCACCAGGATGCCGTGCCGGGCGCACCACGAGCCGAGCCGGTGCAGCACACCGGGGCGTCGGGCGGCCTCGGCGGTGGTGCTCGACGGCGGTGACAGCATGCGCCCTCCCGGGGTCGGACAGGCCGGGTGTCCGGCGGTGCCTGGGGCGATCGGTTGACGGCCGGTCACGAGCGTAGGCAGCGGAACGCCCGCCACCGGGCCGACACACCGCCCCCGTCCCCCGGACGCCGGTGTGCCCGCGCCGCGCCGGAAGGTCGGCCGACGGATCGTCACGGCCTGGGCCGGACGGGCCGTCCGTGCACATTCTTGACACAGCCTGGGGGTGGTCTGAACGGTTTCTGACAGTCCTCTACGATCAACGCGTGTTGAGCCTGACCGGACTGCCGCTGCGCGTCCTCGCCGTCCTTCTCGCCGTCGCCGCCTTCGGCGCCACCATGTGGCTCTGGCCGAAGCTCGCGGGCCGCGGCTGGAAGGCCTGGCTCGGCCGGCTCGGCGCCTTCTTCGGTGCCCAGCTCGCCGTGTTCGCGGCGATCGGGCTGATCGCCAACGCGTACTTCGGCTTCTACACGACCTGGGGCGACCTGCTCGGCACGGACGGCAAGCAGGGCACCGTCGTCGACCACGAGCCCGGCGACCGGGCCGTCTCGGTGCTCGGGCAGCAGAAGGTGTACTCCGCACAGGGTTCGGCGCAGGACCGCTCCGGGGTGATCGAGAAGGTCCGCATCCGCGGCCGGGCCTCCGGCCTCACCGCGACCCCCGCCTACGTCTACCTGCCGCCGCAGTACTTCCAGCCCGCCTACGCGCACAGCCGCTTCCCGATGGCACTGGTGCTCTCCGGCTACCCCGGCTCCGCGGAGAAGCTGATCTCGCTGCTGGAGTACCCGGACTCGACGCTGAAGGCGATCCAGGCCGGGCAGCTGCCGCCGACCGTCCTGGTGATGATGCGGCCCACCCTGGCCGGCAACCGGGACACCGAGTGCATGGACGTCCCCGGCGGCCCCCAGGTGGAGACCTTCTTCACCGAGGACCTCCCGCACGCGCTGGGCGGCACCTACCGCATCCTGGACCGGCCCGACGCCCGGGCCGCCGTCGGCGACTCCACCGGCGGCTACTGCGCCCTCAAGTTCGCGCTGCGCAAGCCCGACTCGTACCGCTCGGCGATCTCGCTCTCCGGCTACTACACCGCCCCGACCGACCCGACCACCGGCGACCTGTTCGGCGGCCGGCCCCGGCTGAAGCAGGAGAACGACCTGCTGTGGCGCCTGCGGACACTGCCCGCCCCGCCGGTCTCGCTGCTGCTCGCGACCAGCTACGACGAGCACAACTACGGCGCCACCCAGAAGATGGTCGGCGCGTTCAAGGCGCCCACCCGGATGTCCACCATCACCCTCGACACCGGCGGCCACAACTTCCGCACCTGGACGCGGGAGATCCCGCCCGCACTGGAGTGGCTCGGCCACCGCCTGGCGCCGCCCGCCCCTGCCGCCGCGGCCGGCTGACGGCCCGGCGGTCTGCGCGCGGGGCCGCCCGGCGGGCCGGAAGAAGATCACACCGGGCTCATAGGCCGCTCTCATCAAGCTCTCAGTCGGCGCGGCCAGCGTATCTCCCATGACCACGACCAGTTCCGTACCTCCGACCAGCGAACCGTGGCCCGAGGCCGCGAACTACCCGCCGCCGGCGCCCGCCGACCGGCGGGCCACGGTCGATGCGCTCTTCCCGTCGACCGAGCTGCCGCCGCGCGGCCCCAAGGGGCCCGGCTCGTGGGCCGGCCGGCTGCGGACCCTGCCCGGCCGCACCTGGCGCGGCCGCCCGGACGACCCGGCCTGGGTCCGGCCCGCGTTCCTGGCGCTGCTCGCCGCGACCGCCGTCCTCTACTTCTGGAACCTCAGCGCCTCCGGCTGGGCGAACTCCTTCTACTCGGCCGCCGTCCAGGCGGGCTCGCAGAGCTGGAAGGCCTTCTTCTACGGCTCCTCGGACGCGGCGAACTTCATCACCGTCGACAAGCCGCCGATGTCACTGTGGCCGATGGCGCTCTCGGTGCGACTGTTCGGCCTGAGCTCGGCCAGTATCCTCGCCCCGCAGGTCCTGATGGCGGTGGCCACCGTGGCCACCGTCTACGCGACGGTGCGCCGCCGCTTCTCCCCGGTCGGCGGCCTGGTGGCCGGCGCCGCCCTGGCACTCACCCCGGTCGCGGCGCTGATGTTCCGCTTCAACAACCCGGACGCGCTGCTGGTGCTGCTGTTGACCCTGGCCGCGTACGGCGTCATCCGGGCGACCGAGACGGCGAGCACCCGCTGGCTGGTGTTCACCGGCGTGATGTTCGGCTTCGGCTTCCTCACCAAGACCCTGCAGGCCTTCCTGGTGCTGCCGGCCTTCGCCCTGATCTACCTGGTGACCGCCCCCACCGGCCTCGGCCGCCGGTTCCGCCAGCTGCTGTGGGCGGGCCTCGCCATGGTCGTCGCCGCCGGCTGGTGGGTGGCGATCGTGGAACTCGTCCCGGCCTCCGCCCGCCCCTACATCGGCGGCTCCCAGGACAACGACTTCCTCTCGGTCACCTTCGGCTACAACGGCTTCGGCCGGATCACCGGCAACGAGACCGGCAGCGTCGGCGGTGGCGGCGGCGCGGGCGGCGGCATGTGGGGCGAGACCGGCATCACCCGGCTCTTCGACGGCGACATCGGCGGGCAGATCGCCTGGCTGATGCCGGCCGCGCTGATCCTGCTGGTGTTCGGCCTCTGGGCGACCCGCCGCTACCCGCGCACCGACAGCGCCCGGATCGCCTTCCTGGTCTGGGGCGGCTGGCTGCTCAGCACCGCGCTGACGTTCAGCTTCATGTCCGGCATCTTCCACCAGTACTACACGGTGGCCCTCGTCCCCGCGGTCGCCGCCCTGGTCGGCATGGGCGCGGACGGCCTGTGGCGGGCCCGGCACCGGCTGCCGTACGCGGCCCTGCTCGGCGGCGTGGTCGCCGTGACCGCGGTCTGGGCGTACGTGCTGCTCGGCCGCAGCGCGGACTTCGTGCCGTGGCTGCGGTGGACGGTCCTGATCGGCGGCCTCGCGGCGGCCCTCGCGCTGCCGCTGGCCGGCCGGCTGACCGGGCGGACCGGGGCACGGCTGGCCGCGGTCGCCGGGCTGGCGGCGCTGGCCGCGACGCTCGGCGGCCCGACCGCCTACGCACTGCAGACCGTCTCCACCGGGCACAGCGGCTCGATCGTCACGGCGGGCCCGCAGGTGCAGGGCGGCGGCTTCGGCGGCCCCGGCGGCGGCCGCGGCCGGATGGCGGGCGGCGGCCCCGGTGGCACGGGCTTCCCCCCGGGCGTCCAGGGCGGCCAGAACGGCCAGGGCCAGACGCAGGGTCAGGGTGGCTTCCCCAGCATGAACGGGCAGGGCGGCCAGACCGGTCAGAACGGTCAGAACGGTCAGAACGGGTTCCCGGGCATGAACGGCCAGGGTGGCTTCCCCGGCATGAACGGGGCGGGCGGCGAAGGCCGCACCGGGCGCGGCGCGGGCGGGATGGGCGGTCTGCTCAACGGCGCCCAGGTCAGCAGCGAGCTGTCCGCCCTGCTCAAGCAGGACGCCGACAAGTACACCTGGGTCGCGGCCGCCGTCGGCTCGCAGAACCAGGCCAGCTACCAGCTCGCCACCGGCGAGCCGGTGATGGCGCTCGGCGGCTTCAACGGCACCGACCCCTCGCTGACCCTGGCGCAGTTCCAGCAGTACGTGAAGGAGGGCAAGGTGCACTGGTTCATCGGCGGCGGCGGCTTCGGCGGCGGTGGCGGCGGCAGGATGGGCGGCTCCTCCGAGTCCTCGCAGATCGCGACCTGGGTCTCCGAGAACTTCACCGCCAAGACGGTCGGCAACGCCACCGTCTACGACCTGACGGCGAGCACGTAAGGAAGGCTCGCCAGTAGGGCGAACCCCGGGGGCGCGGGGAACTGCGCGAGGCGGGAGGCACGGACCGATGCCTTCCGTCCCGCGCAGTTCCCCGCGCCCCACACTTTGGGTTTGCCCGAGCTGTCAGGTGCGCCGCTCTCGGATTGCGCAGTTCTCCCCCGGCCTCCGGCCGGGAGCTGCCCCCACGCGCCCCTGATCGCCGTGTCCCGGAGGGTCAGCCGCACTGGGCGAGCATGGTCTGCCTGTCGGCCGGGGTGACGGGCAGGTCGTACTTGAGGGACACCTGGGCGAAGCGGACGGCGTAGGAGCAGCGGATCTTCGGGTCGGCGGGGAGCCACTCGGAGGGGCCGGAGTCGCCCTTGGCGGAGTTCTGGGGGCCGTCGGCGGGGATCAGGTTGAGCGGGTCGTTGGCGATCCGGACCCGCTTGGCCTTGTCCCACTTCGCGGCGCCCATCTGCCAGTCGTAGGAGAGCGGCATCACGTGGTCGATCTGGATCCTCGTCGCCTGCGCCTTCGTCCACTGCACGTCCTTGCCGGTGTACGGGTCGTGGATGGTCATGGCGGTGACGGTGCAGGCGGAGCCGTCCTTGTGCTGGACGGCGCGGCCGTCCCGGGCGAGCAGGTCGTTGCGGGTGTCGCAGTTGTTGTGGCCGAGGGCGGTGCCGTCGACGTTGTCCGTCCAGGCGGGGCCGAACTGGTCGCGGTCGTAGCCGGTCCTGGGGCCGGCCGCGGCGGTGCGGACCTTGGCGATCAGGTCGCGGCCGGCCTTGCGGTCGGCGGCGGAGCTGAGCGGGGCGAGGCCGGGCCGGGTGCCGTCCGGGTTCTGCAGCGGGCTGGTGCCGAGGGCGCCGGCCGGGGCGTGGTCGGCCGAGGTGCCGGAGGTGCCGGAGGTGCAGGCGGTGAGCAGGAGGGCGGGCAGCAGCAGGGCGGACAGGGCGGTGGCTGGGCGGGCGCGCACGGGTTCTCCCCCGACGGTGTGGCGGTGACGGCGCACCAGCAGAGCAGGGGCCGTCCCGCCGGGTCAAGCCGCGGAGGCACGGGGCGGGGCGGTCAGCCGCCGATCGCGGACATCGGGCGGTCGGGGCGGACGAAGCCGGCCGAGTCGATGGCGTGGCCGGCGCGCTTGCGGGCGACGGTGGCGCGCCAGGCGGCCTCGATCCGGTCGTCGTCGGCGCCGGAGCGCAACAGGGCGCGCAGGTCGGACTCCTCGGTGGCGAAGAGGCAGTTGCGCAGTTGGCCGTCGGCGGTGAGCCGGACGCGGTCGCAGCCGCCGCAGAACGGGCGGGTGACGGAGGCGATGACGCCGACGACGGTGTCGGTGCCGGCGATCCGCCACTCCTCGGCGGGGGCGTTGCCGTGCCGGCCGACCGGGACGAGGTCCCAGCGGCGGCCGAGGTCGGCGAGCATCTCGTCGGCGGTGACCATGCGGGCGCGGTCCCAGGCGCCCTGGGCGTCCAGCGGCATGGACTCGATGAAGCGCATCCGGTAGCCGTGCTCGGCGGCGAAGGCGACGAGGTCGCGGAGTTCGTCGTCGTTGACGCCGCGGACGGGGACGGCGTTGATCTTGACGGGGTCGAGGCCGGCGGCGCGGGCGGCGGCGAGGCCGTCGAGGACGTCGGTGAGCCGGTCGCGGCGGGTGATCTCGGTGTACCGCTCGGGGCGGAGCGTGTCGAGGGAGACGTTGACCCGGTGCAGGCCGGCCGCCTTGAGGTCGGCGGCCGTCCGGGCGAGGCCGATGCCGTTGGTGGTGAGGGAGAGTTCGGGGCGGCCGTCCGGGCCGCCGAGGGCGGTGAGTCCGGCGATCAGTCCGGGCAGGCCGCGGCGGAGCAGCGGTTCGCCGCCGGTGAGGCGCAGGCTGCGGATGCCGAGGCGGTCGACGGCGATCCGGGCGAGCCGGACGACCTCGTCGTCGGTGAGGAGTTCGGGTCGGGGCAGCCAGTTCAGGCCCTCGGCGGGCATGCAGTAGGTGCAGCGCAGGTTGCAGCGGTCGGTCAGCGAGATCCGCAGGTCGGTGTGGATCCGGCCGAAGCGGTCGATCAGGGGCCCGCCGGGGGGCTGCGCGGTGCCGGGAGCGGTGGAACGGGGTGCCATGGGCCCAGTACAGGGTGCGGGCGGGGGCGGCGGCCAGCGGCGGAAGTTCCGGTGTGCGCCGCTGACCTGCGAGGTCGACTTGGCTGATCGTACAACTGCCGTCGGGGCGGCGGGGTCGGGAGACTGGGTGCATGAGTGATCGGCGGATTCCGGCCCTGGTGCTGGCGGCGGGCGGCGGGCGCAGGCTCGGCGGGCGGCCGAAGGCGCTGGTGGAGCACCGGGGGCGCCCGCTGCTGGAGCACGCGCTGGAGGTCGTCCGGGCGGGCGGCTGCGGGCCGGTGGTGGCGGTGCTGGGAGCGGCCCGGGAGCAGGTGCGGGCGCGGGCCGCGACCGGCGACTGCCTGCTGGTGGACAACCCGGCGTGGGAGAGCGGGATGGGCTCCTCGCTGCGGGTGGGGCTGGCGGCGCTGCCGGAGGGCGCTCCGGCGGTGCTGGTGATGCTGGTGGACACCCCGGGGGTGACCCCGGAGGCGGTGGCGCGGCTGCTGGCGGCGCAGCGGACGGGCGGGGAGCTCGTGGCGGCGGCGTACGGCGGTCGGCGCGGGCATCCGGTGCTGATCGGGGCCCGGTACTTCGCGGAGGCGGCGGACGGGGCCACGGGCGATGCGGGGGCGCGCGCCCTACTGACGGCGCACGCCGGTGAGCTCCTTCTGGTGGAGTGCGGCGACGTGGCGGTGCCGGACGATCTGGACACCCCGGAGGACCTGGCCCGCTGGGCCGCGTCCGCCGGATGAACAGACCTGCCGTGCAAGCACGTTGGACTCTCGGATGCGCCCCGGTCACTGCTGTCCCCGCCGTTCGGCGGGGGCGCCGCCACCGTCGGGTCGTACGCCCCCGGGGTCTCCCCGATGTTTGCCGCAATCCGTTCCACCACCTGCCCGGATCAGCGAAGATAGGAAGTGACCTGCCCAGCCGACACCGAACGGACGGTGCCAGCCATGACCGCAGTGCCGCAGCCCGACGACTTCAGCAACCGGGCGCCCGGCCCCGCCCCGTCCGCGGGCGGCACCGCGATCCGCTGCCCGGCCTGCCGGGCGGAGCACGTGTACGAGGCGCCGAGCCTGCCGTGCCCGTGCGGGGCGCAGCTGCGGGTGCCGCTGCTGCGCGGCGGGGTGCCGGTGCAGGTGCGGTTCCGCTCCTGGGAGGACTCCTGGCTGAGCATGCGCTGTCCGCACTGCGGGCGCAACGACCAGTGGCCGCAGCCGGAGTTCACCTGCAACTGCGGGGCGACGGTGCGGCTGCCGGTGGACAAGGCCCCGCGGCTGCCGTCCGCCGGGCCGAGCGGCCGACCGGTGGGGGCCCGCCCGTACACGACGGCGGTGCCGCCGGAGGAGGTGGCACCGCAGCAGGGCCGGCACCGGCTGATGCGTCCGCCGTTCCGCCCGCAGCCGGTGCACTCCTCGCAGGACGCGGTGCTGGCCGCGGCCCGCTACCTGCAGTGGCTCGGCTTCGAGGACCTGGAGTTGACGGAGGGGCAGGACCGCGAGGCGGTGACCCTGCTCGGCTCCCGGATGGTGGCCCAGGTGGACACCTGGTCGGACCCGGCGGACGTGAAGGCCGTCGAGTGCCTGTGGATGCAGACGCTGCACAGCGAGGAGATGGCGGCGGCGATGTTCACGCTGGCCGGGTTCTCGCATCAGGCGGTGGTGCGCGGCGAACAGTTGCTGGTGGCGCTGTTCACGCTGGACGCCTCGGGCATCCCGCAACCGGCGAACGGCGCCGCCGAGGCGCTGATGGAGACCGGCTGGACATCCTGACCCCCGCCGCGGCGGAGGGTGCCACTCCGCAATCCGTGTCGCTCGTGATCTGGTGCACAAGCGCGCCCCCGTGTTGAATTGCCGCCACAGCGCAGCCGTGGGGA
Source organism: Streptomyces sp. TLI_235 (assembly GCA_002300355.1). Taxonomy (NCBI): domain Bacteria; kingdom Bacillati; phylum Actinomycetota; class Actinomycetes; order Kitasatosporales; family Streptomycetaceae; genus Streptomyces; species Streptomyces sp. TLI_235. The sequence goes on from NSGV01000002.1 coordinate 1,448,804, forward strand.
AGGCGCGCGCCTGCCGGATGGCGCACACAAGGAGGTGGCGTTGTCGGAGCACCGAACGGCCCCGGGGGGCATGGCCGACGCCGTGTGGCGGCTTCGGTCGCGCGGGTGCTGGCAGGAGGCTGCGGAGTTACTGCGACCGCACGCCGGACGGGATCCGTCCGCCGCCGTGGAGCGGGCCGAACTCCTCATCGAGCAGTGCCTGTTCACGGCCGCGAACTGGGCCGAGGCGGAGGCCGCGCTGCGGCTCGCCGAGGCGGGGGCGGCGGCGCCCGGTCAGCGGGCCGCGGCGGCCTGCGCACGCGGGTTCCTGGCGTACGTGGCGAGCGTGCTGGGCAGACGGGACAGGCTGGACGAGGCGCAGGCCGCGCTCGGACGGACGTCCGCACTGCTGCCCCCGGACGCGCCGGGGCGTCCACTGCTGGACTTCCGGCGCGGTCTGGTCGCCGAACACCTGCTGCACGACCCGGCGGCGGCGCGGATCGCCTACCGCCGGGCGCACGACGCGGCGGTGGAACGCCACGACGACCTGCTCTGCTCCTACACCTGGCGGCACCTGGCCGGGCTGGCGCTGGCCGGCGGGGACCGCGAGCGGGCCAGGGAGGGATTCCGGGCGTCGCTGCGACTGCGCGAGGAACTCGGCTTCACGGTGGGGGTGGCACCGGCCCTGGCCGCACTCGCCGACGTCGCCGAGCCGGCCGAGGCGGCCCGGCTTCGTGCCGAGGCGACCCGGCTGGTGCAGGCCCTCGGCGGAGTCCCGGTCTGGCTGGCCGGCCGCCTCCGGATCCCACCGCAGGGCGGTAGCCCCGACAGCCCGGCCGCCCGGACACCGGGCACGGCCTGACCCGGGCCGCGGCGGGTGGGCGCCACCCGCCACCCACCCGCCGCGGCCCGGCGGCACCGCTCGGACCGGCAGCACCGCTTGAACCGAAACGGCACCGGACACGAACATCCGCCGGGACGGACGCGAACATCGCCGGCTCCGCCCTCCGCACTGCGCCGATGCACCGCACTCTCCCCACCGGCCCCCGGCCCGGCCGACGGATCCTGGGCGAACCACCCCGGTGACGGCAGCCCCTGGGTGGGCTCGGCAGGGGGGACGGCGTGAGCTAAGGTAAGGCTTACCTGTCCGGGGTTGAGCAGTGCCCCGGACAGGGTCCGCCGACGCCGTCCCCGGGCTCCGCCGAGCCCCGTACCGCTGGGGCCCGCATGACCCTGACCGTCCCCGAGGCCGTCCCGGCGCGGGCCCGCCCGGAGCCGCCGCTCGCCGGCGCGTACCGCAGGCTGACCGACGCCCACCCCGCGCTGCGCGTGCGCCTGGCGCCGCTGCCGTCCGGCGCGGACTGGGTGACCGCCGGTGAGCTGACCCGGGATCCGGAGGCCGTCCGCGCCGCGATCGCGTTCGACGCCGAGGCCGGCGAGCGCGACCACGGCACCCCGCTGCGGCCGGACGTGGCCGCGGGTTTCTGCTTCCACCGCTGGATGTGGCCGGCGGCGCTGGCCTTCACCCTGCCGTGGTTCCTGGAGCGCCGGGTGCCGCGCCTGCCGGTCGGCCGGGTCGCCTTCCACCGGGCGCGCGGCGAGCTCACCGTCGACCCGGTGGAGCTGGTCGGCCTGCCCGGCGACCCGCTGGCCGCCGAGGGCCTGCTGCGCACCGTCCCTGACGAGGCCGCACTGCGCGCCGAGCTGCTGGACGCGCTGGCCGAGCACATGGAGCCGATGGTGGCGACGTTCCGCCCGTGGGTGCGGCGCGGACCGCGGACGCTCTGGGGCACGGCGACCGACGACGTGGTCGAGGGCCTCTGGTTCGTGGCGGGGCAGCTCGGCGAGGAGGAGCGCGCGGTGGCGGAACTCACCGCGCTGCTGCCCGGCGGCGGCCCGGCACCGTACGTCGGCGGCGCCTCCTTCCGGGCGACCGACGGTATACGTACACGCACTCGGGCGACCTGCTGCCTGTTCTACACGGTTGACCCGAACGGGCTGTGTTTCACCTGCCCGCGGCAGCAGGAAAGGTGATTGCCATTCGAATATTCGCCGATAATTCCCCCGCACCGGTGCATCGCCGGTAATCCGGCCTTCGGCGCCGGAATTCTCAGCCATCATGGACCAGCTGTCCCTACGCAGGAAAGCGAGGCTGGTTCAGGTCATGAGACTGTCCGACATACCACTGGGCTGGGGTGCGGTGGGCGTGGCCCTCCTCGTGGTCGCCGCCGTGCTCGTGGCGTTCGCCCGCTACCGGGCCGCCACGGCGACGGGCGGGTCCGATTCCTGGGAGCGCTCGGAGGAGCGCCGTCGGCGCAAGGAATCCCTGTACGGGGCCGCCTCGTACACCCTGCTCTTCTGCTGTGCCGCCGTCGCCGCGGCACTGTCCTTCCACGGGCTGGTCGGCTTCGGTGTGCAGAACCTCAACCTCTCCGGGGGCTGGGAGTACCTGGTGCCGTTCGGGCTGGACGGCGCCGCGATGTTCTGCTCGGTCCTGGCCGTCCGCGAGGCCAGCCACGGCGACGCGGCGCTCGGCTCCCGGCTGCTGGTGTGGCTGTTCGCGGGGGCGTCCGCCTGGTTCAACTGGGTGCACGCGCCGCGCGGCTTCGGCCACGCCGGGGCGCCGCAGTTCTTCGCCGGCATGTCGCTGTCGGCCGCGGTGCTCTTCGACCGCGCGCTCAAGCAGACCCGCCGGGCCGCGCTGCGCGAGCAGGGCCTGGTGCCCCGTCCGCTGCCGCAGATCCGGATCGTCCGCTGGCTGCGGGCCCCGCGGGAGACGTACGCCGCCTGGTCGCTGATGCTGCTGGAGGGGGTGCGCACGCTGGACGAGGCGGTCGAGGAGGTCCGCGACGACCGGCGGGCGGCGGCCGCCGACCGGGAGCGCCGACGGCTGGCGAGCCGCCGCGAGCGGGCCGAGATCCGCGCCATCGGCCGCCACCACGGGGGCTGGCGCCGTTCGGGCGCCCGGCAGCTGGAGGCGGGCGGCACGGAGCCTGTCATAGCCGTCGACGCGCCGCCGGTCGAGGTGCGGGCGGCCCAGCCCGGGCTGCCGGTGCGGGCGGCGCCGCTGAGCGTCGACCTGACGCCGGAGGACGACACCATCACGCTGCCGCGTCTGGAATCCCTGGAGCAGAAGCTCAAGGACCTGGAGCAGCAGTTCGGCTGACCGCCGTGGCGTGTCTCGACGTGCCCCGGGTTGACCACCCGGGGCACGTAGAAGGCCTAGCTGTCCGTCGGGGCCGGGCCGTCGGCGGAGAGCTCGAACCACATGCGTTTGCCGGAGCCGCGCGGTTCCACGCCCCAGCCGTCGGCGAGCGCCTCGACGAGCATCAGGCCGCGGCCGGAGGAGGCCTGCTCGCCGGGGGTGCGGCGGGTCGGCCAGAGGTCCGACTCGTCCTCGACCTCGACCCGCAGCCGGGCCCGCCCGTTGTCGGGCGCCCGGTAGAGCCGGGCGGTGAACATCGCGTCCCGGTCGGTGTGCCGGATGGCGTTGGTGACCAGCTCGGAGGAGAGCAGTTCGGCGGTGTCGATGAGCTCCGGGACCTGCCAGCGGCGCAGTGCGTCCCGCAGTTCGCCGCGGAGTTCGGAGATCCGGGCGAGGTCGGCCTGGCCGATCCGGCGCCGCAGCTGCTGGGCGGCGCGGCCGCCGGAGGGGCCGTCCCAGCGGAGCAGCAGCAGCGCTATGTCGTCCTCGCGCTCGCTGGAGTCTGCGGCGCGGGCGGCGATCCGGTCGGCGAGTTCCTCGAGCGGTTCGCGGGCGGACTCGTCACGGGCGGGCAGTGGCGTCGCCACGGCTTCGCAGAGCCGGCCGAAGCCGGTGTCGAGGTCCATGCCCCGGGCTTCGACGAGGCCGTCGGTGCAGAGCACGACGGTCTCGCCGGGGTCGAGGCTGAACCGGGTGACCCGGTACTCCTCGTCGGGGTCGACGCCGAGCGGGAGGCCGCCGGCGACCGGGAGCACGGAGACCGAGCCGTCGGCGCGGCGGACCACCGGGTCGAGGTGGCCGGCCCGCACCGCGTAGACGACGCCGTAGTCGACGTTGACCTCGGCGTAGGTGCAGGTGGCGAAGTGGTCGGTGTCCAGGTCGGCGAGGAAGCGGGAGGCGCGGGCCATGACCGCGGCGGGCGGGTGGCCCTCGGCGGCGTAGGCGCGCAGCGCGATCCGCAGCTGGCCCATGATGCCGGCGGCGTGCACGTCGTGGCCCTGGACGTCGCCGATGACGAGGCCGACGTGGCCGCCGGGCAGCGGCACGACGTCGTACCAGTCGCCGCCGATCTGCAGGCCGGAGCCGGCCGCGAGGTAGCGGACGGCGGTGGTGACGCCGGGGACGGAGGGCACGGCGCGCGGCAGCATGACCCGCTGGAGGCTCGCGGCGAGTTCGTGCTCGGCGTCGTGCAGCTGGGCGCGGGCCAGCGACTGGGCGACCAGGCCGCCGAGGGTGGAGAGCAGGGTGCGGTCGTCGGCGTCGAGTTCGCGGTCGTCGTCGAAGCTGACCACGCAGACGCCGATCGCCCGGCCGCTGACCACCAGCGGCAGGAACGCCCAGGAGCTGCGACCGCTGCCGGCGCCGAGCTGCTCCCAGGCCTCCGGGTAGCGCTCCTCGTACTCCTCGCGGTCGGCGATGAACACGGGGGTGCGGGTGCGGACGGCGAAGGCCATCGGGTGGTCGGCGGCGAGCGGGGAGCGGTCGTGCCGGGCGATCAGCTCGCTGCGGTAGCCGCTGGCGCCGAGGATGGCGAGCCGGCCGGCCTCCATGGAGGCGAGCACCAGGCCGTCCGGCGGGAGGCCGGGCAGCGGCAGCTCGGTGAAGACCCGGGCGACGTCGCGGACGGTGACCGCCTCGGAGAGTGCCCGGGCGGCCTCCTTGATGAACCGGGAACGCTCCTCGCGCAGGGCGGCGAGTTCGCCGGCCTTCTCGCGTTTGTGGAGCTCGACGGTGGCGTCCCAGACGAACCCGACCATCCGGGAGGGCCGGCCGAAGGCGTCGGCGAGGACGCGGCCGCGGAAGCGCACCGCGTGCATCTCGCCGCCGGGGTGGACGGTGCGGTAGTAGGCGCCGCACTGGCCGAGTTCGGTGACGGCCCGCTCGACCCGGCGGCGGACGACCGGGGCGTCCTCGGGGTGCAGCAGGGCGAGGAAGGCGGCGGAGCTGCGGTCGAAGCGGTCCGCGTCCAGGCCCAGGATGTCGCAGGCCCGCTGGTCGCCCTCGAGGATGTCGCGGCGGATGTCCCAGTCGAAGGAGCCGATGCCGTTGGCGGCCATCGCCGGCTCGAGCCAGTCCGGGGTGGAGTCGGCGCCGCGGCCGGAGAGGCTGCGGCCGGTCGGGGGGCCGAGAGGCCGGCGGTCGCGGTGCGCAGCGCGTGGCCCGCGGCGGTACGCACCGCCTGGGCCGGTGGGCTCCGGCGCGCGGGCCCCTGCGGCTCGGGCTCTGTCGCCATGTGTCTCCTGCCGCTGCCAAGGCCGTGCTGTCCGGGCGGACGGCACGGCCGTGTCGTGATCGGATCGGTGTGCCGGCCGGTGGAGCCGGTCGGGAATCGGTTCTTCCCGCCGCGCACCGCGCACACATTCTCACTAGCCTCTCGTATGTTCGGCAAGGCGGCAATCCCGTAGCACCGTCCGGGTGTCGCAAAGATGGGGACAGGGTAACGGTTCGCACACGATTCATGACGGTCCGAGCTCGAACCAGGTGGTCTTGCCGTCACCCCGGAGCTGTACTCCCCAGTCGTCCGCCATGGCCTCGACCAGCAGCAGTCCGCGGCCCGAGGTGGCGTAATCGCCCGGCGCGCGCCGCCCGGGGAGTCCGGGCGCGCCATCGCGGACTTCGATCCGGAGCCGCCGGTCCGCGGAGAGCTCCGCGTCGAACACGGCACCGTGCGGGGTGTGCACGAGCGCGTTGGTGACCAGCTCGGAGGCGAGCAGTTCGGCGGTGTCGGCGAGTTCCGGCGGCAGCCCCCAACGGTCCAGGAGCGCCCGGAGCCGGCGGCGGACGGCGCCGACGGCGGCCAGGTCGGCCGGCTCCAGGACGGCGTGCAGCCGGCGGTGGAGCGCCCGACCCGCCCCGCGCACCGGCGCGTCGTCGGGTGCGGCCCGCGGCGGGGGCGGGCCGCCGGCCCGCGCCGAGCCCTCCGCGCCGCCCGTCCGCGGCTCGCCGCCGGACGTCGGGCGCCCCTCTAGTGCGCCGCGGCCGCCGGGCGGGGTGCCGTCCGGTGCGGTGCGGCCGCCGGCTGCGGCGCGGCTGCCGCCCGGACCCGCGACCGCCGGCCGCCGGCGTTGAAAACGTGCCTGCCCGTCCATCAAAACGCCCCCGCCCTGCTCAGGAACGCCCCACCGGTCCCCCTCCGCGGGCGTCCAGCCGTCGGAAGTCCTCATGCCCACTCCCAACGGCCCCGCAACAGTGCGTAGCCGGTCACCCGGGGTGAAGCGGGGCTCGGGGGCGGCCGCGTGATCCACCGGGCGCGGTCGGGGAGGTTTGGCCGGGCGCCCGATGCCGCACCCGCACCTCCCGGAGCGCCCCGTCGCGCCCCCGTCGCGCCGCCGTGCGGAGTACCACCGGGCGAGCAACGCTGGACACGGCGGCCGGGCCCGGGTTCAATGGGGCCCCGAAGTTTGAACGCCGTTCTAACACCATCGACCACCCACCGGCACCCGCGAGCGAGGAACCGTGCGACTGACCCCCACCGAACGGGACCGGCTGCTGATCTTCACAGCGGCCGAACTGGCCCGCGCCCGCCGCGCCCGCGGCGTGCGACTCAACGTGCCCGAGGCCACCGCGCTGATCGCCGACACGGTCTGCGAGGCGGCCCGCGACGGCCGGCGACTGGCCGAGGCGATCGAGGCCGGGCGATCGGTCCTCTCCGCCGACGACGTGCTGCCCGGCGTGCCCGACGTCGTCACCGTGGTGCAGGTCGAGGCGGTCTTCGACGACGGCACCCGGCTCGCCGTGGTCAACGACCCGTTCCGCGGCGCCGGTTCGCTCGGCGACGACGCCCCGGGCGCCGCCCTGGCCGGGAGCGGCCAGGGCTACGACCCGGTCGAGGAGACGGTCGTGCTGCCCGTCCACAACACCGCGGCGGTGCCGATCTCGGTGACCTCGCACTTCCACTTCTTCGAGGCCAATCCGCGCCTCGCCTTCGACCGCGCCGCCGCGTACGGCACGCACCTGGCCGTGCCGGCCGGGTCCTCGGTGCGGTTCGACCCCGGGGCCACCGTCGAGGTCGGCCTCGTCCCGATCGGCGGCGAACGGGTCGCCATCGGCTTCGCCGGACTGGTCGACGGGCCGCTCGACGCGCCCGGCGCCAAGGAGGCCGCCCTGGAGAAGGCGCGCGCCACCGGCTACCTGACAAGCTTCGACGACGCGGAGGTCGAGTCGTGACCGCCATCTCCCCCCACGACTACATCTCGGTGCACGGCGCCCGGGCCGGGGACCGCATCCGGCTCGGCGACAGCGGGCTGATCATCCGGGTCGAGTCCGACTCCCAGGAGCCCGGCAACGAGTTCCTGGCCGGATTCGGCAAGACCGCCCGGGACGGCCTGCACCTCAAGGCCACCTCGATCCGCGAGACCTGCGACATCGTGATCAGCAACGTCGTCGTCATCGACGCGATCCAGGGCATCCGCAAGACCTCGATCGGCATCCGGGACGGCCGGATCGTCTCCGTCGGCCGGGCCGGCAACCCCGACACCATGGACGGCGTCGACGTCGTCGTCTCCACCGGCACCACGATCGTCTCCGGCGAGGGCATGATCGCCACCGCCGGCGCCATCGACACCCACGTCCACCTGCTCTCGCCGCGGATCATGGAGGCCTCGCTGGCCTCCGGCGTCACCACGATCATCGGTCAGGAGTTCGGCCCGGTCTGGGGCGTCGGCGTCAACTCCCCCTGGGCGCTGCGGCACGCCTTCAACGCGTTCGACGCCTGGCCGGTCAACATCGGCTTCCTGGGCCGCGGATCGTCCTCCGACCCGGCCCCGCTGATCGAGGCGCTCGCCGAGGGCGGTGCCTCCGGCTTCAAGGTGCACGAGGACATGGGCGCGCACACCCGCGCCCTGGACACCGCGCTGCGGGTCGCCGAGGAGTACGACGTCCAGGTCGCGCTGCACACCGACGGCCTCAACGAGTGCCTCTCGGTCGAGGACACCCTCAAGGTGCTGGAGGGCCGGACCATCCACGCCTTCCACATCGAGGGCTGCGGCGGCGGGCACGTGCCCAACGTGCTGAAGATGGCCGGTGTGGAGAACGTCATCGGCTCCTCCACCAACCCCACCCTGCCGTTCGGCCGGGACGCCCTCGGCGAGCACTTCGGCATGATCGTCTCCGCGCACGACCTCAAGGTCGACCTGCCGGGCGACGCCGCGATGGCCCGCGACCGGATCCGCGCCGGCACGATGGGCGCCGAGGACGTGCTGCACGACCTCGGTGTCATCGGCATCACCTCCTCCGACGCCCAGGGCATGGGCCGGGCCGGCGAGACCGTCCGCCGCACCTTCGCCATGGCCGGCAAGATGAAGGCCGAACTCGGCCCGCTGGACGGCGAGGGCTCGTACGGCACCGCCGGCGGCGGCGACGACAACGAGCGGGTGCTGCGCTACATCGCCAAGCTGACCGTCAACCCGGCCATCGCGCACGGCCTCGTCCACGAGGTGGGCTCGCTGGAGGTCGGCAAACTCGCCGACATCGTGCTCTGGCGTCCGGACCACTTCGGCGCCAAGCCGCAGCTGGTGCTGAAGGCCGGCTTCCCCGCGTACGGCGTGGTGGGCGACCCGAACGCCTCCACCGACCGCTGCGAACCGCTGGTGCTCGGACCGCAGTTCGGCGCGCACGGCGCCACCGCCGCGGACATCTCGGTCGCCTTCGTCTCGCAGGCCGCCGCCGAGGCCTCCTACCTGGACGTCGCCGGCGACCAACTCCCCACCCGCAGGCGCCGGGTGGGCGTCCGCAACACCCGCGGGATCGGCCCGAAGAACATGGTCCGCAACGCCCGCATCGGCCACGTCCAGGTGGAGGCCGACACCGGCCTGGTCTCCCTGGACGGCGCCCCGCTGCGCTCCGAGCCCGCCGACAGCGTCTCGCTCAGCCGCCTCTACTTCCTCTGACCCCCACCAGCCCTCCGACCCCCACCAGCGCTTAGGAACAGACCCTCATGACCACTCCCGCCCAGCTCGGCTTCCGGATGCCCGCCGAATGGCACCCGCACGAGCGCACCTGGATGGCCTTCCCGACCGCCAACCCCACCTTCGACTCCCCCGAGCACCTGCACGCCGGCCGCGAGGCGTGGGCGAAGGTCGCCAACACCATCGTCCGGTACGAGCCGGTGACCCTGGTGGTCAACACCGGTGAGACGGAGGAGGCGCGGAAGTACGTCGCCGCCGAGGTGGAGATCGTGGAGCGCCCGCTCGACGACGCCTGGATGCGCGACATCGGCCCGACCTTCCTGGTCGACGGCGAGGGCGGGGTGGCCGCCGCCGACTGGATCTTCAACGGCTGGGGCGCGCAGTCCTGGGCCCGCTGGGAGAACGACCAGCACGTCGCCGAGCACGTCACCGGGCTCACCGGCGTGCAGCGCTTCGCCTCCCGGCTGATCAACGAGGGCGGCGGCATCCACGTCGACGGCGAGGGCACCGTGCTGGTCACCGACACGGTGCAGCTGGGCGAGGGCCGCAACTCCGAATGGACCCGCGAGGAGGTCGAGGCCGAGCTGCACGCCTTCCTCGGCACCACCAAGGCGGTCTGGCTGCCGCGCGGACTCACCCGCGACTACGACGAGTTCGGCACCCGCGGGCACATCGACATCGTCGCCTCCTTCGTCCGCCCGGGCGTGGTCGTCGCCCACGTGCAGCCCGACCCCGAGCACCCCGACCACGAGGTGTGCCAGGAGCTGGTGGCGATCCTGCGCGCCTCCACCGACGCCCAGGGCCGGCCGCTCGAGGTGATCGAACTGCCCGCGCCGACCGTGCTGCTGGACGAGGAGGGCGAGCCCGTCGACTACTCGTACATCAATCACTACGTGGCGAACGGCGCGGTGATCCTCTGCGCCTTCGACGACCCGCGCGACCAGGAGGCGGCCGCGATCCTCGCCGAGGCCTACCCGGGCCGCACCGTGGAACTGGTCGACGCCCGCGAGATCTTCGCCAACGGCGGCGGTATTCATTGCATCACGCAGCAGCAGCCGCGGAGCTGACGCACCATCACAGAACGGGCGCCCGGGGTCGGCGCGGTACCAACAGGTGCCGCGCCGACCCCGGTGCTTCTCCGTCCGGCCCCGTTCGGGCCGGGCCCGTTCAGCCGCCGGCGGCGCGGGTGAGGACGGCGGTCACGGCGTCGAGGTAGTCGGCCCAGCAGTCGCCCGTCGGCGGCGCCTCCGACCCGCCGCCGTGGCAGCGGGCGCACCGCCCGCAGCGCCGGTAGCGCGGCACCAGGTCGGACACGTCCGCTTCGGAGGCGGCGGGATCGGAACGGGCAGGGTCGGGCGCGGTCGGACCGATCACGGTCGGATCGGGCCTGGTCGGATCGGGCCTGGTCGGATCGGGCCTGGCCGGATCGGGCCTGGCCGGATCGGGCCTGGTCGGATCGGGCGTGGTCGGCTTCAGCACGGGTCCTCCTGGACCTCGGCCCAGACCACGGTGCGACCGGAGCCGTCGCTGGCGCCCCAGCGCGCGACGGATGTCAGGGCCCGCAGCACGGCGGCCCACTGCTCGTCGGTGCACCGCTCCGGGATCGTCACGGTGATGCGGACAGTGCCGGGGGCGGTCCGGGCGGTGGTCGCGACCTCGCCGGTGGCCCGCTCGAGGGCTTCGCGCAGGACGTTCGCACGCACGCTGACCTGCACCGCCCCTTCCCTAGCAATGGAGTGGAACTGTACTAATAGACTAGTGGCCGGACGGATACTCTGTCACCTCGCCGTCACTCAGTGAGAGGATACAGGATGAGTCAGGACAGCTCGCCGCCCCCGTACCTCCGGGTGGCCGAGCGGCTCCGCCAGCGCATCCAGTCCGGCGATCTCGCGCCCGGCGACCTCCTGCCCTCCCTCTCCGAGATCCGCGACGAGACGGGGTACTCCGGCACGGTCGGTCAGCGCGCCTACGCGGTGCTCGTCGACGAGGGCCTGGTCGTCGCCCGGCCGGGCCGCGGCCACTACGTCCGCTCGCAGGAGGAGCGGCCGCTGCTGGTGCGCCGCCCGCGGGTCACGCCCGGCTCCGGCTCGCCGGCCGAGGCGCTGCTCACCGAGCAGGGCGTCCGGGCGAGTTGGGACAGCGAGTCGACCACCGCCCGCGCCGACCGGCGGATCGCCGAGCGCCTCGGTATCGCCGCCGGCGACCCGGTGATGCACACCACGTACGTCTGGCGCGCGGACGGCGAGCCGGTGCAACTCGCCGAGTCCTGGGAGCCGATGTCCGTCACCGGCGGCACCCTGGTGGTACTGCCGGAGGCCGGCCCGTACGCGGGCATCGGCGTCGCCGACCGGATGGCGCTGATCGGCGTCGAGACCGGCGTGCCGGTCGAGCGGGTCACCGCCCGCGGCGCCTCGCGCGCCGAGGCCGCCCTGCTCGGCACCACCCCGGCCGCGCCGGTGCTCGCGATCGAGCGCACCTACTACGACCGGGCCGGCGGCCGCGCCGTGGAGACCGCCGACATCGTGCTGCTCGGCAGCCGCTGGGCCGCCGAGTACGGCACCCGCCCCGTGAACGGCGCCGCCGCCGAGTAGTTCGGCCGGCGGGAGGGACCGGCGCGGCCGACGGGCCGTCAGCCGAGGGCGCCCGCACGGGCCGCCGGGGTTCGTTGAGCGTTCACCCGTGTCCGGATTTCGGTCTGTCGACCGGCCCCCGCCGTTGGAGGGTTCCGCGGCCGATCCGCGCCTTGCCAGCATGGGGACCCTCCGCGACGGCGCATATGCCAAAAGCACATGCCGTCGCCGAGGCATCGTCAGATCCGCTCCACCAGGGGGGAACCACCCATGCCCGAAGCCGGTCACCACGCCGAGCTGACCCGCCGCCGGATGCTCCAGGGCGCCGGCGTCGCCCTCACCGCCGCCGTCGGCACCGCCGTCCTCGGCCTCGCCGGGCCGACCGGAACCCCGGCCGCCGCGGCCGGGCCCGGCGGCAACGACACCTTCGACGAGGTCTACCGCGACCGCCGCATCCAGGGCCGCCCCGTCGCATCCGGCCACCACCACCACGGCGGCGCCGACTACACCGTGCTGGTCGACGGCGAGGAACTGCACGTGATGCGCAACGCCGACGGCACGTGGATCAGCGTCGTCAACCACTACCAGCCGCACCAGACTCCGCTCGCCCTCGCCCGCGCCGCCGTCGTCGAGCTGCAGGGCGCCACCCTCGTCCCGATCGCCTGACCGGGCCCGCCCCTCCCCGTAACCACCACCAGCACTTTCAGGAGGACACCATGGCGGTCCGCAAGAACCAGGCGACCCTCACGGCCAAGGAGAAGCGCGACTTCGTCGACGCCGTGCTCCAGCTCAAGAAGCTCGGCCGCTACGACGCCTACGTCAGCACCCACAACCGCTTCATCGTCAGCGACACCGACAACGGCGAGCGGACGGGCCACCGCTCGCCCTCGTTCCTGCCCTGGCACCGCAGGTTCCTGCTCCAGTTCGAGCAGGACCTGCAGTCGGTCAACCCCTCGGTCACCCTGCCCTACTGGGACTGGACCGCCGACCGCACCGCCACGGCGGGCCTGTGGGCCGAGGACCTGCTCGGCGGCAACGGCCGCTCCGGCGACAACCGGGTCACCACCGGCCCGTTCGCCGGCACCGGCGGCCAGTGGACGATCACCGTCCGCCCCGACAGCCGCGACTACCTGCGCCGCTCGCTCGGCACCGGTGTCGCCCAACTGCCCACCCGGGCCGAGGTGGAGTCGGTGCTCGCGGTGCAGACCTACGACGCCGCCCCGTGGAACAGCTCCTCGGCCGGCTTCCGCAACCAGCTCGAGGGCTGGCGCGGCGTCAACCTGCACAACCGGGTGCACGTCTGGGTCGGCGGCCTGATGGGCACCGGCATGTCGCCCAACGACCCGGTGTTCTGGCTGCACCACTGCTTCATCGACAAGCTGTGGGCCGAGTGGCAGCGCCGCCACCCGCAGCAGGGCTACCTGCCGACCACCGCCACGACCAACGTGATCGCCCTCAACACCACGATGAAGCCGTGGAACGACACCACCCCGGCCGACATGCTCGACCACACCCGCCACTACACCTACGACTCGGCGTTCTGACCGGGCACCGGCCCCGGCCGGACGAGTGATTGTGCGAAACGCGTCGCCCGCCGGACCGGTGTCCGGCGGGCGACGCGCCGTCCCGCACGGTGTCATGAATCCATGACCACACACTGGCTGATCACCTTCACCGACGAGCTGATGCGCCTCACCGACGACCTCGACCAGGAACAGGCCGCCGAGTTCGTCCGCAAGGTGTACGAGGCGGGCCGCGCCGCCGGCCGGCTGGAGAGCGCCGAGGGCCAGGAGCACAGCGGCTGGTGAGACCGCTCCCCGGCACCCCCGGGGCAGGCTCAAGACCGACCGGCAATTGGGTGGTGGGTGAAGGAGCGGCGTCAGGGCCGAGTCTGGGCGGTGCCGACGAGAGAGCGCAGCGGAGCTGCGGCGACTGAGGAGAAGCCGTTCAGGCGAGAGCCATGGTGCCACGACGCCGCCCCCCAATTGCCGGTCGGTCTAAGGTGGGGCCGGACCAGGAAAGAGGAGCAGGACATGGCCGAGCCGCGGGTGCGCCGGGCCGCACGGCCCCGCGAGGAGGTCTTCGCGACCGCCCGGGCCGCGATCGCCGAGCACGGCCTCGACAAGCTGACCATGGCCGGCCTCGGCCGCCAGCTCCAGATGAGCGCCGGCCACCTCCTCTACTACTTCGGCAGCAAGGACCAGCTGCTGCTGGAGACCCTGCGCTGGAGCGAGGACCAGCTCGGCGAGCGGCGCCGCGCCGCCCTCGCCCGGCAGGACCTCACCGTCCGGCAACGGCTGGCCGCGTACGCCGAGCTCTACCTGCCCGAGGGGCCCGGTGACCCGCGCTGGATCCTCTGGGTCGAGGTCTGGGGCCGCTCCCCCGCCAGCGCCGAGATCCGCCAGGGCCAGCTGGAGATCGAGGCCCCCTGGCAGGCCGACCTCGTCGCCCTGATCGAGGAGGGCGTCGCCACCGGTGCCTTCCGCCACCCGCACGTCGGCGACAGTGCCGGCCATGGCACCCCCCTCCAGGACCGGGCCCGGCAGATCCGCGCCGTGCTCGACGGCTTCGCCGTCCCGCTGGCCATCGGCCTGCCGGGCGCCGACCGCGCCGACGCCCTGGCCCAGGTCGCCTCCGTGACGGCCGCGCTGCTGGACTGACCGGCCCGGCGCGGGCGGCCGGGACCGCGGCTCACTCCGTCCAGAGCGCGGCGGCCGTCCGGTCGTCGGCGTAGCCCTTCGCCCGGACCTGCACCTGGCGCAGGAAGTCGACGCTGCCCGGCGGATGCGGATGCGCCCAGTGGTTGGAGAGGAACCGGGCCACCGCCGGCTCGTCCGCGATCGGATCGGCCAGGCCCGCGGTGCACAACAGCAGGATGTCGCCGGTCGTGGCGGGCACCATCCGGAACCGGAACGACCGCGGCGCCGCCGCCGGGGCCGCCGCTGCCGGCTCCCCGTCGGGGTGGTGCAGCAGCCGGGCGGCGTAGGCGTCGATCCAGTGGCCGGAGCGGAGCAGGTAGAGCCCGCCCGGTCCGGTGCCGAACGCGGCCCGGTACCCGGCCTCCCGGTCCAGCGAGACCAGCAGGCAGTGCAGCGCCCCGGACTCGCCCTCACCGGACTCACCCTCGCCGGATTGCCCGGCCACCGGGGATGCCGCACCGGCCGGGCGCAGCCGGGCGGCCGCGCCGACCGTGAGGCGCTGCAGGCCGTAGCGGAGCCGGTCACGGGCGCCGCCGCGCAGGTCGGCGGCGAGTTCGGCCCGGCTGCGGCCGATCGCGGCGGCCAGCTGCCGGGCGGCCTCCGCGGCGGCGGCCGAACCGGCGGCCGCGTCCTCCCCGCGGGCCGGTGCGGCGATCACCGCGAGCAGCAGGCCGTCCTCGCCCTCGCCGAACCGGGTCACCAGCAGGGCGTCCCGACGGGGCTCGCCGCGGAACCGCGCGGAGTCACCCCGGACGGAGGCCGCGCGGAGTATGGCCGCGCCGTACTGCGCGCCGTCGAGGACGGTGTCCGGGACGATCGCGTCCAGCCCCGCCGGGTCGGCGGCCGGCAGCGCGGTCGGCTCCGGGCTGTAGGTCGGGGGCCGCTCGCCGACGTGCGGTACGGGCGGCTCCAGCGGGGCGCGCCTCGTGGCCGGCCGGGGCTGGGACGGCACCGCGGCCGGCTCGGGCTCGACCACCACCTCCTGCGGCCCGGCCTCCTCGGGCGCGGCACCGGAGGACGTCGGTTTGCGCAGGACGACGGTCGGACCGGGCGCGGGGACGGTCGGACGGCGGGGCACACCGGCCTCGGCGCCGGCGGCGGACGGCTCGGGCGCGGCGGGGGCGGCGTCCGCCGCGGGGCGGCGCACGGGCCGGAGCGGGAGCGTCGGCTCGGGCTCGGGGGCAGCGGTCGGCGGCTGCCGCACGTCCGCGGTCCGCTGCGCGAGCAGCGGGTCGGAGCGGCGGACGGTTCCCAGGGCGAGCGTCGGCTCGGGCTCCGGCTCGGGCTCGGGCTCGGTGGTGGGCTCGGGGAGCGGGTCGGAGCGGCGGACCGTGCCGAGGGTGAGCGTCGGCTCGGGCTCGGGCTCCGGCTCGGCCGACGGTGTGGGGGCGGCGGGCGGCGTGGGGGCGGCGGGCGGAGCCGGGCGCGGTCCGCCGATGACACCGGCGGCCATGTCGAACCAGTCGTCGACACTGGGCTCGTCCGCGGCGGCGGCGACGGTGGGCCCCTCGGGGGTGCCGCTCTCGGCCGCCGTGGCGGCGCGCGGTGGCGGGTCGGCCGGAGGTGCCCAGTGCGGGCGCGGCGGCGTCGACGGTGCGGCGGGCGCGGTGGCCGGCTCGGCGGGGGTGGCGCGCGGCGGTGGGTCGGCGAGGGGTGCCCAGTGCGGGCGGGACGGCGACGGTACCGGGGCGGGACGGGTCGGCGCGGGCGGAACCGGGTCCGGTGCGGCCGCGGCCTCCAAGACCTCGCTCTGCCGCGGTCCGGACGGCCCGGGCGGTGCGGCGGGGGCGGGCCCGGTCGACGCGGCGGTGCGCCGGGGGCCGATCATGCCGGCCGCGGAGTCGAACCAGTCGTCGACGCTGCCCTCGCCCGCGGTGGCCCCGGGGGCGTCCGGCAGGCTGCCCGCCGGGCCCGCGTAGACGGAGTGCCACCAGCCGTCCTCGGGCCGGTCGTGCGGGGGTGCGCCCTGGTTCGTCACGTGGCGGCTCCTCGTACCATGTCTGCCGTCTGCCGAGCGGGCCGTGTCGCCGGACTCGGTTGGTCATTCTCCCGAAGGAGAACGACGGTGTCCGGCTTTCGGGGACACCCGGCCACCCGTCGGGTGCAGCGGCGGTGTGATCCGCTCGGATTCGGCCAACCGTGCGGAGGGTGTCCGGACCTGGGCGGGACCGGATGTCCGGACCGTCCGTTTTCGGGGTGGGATCGGGGCGGGAAAGGCCCTGCAAGGGCCGTCCGGCCTGGGACGGGAGGGCCAAGAGGGGGACCGCTTCACCCCTTCGGCTGATTAATATGTGCGCATGAGCGTGCCAGCATCCGCGACCGGTGAGCCGGTGCGGTCCGTCCGCGCGGGCCGCGGTCCGGCCGTGGTGCTGTGGGCGCTGCTCGTCGCCGGTCTGCTGACGCTGCTGCCGTGCGCCGGTACCGCGAAGGCGGTGTCCGGCCGCGTGCCGTCGGCCCCGCCGGCCACGGCCGCCACCGGTCCGCACACCGCGGCCCCGGCGTCCGCCGTCCACGGTGCGGGGCACGCCGTCGCGCGCTGGTCGGACGAGGGCGGCCCGCACGTCTGGTGCTCTGCCGACGGCGACCACCCGCTGCCGGGGAAGGGCTGCACCAGCCACCCGTTCCGGGGGCTGGAGGCGCAGTTGCCGAACGCTCCCCCGCAACCGGTGGCGGTCACCCTGCCGCAGCTGGTTCCGGCGCCGGCGCTGCCCGCCGCCGTCCCGCTCGACACGTTGGCCGGGCCGCATCCCGCGCCCGACCTCCACGTGCTGCAGGTCCACAGGTCCTGAGCGGAACCCACCGTCGGCCGTGACCCGTGCCCCCGCGCACCGGGCCGTCCGACGGCTCCGCCGCCCCCATCCCCCTCTCGCCCTACCGTCGTGCCCGTGCGCACGGCGGAGACAAGGACACACTCATGGGTTCCGCCTCCAGGCAGTCCAAGCCGGCCAAGCAGACCTCCGGCAACCCGGGCAACCGGCCGAGCCAGTCCGATCGGCAGGCCGACCGCCGGGCCCGCATCGCGGAGCTGCGCGCGACCGAGCAGAAGCGCGACCGCCGCAACAAGATCATCGCGTTCGGCCTGGGCGGTGCGCTGCTGGTCGGCATGATCGGCGCCGGCACCTGGATCGCCCTCGACGCCAAGCACGACAAGGACGCCAAGGCGGCCGCCGCCAAGGCACCGATATCCGGCGTGCAGACCTTCGACAACCTGTCGCGCAACCACGTCGAGACCAAGGTCACCTACGCGCAGACCCCGCCGGTCGGCGGCGACCACAACCCGCGCTGGGCGAACTGCATGGGCGACGTGTACGAGAAGCCGCTGGCCAACGAGAACGCCGTGCACTCGATGGAGCACGGCGCGGTCTGGGTGACGTACAACTCGAAGGCGTCCGCCGACGACGTCAAGAAGCTGTCGGAGAAGGTCAAGGCCACCCCGTACACCTTCATGAGCCCCTACCCGGACGAGAAGAGCCCGATCACGCTCAGCGCCTGGGGCACCCAGCTGAACGTGGACAGCGCCAGTGACCCGCGGGTGGAGCAGTTCTTCACCAAGTACGTCCAGGGTCCGCAGACCCAGGAGCCCGGCGCGTCCTGCAGCGCGGGTGTGATGCAGTGATGACCGGCGCCGAGGAGACCTCGGCCACCCGGACCGAGGAGTCCGGAGCGGACGGTGCCGCGCCGCGCCGCTCCCGGAAGCTGCTGTGGTGGCCGGCGGCGATCGCCGCGGTGATCGCGCTCTGCCTCGGCGTGTCCGCGCTGGTGGCGGGCGGGTCGGACTCCGGTGGCTCGTCGGTGGCGGCCGCGCCCGCCACCGACTCCCCCGAGGCCGGCTTCGCCCGCGACATGGCGGCCCACCACCAGCAGGCCATCGACATGTCCTTCATCGTCCGCGACCGCACGCAGGACGAGGAGGTGCGCAACCTCGCCTTCGACATCATCAACACCCAGGCGAACCAGCGCGGCATGATGATGGGCTGGCTCGACCAGTGGGGGCTCACCCAGAGCTCGCCCGCCAAGCCGATGGCGTGGATGGGGCACACCTACACCGCGCACGACGGCTCGCTGATGCCGGGCATGGCCACCAACACCGACCTCGCCAAGCTCCGGACGCTCAGCGGCCGCGACGCCGAGGTGCTCTACCTGCAGCTGATGATCGAGCACCACAAGGGCGGCGTGGCGATGGCCGAGGGCTACGTGGACGTGGCCCGCAACGACGTCGAGAAGCGGCTCGCCCAGACCATGGTCAACGGGCAGAAGTCGGAGATCGACCTGATGACGGCGATGCTCGCGAAGCGGGGGGCGCAGCCGCTCTCCTGAGCCGCGGCGCCGCCGGAACCACCGCGGCGGGCGGGTCGGACGGGAACGTCCGGCCCGCCCGCCGTCGTTCGCCCGCCCACCCGGCCGGGGCGTTCAGGCGCGGAGGACGGGTCGGGGGCGGCCTGCACCGCACAGCCGGACGGCGGCCAGCGCGGCCGCGACCAGCACCAGCAGGACGGCCCGGCCGCCGGCGCCGGCCCCGGCCAGGTGGACGCCGAGCACCGGCAGCGCCGTGCCCAGGGCGGTGCCGAGGCTGCGCACCATGTTCACCATGCCGCCGCCGACCGCGGAGCTCTCCGCCGGGACGGACCGCATCACCAGGGCGTTGTTGGCCGGCAGCAGCAGGCCGAGCCCGTAGCCGGCCACCGCCAGCGGGGCCGCCGCGAGCAGCGGCGACAGCGGCAGCAGGGCGAGCAGCAGCAGACCGGCGGTGGTCACCAGGGCGCCCGAGCGGCCGCGGCGGGCGTCCGACCAGTGCCGCGGCAGCAGCGCGCCGCCCGCCGTGGCGGCGATCGCGAAGGCGGCGGGAAGCGCGGTGACGACCAGCCCCGCGGTGCCGGCGGACACGCCCGCCGAGTCCAGCATCACCGGCCCGAGCACCAGCGGGCAGAACAGCAGCAGGTAGCCGATCAGCGCGACCACCAGCCCGGCCCGTACCCCAGGGGTGTTGACCAGGCCAGGGGCGATGATCGGCCGGTCCGCCCGCTGCTCCTGCCGGGCAAGGGCGACCGAGCACAGGCCCGCCGCGGCGAGCAGCACCACCACCGCCCAGCCGGGCAGCGGCAGGCCGGAGGCGGTGGAGAGGGCGAGCAGCAGCGCGGAGGAGGCCGCCACCAGCAGGACCAGCCCGAGCAGGTCGAACCGGGACTCGCGGCGGGCCACCGCGACCGCGGCCGGATCGGCGGAGGACGGGGATTCGGCCCGCCCGGTTCGGGCCGCGTCCGGTCGGCTGCGGGGCAGCAGGAACCAGCCCGCCAGCAGGCCGAGCACGGCGATCGGAACGTTGATCCAGAACGCCCACCGCCAGGAGGTGTGCGCCACCAGCAGCCCGCCGACGGTCGGGCCGAGCGCCAGCCCCAGCGCCTGGGCGGCCGCCTGGACGCCGAGCGCGGTGCGCATGGCCCCGGCCGGTACCCCGCGGGCGACCAGTGCGACACTGTTCGCCTGCATCATCGCCCCGCCGACCGCCTGGACGGCCCGGCAGGCGACCAGCACCCACAGCCCCCCGGCGAGACCGGCGGCGAGCGAGGCCAGGGCGAAGACCGCGAACCCGCCGAGGTACATGGTCTTGCGGCCCACCGTGTCCGAGAGCCGGCCGACCGGCGCCAGCAGGGCGACGAGCACCAGCAGGTAGGCGAGCGACACCCACTCGACCGCCGCGAAGCCGGCGTCGAACTGCCGCTCCAGAGCCGGGAAGACCAGGGCCGTGATGCTCGCCGTCAGCTGCCCGAGGAAGGCGCCGAGGCAGACGGTGCCGACGGCGAGCCAGTGCGCGTGCGGCCAGGCCGCGACGGTGCGGGGCCGCGGCCGCTCGGCCAGCAGCAGGACGCTGTCGACCAGGCGGGGGCGGTGGGCTGGTACAGGCACCTCCCAAGAATACATCGGCAACAGACATATTCGCCAACAGACCATGTCGGTGGACAGAACTGTCCGCACTGCGGAACGGCCGTGAACGGTAGGGCGGGAGGCCATCGGCGAGCCGATACGCTGTCCGCCATGTCGGAGCCGCCCCACCCCGTACCGCCCACCGCGCCCGCCCCTCCCCCGCCCGGCGACGCGGCCCCCGTATCCGCCTCCGCCTCCGCGGAGACCGTGGCGGACGAGGCACTGGCGATCGAGCGGGCTCAGCGGCTGACCGATGTGATCACCCGGCTGCGCCGGGCGCTGCGCAGCAGCATCCGCACCGACTACCCCTGGGAGTCGCTGCCGATGGCCCAGGTGGAACTGCTGCAGACGCTCGCCGTGGCCCCGATGCGGGTCGGCGAGCTGGCCGCCCGGCAGCGGCTGGCCCCCAACACCGTGAGCGGCCTGGTCGGCAAGCTGCTGGAGGCGGGCTTCGTCGACCGCCAGGCCGACCCGGGTGACCGCCGCACCGCACGGATCGCGCTCACCGAGGCGGGCCGCAACCAGCTGCTGGACTGGCGCCGCGCCCACGAGCGCCGCCTCGCCGACGCCCTGGAGAGCCTCTCCCCGACCGACCGCGACGCGGTCATGAACGCCCTCCCCGGCCTCGAACACCTCGCCCGCAGCCTCGCCGGCGACACCGCGGCCTCCGACGACCGTTCCTAGCTACGCCGGGCCGCTGCGGGCGTACCGGCCCGGAGTCGTGCCCAGGACCCGCTTGAAGTGCCGGGTGAGGTGGGGCTGGTCGTAGAAGCCGACGGCGGTCGCCACCCGGGACGGTGGCTGTCCGTCGAGGAGCAGGCGTCGGGCACGATCGACGCGGCGGGACATCACGTACTGGTGGGGTGCGATGCCGAACGCGGCACCGAAGGCGCGGACGAGATGTGCCGGGTGGGCGTGGAGCAGGCCGGCGGCCTCGTCCAGCGTGATGCCTTCGAGCAGCCGCGCGTCGAGGAGGTCGCGCAGGTTCCGGGCGACACCACGGTCGCACGCCGGGGAGTCGACGGCCGATCTGGGGCGCAGGTGCGCGCGCAGGCGCCGGCCGACGAGGGCCAGCCGGCTCTCCGCCTCGAGTTCGTCCCCCCGGTTGGCGAGGGCGGTGTGCAGCCGTCCGATGTGTCTGCGCAGCACGGGATCGGCGAAGTCGGGGCCGTCGACCGCCGGCCCGATCAGGCTCTCGTCCAGCTGTGTCGTGTCGAGGTAGAGGACACGCTTGCGGAAACCCTGGGCGGTGGCGGGTGAGCCGTTGTGCGGGACGTGCGGCGGGAGCAGGCTGACGGTGCCGTCGGGGGTGCCCCGTTCGTGGCGGTCCAGGTCGTAGCGGACCGCGCCGTCGTCGACGATCAGCAGCGTCCAGGCGTCGTGCACGTGCATGGGGTACGTGTGCTCGGTGAAGTGCGCGTGCAGGACCTCCACGACGCCCGGAACCGACGGGCGCCAAGCAGAGATGTCCTGCCGGGATGCCATGCAAAGAACGTACAAGACGGCGGGGGCGTGCATCCCGCAGTCTCGGAGCATGAGAACGATGGATCAGACGGACGCCCCGTCCGGAGCCGCGACCGCTGCGGCGGCCGAGAGCGCGCCGGTCCGCTTCGACACCAAGATCGCCGTCCTGCTGCGCGACGACCTGGAGCCCTGGCAGCGGTTGAATGTGACCGCCTTCGTGGTCAGCGGCTTGGGCACGACGTCGCCGGAGGTGATCGGCGAGCCGTACGCGGACGCCGACGACACCGCGTACCTGCCGATGTTCCGCCAGCCCGTCCTGGTCTTCGAGGGGACGAGGGAGATGCTGGCCCTCGCGCACGGCCGTGCGCTGTCCCGCTCGCTGCCGACGGCGGTGTTCACCTCGGACCTGTTCGCCACGGGCAACGACCGGGACAACCGGGCGGCCGTACGGGCCGTGGGCACGGACCGGCTCGACCTGGTGGGGATGGCCGTCCACGGACCGCGCAACGCGGTGGACAAGGTCCTCAAGGGTGCGCGGATGCACCCCTGACCGGCCGGTCAGCGGGCGGGCCGGTCAGAAGAGCGTGGCCCCGCGTTCGTGCTCCAGCAGCCAGCGCTTGCGGTCGATGCCCGCGGCGAAGCCGGTGAGGGCGCCGCTCGCACCGACGACGCGGTGGCAGGGGCGGATCACCAGCAGCGGGTTGGCACCGACGGCGCCGCCGACCGCGCGGACGGCCGTCGGCGGCAGGCCGGCCGCGGCACCGAGCTCGCCGTAGGTGACGGTGCCGCCGTACGGGATGTCGTCCAGCGCCTTCCACACCTGCCGGCGGAACTCGCTGCCCTCGGGGTCGAGCGGCAGGTCGAAGGAGGTGCGGGTGCCCTCGAAGTAGGCGGTGAGCTGCTCGACCGCCGCGGCGAGGGCCTCCGGGTCGGGCAGCCAGTCCGGCTCCGGCTCGACCGGCCCGCCGCGCTGCCCGGGGGCGGTGACGGAGACCAGGGCGACCGGCCCGTCGCCGTCCGCCCGGCCGGCCAGCAGCAGTTGGCCGAGCGGGCTCGGCATGGTCGTGAACACCGTCGTCATGACGCCACCTCCGGGGCGAGCGGGGCCGCCGGCGCGGGGGTGTCCGAGGCGGCCAGCCAGAGCCGGTGCACCGCGTACGAGCGCCAGGGCGACCACGGGCGGGCGGCGGCCTCGGCGGCGGCCGGGTCGCCGGGCAGGCCGATCCGCAGGAGGCCGTGCCGGACGCCGGCGTCCCCCGGCAGGAAGACGTCCGGGTCGCCGAGTGCCCGCATCCGCAGGTAGCCGACCGTCCAGGGGCCGATGCCGGGCAGGGCGAGCAGGTCGGCGGCGGCCCGGTCGCGGTCGACGCCGCCGTCCAGCCGGACGGTGCCGTCGGCGAGGGCCGCGCACAGGCCGCGCAGGGCCCGGCGGCGGGCCGCGGGCATCGCGAGGTCACCGTCCTCGGCGGCGGCCAGGGTGCCCGCGGTCGGGAAGAGCATCCGCAGGCCTCCGCTGGGCGCGGGCAGCGCGGCACCGTACCTCTCGGCGAGCCGGCCGGCCAGGGTGCGGGCCGCGGCGACGCTGACCTGCTGGCCGAGCACGGCGCGGACGGCGAGCTCGTGCGGGTCGACGTGGCCGGGCGAGCGGACGCCGGGCCTGGCGTGGACGGCCGCGCCGAGCCAGGGGTCCGCGCCGAGCTGCTCGTCGACGGCGTCCGGGTCGGCGTCCAGGTCGAACAGCGCCCGCAGCCGGTGCACGGCCGTGGTGAGGTCGCGCAGGTCGGTCAGGGCGAGCCGGCAGTCGAGCCAGCCGCGGGTCGGCGGGTCGGCCGCGGCGAGCCCGTCCACCTCGGCGACGGCGTGGCCGTACGGCAGGGCGAGGGTGCGGCGGTAGGTGCGGACGCCGGGCCGGCCGCCGGGCACGACCTCCTCGATGCCGGGGACGGCGCGCAGCGCGAGGAAGTCCAGCAGGTGGTCGCTGTCCAGGGCGCCGCGGTAGGCGAGCCGCAGGGCGAGGGTGCCGGCAGTGGCGGTCCGGGTGCGGCGGCCGATGGCCTCGGCGCGCAGGCCGCTCGGGGTGCGGTCGTACACCTCGCGGACGGTCTCGTTGAACTGCCGGACGGAGGCGAAGCCGGCCGCGAAGGCGATCTCGGTGACCGGCAGCTCGGTGGTCTGCAGCAGCAGCCGGGCGGCCTGGGCGCGCTGGGCGCGGGCGAGCGCGAGCGGTCCGGCGCCGAGTTCGGCGGTCAGCTGGCGCTGGAGCTGGCGGGCGCTGTAGCCCAGCCGGTCGGCGAGGCCGGCGACGCCCTCACGGTCGACCACGCCGTCGCCGATCAGCCGCACGGCGCGGCCGACCAGGTCGGCGCGGTGGTTCCACTCCGGGGAGCCGGGGACGGAGTCCGGGCGGCACCGTCGGCAGGCGCGGTAGCCGGCGCCCTGGGCGGCGGCCGCCGTGGGGTAGAAGGTGCAGTTGACGCGCTTCGGGGTCACCGCCGGGCAGCTGGGCCGGCAGTAGATGCCGGTGGTGCGGACCGCGGTGAAGAAGACCCCGTCGAAGCGGGAGTCGCGGCTGTCCACGGCCCGGTACCTGGTCTCGTCGTCGATCACGCCCTCCAGTCTGCGCCACCCCGCCGACCCCGACTGGCGGAAATCGGACATCGCCGTGCCGGCCCGCCCGCGCCGCCCGTCCGGACCGCCCGTCCGGACCGTGGACGTTCCCGCGGCCACGGCGGCCGGTGTCCGGGACGACCCGATTCCTGGGAGCGCTCTCAACTCGCTCGACGTACCCGATAGGCTCTGATGCGAACAGATCCGTGAGAGGAGCCCAGGGTGTCGCAGCAGCAGCCCACCGGCGCCGGAGCCGCCGCCGGGCCCTCCGGCGGGCATTCCGGCAGCGCACAGACCCGCGGCGGATCACACCCCGACCCCGGCGGCGGGCGGGGCGAGCCCGCGAGCACCCCGCCCCGGCCGACCCTGGAGTCCGTCGCCGAACTGGCCGGGGTCTCCCGGGCCACCGCCTCCCGGGTGGTGAACGGCGGCGCGGGCGTCCGCGCCTCGCTGCGCGAGAAGGTCCAGCGGGCGGTCGACGAACTCGGCTACGTCCCCAACCTGGCGGCCCGCACGCTCGTCACCCGGCGCAACCACGCCGTCGCGGTGGTGGTCTCCGAGCCGGAGAGCCGGCTCTTCTCCGACCCGTTCTTCGCCCAGCACCTGCGCGGCATCTCCCGCGAGCTGTCCTCGGCGGACAACCAGATGGTGCTGCTGCTCATCGAGGACCAGGCCGACTACCAGCGGGTCGGCCGCTACCTGGCCGGCGGCCACGTCGACGGCGCCCTGCTCTTCTCGCTCCACCACAGCGACCCGCTGCCGGACATCGCCCGCCGGGTCGGGCTGCCGTTCGTGATAGGCGGACGCCCGGGCTGGCCCGGCGCCGAGTCCGACCGGGAGCTGACCTACGTGGACAGCGACAACCGCGGCGGCGGCCGGATCGCCGTCCAGCACCTGCAGTCCCTGGGCCGGACGAGGATCGCCACCATCACCGGCCCGCTCGACCAGACCTCCTCGACCGACCGCCTCGACGGCTACCGCGACCTGCTGCCCGACGGTGACCCCGACCTCATCGCCGAGGGCGACTTCACCCCGGACGGCGGCGGCCGCGCGATGGCCGAGCTGCTCGCCCGCCGCCCCGACCTGGACGCCGTCTTCGCCGCCTCCGACGCGATGGCCTCCGGCGCGCTGCGGGTGCTCCGCGCCGCCGGCCGCCGGGTGCCGGAGGACGTCGCCGTGGTCGGCTTCGACGACGTCGAGCAGATCGCCGCCTGGACGGACCCGCCGCTCACCACCGTCCGCCAGGACATCGAGGAGATGGGCCGCCTGATGGCCCGTCTGCTGCTGCGCCGCCTCGCCGGCCAGGCCGACACCACCGGCCGCCGCGGCCCGACCTCGGTGATCACCCCGACCCGGCTGGTCGTCCGCGGCACGGCCTGACGCACCACCACTGTCCGCTCGCAGAACGGTTCGTACCCATGCGATGATGGCGCCATGTGGTCACGACTGCCCTTCGGGGAGCGGCTCAGGACCGAACTCGGCACACCGCGCGGGGCCCGCAGGCTCGGCAGCAGCCCGCGGTCGCGGGTGTGGCGGGCCGAACTCTCCGGCACCCCCGTGGTGGTCAAACAGCTCCGCGCCGGGCCGGAGGCCGACGAGCGGTACGCCCGCGAGCTGGCCGCGCTGCGGCTCGCCGGCCGGGCCGACCCGCCGGTGGCGCCCCGGCTGCTCGCCGCCGACCCGGACGCGCGGGTGCTCGTCCTGGAGCACCTCGAGCACCGAACTCCGCGCGAGGACTGGGTGGTCGACTACGCGGCGGCCCTGGCCCGGCTGCACGCTCTGGCCGGCGGCGGCCACGGCCACGGCCTGCCCGCCTGGTCCGGGCCCACCGGCGAGGACGTGGAGGCCTTCCTCCGGCTGGCCAGGGCGCTCGGCGCCGTCGTACCGGCCGGCGCGCACGCCGAACTCGACGGCCTCGTCGACCGGCTGGCCGCGCTGCCCGGCCGCGCCCTGCTGCACGGCGACCCGTGCCCGGGCAACGACATGCACACCGGGGACGGCATCCGCTTCGTCGACTTCGAGCAGGCCTCGCTCGGGCCCGGGATCGTCGAACTCGCCTATCTGCGCATAGGATTCCCGACCTGCTGGTGCGCCATCGCCCCCGCGTCACAGCGGCTGGCGGCCGCCGAGGCCGCCTACCGCGCGCAGTGGCGCGCCGACACCGGCACCGATGTGCACGGCGACCTCGCGGATGCCTGCACCGGGTGGCTGCTGCGCGGCGACGCCCTCGTCCAGCGCGCCCGCCGGGGCACCACCGACCACCTGGCCCGGATCCCCCACCGCGACTGGACCTGGGGCACCGCCACCGCCCGCCAGCGGCTCGCCCACCGGCTGCGGACGGTCGACCGCCTCACCGCCGACAACCCCGCATCCAGGGACCTGGGCCGGCTGGCCACCGCCATGTACGAGGGCATGCTCGCCCGCTGGCCCGGCATCCGCCCGCTGCCCGAACGGCGGCCGTAGGAGCGCGCGCCGACCGTGACGGACGGCCCTCCGTCGACGACGGCGGGCGCCCCGCGCCCCGGCGGGGGGCCGGGGGCGGGGCGCGGCAGCAGGAGGGATCAGCCGATGGTCCACTTCTGGTTGGCGCCGCCGCCGCAGGTCCAGGTCTGCAGGCGGGTGCCGTCGGCCGAGGAGTTGTCCTTGGCGTCCAGGCACTTGTTGGCGCCGACGTTGGTCAGGTCGTGCGCCGCGGTGTAGGTCCACTTCTGGGCGTTGGTGCCGTTGCAGGTGTACAGCTGGACGACGGCGCCGTCCGCGGTGGAACCGCCCGCCACGTCCAGGCACTTGCCGAGGGCGCGGACGGTGCCGTCGCTGCCGACCGTCCACTGCTGGGCCGGGCCGCCGGTGCAGTTGTGCAGCTGGATGGGGGTGCGGTCGGCGCTGGAGCCGCCGGCCACGTCGACGCACATGCCGCCGATGCCGCGGATCGCGCCGGCCGCCGGGCTGCTGCCGGAGCCGGAGGCACGCACGTAGTCGACGACCATGGTCTGCGGGAAGGCGGTGGCGCCGTCCGGGCTGCCCGGCCAGTCGCCGCCGATCGCCAGGTTGAGGATGACGAAGAACGGGTGGTCGAAGACCCACTTGTTGCCGTGCGTGTCGGCGGGGGTGCGGGTCTCGTACGGGGTGCCGTCCACCGACCAGACGATGGCGCTCGGGCTCCAGTCGACGGCGAAGGTGTGGAAGTCGTCGGCGAAGGCCTTGCCGCCGGGCAGGCTGTACGCGGCGCCGAGGCCGCCGGCGCCGGAGTAGCCGGGCCCGTGGATGGTGCCGTGCACGCTGTTCGGCTCGCGGCCGATGTTCTCCATGACGTCGATCTCGCCGCTGTTCGGCCAGCCCGCGGTGCCGAGGTCGTTGCCGAGCATCCAGAACGCGGGCCAGACGCCCTGGCCGCGCGGGATCTTGATGCGGGCCTCGAAGCGGCCGTACGCCTGGGTGAAGGTGCGGGCGGTGTTCAGCCGGGCCGAGGTGTACTGGCACTGCCCGTACCAGCAGCCGAGGCCGGGGTCGGTGTTCTTCTTCGCGGTGATGACCAGGTGGCCCTGGCCGTCCAGCGCGGCGTTGGAGGTGCTGTTGGTGTAGTACTCCAGCTCGTGGTTGCCGAAGCCCGAACCGCCCGTCTCCAGCGTCCACTTGGCGGCGTCCGGGCCGCGGCCGGCCGGGCCGTCGAACTCGTCGGACCAGGTCTGCGCGGCGACCGCTGCGCCGGCCCGCGGGGCCACCGCGTCGTTGGCCGACACCAACGCCGCCCCCACGAGGGCCGTGGTGAGCGTGAGCACGAGTCCGCCGAGCGACCAGCGGCGTTTGCGGTGGGAGGCCATGGCAGGCACACCCCTTCCTGGGGTACGGGCGTGAGCAGAGCAGGGAGGACCGCACGTACCCGAAGGAGCGAGAGCGCTCTCTTCGCGACCGGGGCGGCTCCGGTGGGCCCACACGCTACCGACCTGACGGCCCGCCGACAATGCCGCCCTCCGCCACCGGTAAGCCTCTGACCTGTGACGATACAAATCTCCGCAGACCCTTAAGCGTCTCTTAGGGCTCACTTGACCTGTGGACATCATGCGGAGGACCCGCAGCGCCGGAAATCGGTTGCCCGACGCCTCGGCGGGTGACAGCGTGCCGGGTCTCCTCCGGAAAGGGATGGCGGCCATTGACGATCCGATTCCACGGCGCCGACGAGGTCCCGTACGGCTGCTTCTCCAACTTCTCACCGCACGGCGTCGACCTGGACGGCGCGCACTGGCCCACCGTCGAACACTGTTACCAGGCACAGAAGTTCCCGGGCAGCCGGTACGCCGAACGGATCCGGCGGGCCGACTCCCCGCTGCGGGCCGCCGAGCTGGGGCGCGATCCGGCGACGGCGCCGCGGCGGGACTGGCTGCGCGTCAGGGACGAGGTCATGCGCCGTGGCGTCGAGGCCAAGTTCCGCGCCCACGAACACATCCGGGCCGTCCTGCTGTCCACCGGCGGAGAGCAGCTGGTCGAGGACACCTTCGCCGACGACTACTGGGGCTGCGGACGCAACGGCACCGGCCGGAACATGCTGGGCCGCATCCTGATGCGCACCCGCAGCCGCCTCGCCACCGAACAGGCCGCGGCCCCGGGGCGGCGCGGCCGGAACCCGGATGCCGCCGCCCGGCTGCGGGGCTAGCCTGGCCGGATGGACCACTCCCACCATGGCTTGCCCAAAGCCGAGTTCGCCTTCCCCGGGCCGCTGCGCGACGCACTCGTCGCCGCGATCCTGGACGGCTCCAAGACCAGCACCACCGGCCTGGTCGCCGAGTACGAGAAGCTGGGCGAGCCGCTGCCGTCGGCCGGTCTGCGGCAGGCCGTGGTGGACTCCGACGACCGGGTGGTTGCGGTGATCGAGCTCACCGAGGTGCGGATCGCCCCGCTCGCCGAGGTCGACCTCGCCCACGCCGTCGCCGAGGGCGAGGGCTACGGCTCGGTCGCCGAGTGGCGGACGGGCCATGAAAGCTTCTGGCACAGCGAGGAGTTGCGCGCGGCCCTGGAGGACCCCGCCTTCACCGTGGACGGGTCCACCCCGCTCGTCCTGCAGCGCTTCCGGGTGGTCGAACGCATGGGCCCGGCCGCCTGACGGCGACCGGGCCCGCTGTGCGAGGGGTCAGTTGAACGGGATGCGCAGCACCGAGGCGCTGCCCTGGGTCTGGGTGGCGCCGACCCTCAGTTGGGCGGGGGCGGAGCCGATGGCGGACCAGATCTCGATGCGGACGCTGCCGTGGTCGAGGGTGCCGAGGCTGCCGGTGACCGAGCTCGGACCGGCCGCGGCTGCGGAGTAGCGCTCCCAGCCGGCGACGGGGTCGGTGGCGAAGTACCGGTAGGTCTCGACCCGTTCGAAGGTGCCGTCGCCGGTGAGGTCGTAGGAGACCCTGGCCTGCTGGCCGAGGCCGACGGCGCTGCCGGCGTCGACCCAGAGGTCGAAGTCGGTGGCCGCGCCGGGCCTCACGGTGCCGCTGAGGTTGCGGATCTCGTAGACCTTCGCCTGGTACGGCGTCCCGTCGTGGTTGGTGCCGCCCGCGGAGGGCAGGGTGTCGACGGCGGCCGCGGTACCGTAGCCGGTGGTCAGGGTGCCGCCGGGCTGCAGGTAGAGGGTGTTGCCGGTCGCGCCCGTCGCAGTCGGGGTCGGTGTGGGGGTCGGGGTCGGGGTCGGTGTGGGGGTCGGGGTCGGGGTCGGGGTCGGTGTGGGGGTCGGGGTCGGGGTCGGTGTGGGCGAGCCGGTGGGCGTGGGCGACGGGGTGACGCCGCCGCTTCCGCCGTCCTGGCGGCTGCCGTGCTCGGTGGCGGTGGAGCGGGCGGGCACGGTCAGCGTGTAGCCGTCCGAGAAGTGCACGGTGCGGGCGGCAGTGGTGTAGTTGTGCGCCACGTGGGTGCGGGTGCCGCCGTTGGTGAAGACGGCCGCGGTCGGGGTGTCGGCGGTGGTGGCCGCATCGAGGGTGCCGAGCGAGGCCAGGTTGTAGATCCAGTGGTAGGTGTGGGCCTTGGACTCGCCCTCCTCAGGGGTGTAGCCGGCGTTGCCGATGTCCCAGTCGGCCTTGGCGGCGGCCGGGTCGGTGAGGGCCTCGGTCTCCCAGAGGATGTCCCGCCAGTCGGTGAAGGCGCCGCCGTTGTTGGCCTTGAGTTCGGCGAGGTTGGCCTGCAGATCGTCCCGGCGGCGGGCCAGGTAAAGCGATCCGCCGTTGACGGGCAGGAAGTTGATGCCGTGGATCATGCCGGGCGAGGCCGTCCACCAGGTGGAGTAGGCGGCGCCGCTGCCCCAGACCATGCCGACGGTGGCGTGGCCGAATGTCCTGGGGAAGACGGTGTGGTCGGCGTCGAACCAGTACTGCTGAACGGCGTTGGCCTCGGTGGTGTAGAGGTAGACGCCGAGGTCGCGCAGGGCGGTGTCGCCGGTTGCGGAGCCGTAGAGGATCAGCCCGGAGCTGAAGTTGAGGCCCTCGGAGGAGGACTCCTGGTTGTTGCCGGCGGCGAAGCCGGCGTGGCCGGAGGCCCAGCCGTGGCCGGCGTAGACGTCGAAGTTGCGAAGCAGCGGGAATCGGGCGTCGGTGCGGTCGGCGTTGGCGGCGTCCTTGGCGAGCAGTTTGACCATGCCGCCCCAGGCGGAGT
Source organism: Streptomyces sp. TLI_235 (assembly GCA_002300355.1). Taxonomy (NCBI): domain Bacteria; kingdom Bacillati; phylum Actinomycetota; class Actinomycetes; order Kitasatosporales; family Streptomycetaceae; genus Streptomyces; species Streptomyces sp. TLI_235. Next base: position 1,479,780 of record NSGV01000002.1, read on the forward strand.
CGGCGGCCCAGCCGGCGTCGTAGCGGGCGATGGTGGCGGCGGCCTGGACGAAGTAGCCGTAGTGGAAGTGGTGGTCGTTGAGTTCGGCGTCGGTGCCGTAGGAGGCGGGGTAGCCGATCAGCGTCTTCCAGGTGGAGTCGTAGGCGAAGACGGGTGAGCCGGTGCCCTTGAACCAGGTTTCGAGCTTGCCCTTGAGCAGGCCGATCAGCTTGTCGCGGGTGGCGGTGTCGCCGAGCTGGTCGGCGACGGGCACGAGCTGGGCGAGCCGGCCGAGGGCCTTGCCCGTCCAGTAGGTGTCGGTGGCGCCCTGCCAGGGGTCGGCGGCGTTCGCCTCGGCCTTGACCATGGTGTCCAGGGCGGTGCGGTCGTAGGCGCCGAGGTCGGGCAGCGAGGGCAGGACGCCGGTGACGGCCTGCGTGGTGGTGAAGGTGGCGCCCTGGCGGACCTTCATGGTGCCGCGCGGCGAGGTGTAGGTCAGCCCGGTGAGCGGGTCGGCGGTGGCCTGCCACTGGTGCGGGTAGAGGGCCAGCAGGGTGCCGGTCTCGCTGCCCTCCTGCGGGGTGGTGGTGGCGGTGTAGGTGGTGCTCAGCGCGCCGGCGGACTCCTGGTAGCTCCAGTCGGCCTTGGTGTCGGTGACGAAGCTGTAGGCGTAGGTGCGGTACCGGGCGAGGTCGGCGGGCGAGGGCAGCACGGCGACGGAGTAGTAGTCCTTGGCGCCGAGTGCAGCGGTGAGCGTGCTGCCGCTGATCGTCCAGTCGGTGCCGGTGGGGGCGAACAGGCCGTAGTGGTGGCCGCCGACGGTGATGCCGAGGACGTTGCCCTGGTCGGCGAAGACGGTGGGGGTGCCGGCCGTGGTGATCTGGGCGGCGCCGCCGGTGGCGTGCGCGTAGACGTAGGGCAGGCCGTGGCCGATGGTGGCGCTGAAGGTGTGGCCGGCGTCGGCCCAGTAGGGGGTGACCGTCCAGTCGGACCAGCCGTCGACCTTGGTGTCCGGGGAGTTGAGGCCGGCCACGCCGAGGGTGAGGTCGCGGGTGTGGGTGAAGTCGTACTGGCGGCCGTCGGAGGTGATCGTCGGCGTGGTGGGGTAGCCGACCTCCAGGCCGCTCGCATTCGCCTTGAAGGTGAACGGGTGGGCGTACATGTTCTCGGAGTACGGGTTGCCCGCGTAGCGCTGGTAGATCAGCGAGGACCACCAGTCGTTGGTGGGGGCGGCCTTGCCGGCCATCCGCGCGGTGACCTTGGGGGTGACGGGGGCGCCGTCGGCGTTGCTCGGCCCGACCGTGCCGGCGGGGCGGGTGTCGGCGTATCCGCCGAGGCCGACCGGGACGGTCGCGGCGGCGGCGCTGCCGGCGGCGACGGTCGCGGTGAGTGCTGCGGCGGCCGCCAGGGCCAGGGCGGTGACCGCCGCGGCCGGGCTGCGCAGGGATCTGAGCTTCATCGGGCTCCACCTCGGGTGGGGGTGGGGGACGGGTGAGTTCTTGAAAGCGCTCTCAGCGATCGGACCGTAGGGCCGAATCCGACGGAGTGTCAATGCGCTGAACGGAATCCCCCATCCAACCCTCCGGGCGGCCACGAAGGCCCGTAGGGCGAGGTGGAGCGGCACATTCCGAGGTTACGGTCAGGTTTCGACCCCTTGACGCCCACCCGCGCGCCCCGGCACTCTCCTTTCATCGCTGAGAGCGCTCTCAGAAATTCGGCACCCGGGCATCGACATGCCGCGGCCCGCGGGGAGCGCTCGCCCGTCAGCGCCTTCTTCGCAGACTCCAGCCACCCACCTGTCCGGTCAGGAGACATCCCCATGCGCCCGTTCAGAGACCGCCGTACGGCTGCCCTCGGTACCGCCGCCCTCGCGGCGACCATGCTGCTCACCGCCTGTTCGTCCGGCGGCACCGCCTCCAAGGACGCCGCCGACGGCAAGGTCACCCTGACGATCGACCTCTTCGGCACCTTCGGGTTCAAGGAGACCGGCCTCTACGACGAGTACATGAAGTCGCACCCGAACATCACCATCAAGCAGTCGGACACCCAGGACGAGGGCCAGTACTGGCAGGCCCTGCAGACCAAGCTTGCCGGTGGCGGCGGCCTCGCCGACATCCAGGGCCTGGAGGTCGGCCGGGTGGCGAGCGTCGTGCAGAAGCAGTCCGACAAGTTCACCGACCTCAAGACGCTCGGCATCGGCGGCGTCAACGACGGGCTGGTGCCGTGGAAGGGCGCGGCGATCAAGACCGCCGACGGCAAGGTGCTCGGCTCGGGCACCGACATCGGCCCGGAGGCGATCTGCTACCGCACCGACCTGTTCAAGGCGGCCGGCCTGCCCACCGACCGCACCGAGCTGGCCGCCAAGTGGTCCAGCTGGCAGGGCTACCTGGAGCTGGGCAAGCAGTACACGGCCAAGGCACAGCCGGGCAACGCCTGGACGGACAGCGCGGCGGGCATGTTCACCGCCGAGGTCGGCCAGCAGAAGGTGCGCTACTCCGACGAGGGCGGCAAGGCGGTGTACGAGACCAGCCCGGCGGTGAGGACGGCCTGGGACGACGCCACCAAGCTGGTCGCCGACGGCCTCTCCGCCAAGCTGCCGCAGTGGACCCCGGAGTGGAACAAGGCCTTCTCCACCGGCAAGTTCGCCACGCTGAGCTGCCCGGCCTGGATGATCGGCTACATCAAGGGCCAGGCGGGCGACGCCTTCGCGGGCAAGTGGGACATCGCCTCGGGCCCCGGCAAGACCGGCAACTGGGGCGGCTCGTACCTGGCGATCCCGCGGACGGCGAAGCACCCGAAGGAGGCCGCCGAGCTGATCAAGTGGCTGAACGCCAAGGAGCAGCAGGTGAAGCTGTTCACCAAGCAGGGCTCCTTCCCGTCGAGCACGGACGCGCAGGCCGAGATCAAGTCGGTGCAGGACCCGTACTTCAACAACGCGCCGATCGGCCAGATCTTCAGCGGGTCGGCCGCGGCGATGCCGGCCCAGGTGCTGGGCACGGACGACGGTGTGATCGGCAAGGCGTTCACCGACGCGCTGGGCGAGGTGGAGCGCACCAGCACCGCGCCGGCCACCGCCTGGCAGCACGCGCTGGACAACGTCAAGAAGGCCAACGGCAACTGACGACCGACCACCGGCCCCCGGCCCTTCCGGCCGGGGGCCCCGTCCGAGGACTCCCCATGGCCATCACCTCTCCCCCCGCCCCGGCGGCCGGGCGGCGCCCCGAGCGGCCGGCCCCGGCCGGTGCGGCGCGCCGGTCCGGTCCGCGTACGGCGGGGCGGCTCGCCCCGTACGGCTTCGTCGCGCCGTTCTTCGTCCTGTTCGCCGCCTTCGGGCTGTTCCCGCTGGTGTACACGGCGTACGTGTCGCTGCACCGGGTGGAGCTGCAGACCTCGGAGCAGATGGACTGGCTGGGCCTGCAGAACTACACCCGGCTGTTCGAGGACCCGTTCTTCTGGAACGCGCTGGGCAACACCTTCACCATCGGTGTGCTGTCGACGGTTCCGCAGCTGCTGATGGCGCTCGGCCTGGCGCACCTGCTGAACTACCGGCTGCGCGGCCGGACGTTCTTCCGGGTCGCGATGCTGATGCCGTACGCGACCTCGGTGGCGGCGGCGACCCTGGTCTTCGCCCAGCTGTTCGGCCGGGACTACGGCCTGATCAACTGGGTGCTCACCTCGGTCGGCGTCGGCCCGGTGGACTGGCAGGCGGACACCTGGGCCTCGCAGTTCGGCGTGTCGGCGATCGTCACCTGGCGGTGGACGGGCTACAACGCGCTGATCTACCTGGCCGGTATGCAGGCGATCCCCGGCGAGCTGTACGAGTCGGCGGCGATGGACGGCGCCTCGCGCTGGCAGCAGTTCCGCCATGTGACGATCCCGGGCCTGCGGCCGACGATCGTCTTCACCGTGGTGGTGTCCACCATCGGCGCCACCCAGCTCTTCGGTGAGCCGCTGCTGTACGAGGGCAACTCGGGCGGCGGCATCTCGCACCAGTACCAGACCCTCGGCCTCTACATGTACGAGCAGGGCTGGAGCTTCTTCCACCTGGGCCGCGCGGCGGCCGTGGCGTGGGTGATGTTCCTGCTGATCGTGGTGCTCGCCCTGCTGAACGCGGCGATCGCCGCCCGGCGCAACCGTACGGACCGGTGATCGAGATGATGCTTGCCAAGCGTTCCCCCCTGCAGGGCGGTCCGCTCGCGTACGCGGTGCTGGGCGTGGCCACGCTGCTGTTCGTCTTCCCCTTCTACTGGACGCTGGTGGCGGCCAGCCGGACCAACTCCGAGCTGAGCGGGGCGACTCCGGCGTTCACCCCCGGGCCGAACCTGTTCCACAACCTCGGCGAGGCGCTGCAGCAGGCCGCGATCGGCACCGCGCTGTGGAACTCGCTGCTGGTGTCGGGCGCGGTGACCGCCGGTGTGGTGCTCTCCTCGACGCTGGCCGGCTTCGCCTTCGCCAAGCTGCGGTTCCGCGGTCGCGGGCTGCTGCTGGCGGTGACGGTCGGCACCATGATGATCCCGCCGCAGCTGGGCGTGATCCCGCTGTTCATGGTGGTCGTGAAGATGGACCTGCAGAACAAGCTGCCGGCGGTGATCCTGCCCTCGCTGGTCTCGGCGTTCGGCGTGTTCTTCATGCGGCAGTTCCTGATCCAGGCGCTGCCGGACGAGCTGATCGAGGCCGGCCGGGTCGACGGCGCCTCGGCGCTGCGGATCTTCTGGTCGATCGTGCTGCCGGTGGCCCGGCCGGGCATGGCCGTGCTGGGCATGCTGACCTTCATGGCCACCTGGAACGACTTCTTCTGGCCGGTCGTGGCGCTGAGTTCGCAGAACCCGACGGTGCAGGTGGCGCTGAAATCGCTCGGCCAGGGCTACGTGCCGGACCAGTCGGTCGTGATGGCCGGCACGCTGCTCGGCACCCTGCCGGTGCTGCTGGTCTTCGCGCTGCTCGGCCGGCAGATCGTCGGCGGCATCATGCAGGGCGCCGTCAAGGGCTGAGCCGTGCCCTCCCATCCGTGCTTCCCCAACCACCCCTTCCGGAAGGCGACATGTCCGTCGAAGCCCTCCCCTCCCCCGTCCGCACCGGTTTCCCGGCCGGCTTCGTCTGGGGCGCGGCGACCGCCGCGTACCAGATCGAGGGCGCCGCCGCCGAGGACGGCCGCACGCCGTCCATCTGGGACACCTTCAGCCGTACGCCGGGCAAGGTCCGCAACGGCGACACCGGCGACATCGCCGCCGACCACTACCACCGGTTCCGCGAGGACGTGGCGCTGATGGCCGGGCTCGGGCTCGGCGCGTACCGGTTCTCACTGGCCTGGCCGCGGATCGTGCCCGGCGGCCGCGGCCCGGTGAACGAGGCCGGCCTGGCGTTCTACGACCGGCTGGTCGACGAGCTGCTGGCGGCCGGCGTCACCCCGGTGGCGACGCTCTACCACTGGGACCTGCCGCAGGAGTTGGAGGACGCGGGCGGCTGGACGAACCGGGACACCGCGTACCGCTTCGCCGAGTACGCGCAGGTCGCGGCCGAGCGCCTCGGCGACCGGATCGGTACCTGGACGACGCTCAACGAGCCGTGGTGCAGCGCCTTCCTCGGCTACGGCAACGGCATCCACGCGCCGGGCCGCACGGACCACGCGGACGCCCTGGCGGCCCATCACCACCTGCTGCTGGCGCACGGTCTCGGGACCGGCGCGCTGCGCGCGGCGCTGCCGTCGGCGGCGCAGGTGTCGCTGACGCTGAACCTGGCGGCGGTGCGGCCGCTGACCCGGGACGCGGCCGACCTGGACGCGGCTCGGCGGATCGACGGCCTGGCGAACCGGATCTTCCTGGACCCGGTCTTCCACGGCCGCTACCCGGCGGACGTGCTGGCGGACACCGCGGAGCTCACCGACTGGTCCTTCGTCCACGACGGCGACCTGGCGGAGATCTCCCGTCCGATCGACTCGTTGGGGATCAACTACTACACGCCGACCGTGGTGGCCGCGGACGACCCGGAGAACCCGGCCGCCCGCCAGGACGGGCACGCCGGCGAGCTCTCGCCGTGGCCCGCCGACCGCGGGGTGCGCTTCCTGCCCGCGGAGGGCAGCCGCACCGCGATGGGCTGGCCGGTGGACGCCGACGGCCTGTACGAGCTGCTGACCCGGCTGCGCGACGACCTGCCGGGGCTGCCGCTGCTGGTGACGGAGAACGGCGCCGCGTACGAGGACTACTGCGACCCGAGCGGCGCGGTGCGCGACCCGGAGCGGATCGCCTATCTGCACGGCCACCTGGCGGCGGTGGGCCGGGCGATCGCGGACGGCGCACCGGTGCAGGGCTACTTCCTCTGGTCGCTGCTGGACAACTTCGAGTGGGCGTTCGGCTACAGCAAGCGGTTCGGCATCGTGCACGTGGACTTCGCGAGCCAGCGGCGCACCCCCAAGGAGAGTGCGCGCTGGTACGCGGAGGTGATCCGGACGGGCGACCTGCCGGCCTGACGGGCCGGCCTTGGACGCCGTGCGGCTGCCGGGGGCTGTGGGGGCTCCGGCAGCCGCACGGGCATGCGCCCGCCCCCGGTCCGGGGCGGGCGTGCGGCCGCCGGGCCCGGCGGTGCCCGGCGGCCGCGAGCCCCTGTCCGGTCGATCTTGTCGGATCGCCCGCGGCGTTGATCGGCCGGACAGGGCCGAGGTCAGCGGGTCCGGCGCGGGTCGTGCCGGCCGGGGCTGGACGAGCCGCGCATCGACTTGGTGACGGTCTTCCACCTCCTGATCCGCTCGGCGGCGAGCCGGGCGTCGCTGCGCGAGGCGATCCACGCGTTCTCGCGCTGCAGCTTGAGGTAGCTCTCCATCCGGCGGTGCGGCAGGGTGCCGTCCGCCAGGGCGGCGGCCACCGCGCAGCCCGGCTCGGAGCGGTGGCTGCAGTCGTCGAAGCGGCACTGCTCGGCGAGTTCGGCGATGTCGGCGAAGGCGAGGTCGACGCCCTCGCCGCCGTACAGGCCGACCTCGCGCAGCCCGGGGGTGTCGATGACCACGCCGCCGTCCGGCAGCGGGATCAACTCCCGGGTGGTGGTGGTGTGGCGGCCCTTCTCGTCGACCGAGCGGGTCTCCTGGACGGCCATCACCCTGCGGCCCGCGAGCGCGTTGGTGAGTGTGGACTTGCCGGCGCCGGACTGGCCGACCAGGGCGGTCGCGCCGTGCAGACAGGCGCGCAGCACGTCGATGCCCTCGCCGGTCTCGGCGCTGACGGTGAGCACGGTGGCACCAGGGGCGATCTTCTCGACGTCCTCGCGGATGAAGTCGGCGTCGTCGACCAGGTCGGCCTTGGTGAGGACGACCAGCGGTTCGGCGCCGCTCTCCCAGGCGAGGGCGAGGAAGCGCTCGATCCGGCCGAGGTCCGGGTCGGCCGCGAGCGAGACCGCGATCATCACGGTGTCGATGTTGGCGGCGAGGACCTGACCGTCGGAACGGCCGCCGGCGGACTTGCGGACGATCGCCGTGCCCCGGTCGAGCAGGGCGGTGACGGTCGGCATGGGCCGCGCGGCGAGGTCGACGGCGGCCCAGTCCCCGGTGCACGGGCACTTGATCGGGTCGGGGTCGCCGACCGGCCGGGTGTCGGCGCGGACGGTGCGCAGTTCGCCGGTCTCCGGGTCGGCGAGCAGCAGGTCGCACTGGCCGCGGTCGACGCGGGAGATCCGGGCGGGGGTGAGCCCGGCCTCGGCGAGGTGGGTGAACTCGACGGCCCGGTCCTCGTCCCAGCCGTAGGCGGAGAGCGGGTGGGCGGCGGAGGTGGTGCTGGTCACGGTGGGGTGGGCCCTTCGGCAGGGTGGCCCCGGCGGTGCGCGCGCTGCGGCGCGGCGGATTCGTGGTGTGGGTCAGCCGGTGGCCACGGGGGTGGGAGTGATCGACGTACGGACGCGGGCAGCGTCCAGCGCAACGACAGTCATCACGGTCCTCACCTCCAGGCGTGCACGGGGCTCCACGGGGGACGGCCCGCGGCGGGCCTCCCGAACGCGACCACGGTAGCCACCGGCCCGGCCGCGGCGCCAGCGGTTTTTCCGTCCGGTGCGGGCCGCCCACCTGCGGCGCCGTCGTCCGGCCAAGTACGTTTCCGCCGATGGGCGTTGACGGACCCTTGACACCAGATATTGGTCTAGTCCATCTTGGCGGTGCACGCGGCCTGCACGGCTCCCCCGCACCCCTGCGGCCGCAACCCCCATCCCCCACTGGAGGTCCTGTGCGTTCCCGCAACCGCCTCGTGGCGGCGCTCGGCGCCGTCGCACTCGGCTCGGCCGCGGCCGTCGCCCTGCCCGCAACGGCCCAGGCGGCCAACCTGCTCACCAACCCCGGCTTCGAGAGCGGCACGCTCAGCGGCTGGTCCTGCACCGGCGGGCGCGGCTCGGTGGTCGGCAGCCCCGTCCACTCCGGCAGCAAGGCGCTCTCCGGCGCGGCGAGCGCGAGCGACACCGCGCAGTGCACGCAGACCGTCGCGGTGCAGCCCAACACCACCTACACGATGTCCGGCTGGGTCCGCGGCAACTACGTCTACCTGGGCGTGACCGGCGGCGCCTCCACCTGGACGCCGTCCGCCGCCTCGTACCAGCAGCTGTCGGTGACCTTCACCACCGGCGCGAGCCAGACCAGCGCGCAGATCTTCACCCACGGCTGGTACGGCCAGGGCACCTACTACGCCGACGACATCAGCCTGGCCGGCCCGGGCGGCGGGGGCGGCGGCGACACCCAGGCGCCGACCGCGCCGAGCGGCCTCGCCTCGACCGGCAAGACCTCCTCCACCGTCTCGCTGTCCTGGAACGCCTCCACCGACAACGTCGGCGTGACCGGCTACGACGTGTACAGCGGATCGAGCGTGGTCGCCAGCAGCACCGGCACCTCGGCCACCGTGACCGGCCTGGCCGCGAGCACCGCCTACACCTTCACCGTCAAGGCCAGGGACGCCGCGGGCAACACCTCGGCCGCCTCCAACAGCCTCGCGGTGACGACCAACGCCGGCGGCGGTGGCGGCACCGGCTTCAAGCAGGCCGCACCGTACCTGTACATGGGCTGGGGCGAGCCGCCGTCCGCGACCACCGTGATGAGCGCGACAGGCATCAAGTGGTTCACCATGGCGTTCATCCTCTCCTCCGGCGGCTGCAACCCCTCCTGGGACGGCCAGCGCCCGCTCACCGGCGGCGTCGACCAGCAGACCGTCAACGCGATCCGTGCGGCCGGCGGCGACATCGTCCCGTCGATCGGCGGCTGGCAGGGCAACAAGCTCGGCCCGAACTGCGCCACCCCCGAGGCCCTGGCCGCCGCCTACCAGCAGGTGATCAGCGCGTACGGGCTGAAGGCGGTCGACGTCGACATCGAGAACACCGACGAGTTCGAGAACACCGTCGTCCAGGACCGCATCCTCGGCGCCCTGAAGATCGTCAAGCAGAACAACCCCGGCCTGCGGACCATCCTCACCTTCGGCACCTCGACCACCGGCCCGACCTACTACGGCAACCGGCTCATCGAGCAGTCCAAGGCGCTGGGCGCGGACATCGACGTCTTCACCATCATGCCGTTCGACTTCGGCGGCGGCGCCGACATGTACGGCAGCACCGTGAGCGCGGCCAACGGCCTGAAGAACAAGCTGAAGACCACCTTCGGCTGGGACGACGCCACCGCCTACGCCCACGTCGGCATCTCCGGCATGAACGGCCTCTCCGACCAGCAGGAGACCACCACCCCGGCGAACTGGACGAGCATCCGCGACTGGGCCAACGCCAACCACATCGCCCGCCTCGCCTTCTGGTCGGTCAACCGCGACCGGCCGTGCGCGGGCGGCGGCGTGGCCGAGAACTGCTCCGGCATCAACCAGAACAACTGGCAGTTCACCTCCATCACGGCCGGCTTCACCGGCTGACCACCGCAGCACCCAGGTGCCGCTCCCGCCCGACGGCGGGGGCGGCACTGTGCGTGTCGGCAGGCTCTCCGTGTGTCGGCAGGCCCTTTGGCAGGCCGATTGTTAACGCTAACAGCCTGCCCGTCAACCTGCCTGCACGGAGCTTCCACTTCTATGCCCGCGCGTGACCCGATGGTGACATCGACCCCCTTGACGGGCTTCTTGTGAGCGTTAACACTCAAGTAACGCCAGGCCAGGGCACCGGAAACCGGATGCCGTCCGGCCCCTGGCGGGCAGCCCCACCCCTGCCGAACCCCCCGATCGACCGATCCGGCGCTCCCCGCCCGCCCCGGTCGCGGCACACCCCTGGAGGAACTGTGCGGAAGCTCTCTACGGCCCTCGCCGCGGCCGGTCTCGCGCTGTCGCTGGCGGCCTGCGGCCAGAGCGCCAACGGCCTCGGCGACGGCGCGTCCAAGGACGGCGCCAAGGGCGGACTGGTCGGTATCGCCATGCCGACCAAGTCCTCCGAGCGCTGGATCAACGACGGCAACAACATGGTCAAGGAGTTCCAGGGCAAGGGCTACAAGACCGACCTGCAGTACGGCGACAACGTCGTCGAGAACCAGGTGTCGCAGATCGAGAACATGATCACCAAGGGCGCCAAGCTCCTGGTCGTCGCCGCGATCGACGGCTCCTCGCTGACCGACGTGCTGCAGAAGGCGGCCGACGCCCACATCCCGGTGATCTCCTACGACCGGCTGATCCGCGGCACCAAGAACGTCGACTACTACGCCACCTTCGACAACTTCAAGGTCGGCGTCCTGCAGGGCACGTACATCGCCGACAAGCTCGGCCTCAAGGACGGCAAGGGCCCGTTCAACGTCGAGCTGTTCGCCGGCTCGCCGGACGACAACAACGCCCAGTTCTTCTTCAACGGCGCGATGAGCGTCCTCAAGCCGTACATCGACAGCAAGAAGCTCGTGGTGCAGAGCGGCCAGACCGCCTTCAACCAGGTCGCCACGCTGCGCTGGGACGGCGGCGTCGCCCAGTCCCGGATGGACAACCTGCTGAGCAAGTCGTACACCGGCGCCCACGTGGACGCGGTGCTCTCGCCCTACGACGGCATCTCCATCGGCATCCTCTCCTCGCTCAAGGGCGTCGGCTACGGCAGCTCCGGCAAGGCGCTGCCGATCGTCACCGGCCAGGACGCCGAGCTGGCCTCGGTGAAGTCGATCATCGCGGGCGAGCAGACCCAGACCGTGTACAAGGACACCCGCGAACTCGCCAAGGTCGCCGTCCAGATGGGCGACGCGGTGCTCACCGGCGGCAAGCCGGAGACCAACGACACCACCCAGTACGACAACGGCGCCAAGGTCGTCCCGGCCTACCTGCTGCAGCCGGTCAGCGTCGACAAGGAGAACTACGCCAAGGTCCTGGTCGACGGCGGCCAGTACACGGCCGATCAGCTCAAGTAGTACGGGCCCGCACGGGCCTCCGACCCGGCGGCGGGAGCGGGAACGCCCCACCCGCCCCGCCGCCCCCAGAGATACGGAAGCACCCCATGGCCGGACCTGTCCTCGAGATGCGTTCGATCACCAAGACCTTCCCCGGTGTCAAAGCCCTCTCCGACGTCAACCTCAGCGTCGCCGCCGGGGAGATCCACGCGATCTGCGGCGAGAACGGCGCCGGCAAGTCCACCCTGATGAAGGTGCTGAGCGGCGTGTACCCGCACGGCAGCTACGAGGGCGAGATCCTCTTCGAGGGCGAGCCCTGCCGGTTCAGGGACATCCGGGCCAGCGAGCAGCGCGGCATCGTGATCATCCACCAGGAACTCGCCCTGGTGCCGTACCTGTCGATCGCCGAGAACATCTTCCTCGGCAACGAGCACGCCAGGCGCGGCATCATCAGCTGGAACCGGACGCTCACCCACGCCGCCGCCCTGCTCAAGCGGGTCGGACTGCACGAGAACCCGCACACCCGGATCGCCGACATCGGCGTGGGCAAGCAGCAGCTCGTGGAGATCGCCAAGGCGCTGGCGAAGGAGGTGAAGCTGCTGATCCTGGACGAGCCGACCGCGGCGCTGAACGACGAGGACAGCCGCAAGCTGCTCGACCTGATGCTGGAGCTCAAGGCCCAGGGCATCTCCTGCATCATCATCTCGCACAAGCTCAACGAGATCGCCCGGGTCGCGGACTCCGTCACGGTGCTGCGCGACGGCCGCACCATCGAGACCATCCCGGTCGGCGCCGACGGCATCGCCGAGGACCGCATCATCCGCGGCATGGTCGGCCGCGACCTGGAACACCGCTACCCCGAGCGCACGCCCGAGGTCGGCGAGGTCGCCTTCGCCGTCGAGGACTGGACCGTCCAGCACCCGATCGACCACCACCGCAACGTCGTGGACGGCGCCTCGCTGAGCGTGCGCAGCGGTGAGATCGTCGGGATCGCCGGGCTGATGGGCGCCGGCCGGACGGAGCTCGCGATGAGCGTCTTCGGCCGCTCGTACGGGCGGCACACCGGCGGGCGGGTGCTCGTGCACGGCCGCGAGGTGTCCACCCGGACGGTGCCGCAGGCGATCGGGCACGGCATCGCGTACGTCACCGAGGACCGCAAGCAGCTCGGCCTCAACCTCATCGACGACATCAGCCGGAACATCTCGCTGAGCGCGCTCGGCAAGGTGGCTCGGCGGGGCTGGGTGAACCGGCACGAGGAGACGAAGGTCGCCGAGTCGTACCGGGCGTCGATGAACATCAAGGCGCCGTCGGTGTTCGCCGAGACCGGCAAGCTCAGCGGCGGCAACCAGCAGAAGGTCGTCCTCAGCAAGTGGATCTTCGCCGGGCCGCAGGTGCTGATCCTCGACGAGCCGACCCGCGGCATCGACATCGGCGCCAAGGCCGAGATCTACCAGGTGATCGCCGACCTCGCCGCGCAGGGCAAGGCCGTACTGGTGATCTCCTCCGAACTCCCCGAACTCCTGGGCCTGTGCGACCGGATCTACACGATGGCCGAGGGCCGGGTCACCGGTGAGGTGGCCCGTGCCGACGCCGACCAGGAGTCCCTGATGCGCCTCATGACCGTGAGCGCCGCCCCGCAGACCGCAGCCCCGCAGACCGCTGCATCCCGACCCGAGCAGGTGTAAGGCATGGCCCAGACCGAGACCACCGTAAAGACCCCGCCGGGCCCGGCGGCCCCCTCGGCGCCCCGCTCGACCGGCGCCGTGCTGGTCGGGGCGCTGCGCGGCAACGTCCGCCAGTACGGCATGCTGGTCGCGCTCGCGCTGATCGTCGTGCTGTTCCAGATCTGGACCGACGGCACTCTGCTGAAGCCGCTCAACATCACCAACCTGATCCAGCAGAACGGCTACATCCTGATCCTGGCGATCGGCATGATGATCGTCATCATCGCGGGGCACATCGACCTGTCGGTGGGGTCGCTGGCCGCGTTCGTCGGTGCGGCGGCGGCCGTGATGATGGTGCGGCACGACCTGCCGTGGCCGCTGGCGCTGGTGTTCGCGCTGCTGATCGGCGCGGCGGCCGGCGCCTGGCAGGGCTTCTGGATCGCCTACATCGGCATCCCCTCGTTCATCGTGACGCTGGCCGGCATGCTGCTCTTCCGCGGCGGCACCCAGATCCTGCTCCAGGGCCAGTCGATCGCGCCGTTCCCCAAGGGCTTCCAGAAGATCTCCAGCGGCTTCCTGCCCGAGGTCGGCCCGCACACCAACTACCACAACCTGACGCTGCTGCTGGGCGTCGGCGTGCTCGCGATCGCCGTGCTGCAGGAGGTCCGGGGCCGCCGGCAGGCCGCCTCGTACGGGCTGGAGCTGCTGCCGCTGGGGTTCTTCCTCGCCAAGCTGGCCGCGATCACGGCGGCGGTGGCGGTCTTCACCCTGCTGCTCGCCAGCTACCACGGCGCCCCGATCGTGCTGCTGATCCTCGGTGCGCTGCTGGTCGGCTTCGGGTACCTGATGCGCAACTCGATCATCGGCCGGCACACCTACGCGATCGGCGGCAACGAGCCCGCGGCGAAGCTGTCCGGGGTGAAGAGCAAGCGGGTGGTGTTCCTCGCGTTCGTGAACATGGGCGTGCTGGCGGCGCTGGCCGGCCTGGTCTTCGCGGCCCGGCTGAACGCCGGCACCCCGCAGGCCGGCATCAACTTCGAGCTGGAGGCGATCGCGGCGGCGTTCATCGGCGGCGCCTCGGCCTCGGGCGGTGTCGGCACGGTGCTCGGCGCGATCATCGGCGGTCTGGTGCTGGGCGTGCTGAACAACGGCATGTCGCTGGTCGGTGTCGGCACCGACTACCAGCAGGTGATCAAGGGTCTGGTGCTGCTGGCCGCGGTCGGCTTCGACGTCTACAACAAGCGCAAGGCCGGCTCCTGACCCCGGCCCGCGACGGCTCCGCCCGGTGTGTGTGCGCACACCGGGCGGAGCCGTTCCCGTCGGCGCCCGGGCGTAGCGTGGCCGTACGAGGTCGGGCACGGAACGCGACGGAGTCGTCCATGGGTGGAGCACGGTCGGGCGGGGCAGCCGCGCACGGGCCGGTGGCGGAGGGCCGCTACCGGCTGCGCAACGTCGGCAGCGGGCTGCTGCTGGAGATCGCCGGCGGGCGCGGCGGCAGTGGTGCGAAGGCCCGGCACGCGGCGGACGACGGCAGCGAGGCGCAGGTGTGGCAGGTGTCGGCGGTGCACCCGGGGGCGGGGCTGTACCACCTGGTGAACGCGGCGAGCGGCAAGCGTCTCGACGTCATGGGTGCCCGGACGGAGGACGGGGTGCCGATCCAGCAGTGGTCGCCGAACGGCTTCGGCGCCCAGGAGTGGCTGTTCGAGCAGCACGTGGACGCGCCGGGCACGTTCACCGTGGTGGCGGTGATCAGCGGCAAGACCGTGGAGGGCTGCGCGGACGGCTCGGTGCGCCAGCAGGAGGACGCCGACACCCCCGCGCAGTGGTGGCGGCTGGAGCCCGCCTGACGCGCGCCCCCGCGGCACCGTGCCGCACGGCCCGTACCGTTGGGGCATGAGCGATCGTCAGACCGACCGCCCCACCCGTTCCACGGCGTACCTGGCCGCCTCCGGCGTCTTCGCGGTCTGCATGGCCGGCACCACCCTGCCCACCCCGCTCTACTCGCTGTACCAGGAGGAGCTGGGCTTCTCGGAGTTGGTCGTCACGGTGGTGTTCGCGGTGTACGCCTTCGCCGTGATCGGGGTGCTGCTGGCCGTCGGCAACGTCTCGGACACCGTCGGCCGCAAGCCGGTGCTGCTGGCGGGCCTGGGCTTCGCCGGCCTGAGCGCGGTCTGCTTCCTGGTGGAGGGCGGGGTGCCGCTGCTCTGCCTGGGCCGGCTGATGTCGGGCTTCTCCGCGGGCCTGTTCACCGGGACGGCGACCGCGTACGTGCTGGAGCTGGCGCCGGCGGGCAAGGGGGGCCGGGCGGCGTTCGCGGCGACGGCTGCGAACATGGGCGGGCTGGGGCTCGGCCCGCTGCTCTCGGGGGTGCTGGCGCAGTACGCGCCCGAGCCGCTGGTGCTGCCGTTCGTGGTGCACCTGGCGATGGTGGCGGTCGCGGCGTGGGTGCTGGTGGCGCTGCCGGAGTCGGTGCCCGGGGCGCGCGGCCCGGCCGCGGCGCGGGTGAAGGCGCCGAGCCTGCCGCCCGAGGTGCGCGGGGTGTTCGTGCCGGCAGGCGTCGCGTGCTTCGCCGGGTTCGCGTTGCTCGGCGTGTTCACCGCGGTCTCGCCGGCCTTCCTGGCGCAGACCCTGGACGTGCACAACAAGGCGCTGATCGGGCTGATCGTCTTCGCGACGTTCCTGGCGTCGACGGGCGGCCAGTTGGCGGCCGGTCCGCTGGGGGCGCGGCGAGCGCTGCCGCTGGGCTGTGCGGTGCTGCTCGCCGGACTGGTGCTGCTCGGCGGTGCGCTGCTGGCCGAGGTGCTGGCGCTGCTGGTGCTGAGCGCGCTGGTCGGCGGCACGGGCCAGGGGCTGTCGCTGCGCGGCGGGGTCGGGGCGGTGGCGGCGGCGGCGCCCGCGGAGCACCGCGCCGGTTCGATCTCCGCGCTGTTCGTGGTGGCCTACACGGGGATCTCGATCCCGGTGATCGGTGTCGGTGTGCTGTCCGAGCCGGTCGGGCTGGAGGACGCGGGGGTGGTGTTCATCGTCTGCATGGCTCTGCTGACGGTCTTCGCCGGGCTGTATCTGCTGCGCCGTCCGGCGCCGGGGCCGTGACGGCACGCGGACGGGCCGCACCCCGCTGAGCGCTGGGGTGCGGCCCGTCGGGCCCGGCCGGTGAGCGCGGCCGGTGGGCGGGGCTCAGAGGGTCTGGGCGAGGCGGTGGTAGGCCTGGTTCCAGCGCAGTTCGCGGGTGAAGCGGCGCATGGTGGTGTCCCCGTCGATGAGGACGAGTTCGACGGCGAGCATCTCGGCGAGGTCGTCGAGCTCCTCGGTGCCCAGCGCCCGGGTGAGGACGGTGTGGTGGGGGCCGCCGGCGGTGAGCCAGGCCTCGGTGGACGTGCGCAGGTCGGGGCGGGGCTTCCAGACGGCGCGGGCGACGGGCAGGTGGGGCAGCGGCTCGGCGGGTGCGACGACGTCGACCTCGTTGGCGACCAGGCGGAAGCGGTCGCCCAGGTCGGCCATGCCGACGACGACGGCGGGGCCGGGTGCGGCGTCGAAGACGAGGCGCACCGGGTCCTCGCGGCCGCCGATGGAGAGCGGGTGGACCTCGCAGGAGGGCGTGCCGGCGGCGATCGACGGGCAGACCTCCAGCATGTGGGCGCCGAGGATCAGTTCCTGTCCCGGTTCCAGGTGGTAGGTGTAGTCCTCCATGAAGGAGGTGCCGCCGGGCAGGCCCTCGGCCGCGGTCTTGAGGGTGCGCAGCAGGACGGCGGTCTTCCAGTCCCCCTCGCCGCCGAAGCCCCAGCCGTCGGCCATCAGGCGCTGGACGGCGAGGCCGGGCAGCTGGCGCAGGCCGCCGAGGTCCTCGAAGTTGGTGGTGAAGGCGCCGAAGCCGCCGCCGGTGAGGAAGGTGCGCAGGCCGAGTTCGATGCGGGCGGCGTAGCGCAGCGATTCGCGGCGGTCGCCGCCGGGCCGGAGTTCCGGGGCGAGCCGGTAGAGCTCGTCGTACTCCTTGGTGAGGGCGGTGACTTCGGTGTCGTCGGCATCGTCGACGGCGGCGACGAGGTCGTTGACGCCGTAGGTGTTGACGGAGACGCCGAGGCGGAGCTGGGCCTCGACCTTGTCGCCCTCGGTGACGGCGACGTCGCGCATGTTGTCGCCGAAGCGGGCCAGCTTCAGGGTGGCCAGTTCGGCGCGGCCGGCGGCGGCTCGGGCCCAGGAGGCGATGCGGCGGGCGGTGGCGGGGTCGGTGGCGTGGCCGGCGACGGTCTTGCGGGCGGTGCCCAGGCGGGTCTGGATGTACCCGAACTCGCGGTCGCCGTGGGCGGCCTGGTTCAGGTTCATGAAGTCCATGTCGATGGTGGACCACGGCAGCTGCCGGTTGGCCTGGGTGTGCAGGTGGAGCAGCGGCTTGCGCAGGGCGTCGAGGCCGGCGATCCACATCTTGGCCGGCGAGAAGGTGTGCATCCAGGTGATCAGGCCGATGCACCCGTCGTCGGCGTTGGCGTCGAGGCAGGTGCGGCGGATGGCGGCGGCGTCGGTGAGGACGGGCTTCCAGACGATGCGGACGGGGATGCCGTGGTCGGCGTCGAGCGTGGCCGCGACCTCGCGGGACTGTTCGGCGACCTGGCGCAGGGTGTCCTCGCCGTAGAGGCCCTGGCTGCCGGTGAGGAACCAGATCTCGCGGGTGTCGGCGGTGTGCGTCATGGGGTGGTTCTCCTTCACCGGGCCGCGGGCTGCTGGCCGTAGACGTGCTGGTAGCGGTGGTTGAGGTGGTCGATGTCGGCCTGGGCGATGGGCAGGGGTTCGCCGAGCTGACGGGAGATGTGGACGGTGCGGGCGACGTCCTCGCACATGACGGCGGCCTTGACGGCGGCCTTGGCGTCCTTGCCGATGGTGAAGACGCCGTGGCTCTTCATCAGGACGGCGGGCGAGCGGTGGCCGCGCAGGGTGTCGACGATGCCGCGGCCGATGGAGTCGTCGCCGATGAGGGCGAACGGGCCGACGGGGATCTCGGCGCCGAACTCGTCGGCCATGGCGGTCAGGACGCAGGGAACGGCCTCGCCGCGGGCGGCCCAGGCGCTGGCGTAGGTGGAGTGGGTGTGGACCACTCCGCCGACCTCGGGCATGTGGCGGTAGACGTAGGCGTGGGCGGCGGTGTCGGACGACGGGTTGTGGTCGCCGGCGACGACGGTGCCGTCGAGGTCGCAGAGGATCATGGTGTCGGGGGTCAGCTCGTCGTAGGCGACGCCGCTGGGCTTGATGACCATCAGGTCCTCGCCGGGGATGCGGGCGGAGACGTTCCCCGCGGTCCAGACGACGAGGTTGTAGCGGACCAGTTCCTGGTGGAGGTCGCTGACCTGGCGGCGGATCAGGTCGATCGGGGAGCTCATCGGTCCTCGCTGGTGCGGTCGGCGGTCAGGGCGGCGTTGCGGATGGCGCGCAGGCGGTGCAGCTGCTTGTCGGGGCCGGTGCCGAAGTGGTCGTGCAGGGCCCGGTATTCGGCGTAGAGCGCGTCGTAGGCGTCGGCGCGCGCCGGGTCGGGCAGGTGGGCGTGGCGGTTTACGCGGCCCATCGCGGCGGCGGCGGTGCGCACGTCCGGGTGGGCGCCGGCGGCGACGGCGGCGTGGATGGCGGAGCCGAGGGCGGGGCCCTGCTCGGAGGCGGCGAGCGAGACGGGACGGCGCAGTACGTCGGCGTAGATCTGCATGAGCAGGGCGTTCTTCTTGAGGCCGCCGGCGACGACGAACTCGGTGACGGGGACGCCGCCGTCCTCCAGGGCCTCGACGATGGTGCGGGTGCCGTAGGCGGTGGCCTCCAGGAGGGCGCGGTAGATCTCCTCCGGCCGGGTGGCCAGGGTGATGCCGACGATCACTCCGGACAGGTGGTGGTCGACGAGGGTCGAGCGGTTGCCGCCCATCCAGTCGAGGGCGACCAGGCCGTGGCCGCCGACGGGCTGGTCGGCGATCCGGCGGGTGAGGAGCTGGTGGAGGTCCTCGCCGGTGCGCTGGGCCTCGGCGAGGTAGTCGGCGGGCACGCCCTGGCGCAGCCACCAGGCGAAGATGTCGCCGACGGCGCTCTGGCCGGCCTCGTAGCCGTAGGAGCCGGCGACGATGCCGCCGTCGACGACGCCGCAGATGCCGGGGACGTCGGCGAGGGCGGCGCCGTTGACGACGTGGCAGGTCGAGGTGCCCATGATGGCGAGCAGCCGGCCGTTCTCGACGGCGCGGGCGGCGGGGGCGGCGACGTGGGCGTCGACGTTGCCGGCGGCGACCGCGATGCCTTCGGGCAGGCCGGTCCAGGCGGCGGCCTGCGCGGTGAGCGAGCCGGCCCTGCTGCCGAGCGGGAGGAGCGGGTGCTCCAGGCGGGTGCGGGCGAAGTCGGCGAAGCCGGGGTGGAGGGCGCCGAGGTAGTCCTCGTCCGGGTAGCCGCCGTCCTGGTGGATGCCCTTGTAGCCGGCGGTGCAGGTGTTGCGGGTCTCGGTGCCGGTGAGCTGCCAGACGATCCAGTCGGCGGCCTCGATCCAGCGCTCGCAGGCGGCGTAGACCTGCGGGTCCTCCTCCAGCACCTGCAGGGCCTTGGCGTACTGCCACTCGGCGGAGATCTTCCCGCCGTAGCGGTGGATCCACTTCTCGCCGCGCCGGTGCGCGAGGGCGTTGATGCGGTCGGCCTGCGGCTGGGCGGCGTGGTGCTTCCACAGCTTGGGCCAGGCGTGCGGTCGGCCGGCCCACTCGGGGGTCTCGGCGAGCGGGGTGCCGTCGGTGCGGACGGGCAGCACGGTGCAGGCGGTGAAGTCGGTGGCGATGCCGATGACGCGGGCGGGGTCGACGCCGGAGGCGGCGAGCGCGGCGGGGACGGCGGTGCGCAGCACCTCGCGCCAGTCCTCGGGGTGCTGGAGCGCCCAGTCGGGGGGCAGCGGGCGGCCGGTGCCGGGGAGGCGGTCCTCGATGACGGCGTGCGGATAGGTGTGGACGGCGGTGGCGATCTCCTCGCCGTCCCGGACGCGGACGACGACGGCGCGGCCGGAGAGGGTGCCGAAGTCGACGCCGACGACGTACGCGTCCTCGGTGCCGGGCTGCTCCGCACCGGGCTGATCGGCACCGGGCTGGTCGGCCCGGGTGGGGGGCGTCTCGGTCACTGTCTCGTCCTTCGTACGGGGGGTGGGGAGGTCCGGGCCGGCCGCCGGCTGATCCGCCCCGTCGCGGGCCGGCGGCCGGCCGGTGTTCCGCTGCCTCACCCTCACCGGGAGCGGAACGGCGGCCGCCGGGCCGGGCGGGCCGAAGCGGGGTGGCCGCCGGCCGGCGGGGCGGGTGGTCGCGCCGGCCGGCGGCGGGCGCCGGGCGACTCCGGATGCTGTGATTGTTAACGTTCACATTTTGCCTGTCAAGGGTGCCGGGGCGGCCGACCCGCCACCCCTCCCCCTCCCAGGCTCACGCGGCATCCGGGGGAACGGCCAGCCGGTCGAACGCGCGGTCCCCGCTCACACTGGTGCACCCACGGTCCGACCGGCGCGCGCTGCGGTGCTTCCCGGCGGCGCACACGCCGACCGGACGGTCGCGGTCGAAGGAGCGAACGGCACCCGGCCGGTTCGCACACCGGGCGCGGGCCGAACGGCCGGAGAGCGCGCACGGCCCACCGCCGGGCGCCGCGCCGCTCCCGAGCGCCGTTGAACGGCGGGCGGGCCGACGGCTGGGATGGGCCCCCGCGTGATCAACGCACCGACCAGCCCCGGAGGCCCCGATGACCGGACCCACCCCTGCGCGCTCCGCCACCGCCGTGTTCCCCGCCCTGCGCCGCGCCCCCCGGCGGGCCGGCCGGCCGGGGCGCCGTCGCGGCCGCGGCCCTCACCGGCGCACTGGCGCTGACCTGCCCCGCGCCCGCCTCGGCCGCGGCCTACACGAATTCGGTGTACGCGCCCGAGCGGGCGGGGAACACGCTGACCGGCTGGGGCAACCTGAGCCGGGACTGCAGCGGCACGGTCGGCTGCTACAACTACATCAAGATCGAGCGCGGCCGCTGGTACGGCTGGGAGTTCATGGGCGGCAACTGGGCCGGCAACAACGGCTGGAACTCCGCGTCCGCGCCCGTCGCGAGCGGCTGCTACAGCTACCGCACCACGGTGGACAGCTACAACGACATCGTCGGCGGGTACGGCGCCGGCGTGAACACCGGCCAGGTCGGCGCCACGGTCGACGGGCAGAAGATCTACCGCTTCCGCGTCACCTGGAGCTCCGGCACCAAGAGCTACTGCCGCTGATCCGCGGCCGCCCGAGGGCTCGCGTCGGCGGAGGTCAGACCGTCCGGCGGGCCGGGCCCGTGGAGCGGCGCAGCACCATCTCCGGGGCGACCAGGACGTGGCTGCGGGCGTGTGCCACCCCGGCGAGTTCCTCGACCAGCAACTCGAGGGCGCGGCGGCCCAGTTCCCCGAAGTCCTGGCGGACGGTGGTGAGCGGCGGGGTGAAGTAGGCGGACTCCGGGATGTCGTCGAAGCCGATGACGCTGATCTCGCCCGGCACCGGCCGGCCGGCCTCGTGGAGCGCCCGGAGCAGGCCGAGGGCCATGTGGTCGTTGGCGCAGAAGACGGCGGTGACCTCCGGGTCCGCCGCGATCTGCCGGCCCGCCTCGTAGCCGGACCGGGCACTCCAGTCACCGCTGTAGACCGGGGGCACCGGGGCACCGGCCTCCTCCAGGGTCCGGCGCCAGCCGTCCAGGCGGTCCTGGGTCTCCAGCCAGCCGGCCGGGCCGGCGACATGGTGGACGGTGCCGTGGCCAAGGTCGAGGAGGTGGCGGGTGGCGGCGGCGGCACCGGTGAGGTTGTCGACCGCGACCATCGGGACGCGGGAGCGACTGCCGGAGCCGACCGCGACGACGGGCACGGAGCTGGAGAGGCGGGCGACCGCGCCGACCGCGGAGATCTGCGGGGCGATCACGGCGACGCCCTCGACGCCCTGGTCCCGCAGGCGGTCCACCGCTTCCTGGACGGAACGGGCGTCCAGCGAGCGGAGGCTGGCCACACTGACGAAGTAGCCGGCGCTCCGGGCGGCCTGTTCGAGGCCGTCGAGCATGGACGCCGGGCCGTAGAGCGTACTGGCGAAGCTCACCACACCGAGGGTCTGGGACCGGCGGGTGACCAGGGCCCGGGCCGCCGAGTTGGGGCGGTAGTCCAGTTCCCTGATGGCGGCGAGCACCTTGTCGCGGGTGCCGGGCCGCACGTGCGGGGCGCCGTTCAGGACGCGGGACACGGTCTGGTGCGACACTCCGGCGAGCTTGGCGACGTCGGCCATCACGGGCTGTCGGGGCTCCGCCCCGGCAGTCTCACTTCCCACTCACAGCCCCCTTGTCGGTGCAGCAGAGCCAGATCCGCGCTGCAACTGTCTCACGAGTGCGGAAGGGAGTGTAATTGTTTGCGCTCACATGGCAAGCGGGAGGAGCGGCGGGCCGAAGCGGTCGGATGCGGCCGGAGAACTGGTCGGCCCCCGTCCAGGGCGCCTCCGGCGCGGGCTCCTGGACGGGGGCCGGGTCTCACCGCGGCCCGGTGCCGCTACGCGGCGACCACGGGCCCGGCCACCAGCACGGCGGGCTCGGCCCGTGCCGCCGGGGCGGCGACCGCCGACGCGCGGTGCCGGGCGAGCAGCCGGCGGGCCCGGGCGAGGGCCCGCAGCGGGTCGCGGACGCCCGTGTACACGCACACGGTGTAGAGGGCGTCCTCCCGGCGCCGCCGGACGACCGCGTCCGGCGAGCCCACATCGGCGAGCGCATCCAGCTCCGCAACCAGCGCACCCAGCACGACGTAGTTGATCAGCGGCATGGGCCAACTCCCTCGGTTCCAGGACGGACGGACCGGTTCCGCATCCTGCTCGCGCGGCTGCCCGGCGATTCGCGCGCCAAGCCCATGCCCTCCGGATGGACGCACGCTCTCCACATTTCCCACGCTTTGTCGACATGTCCCCGACCAGCCGGGGACGGACGCACCCCAACCAATTCACGGAGCAGCAGGGCGGGGCCGGAGATGTGACACCGCTCCGCCTGATGACACCGCTCCGCCCGCGGCGCGGCCGCTACCGGAGCCCACGGTTCCCCGAGCCCGGGGCGGACCTGGCACGCGTCGCCCGGGGCGGTGCTACCTGCCGTCCCAGGGGGTGCGGGGGGACTGCACCGGGGGGACGGGGGGCATCGGGGGCGGTGGCGGGGGGTAGAGCGGTTCGGGCTGCCGGAGGGGCTGCTGGGGGTGCGGGTGGTGGTGCGGGGAGGACCGCGGCGGGGCGGTCGGGCGGTCGGTGTCGGGGGGCGGCGGGGCCTGGCGGCGGGCGCCGCCGCCGAGGATGCGGCGCAGCAGGCTGTCCGGGGGCAGCACCTCGGCCCAGCGCTCGGGGTACTCGGCGGGGGCATGGCCCTCGTCGTCGTCCTCGTCCTCGTCCTCGCCGCCGTCGGCGAGACCGAGCTCGCGAACGAGCTGGGCACGCTGGAGGGCGCGGCGGGCGGCGGCCTCGCGGACGACGGTGGCGGCGGCGGCCTCGCTGGCGCGCTCGTTCTGGGCACGGGCGTCGGCGGTCTCGACGCTGGGCCAGCGGCGGTCGATCGCGGCGTTCATGGCGGCGCCGATGAGGACGGCGAGCGCGACCACGAAGATCCACAGCAGCACGGCGACCGGGGCGGCGAGCGAGCCGTAGACGGAGGGGCCCTCGACCGAGCTGACCAGGTAGACGCGGAGCAGCACGCTGCACACCACGAGGACGAGCAGGGCGACCAGGGCGCCGGGGATGTCCTCGCGCCAGGGCGTGTTGGCGGGGACGGCGACGTGGTAGAGCGTGGTGAGGAAGATCACCAGGAGCAGGATCGCGGCGGGCCAGTAGAGCGCGTTGACCAGGCCGGCGGAGTTGGGCAGGGCGCCGATCACCAGGCCGGGGCCGGCGACGAGCAGCGGCAGGACGAGCGAGCCGATGAGGAGCGCGCCGAGGTAGAGGCCGAGCGACATCAGGCGGGTCTTGACGATGCCCCGCTTGCCGTCGAGGCCGTACATGACGGTGATGGTGTCGATGAAGATGTAGAGCGCCCGGGAGCCCGACCACAGCGAGAGCAGGAAACCGATCGAGATGAGGTCCGGCCGGGCCTTGTCGAAGACGCCGGTCAGCAGGGGTTGGACGATCTGGTCGACCGAATCCGGTGAGAGGACCGTTTCGGATGCCGAGACGACGTCGTTCTTCAGCTTGTCGATGGTGCCGGCGCCGAGGATGTCGTCGAGGTAGCCGAGGGTGCCGGCGAGGCAGAGCAGCAGCGGCGGGATGGACAGCAGGGTGAAGAAGGCGGCCTCGGCGGCGAGGCCGGTGACGCGGTACTCGACGCAGGTGTCGGTGGTGTCCTTGAGCAGGGCCCACAGGGTCTGGCGCCAGCCGTTGCGGCGGGCGCGGCGGCGTCCGCCCCTGCGGCGCGAGGGCCGGTCGTGGGCCTGGCCGGGGGTCTCCCGCGGAGTACTGCCTGCTGCTTGCACGCCCCTACCGTACTGGGCAGCGCCTACCTCCCCCGCGCACGCGCGCGAAGGGGGGTCCGGGGCGGCCCGCGGACGGGCCGTCAGGTGCACGGGAAGCGGCCCTCCGGTATGGTCCGCACCGCTGTGACGACGGGGAATCCACCAGGCGTCCCAGAATGCGAAACATCCGCGTCCAAAATGCGGACGTTAGTGGACCGAGGGTCGTTCGCCGTGCGAATCTCTTGCCATGCCAAGCGCCGGAGCCACCCTAGTAGGTCGACTGCACGTCGATCTCCTCCGCGTGTCCAGCGCCATCTGTCCGGTGACCTGAGCCCTACCCCGCCGCCACCCACGGCACCGGCGCCGGCACCTCGCGAATCCCCGCCGATGCGGATGCGCGGGCGCCCTCCGGCCAGCGTCACTGCACCCTGACGCCTGCAGCAACTGCGCAGGTCAGAGCAGTTGCGTGCCCGGGGATGCCGAATCCCTCATCAGAGCCAGCTGCCAAAGGACGAGACACCATGGCCCCTACTCCCGAACCGGTCGAGCCCACGGTCGCCGGCGCCCCCGTGCGCCGCCCCGCCGCCGCCCGCAAGGTGACCCGCCACCGCGGCGAGGGTCAGTGGGGCATGGGCCACTTCACGCCGCTGAACGCCAACGAGCAGTTCAAGAAGGACGACGACGGTCTCAATGTGCGGACACGCATTGAGACGATCTACGCGCACCGCGGCTTCGACTCCATCGACCCGGCGGACCTGCGCGGCCGGATGCGCTGGTGGGGCCTGTACACCCAGCGCAAGGAGGGCATCGACGGCGGCAAGACGGCCATCCTCGACCCCCACGAGCTGGACGCCGAGTACTTCATGCTCCGGGTCCGCATCGACGGCGGCCAGCTGACGGTCGCCCAGCTGCGGGCGATCGCCGAGGTCTCCGAGCTGTACGGCCGCGGCACCGCCGACCTGACCGACCGGCAGAACGTCCAGTACCACTGGATCCGGATCGAGGACGTCCCGTCGATCTGGCAGAAGCTGGAGGCCGTCGGCCTGTCCACCACCGAGGCCTGCGGCGACACCCCGCGCGTCATCCTGGGCTCGCCGGTCGCCGGTATCGCCGAGGACGAGATCATCGACGGCACGCCCGCGATCGCCGAGATCCAGCGCCGCTTCATCGGCAACAAGGAATTCTCCAACCTGCCGCGCAAGTTCAAGTCCGCGATCTCCGGCTCGCCGCTGCTGGACGTGGCGCACGAGATCAACGACATCGCCTTCGTCGGCGTCGTCCACCCCGAGCACGGCCCCGGCTTCGACCTCTGGGTCGGCGGCGGCCTGTCCACCAACCCCAAGCTGGGCGTCCGGCTCGGCGCCTGGGTGCCGCTGGAGCAGGTCCCGGACGTGTACGGCGGTGTCATCGGCATCTTCCGCGACTACGGCTACCGCCGGCTGCGCAACCGCGCCCGGCTGAAGTTCCTGGTCGCCGACTGGGGCGTGGAGAAGTTCCGCCGGGTGCTGGAGGACGAGTACCTCAAGACCGAGCTCGTCGACGGCCCCGCGCCGGCCGAGCCGGTCGCCCGCTGGCGGGACCACGTCGGCGTCCACCGGCAGAAGGACGGCCGCTACTACGTCGGCTTCGCGCCGCGCGTCGGCCGGGTCAACGGCAAGGTCCTCGGCCAGATCGCCGACCTCGCCGAGCAGCACGGCTCGGACCGCCTGCGCACCACCGCCGAGCAGAAGATGATCGTCCTCGACGTCGCCGAGGACCGCGTCGACTCCCTGGTGGCCGGCCTGGAGGCGCTCGACCTGCAGGTCAAGCCGTCCCCGTTCCGCCGCGGCACGATGGCCTGCACCGGCATCGAGTACTGCAAGCTCGCCATCGTCGAGACCAAGGAGCGCGGCCGCACCCTGATCGACGAGCTCGAGCAGCGCCTGCCGGACTTCGACGAGCCGCTCACCATCAACATCAACGGCTGCCCCAACGCCTGCGCCCGCATCCAGGTGGCGGACATCGGTCTCAAGGGCCAGCTGGTCACCGACGACGACGGCGAGCAGGTCGAGGGCTACCAGGTGCACCTCGGCGGCGCGCTCGGCCTGGAGGCCGGCTTCGGCCGCAAGGTCCGCGGTCTCAAGGTCACCAAGGACGGCCTGCCGGATTACGTCGAGCGCGTGCTGACCCGCTACCGGGCCGACCGCCACGAGGGCGAGCGCTTCGCCCAGTGGACGGCCCGGGCCACCGAGGACCAGCTCTCGTGAGCGAGAGGGCAGCTCCGTTCCACTGCCCGTACTGCGGCGACGAGGACCTGCGGCCCTCGGAGGCCGGGCACGGCTGCTGGGAGTGCGCCTCCTGCCGGAGGGCCTTCCAGCTGAAGTTCCTGGGCCTGCTCCGGCCCGACGGCACCACCGGTACGACGACGGACACCGAGCACACCGACGAAGGAGGTGGCGAATGAGCACGGCGACCGACTACGAGGCACTGGCCACCACGGCCGCCCGCGACCTCGAGGACGCGACCGCGCAGGAGATCCTGCAGTGGGCCGCCGACACCTTCGGCAAGCGGTTCTGCGTCACCTCCTCGATGGAGGACGCGGTCGTCGCCCACCTCGCCTCCACCGTGCTGCCCGGCGTCGACGTGGTCTTCCTGGACACCGGCTACCACTTCGCCGAGACCATCGGCACCCGGGACGCGGTGGCCGCGACCATGCCGGTCAACGTCATCACGCTCACCCCGAAGCTCACCGTCGCCGAGCAGGACGCCCGGTACGGGCCGAACCTGCACGACCGCGACCCGGACCTGTGCTGCTCGCTGCGCAAGGTCGAGCCGCTGAACCGCGGCCTCGGCGCGTACGACGCCTGGGCGACCGGGCTGCGCCGCGACGAGTCGCCGTCCCGGGCGAACACCCCGGTGGTGGCCTGGGACGCCAAGCGCCGCAAGGTGAAGCTCGCGCCGATCGCCCGCTGGACGCAGGACGACGTCGACGCCTACGTGCAGGCCAACGGCGTGCTGCTCAACCCGCTGCTGTGGGAGGGCTACACCTCCATCGGCTGCTCGCCGCTCTCGTGCACCGCCAAGCCCGGCGAGGGCGAGGAGGGCCGGGCCGGCCGCTGGGCGGGCTCCGGCAAGACCGAGTGCGGCATCCACCTCTGACCATCCGCCAGACCGACGAGACCCAGGAGAGATCACCGTGACCACAGCCGACACACTGGACGCCGGGGAAGCCGCAGAGGCGGCCCGCGCGGCCGCCCCCTGCGAGCGCGGCGCCACCGTGTGGCTGACCGGGCTGCCCAGCGCGGGCAAGACCACCCTGGCCTTCGCGCTGGCCGAGCGGCTGCGCGCCGAGGGCCACCGGGTGGAGGTCCTGGACGGTGACGAGATCCGCGAGTTCCTCTCCAAGGGCCTCGGCTTCACCAAGGAGGACCGGCACACCAACGTGACCCGGATCGGCTTCGTCGCCGAGAAGCTGGCCTCGAACGGTGTCAAGGTGCTCGCCCCGGTGATCGCCCCCTACGCGGACTCCCGCACCGCCGTCCGTGAGCGGCACGCCGCCAACGGCACCGACTTCCTGGAGATCCACGTCGCCACCCCGGTGGAGCTCTGCGCCGAGCGCGACGTCAAGGGCCTGTACGCCAAGCAGGCCGCCGGCGAGATCTCCGGTCTCACCGGTGTCGACGACCCGTACGAGGCGCCGCAGAACCCCGAGCTGCGCCTGCAGACCCAGGGCCGCGCGGTCGCCGAATCCGCCGCAGAGCTGCACGCCTTCCTGACGACGAGGGGCCTCGCATGACGACCGCCACGCACAGCCTCCTGGACACCCAGGAGAACCCGTACGCGCTGTCGCACCTCGATGCCCTGGAGGCGGAGTCGGTGCACATCTTCCGCGAGGTGGCGGGGGAGTTCGAGCGCCCGGTGATCCTCTTCTCCGGCGGCAAGGACTCCATCGTCATGCTGCACCTGGCGCTGAAGGCGTTCTGGCCGGCCGCGGTCCCCTTCTCGCTGCTGCACGTCGACACCGGGCACAACTTCCCCGAGGTCATCGAGTACCGCGACCGCACCGTCGCCGAGCACGGCCTGCGCCTGCACGTCGCCAGCGTCCAGGACTTCATCGACGACGGCCGGCTGCGCGAGCGCCCCGACGGCACCCGCAACCCGCTGCAGACCGTCCCGCTGTTGGACGCCATCGAGAGCAACAAGTTCGACGCCGTCTTCGGCGGCGGCCGCCGCGACGAGGAGAAGGCCCGCGCCAAGGAGCGCGTCTTCTCCCTCCGCGACGAGTTCGGCGCCTGGGACCCGCGCCGCCAGCGCCCCGAGCTGTGGTCGCTGTACAACGGCCGGCACGCGGTCGGCGAGCACGTCCGGGTCTTCCCGCTCTCCAACTGGACCGAGCTGGACGTCTGGCAGTACATCGAGCGCGAGGGCATCGAGCTCCCGGAGATCTACTACGCCCACCACCGCGACGTGTTCAAGCGCGACGGCATGTGGCTGACCGCCGGCGAGTGGGGCGGCCCGAAGGACACCGAGCCGGTCGAGAGCCGGCTCGTCCGGTACCGCACCGTCGGTGACATGTCCTGCACCGGCGCCGTCGACTCCGACGCCGTCACGATCGCCGACGTGATCGCCGAGATCGCCGCCAGCCGCCTGACCGAGCGCGGCGCCACCCGTGCCGACGACAAGATGTCCGAGGCCGCGATGGAAGACCGCAAGCGCGAGGGGTACTTCTAAGATGACCACCACTCCGGAGACCACCGCCACCGCGCTGCTGCGGTTCGCCACCGCCGGCTCCGTGGACGACGGCAAGTCGACCCTGGTCGGCCGGCTGCTCCACGACTCCAAGTCGGTCCTCGCCGACCAGCTGGAGGCCGTCGAGCACGCGTCCCGCAGCCGCGGCCAGGAGGCGCCCGACCTCGCGCTGCTCACCGACGGCCTGCGCGCCGAGCGCGAGCAGGGCATCACCATCGACGTCGCGTACCGCTACTTCGCCACCGCGCGGCGCCGGTTCATCCTCGCCGACACCCCCGGCCACGTGCAGTACACCCGGAACATGGTGACCGGCGCCTCCACCGCCGAGCTCGCCGTCGTCCTGGTCGACGCCCGCAACGGCGTCGTCGAGCAGACCCGCCGGCACGCCGCGGTCGCCGCCCTGCTGCGGGTGCCGCACGTCGTCCTCGCGGTGAACAAGATGGACCTGGTCGAGTACGCCGAGCCCGTCTTCGCCGCCATCGCCGAGGAGTTCACCTCCTACGCGGCCTCACTGGGCGTCAAGGACGTCGTCGCGGTGCCGATCTCCGCACTGGCCGGCGACAACGTCGTCGAGCCCTCGGCGAACATGGACTGGTACGGCGGCCCGACCCTGCTGGAGCACCTGGAGACCGTCCCGGTCGGCAGCGACCCCAGCGCCGAGCCGACCCGGTTCCCCGTCCAGTACGTGATCCGGCCGCAGACCGAGGCCCACCCGGACTACCGCGGCTACGCCGGCCAGCTCGCCTCCGGCGTGCTGCGGGTCGGCGACCCGGTGACCGTGCTGCCCTCCGGGCACACCACCACCGTCGTCGGGATCGACGCGCTCGGCGCGGAGACGGACATCGCCTGGGCCCCCCAGTCGGTCACCGTCCGCCTCGCCGAGGACATCGACATCTCCCGCGGCGACCTGATCGCGGCCGGCCCCGCCCCGGTGCCCACCAAGGACATCGAGGCGACCGTCTGCCACCTCAACGAGCGGGCCCTGCGCCCCGGCGCGAAGGTGCTGCTCAAGCACACCACCCGCACCGTGCGCGCGCTGGTCAAGGAGATCTCCTACCGGATCGACATCGACACTCTGGAGCAGCGCTCCGGCGCCGACGGCCTGGAGGTCAACGACATCGGCCACGTGGTGCTGCGCACCGCCGAGCCGCTGGCGCTCGACAGCTACACCGACAACCGCCGGACGGGCTCGTTCCTGCTGATCGACCCGGCCGACGGCACCACCCTCACCGCCGGCATGGCGGGCGAGGCCTTCGACACCGTACGCGCCACCACCGAACCGATCGAGGAGGACTGGGTCTGATGCCCAGCGAGGCGTTCTCGGGCATGGACAAGGAAGGCGGCCGCATCGGCAGCGGCGTCCTCGGCAGCGGCCAGGGCGGCCTGACGCGATGTGGGGGCGGACAGGGGCACTGATCCCCTGTCACCGGGCCGGTTCCTTCCCACCGCAGGCACCGGCCCGGCTTGCCCGGCATACGACATGCCGTCAGCACCACACCGACTTCTTCCATCGGCGCTTCCCACGGGCGCCCACCGTGAACGGGACGACTCCCATGGCACACGACTCCGCCACCACGCATACCTCCACCCGGTTCGGCAGCGGCCGGTTCAGACGGCCGGCCGCGGTCGCCGTCGCCGCGCTCACCGCCGCGGGCCTGCTCTCCGCCTGCAGCTACGGCGCCAAGAGCGAGGACAAGAGCTCGGCGGCCCCGGCCCCGGCCGCCTCCGGCGCGAAGCTCTCCGCGGACACCGTGAAGATCGGCTACTTCGCCAATCTGACCCACGGCACCGCGCTGGTCGGCCTCAAGGAGGGCCTGATCCAGAAGGAGCTCGGCGCCACGAAGATCAAGACCCAGATCTTCAACGCCGGCCCGACCGAGATCGAGGCGCTGAACGCCGGCTCGATCGACATCGGCTGGATCGGCCCCTCCCCCTCGATCAACGGCTACACCAAGTCCGAGGGCAAGTCGCTGCGGATCATCAGCGGTTCGGCCTCCGGTGGTGTCCGCCTGGTGGTCAACCCCGACAAGATCAAGACCCTGGACGACCTCAAGGGCAAGAAGATCGCCACCCCGCAGCTCGGCAACACCCAGGACGTGGCGCTCCTCAACTACCTGGCCACCAAGGGCTACAAGGTCGACGCCGCGTCCGGCGCCGGCGACGTCAGCGTGGTGCGCACCGACAACAAGGTGACCCCGGACGCCTACAAGTCCGGCTCCATCGACGGCGCCTGGGTGCCCGAGCCGACCGCCTCCAAGCTGATCAGTCTCGGTGCCAAGGAGCTGCTCAACGAGAAGCAGGTCTGGCCGGACGGCAAGTTCGTCATCACCAACATCATCGTCTCGCAGAAGTTCCTCAAGGAGCACCCGGACGTGGTGGAGGCCGTGCTGCGCGGCTCGGTGAAGACCAACGCCTGGATCAAGGCCAACCCGGACCAGGCCAAGGCCTCCGCCAACGCCGCGATCAAGGAGGCGGCCGGCAACGCGCTGGACGCCGCGATCCTCGACCCGGCGTGGAAGGACATCGAGTTCCTGGACGACCCGCTGGCGAACACCCTGCAGGCCGAGGCCGACCACGCGGTCACCGCGGGCCTGCTGAAGAAGCCGAACCTCGCCGGGATCTACGACCTGACCCCGCTCAACAAGGTGCTCCAGGCCCAGGGCGGGACCGCCGTGGCGGACGCCGGACTCGGCGCCAAGTGAGTCGCACCCGATAACCCCGCGGTCCGCCCCGCCCCCGCCCAGTCGATGCCCAGTCACCGGGCGGGGCGGGGCCGGACCCCGGCCCCCGAGCGCCACCAGCCAGCCTCCCTCCTTGCCCGCCGCCGGGCAGGAGGGGCCCATGCCACTCACGGAGGAGGTCCCCGGATGACCCCGGCACTGACCACCACGGAGCCCACCACCAGCGCTGCCGACGCCGCGATCGACCGACCCGCCGTCCGCCTCTCGCACGTGCACAAGTCCTTCGGCCGCCCCGGCGCCGCCACCCCCGTCCTGGACGACATCAACCTGGACGTCGCCCCCGGCGAGTTCGTCACCCTGCTCGGCGCCTCCGGCTGCGGCAAGTCCACCCTGCTCAACCTGGTGGCCGGCCTCGACAAGCCCACCGCGGGCGACATCGAGGTGTCGGGCGGCCGTCCCGCCCTGATGTTCCAGGACCACGCGCTCTTCCCGTGGCTGACCGCCGGCCGCAACATCGAGCTCGCGCTGCGCCTGGCCGGTGTGCCGAAGGCCGAGCGCCGGCCAGAGGCGGAGCGGCTGCTGGAGCTGGTGCGGCTCGGCGGCGCCTACAAGAAGCGGGTCCACGAACTCTCCGGCGGCATGCGCCAGCGCGTGGCGATGGCCCGCTCGCTCGCCCAGGGCGCCAACGTGCTGCTGATGGACGAGCCGTTCGCCGCGCTCGACGCCATCACCCGCGACGTCCTGCACGACGAGATCACCCGCATCTGGGCGGAGCGGCAGCTGTCCGTCCTGTTCGTCACGCACAACGTGCGCGAGGCCGTCCGGCTCGCGCAGCGCGTCGTCCTGCTGTCCTCCCGGCCCGGCCGGGTCGCCAAGGAGTGGCGGATCGACCTGCCCCAGCCGCGCCGCATCGAGGACTCCGGCGTCGCGGATCTGTCCATCGAGATCACCGAAGAGCTGCGTGGGGAGATCCGCCGCCATGTCCAGCACTGACACCACCACCCTGGTCAAGGACCCGACCGGCGACACCGCGAGCGTCGAGGCCGGCCTGGACGCCCTGGACGCCGTCCAGGTCCAGCGCACCCCGCTCACCCAGGTGCTGCGCCAGAAGGTCCTGCCGCCCGTGCTCGGCGTGCTGCTCGTCCTCGGCGTCTGGCAGCTCGCCTTCAGCCTGGAGCTGACCACCCCGGACAAGCTGCCCAGCCCGGCCGCCGTCTGGACCTCGCTCACCGACCTCTGGTACGAGGGCACGCTGTTCTCGATCATCTGGACCAGCGTGTGGCGCGGCATCTCCGGCTTCCTCGCGGCCGTCGTCATCGGCACCCCGATCGGCCTGCTGGTCGCCCGGGTCAAGCCGATCCGGGCCGCGCTCGGCCCGGTCCTCTCCGGCCTGCAGTCGCTGCCCTCGGTCGCCTGGGTGCCCGCCGCCGTCATCTGGCTCGGCATCAACAACTCGGCGATGTACGCGGTCATCCTGCTCGGCGCCGTCCCGTCGATCGCCAACGGCCTGGTCTCCGGCGTCGACCAGGTCCCGCCGATCTACCTGCGGGCCGGCCGCACCCTCGGCGCCACCGGCCTGGCCGGCGCCCGCCACGTGCTGCTGCCCGCCGCCCTGCCCGGCTACCTGGCCGGCCTCAAGCAGGGCTGGGCGTTCTCCTGGCGCTCGCTGATGGCCGCCGAACTCATCGCCTCCTCCCCCGACCTGGGCCTCGGCCTCGGCCGCTACCTGGAGAACCAGCGCGAGTTCAACGACATGTCGGGCGTGCTGCTCGGCATCGTCCTGATCCTGGTCGTCGGCGTGGCGATCGACCTGCTGGTCTTCTCCCCGCTGGAGCGCCGCGTGCTGCGCAACCGCGGCCTGCTGGTCACCACCCGCTGAGGACACCGACCATGCGTACCGGCACGCCGTCCGTCTCCGCCCCCGCCCGTCGTGGCGGGGCGGGCGGCCCCGCCCTGCTGCTGATCGCCCACGGCAGCCGCGACCCGCGGCACGCCGCCACCGTGGACGCCCTCGTCCACCGCGTTCGCGCCCTGCGGCCCGGACTCACCGTCGCCACCGCCTACCTGGACCACTGCGCGCCGCGCATCCCCCAGGTCGCCGGCCGCCTCGGCGACGCCCTCGCCGTGCCGCTGCTGCTCAACCGGGCCTTCCACGCCAAGAGCGACATCCCCGCCGCGCTGCGCGCCGCCGGCGCCGACCTGCCGCTCGCCGACGTGCTCGGCCCCTCCCCGCTGCTGCTGGACGCCCTCGACCGGCGCCTCGCCGAGGCCGGTCTGGACACCGCCTCCGCCGCCGTCCGCGCCCGCACCGGTGTGGTGCTCGCCGCGGCCGGCTCCTCCGACCCCGCCGCCGACGCCGCGACCCGGGCGGTCGCCGAGCGCTGGCGGCGCAGCCGCGGCTGGGCCGCCGTCGAGGTCGCGTACGCCTCCGCGGCCGGACCGCGCGTCCCCGAGGCGGTGGCCGCGCTGCGGGCCGCCGGAGTGCGGACGGTGGCGGTCGCCCCCTACCTGCTGGCCCCCGGCCTGCTGCCCGACCGGATCGCGGCCGGCGCCGCCGCCGCCGACCTGCTCGCCGGTGTGCTGGGCGCCGCCCCCGAAATCGCCGAACTCCTGCTGGAGCGCTACGACGACGCCCGGTCCGCCGCGGCCGCCCCGGCGGCGCTCTCCGCCTGACCGGCGCCTCCCGTCACTCGGCCAGCCCGTCGGCGGTGGCGTCCAACTGCATCCGCTCGTACTCGCCGAGGCACGGGTAGAGGGTGCCGCAGTCGCGGCAGGCGCGGGCGAAGGTCACCGTGAACGTCGGCCGCGACTTGAATCTCCCCGGCCGGGGGAACCGGAGCCGCATCCGCTCCGTCGCCATCGAATCCGTCGTCAGTTCCCCTACCGGACTCAACCGTTCCGAGCCGCACATCCCGCATCGCATGCCGGGCACCCTACCCACCCGCCGGTGCGGACACGCGGGGAATCCTCAGAGCCAGCGCTTCGGGTCCGCCAGGTCGATGTCGATCGGGAACGGCAGGTCTAGCGCGAGCCGCTTGCGATGGATGCCCATCGGGGCGTACGACCCGGTCGCCCGATCCAACTCGTAGACATGGACGGCCAGTTCACCGCCCTCGTTCTCGACCCGCCAGAAGTGCCGGAAGCCTGCGGCCGCGTACTTGCGCGGCTTGACCTCACGGTCCCGCGCCTCGGAGTCGGGCGAGACGACCTCGACGGCGAGGATGACGTCCTCGGGCCGCTGGGTGGTCTGCTGCGGCCGTTGGGCGGCGTCACGCGACACGACCATCAGGTCCGGCTCCGGCCGGTCGCGGCGGCCGAGGGTGACGGTCATCTCGCGAAGCACCGCAAGATGGTCCGGTCGGGCCTGGAGCAGGCCGAACTGCAGGAGATTGATGGCGTACATATGGAAAATAGCCTGCGGACTCACGAAGACGAGGCTCCCGTCGATCAGCTCCGTGCGCGGAGGAAGATTCGGAAGCCGGTCGAGGTCGTCGGCCGTCCACCCACCCTCGGGCGGGACGGGCCAGGTCGGCTGCGGTGCGACGGTCATCACTGCTCCCATGGGCCGGATTCTCGCCATCGCGTACAGCGTACCCAGCGGATTCGGACGATCACTCACCCGATCGTGGGAGCAGGGCCAGGTACCGGGGGTCCGCGGGGTCGGCGTCGACCCAGCGCCAGGCATGGGCGGCGCAGGTGCGCTGGTGGGGGGTGCCGGTGGCGAGGGTGGTGAGCAGGCGGTCCTGGAGGCGGCGGGCGCCGGCCGCGGTGACGAGGGCGCCGGCGAGCCAGCGCGGGGAGTTCGGGTCGTCGTCGTGGACGAGGGCCCGGTAGACGGCGTCCTCGTGGGCGCGGGTGAGGGCGCGGTCGGCGGTGAGGGCGCGGAGGGCCGTCTGCCGCTTGTGGCCGATGCGGTGGTACTGGGGGTAGTGCGGGTTGCGGGCGGCGAGCAGGGCGACCCGCGGGTCGTCCGGCTCCTCGAAGGGGAGGCCGAGTTCGGCGAGCAGGGCGTCGAGGGCCTGTTCCTGGAGGTCGAGCCGTTCGGCGGGGCCGGGTGCCGTGGTCACGGTGTCTCCTGGGCGGCGCCGGTGCGCATGCCGGTGAGTGCCCGCAGGCCGTCCTGGACGACGGAGGGGTCGGCGTCGCCGAAGAGGGCCTGCTGGGCGATGAAGCCCTGGGCGGTGGCGATGAGGGTGCGGGCGACGTGGTCGGCGTCCGGGCCGGGGGGCATCAGGCCGGTCGCCCGGTAGCTCTCGACCAGTCCGGCCCAGGCGGCGCGCATGGCCCGCCAGCCCTCGTCGAGGGTGGCGGCGAGGGTCGGGTTGCGCAGGGTCTCCGTCCAGACCTGGATGATCAGGCGGGCGAGGGCCTGGCGGTCCCCGGCGGGTGAGGCGCGTTCGAAGACGGCGGTGAGCACCCGGCCGAGCAGGACGTCCGGGGTGGGTGGTGGCACGGCCGCGGCGGCGTCGGCGAAGGCGGATCCGATGACCGCGAAGGCCTCCCCGGCGATGGCCGCGACGATCTCGTCCTTGCTCGCGAAGTAGCGGTAGACCGCGCCGGCCGACAGGTCGGACTCGCGGAGCACGTCCTGCATGGAGGTGGCGTGGAAGCCGTTGCGCGCGAAGCAGCGGGCCGCGCCGTCGAGGATCTGCCGGCGGCGGGCGTCGAGGTGTGCCTGGGATACGCGGGCCATGGCCCCCACCCTAAAACGAACGTTCATTCTTGACAAGGAACGCCGGGCGGCCGAAGAGTGGGCCACGTAAAACGAACGATCCTTCTCTTTGAATCGAGGGGCAGCCATGTCCGCCTCCCCCGAATCCGTACCCGCCCCCCGCCGTGTGCTGGCCGTCTGGGTGCTCATCCCCGCCCTGGTCGCGCTGGCACTGTGGGCGTTCGCCTGGCCAGCCGCCCGGCTCGCCCCGCGCCACCTGCCGATCGGCACGGCCGGTCCGGCCGCCGCCACCGCCGCGCTCGACCGGCAGCTCGCCGCGCACCCCGGCGCCTTCGAGGTGCACCACTACCCGGACGGGTCCGCCGCCCGGCAGGCCGTCCTGGACCGCGAGGTCTACGGCGCCCTGGTGGCCGGGTCCGGCGGCCCCGAACTGCTCACCGCCTCGGCGGCCGGCCCGACCGTCGCCCAGCTGCTGCGGTCGGCCGCCGAGTCCGGCGCCCCCGCGGGCAGCACCGTCCGGGTCACCGACGTGGTGCCCGCCCCGGCCACCGACCCCCGCGGGGCGGTCTTCGGCGCCGGGCTGCTGCCGCTGGTCCTCGCCGGGGTCGCGGCGGGTGCCGCCGTCACCCTGCTCCGGCTGCGCGGGGCCCGGGCAATCGCGGCCCTCGTCGGCGCCGCCCTGCTCGCCGGCCTGCTCGGTGCGCTCATCGCCCACAGCTGGCTGGGCGCCCTCACCGGACCCTGGTGGGCGGAAGCCGGGGTGATCGCCCTGACGCCCCTCGCGGTCGGCGCCTCGGTCGCCGGGACGGCCGCCCTGCTCGGCACACCCGGCATCGGCCTGACCGCGCTGCTGATGGTGCTGATCGGCAACGCCTTCTCCGGTGTGGCCTCCGCACCCGAGCTGCTCCCCGCCCCGGCCGGCGTCCTGGGGCAGCAGCTGCCCCCGGGCGCGGCCGGGACCCTGCTGCGGTCGGTGTCCTACTTCGACGGCGCCGGCGCGGGCGGCCCGCTGCTGACCCTGGCCCTCTGGGCCGGGCTGGGCCTCGCCGTCCTCGGCCTGACCGCCGCCCGCCGGCGCACCGACCGCCCCGCCGAACCCGTCCTGACCGTCGTCCCGGACACCACCGCCGCCACCGCCTGACGGGCTCGGGCACCCGGGGCCGGCGTCAGATCCGGCGCAGGGTGAAGGTGTCGACGGGCGTGCCGGCGAAGAGCAGGTCGGCGCGGCCGTCGAGGAGGTACACGCTGCCGCCCGGGCCGGGGGTGAGCACGGTGGGGGCCGGGTCGGTCAGCGGGCGGACGGAGGCGCGGGCGGTGCGCCAGCCGTCGGTGGAGCGGAGGTCGACCCTGGTGGTGGCGCCGCTGCCGCCGAGGTGGTTGGTGATGCCGCGCAGGGTGCCGTCGGGGTCGGCGAGCAGGCCGTCGACGCCGGTGAGGGCCCCGTCCGGGCCGCTGACGGTGGTGCGGGAGAGCTGCCGCGGGTGGTCGATCGGCACCCGCCAGAGCGTGCCGTCGTCGTACTTGCCGACGAGCAGGGTGCGGCCCTGCCGGACGATGCCGTTGAGGCCGAAGGCGCCCTGCGGGGCGGCGAGCCGCCCGTCGCGGACGAGGATGCCCGCGGAGCCGTCGGGGGCGACCCGGTAGACGATCGGGGCGAAGGAGTCGGTGACGTACGCGGTGCCGTCCGGGCCGATCGCGAGGTCGTTGGCGAAGTGCGGTCCGCCGTCGCCGGCCACCGCGGCGAGGTCGGTGTAGAAGAGGCGCCGCCCGGTGGCGAGGTCGTAGGCGCCGATGCCGGCGATCCGTCCGGAGCCGGCCGGGTCGGTGCGCACCGAGACACCGGGGTCGCCGTTGGCGACCAGGAGCCGGCCGCGGGCGGCGTCGACGTGGATGCCGACGGTGGAGACCAGCACCGCCGGGTCGTCGACCAGCGGCGTGACGGTGCCGTCGGGGCTGACGGCGGAGACGGTGCCGTGGCGGAGCGAACCGACCAGGAAGCGCCGGTGAGCCGGGTCCCAGGTGGCGCCCTCGGGGTGCAGGGTGTCGGCGTGGCCGGTGATCACGGCGGGCCGGCCGTAGCCGGCGGGCACCGCTGCCGCCGTGTGGGCGGCGGGCGCGGCGGCGGCCGGGAGGGCCGGTACGGCGGCCAGGGTCGTGGCGAGGGCGGTGAGCAGCAGGACGCTGCGTGCGCGGCGGTTCATCTGGTTTCCCGTCAGGAGTGCTTCGTCGGACGGCTTCCAGCCTCGCGGCCGGTGGGGCGGCGCAGCAGTGCGTGGCGATACTGGTAGTCGGGCTACCAGTCACCAGGGGGAGGGGCCATGGCCGATCGGGATGTGCGCAGGCAGGCGCTGTCGAATTTCCTGCGGACCCGCAGGGCCGCGCTGACGCCGGCGGATGTGGGGATGGCACCGGGGGTGCGGCGGCGCACGCCGGGGCTGCGCCGGGAGGAGGTGGCGATCCTCGCCGGGGTGGGGGTGACCTGGTACACGTGGCTGGAGCAGGGCCGGGAGATCAATCCGTCGCCGGAGGTGCTGGCGAGTCTGGCGCGGACGCTGCGGCTGGACGCGGCGGAGTCGGCGTACCTGTTCCGGCTGGCGGGTGCGGCGCCGCAGCCCGGCGGGTATGCCGAGGAGCCGTCGGCGGGTGTGCCGGCGGCGCTGCGGCGGTTGCTGGACGCCCAGGCGCCCGCCCCGGCGTTCCTGACGGACGCGGACTGGGACGTGCGGGCGTGGAACACGCCGGCCGAGGCGATGTTCGAGTTCGCCGGGATGGCGCCGGAGGACCGCAATCTGGCCTGGATGGTCTTCGCGGACCGGCGGATCCGGGAGCGCACGGTGGACTGGGAGCGGCATGCGCGGCGCACCCTGGCGGAGCTGCGGGCCGCGTACGGCGAGCGGGGCGGCGCGGGATCGCCGCGGGCGCGGCAGCTGGCGGCGGTGATCGCCCGGCTGCGGGCGTCCTTCCCGGAGGCGGACCGCTGGCTGGACGAGCACCGGGTGAGCGAGCGGGCGGGCACCGAGAAGGTGGTGCAGCACGAGACGGTGGGCCTGCTGCGGCTGGACCAGGTGGTGCTGAGCGCCCCGGGCGGGCTGCAGCTGGTGGTGGTCGCGCCGCGCGACGAGGAGACCGGCGAGCGCCTGCGGCGGCTCGTCCCGGACTCCTCGCCGGCGGTGACGGTCTGACCGTGGGTCAGTAAGGGCGCGCGGCCGCGGCGAGTTCGTCGGCCGTGGCGGGCAGCGGTGTGGTGACGGCGGCCCAGGAGCGGTCGGCGAAGTGCAGGTCGACCCGGCCGCGCTGGAGGACGCCGGTGGGGTTGCGGTGCAGCGCCGCAGCCTGCCTGGGTGCCTCCCAGTGCAGGGCGTACTGCTCCTTGAGCTGCCACAGCTTGGAGCGGTCGACGACCACGAGGTGGCGCCGGTCGGTGACGGCGAAGGTGCTGACGGAGCTGGCGCTGTCGTCGCGCATCCGGCGGACGAACCGGCCTGCCTCGCTGTGCCAGCCGCCGGCCATGCCCTGGCCGTGCCAGACCGAGTCCGGCACGGCGTCCATCATCCGGTCCTCGACCGCGCCGACGGCGGCGCCGACCGGGTTGACGGCGGCGTAGGCGCGGCGCAGCACGTTGAAGGGCTTGCCGAGCTTCTGCTCGAGCTCGCTCGGCTGCCGCTGCACCTGGAGTTCGGCGGGTGTCGGCGGGATGCCGGGGGCGAGGCTGACGGACGCGGCGGCGAGGAGTTGCTCGCCCGGCTGCAGGAAGGGCGTGACGATGTCGCGGTCGCGGTTGAGCACGGTGTCCTCCTGTCAGCCGAAGGCCGAATCGAAGCGGCGCTTGCGTTCCTCCGCGCTGAGCTCCGGCTCCTGGCGGGGCTGGGCGATGCCGGTGTGCTCGCGGGCGGCGGTGGAGGGGTGGGGGTTGCCGGCGATCCGGTCGTCGATCTCGTCGGCGAGGATGCCGGCGCCGGACTGTACGGCCTGCTGGACGGTCTGGCCGACCGGGTCGCCGGTGAGGCCGATGCCGTGCAGGGCGGCCTTGCCGATCATCTTGGTGCCCTTCTTGGCGAGGTACGCCGGGACATCGATCGGCTTGTTCCAGGTCCAGGGCTTCTTGGGGTTGAGGTGGGGGCGCTTGGAGACCGCCTTGAGGGCCTTCATCGCCTCCTCGATCTTCTTGAGGGCGCGGGCCAGCTTGGCGACCAGGTTGGCGATCCGGGCGCTGGCGATCGTGCCCTCGGCGGCGGCCGCGGCGGCCTCGGCGGCGAGCGAGATGCCCGCGGTGACGACGCTGAAGGCGAGCGAGGCGGCGAAGGTGATGATGGCCCACT
Source organism: Streptomyces sp. TLI_235 (assembly GCA_002300355.1). Classification (NCBI taxonomy): domain Bacteria; kingdom Bacillati; phylum Actinomycetota; class Actinomycetes; order Kitasatosporales; family Streptomycetaceae; genus Streptomyces; species Streptomyces sp. TLI_235. Next base: position 1,520,574 of record NSGV01000002.1, read on the forward strand.
CGATGAGCTCGCGGATGACCGTCTCTACGAGGTCCTGGGCCATCCGGCTCTCGGCGGCGGCCTCGTCGAGGAGTTCGGCGGTGGCGTCCATGTCGTCCGCCTCGGCCTCCAGGGCCGTCTCGTACTCGGCGAGTTCCTGGAGGAACTTCTCGGCGGCCTCGCCCTGCCAGTCGTGGGCGAGGGCGGCGCGGTCGCGGCGCTGGTCGGCGACGACCTCGCGCAGTTCGCCGGCCTGGCGGCGCCACAGCTCGGCGGCGGCTTCGAGGCCCTCGGGGTCGCCGGTGACGAACTCCAGAGGCTCGGCAAGGGGTTCGACGATGGGGCGCATGATCTCGTCGACCACGCTGCCGAACGGGCTCATCCACTGGTTGATCTTGGTGTAGGCGTCGACGGCGCCGGAGACGGGTCCGCTCATCACAGCCCCCTGGCGATCGCGTGGAGGGAGTCCGCGGTGGCGGCCTCGGCCTGCTCGTAGTTGCGGGCGACGCCCTGGACGTGCTCGTCGATCCGGGCCATGGTGTCGGCGGCCGAACCGAGGTTCTCGACGGCGGCGTCGGCGCGCTCGGCGTAGTCGCGGCCGGTCTGCTCGGCCTCGGGCAGTTTGCCGAAGGCCCCGGCCGACAGCTGGTGGGCGCCGAGTTCGGCGCGGATGGCGCGCAGCTTCTCCGAACGGTCCGCGGAGGTACGGGCGAATCGCCGCAGTGCCTCCGGATCGACGCGGTACTCCCCTGACACGATGTGTCCTCCCCCGTGCAGTGCGCCCAGGACGGCGCGGAATTGACGGAACCTCTTGTTCAGGTCATGGAATGCCCATGAGCGAACAAAGAAGCTAACACACCTGGTCGCACCAGGTCCGGAGGGCGATGTGAGGGTTCGTCGGCGATCCGGCGGGCCCGACCGACCGCAGGCGTGCCGAAGGGGCGCCACCCGGTGCGGGCGGCGCCCCTTCGGACGGCCGGTCAGCTGTAGTCGTGGCGCTGGCGGCCGGTGCCGTAGTTGCCGCCGCTGCGCGAGCCCGAGCCGGGCTTGCTCCGGCCGGAGGAGCGGCCGATGAAGCCGGCCGCGGTGCGGCCGCTGCCGCTGCCACCGCCGGTGCCACCGCCGAGGCGCTGCTTGGGGCGCGGCTGGCGGGCGTTGCCGTTGGCGTCGACGTCCTTGGGCAGCCCGGAGCGCTTGCCGGGGCGGCGGCGCGGCGCACCGGAGCGGCCGGCCTTCTCGCCGCCCTGCCCGGCGGCGGGCGCGGCGGCGTCCGCGGACTGCTCGGCGACCACGATGGTGACCGGCGTACCGGTGGGGGTGCGGGCGCCGGTGATGCGGTTCAGCTCGACGTCGTCCGGGCGGACCTTGGTGACGGTGGGCCGGATGCCGGCGGTGCCCATCAGCCGGTTGACCTCGCGGCGCTGCTCGGGCAGCACGAGGGTGACCACGGTGCCGGACTCGCCGGCGCGGGCGGTGCGGCCGCCGCGGTGCAGGTAGTCCTTGTGGTCGATCGGCGGGTCGACGTTGACGACGAGGTCGAGGCCGTCGATGTGGATGCCGCGGGCGGCGACGTTGGTGGCGATCAGCGCGGTGACCCGGCCGTCGCGGAACTGGTCGAGCACCCGGTTGCGCTGCGGCTGGGACTTGCCGCCGTGCAGGGCCGCGGCCCGCACGCCGTTCGCGAGCAGCTGCTTGGCGAGCCGGTCGGCGCCGTGCTTGGTGTGCACGAACATGATGACCCGGCCCTCGCGGGAGGCGATGTGCGCGGTCGTGGCGGCCTTGTCGGCGGGGTCGAGCTGCAGGACGTGGTGGTCCATGGTGCTGACCGCGCCGGCCGACGGGTCGACGGAGTGGGTGACCGGGTCGTCGAGGAAGCGGCGGACGAGCCGGTCGATGTTGCGGTCGAGGGTGGCGGAGAACAGCATCCGCTGGCCGCCCTCGGCGACCTGCTCGAGTAGCTTGCTGACCTGCGGCAGGAAGCCCATGTCGGCCATCTGGTCGGCCTCGTCGAGGACGGTGATCGCGACGTCGGCGAGGTTCACGTCCTGCCGGTTGATCAGGTCGTCCAGCCGGCCGGGGGTGGCGACGAGGACCTCGACGCCGCGGCGCACCTGGTTGGCCTGCCGGCCGATCGGCATGCCGCCGACGACGGTGCCGATCCGCAGCTGCAGTGCCTGCGCGTACGGGGCGAGCGCGTCGGTGACCTGCTGGGCGAGCTCGCGGGTGGGCACCAGGACGAGGGCGAGCGGGCGACGGGCGTCGGCCCGCTTGCCGGCGGTGCGGGCGAGCAGCGAGAGGCCGAAGGCGAGGGTCTTGCCGGAGCCGGTGCGGCCGCGGCCGAGCACGTCGCGGCCGGCCAGCGCGTCCGGCAGGGTCGCGGACTGGATCGGGAAGGGCTCGGTGACGCCCTCCCGGGTCAGCGCGGTGAGCAGCGCCTTCGGCATGTCGAGCTCGGCGAAGGTGGCCGCCGGCGGGCGGGCCGGGGTGCCCTCGACGACGGTGAAGTCCTGCGCCTCGGCGGGCGCGGGGCGCGCGGTGCGGGGGGCGCGCTGGACGCGGCGCTCGCCGCCGCTGCCGCGGGGCCGGTGCCGCGCTGCGGGCGGCCGGCGCCGGGGGCCCGGCGGGAGGTACCGCGCTGCGGGCGTGACTGATCGGTCATACTGCTCCGTCCTGATCGGCCGGCGGGCACGTCGATGCGTGCGCCCGGACCTTGCGGGTCGGCCGTCAGGAGTGGATGCAGGACCGCCCCGGCCGTTCGGCGGCAATGGGCGAGGGCCCGCACCCGCAGGTGCGGACCCTCACTCGTTTCACGCGTGAGTCGGCTCGACTCAGATGGGGCGGATGTTCTCGGCCTGCGGGCCCTTCTGGCCCTGCGTGACGTCGAACTCGACCTTCTGGCCCTCGACGAGCTCACGGAAGCCCTGGGCGTTGATGTTCGAGTAGTGGGCGAAGACGTCGGCGCCGCCGCCGTCCTGCTCGATGAAGCCGTAGCCCTTTTCGCTGTTGAACCACTTCACGGTGCCGGTAGCCATAACCGTCTCCTCTTTCTGGGGCATCAGGGGACTGCACCTCGCAGACCCCGAGTAGCCGCGATCCCCATCCGGAGACAAAACACCGGATAAAAACAAATGCGCCTGACTGTTGTTGGAACCAGTAGGCGCACACACACGTTCATGGGAACCAAAACTGCAACTGCTTCGACTGTAGCACGGTCGCGCCCGCAATGATCGGGAAGGTCGTCCTCGTCACATCGCGGGCGCCCCGGGATTGAACGGCCCGCGGACGGGGCATACCGGGTCGCTCCCGAGCCCCGTCCGCGGGTTCCGTCAGTGCCGGCCGGCCGGCTCCGGCTCGGTGTCCGGAACGGTGACGGAGGCGTCCTTCGCGGAGCCGTCGCCGTGGCCCGGCCACCAGGCCGCACGGCCCAGCAGGGCGGTGATCGCCGGAGTGAAGAACATCGCCATCACGAAGGCCGAGATGATGATGCCGAAGGCGATCGAGAAGCCCATCTGGCTGAAGAGCGAGTTTCCGGCCAGCAGCATGGTGCCGAAGGTGGCCGCCAGGATGAAGCCCGCCGCGGCGACGGTCGGACCGGCGTGCTTGACCGCCTCGCCGGCGGCCTCGCGCGGGGTGCGGCCCTCCTTCACCTCCTCGCGGAGACGGGCGATCATCAGGATGTTGTAGTCGGTGCCGATCGCGACCACGAACAGGTAGATGAAGATCGGCAGCATGAACATCAGGCCCGGCTCGCCGCCGATCTTCTGGAAGATCAGCGAGGTGGCGCCGAGGGTGGCGCCGAAGCCGAGACCGACCGAGGCCATCAGGTACCAGGGCGCGACCACGCTGCGCAGCTGCAGGGCCAGGATGACCAGGATGAGCAGCGCCGCCAGCGGGAAGACCAGCGTGTAGTCGTGGACCATCGCGGTGTTGATGTCCTTGAACACCGAGGTCTGACCGCCGACCAGGGCCTTGGTCCCGTTGGGGGCGGAGGCGTGGGCGGTGTCGCGCAGGCCGTCCATGGTGTCGATGGCCTTGTTGGTGGCGGGCGCGTCCTTGAGGATCACCGTGATGTCGGCGGTGAGCCCGTCCCTGCTGAGCTGGGTCCGGTCGGCGGGCACCGCGGCGACGCCGGGGACCTTGGCCAGCGCGGCGCGGTAGCCGTCGAGGCCGGGAACGTCCAGCTTCGCGCCGTCGGTGGCGGTCAGGTAGACGTGGCTCGGGTCGGCGGCGCCGGCCGAGAAGGCCTTCATCATGCGGTCCTGGACGACCATCGACTCCTTGGTCTTCGGCATCGAGCCGCTGGCCAGGTCGAAGGTGCCCTTGTAGCCGAGGGCGGCGACGGTCAGGGCGACCAGCACCAGGCCGGAGGCCAGCGCGGCGACCGCCGGACGGCGCTGCACGGCGCCGCCGAGGGCGGCGAAGCGGTTGCCCTTGGCCTGGCGCATCCAGTGCTCGGGGAAGCCGCCGGACGGGCGGGGGCGGCGGGCGCCGCGGGCCAGCCAGGCCAGCTGCCGGCCGTCCCAGCGGAGCCACTCGACGACCCGGCGGAAGAGCACCCGCTCGGGGAGCACCGAGAGCACGGCCGGGACGAGGGTGATCGAGGCGAAGGCGGTGACCGCGACGGCGATGGCCAGCGCCGGGCCGAGCGCGGTGAACATGCCGAGGCTGGAGAGCACCAGCACGGCGAACGCCGCCACCACGGCGCCGGCGGCGGAGGCGATCGCCTCGCCGACCCGGCCGACCGCGTTGACCACGGCCTCCTTGCGGTCGTCCCCGGCCCGCAGCCGCTCGCGGTAGCGGAACATCAGGAACAGGAAGTAGTCGGTGCCGACGCCGAAGAGCACCACGATGAGGATGGCGGACATCGAGTTGTCCGCCTTCAGTCCGAAGATCTTGCTCGCGTCGGCGATCAGGCCGTTGGCGACCATCGAGTAGACGAAGATCGACACGATCGGCAGCAGGGCGACGATCGGACTGCGGAAGATCAGCCAGAGGGTGAGCAGGATGATCACCACGGTGCCGATGCCGATCAGCGCCTGGGCCAGCTTGGACGAGTCCTGCTGGTCGAGGATGCTGGCGGCCGGGCCGCCGAGCAGCATCTTGACCGGGGTGCCGGCGGTCAGCTCGGTGCCCGCCTCGCGCAGCGCCTTGGCGGCGTCCGCGGCCTCCGGCTTCTGCATCACCTTCTTGTCGATGGCGATCATCGACATGCCGAAGGTGCCGTCCGGGGAGTAGCCCTTGCCGACCGGCAGGATGGTCTCGACGTCGGGGATGTGCCGCTCGGCGAGGCCCTTGACGACCTTCTCGGCGGTGGCCTTGTCGGCCTCGTCCAGCTTGCCGCCGTCCGTGCGCTCGAACAGCGCGTAGGCGCCCGGCGAGAAACTCGCCGGGAACGCCTTCGACTGCAGCTCGATGGCCTGGATCGACTCGTAGTGCTTGGGGAGGAAGGCGCTCTCGTCGGTCTGCGCGGTGATCGTCGGCGCGGTGGAGATGATCGCGACGGCCGCGATCAGCCACGCTCCGATCACCCACCAGGCCCGCCTGACGACGAAGTCTCCGATTCGGTGGAACATGCTCGTGATGCCTCCTGGGCATGGTTCACCGCAGCCCTCGGGGGACGGAAACCGGGCAACGGCAGGACCGGCCGGGAGAATCCCCTAGCCGGTCGGCAGGCAAGTACGTGTTTGGGGGCATCCTATGCGATGCCGCTAGCCGGTCGGCAGGTAACCCCGCCCCCCGTACGGAACCCCTAGGGGGTACCGGCCGCTTCCCGGAACCATCCTGACCTGCGCCGCCGACAGCGCGCCTCCTGCTCCGGGCGGATTCCCCTCCACCTCAGGGTGGAGCGTGTCCCGACCACGAGGATGAGCACGGGGTGGGGAAAACCCCACCCCGACCCTCCGGGCAGGCCCAGGGTCGACTCACCCGCCAGCCGGATACTGCGTCAACTCCCGGATTCCTAGGCTCGTTCCAGCAGCCGGGAGGTGCCCGGCACCGGCTCCGGCGGGCCCGCACCCGCCGCTCTCCCTGGGGGACCTGTGACACCCAAGCTCGGCCTCGCCGCCGCCATGGGCGCGTGGAGCGCCAGACACCGCAAGACGGCGGTGTTCGGCTGGCTCCTCTTCGTCGTCCTCGCCGCCTTCCTCGGCGGCCTCCACGGCAGCACCAAGGTCACCGACTCCGAGATGATGCCGGGCGAGGTCGCCCGCGCCGCGAAGATCCTCGACGACGCCGGGATCAAGTCCCCGGCCGGCGAGACCGTGCTCGTCCAGAGCGCCGCACTGACCGCCGACGACCCGGCCTTCCGCGCCGTCGTCGACGAGGTCGCCGCCGCCGTGAAGGCCACCGGCAGCGCCGCCGACCTGCGCAGCCCGTACGACACCGGCGCGGTCTCCGCCGACCGGCACTCCGCGCTGCTGCAGTTCACCATGGCCGGGGAGGACCGCGAGAAGGCCGTCGAGAACGTGCCGGCGGTGCTCGACGCGGTCGCCGGGGTGCAGGCGAAGCACCGGGACCTCACCGTCGAGGAGTTCGGCGAGGCCAGTGCCGGCAAGTGGTTCCAGGACCAGTTCAAGAACGACTTCCAGCGCGCCGAGTGGACGGCCGTCCCGCTGGCGCTCGGCATCCTGCTGATCGCCTTCGGCGCCCTGGTCGCCGCCGTACTGCCGGTCGTCCTCGCCCTCACCGCCTTCATCGCCGCCGGCGGCCTGGTCGCCCTCTCCAGCGGACTGCTGCACACCAGCGACGACGCCAGCTCGGTGATGCTGCTCGTCGGACTCGCCGTCGGCGTCGACTACTGCCTCTTCTACCTGCGGCGCGAACGCGAGGAGCGGGCCGCCGGACGCGACGCCGCCACCGCGCTCAGGGTCGCCGCCGCAACCTCCGGCCGGGCCGTGCTGGTCTCCGGCGTCACCGTGGTCGTCGCCATGGCCGGCCTCTTCCTCACCGGCATCGCCGACTTCCAGGCGATGTCCTTCGCCACCATCCTCGTGGTCATCACCGCCGTGCTCGGCTCGCTCACCGTGCTGCCCGCGCTGCTCTCCATGCTCGGCGACCGGGTCGACAAGGGCCGCCTCCCGCTCCTGCACCGGCTGCGCGGCACCGAGGCCGGCACCGGCGGCCGGGTCTGGAACGCCCTGCTCACCCCGGTGCTGAACCGACCGCTCGCCGCCACCGTCCTCGCCGGCGGCCTGCTGCTCGGCCTCGCCGCCCCGCTGCTCACCATGCACACCGCCAACCTGACCTTCCAGCAGCAGCTGCCCGAGGGCAACGCCCTGGTCGCCACTTCGCAGCGGATCGAGAAGGCCTTCCCCGGCAGCCCCGCCCCCGCCCTGGTCGTGGTCAAGGCCCGGGCGATCGACGCCCCCGAGATGAAGCAGGCCCTCGCCGACCTGAAGACCCGGGCGCTGGCCACCGGGAGGATGCGCGAGCCGATCCAGGTGACGGTGCACAGCGCGCAGAACGTCGCCCTGGTCGACATCCCGCTCGCCGGCAGCGGCAACGACACCGTCAGCACCGAGGCGCTCGAGGCGCTGCGCGGCGACGTCGTGGCGAACACGGTGCTCAAAGTGCCCGGCACCGAGGCCCCGGTCACGGGCAGCACCGCGGGCTCGCACGACTTCAACGAGCAGATGTCCCACTCGATGCTCCCGGTCTTCGGCTTCGTCGTCGCCTTCGCCTTCCTGCTGATGCTCTGCTCGTTCCGCTCGCTCGGCATCGCGCTGACCGCGGTGGTGCTCAACCTGCTGTCGGTCGGCGCCGCGTACGGCGTGCTCGCGCTGGTCTTCCAGCACGGCGTCGGCGCCTCGCTCTTCGGCACCGCCGGGGTCGGCGCGGTGGAGTCATGGGTGCCGCTCTTCCTCTTCGTGATCCTCTTCGGCCTGAGCATGGACTACCACGTCTTCGTGGTCTCCCGGATCAAGGAGGCGCACGACCGGGGTCTGGCCACCCGCGCCGCCGTCTCCTACGGCATCCGCTCCACCGCCGGCGTGGTGACCAGCGCCGCGGTGATCATGGTGGGAGTGTTCGGGGTCTTCGGCACGCTGTCCATGCAGTCCATGAAGCAGATGGGCGTGGGCCTGGCCGTCGCCGTGCTGATCGACGCGACGGTGATCCGCGCGGTGCTGCTGCCCGCCGTGATGAGCCTGCTCGGCGAGCGCAACTGGTACCTGCCGTCGTGGCTGAACTGGCTGCCGAACCTCTCGCACGGCGAGTCCTTCCCGCCCGTCACCCCGGCCGCACCCGCCCCCGCCGGCCTGCACCTGCCGGACGGGCAGCCCGCCGGCGGCACCCGGGTCTGACCGGGACCCGACACATCGCCCACGGCCGGGCCCCGCAGCACGCGGGGCCCGGCCGCCGTGCGCCAGGATGATCCGGACCGCACCGAGGAGCCCTCCGTGACCGCCTTCGACGAAGCCCGCGCCCGCGACCTGCTGGCCGACGCCTGCCGCGCCGCCGACCTGCCCGCCCCGGACGGCGCCCGGCTGCTCTCCCTCGGCGAGAACGCCGTCCTCGACCTGGGCGCCCCCGCCGTCGTCGCCAAGATCGGCCGCAGCCCGCTGCTCCTCCCCCGCGCCGGCCGCGAACTGGCCGTCGCCGCCTGGCTGGACACCAGCGGCGTCCCGGTCGTCCGGCCCTGGCTGACCACCCCGGTGACGGCCGACGGACACCCGGTCACCTTCTGGCACCGGCTGCCCCAACCCGTCCGCCCGGCCCGGCCCGCCGACCTCGCCCCGCTGCTGCGCGCCCTGCACGCGCTGCCCGCCCCCGACCTGCGGCTCGGCCCCCGCGACCTGCTCGGCCCGGTCGATCGGTGGCTCGCCGCCGCGGCCGGCCACATCGACCCGGAGGACGCCGCCTTCCTGCGCGCCCGGAAGGAGAGCTTCGTCACGGCCGCCGCCGCGCTCACCCCCCACCTCGCCCCCGGTGCGGTGCACGGCGACGCCCTGCCCCGGAACGTCCACATCGGCCCGGACGGCCCCGTCCTGCTCGACCTGGAGAACGTCAGCAGCGACCTGCGCGAGCACGACCTGGTCGTCCTGGCGCTCAGTCACGACCGGTACGGCGTACCGGAGGAGGACTACCTCGCCTTCGTCGGGGCCTACGGCTGGGACGTCCGGGACTGGGACGGCTTCGCGGTGCTGCGCGGCGCCAGGGAGACGGCGAGCGCCGCCTGGGTCGCCCAGCAGGTCCCGGGGAACGCAGCCGCGGCGGTCGAGTTCCGGCGCCGGGTGGACTCCTTGCGCGACGGACTGACCTCCGTACGCTGGTATCCGTTCTGAGACCCGAAAACCGGGTCCGTTCGTACCCGACGACGGAACCGGCGATCCGCGCCTGACGTCGTCCCCGGCACACGCCCCCACCCGGAGTGGCCGGTACGACGTCAGGAGTCGTCACCATGCGGATTCCCAGCCCCCGATCCCGTCGCACCCTCGGCCTCGGCCTCGCCGCGCTGCTCGCCCCCACCGTGATCGCCGCCTGCGGTTCCGCCGGCCACGCCCGCACCGCGAGCGCCGACGGCGCGCGCACCACCGCGGCGGCCGTCACCCCGCGCGACACCGCCGCCACCGGCGGATCACCGTCCCCCGCGAGCCCCGCCCCGAGCATCCCGGCGCAGCGCAGCGCGCCGCCCTCGACGAGCGGCTCCGCCACCCCGTCGACACCGGCCACGACGCCGTCGGCCGGCACCGCCACCCCGGCCGCGCCCAGCACCTCCGCGACGCCGTCCACGCACACCCCGACCGGCGGGCCGACCACCGGGCCGACCCGGACCCACCAGGTGATCCGGTCCACCGCGACCGGCGGCCGAACCGTCGCCCTCACCTTCGACGACGGCCCGGGCCCGGCCACCCGCCCGATCCTCGACCTGCTGGCGCAGTACCACGCCAAGGCCACCTTCTGCATGGTCGGCAACGAGGTCGACCGGGACCCGGCCGCCGTCCGCCGGGTCCTCGCCGAGGGCCACCGGCTCTGCGACCACACCGTCGACCACCCGCAGCCGCTGCACGGGCGCAGCCACGACCAGCAGGTGCACGAGATCGCCGACGCCAAGCAGACCATCCTGCGGGCCGGTGGGCCGGGCGCCGAGGTCCCGTGGTTCCGCGCCCCGGGTGGCGACTTCACCGCCGAGAACGAGCAGATCGCGGCCGACCACGGCATGGCCTCGCTCGGCTGGTCCGTCGACCCGCGCGACTGGGCGCGGCCCGGCGTGCCCGCGATCGTCGCCAACGTCCAGCAGCACCTGCGCCCCGGCGGCGTGGTGCTGATGCACGACGGCGGCGGCGACCGCAGCCAGACCGTCGAGGCCCTGCGCCAGCTCCTCCCCTGGCTGGTCGCGCAGGGCTACACCTTCGACTTCCCCGCCGGCGGCTGACCGGCCCCGGCGCGGGCCGCCGGCTCAGCCGGCGGACGTCACCGCGGGTGCGAAGGGCACCACGGGCCAGGCGGGCTCGATCCTGGCCTGCGGGTCCGAGGTGCGGCGCAGGTACTGCTGGAAGGACGCGGCCTGCTCGGCCGCGGCCCGCACCTGAAGGGCGTGCAGGTCGGCGAGCGGAACGCCGCCGACCGCGGGGAAGACCTCGCCGAGCCGGCGGGCCACCCGGGCCGCGGCCACCGCGTCCGCACCCGCCTGGTGGGCGCCGTCCAGCACCACCCCGTAGTGCTCGCACAGCGCCTGCAGATTGCGCTTGCCGCGGCGGTAGCGGTCGGCGTGCTTGTCGAGCACCAGCGGGTCGATGACCGGGGCGGGTGTGCCGCCGAGCCGCGCGGACAGCGGGCTGACGCCGTGTCGGCGGCACTCGCGGTCGAGCAGCGACAGGTCGTAGCGCGCGTTCATGATGACCAGCGGGGTGCCCGAGCCGAGCGCCTCCGCGATGGCCCGGGTGATCTCCTCGACGGCCTCGGCCGAGGCCACCCCGCGCTCGCGGGCCTGCGCCGTGCCGATGCCGTGGATCGCGGTGGCCTGGGCGGGGATGGGTATGCCCGGGTCGACCAGCCAGTGCCGCTCCCGCGGGACCGTGCCGTCCGGCTCCAGCCGGACGAGGGCCGCGGTGACGATCCGGTCGTTCTCGATGTCGGTGCCGGTGGTCTCCAGGTCGAAGGCCAGCAGGCCGGCGGAGAGCCAGCTCATCGCGGGCCCCCGGCCGTGCGGTGGCCGGTCCGGGCGGGTGCGGTCGGTGTCCCCCTCCGGGTCGTCATCCGGCACTCCTTCCGTCGTTCCTGCCGTGACGGGGACCATCATCGCCCGCACCAGTGACAGCCCCGCCGGGCGGGTCGCCGGGCGGGGCTGTCGGAGTGGCTGTCGGAGTGGCCGTCGGCAGTTTGCCGGCGGTGGGCCGGACGGCCGGTCAGGCGGTGCCGAGGAGGCCGCTGCCGAGCCAGCCGTCCTCGTCCGGCACACCGGGCAGGACGAAGAAGTAGCCGCCGCCGGTGGGCGCCAGGAAGGCGGCCAGCGGCTCGCCGTTCAGCCGCTGCTGGACGGCCTCGAACTGCCGGGTGACGTCCTGCTGGTAGCAGCAGAACGCCAGCCCCATGTCGAGGTCGCCGCCCGCGTCGACGCCGCGGTCGTAGTTGTAGCCGCGGCGCAGGATCCGCGAGTCGGCGGCGGCGGCGGTCCGCGGGTTGGCCAGCCGGATGTGCGCGTCGAGGGCGATCACGGCGCCGTCCGGGTCCTGGCCGTAGCCCGGGGCGTCCTGCTCGGCGGTGCCGCCGAGGGGTGCGCCGCTGTCGCGGTGCCGGCCGATGATCCGCTCCTGGTCGGCGACCGGCAGCGTGTCCCAGGGCTCCACCCGCATCCGGATGATCCGCAGCACCTGGTAGCTGCCGCCGACCGCCCAGGCGGGCTCGTCCCCGTCGGCGGCGACCCAGACCAGACGGTCCATCACCCGGTCGGAGGTGGCGTCCGGATTGGAGATGCCGTCCTTGAAGCCCTGCAGGTTGCGCTGGGCGCCGTCCGGGCGGGCCGGGTTCTGGAAGCCGTCGATCCGCCAGCGGGCGCGCAGCGTCCCGCGGGTGTGCCGGGTGAGGTCGCGCAGGGCGTGCAGCACGGTGTCCCGGCTGTCGGCGCAGATCTGCAGCGACAGGTCGCCGTGCAGCTCGGGGCCGAGGTCGTCGCCGGGGAAGGCGGGCATCGGGGCGAGCCGCCGCGGGCGAGCGGCGGCCAGGCCGTACCGGTCGTCGAAGAGCGAGGCGCCGACGGCGACGGTCACGGTGAGTCCGTCGGCGGGGATCTCGGTGCCGAGCAGGCAGGTGTCCGACGGCGGGTCGCCGGCACCGGTCGCCGACGGGGTGCCGCCGGCCGTGAGGAAGCGGCTGCGTTCGGTCAGAGTGCGCAGCAGCTGTTCCAGCGCCGGCCGGTCGGGGGCGGTGACGTCGGCGGCCAGGAAGACCGCGAACCGCTGCGGCGGCGTGGTGACGCCCGCCTGGTGCGGGCCGTGGAAGGGGACGGCTGCCCGGTGGACGGCGGGGGCGGACGCCGCGGCGGACGCGGCGGCGGGGGCGAGGACCGGTCCCGCGGCGACGGCGGCGCCGGCGGCGAGGGTGGCCTTGACGAAACTGCGGCGGGCGGGGGCGGCAGCGGTCTGCTCGGTCATCGGGGGCTCCCGGTGTCGAACGGAGGTGGGGGGGCGGAGCGCGACGTTCGGCCGTCGCGGCCGCTTCGCACACGCCCCAACCGTGCGGTGCGGTGCGGTGCGCCGCACCTGGACCGCGCCCCTCACATGCCGCCAAGTCCCGTCCGTCCGAACACACTTGCCGCACCACCGGGATTCCGCGCCCGACCGCCCCCGGGGTGACACCCCATCCGCCGACCGGCCGCACGGGCGAACCCGGGGGCGTGCGGGGGCAGGGGCCCTCAGGACACCGCGCGGGAGTCCCCCCAGCTGCCCTCGAACTCCTCGCGGTAGACCTCCAGCAGCCCGGGTTCGGTGCCGCCCGGTTCCTGGCCGGCGCCGCCCCGCAGGACGAGGGCGGGCGACTCGATGCCGCGGGCCCGGCGGAGGTAGGGCTGGATGACGCCGACGTCCCCGGAGCGGCGCCGGCCGCCGGTCTGGCCGGTGACCCGGGGGCCCTCGACGAGGTAGGCGGTGAAGCGGGGCATCTCGTCGAAGACCCGGATCTCGAAGCCGCCCGGGTCCCGCAGCCGGGCCCGGACCCGCCGCACGTGCATGATGTTCATCTCGATCGAGCGCCCGAGTTCGCCGCGGCCGAGCCCGAGTTCGCGTTCCCGCCGGCGGACGGCGCTGCTGGCCGGGTTGAGGAAGAGCAGCCGGACCCGGCAGCCGTCGGTGGCGAGCCGCACCAGGCGCTTGCCGGTGTAGTTCTGGCAGAGCATGCCGAGGCCGATGCCGACCGCGTCCAGGCGGCGGGCGCCGTCCAGCAGGTCCTCGACGGGGAGCTCGCGCTGGAGGCGGACCCGGTCGGCGTGGACGGCGACGACGTCGGCGTAGCGGCCGGCGACGAGCTCCTCGACGACGTCGGCGGGGACGCCGCCGGCGCCGCCGTCGAGCAGGCTGAGCAGCCGGGCGGCGGCGCGCTCGGTCTGGTCGAGGACGGTCTGCGAGAGGCTGCGGTTGCGGGAGACGACGTGCCGGGCGACCTCGAGTTCGTCGAGGGCGAGTTCGACCTCGCGGCGGTCGAGGACGTACGGCTCGAAGCACGGCCAGTGCTGGACCATGAGTTCGCGCAGCTGGGGCAGGGTGAGGAAGACCAGCGGGTCGTCGTCGGCGGGGTCGAGGAGGTAGCCCTTGCGGCGGCTGACCTCGCGGACGGCGCCGGAGCGCAGGACCCACTCCTCGCCGGCCGGTCCGGCGGCGGCGGTGACCCAGTCCTCGCCGTGGGCGGGGGCGTAGATGGGCCGCAGTGCCTCGTCGACGAGGGCGCGCAGGCGCTGTTCGACGAGGTTGAGCCAGACGTAGGCGCGGCCGGTGAGGCGGACGCGGTGGTAGGCGTGCTCCCATTCGAGGGCGGTCCAGCCGAGCGGGGTGCCGTCGGCGGGGACGGGGCCGGCGGAGCGGCCGGGGGGGCTGGAGCGCATGACGACGGTCGGTGCCTCGCTGCGGCCCGGCTGCGGCCCGTCGAGGCCGTCGCCCCGGCCGTCGGCGGGGAACCCCATGCGCTACCTCACCTCTCGCCGCCGCTCCCGCGGAGCGGCGGACCGTCCACTGACAGCGTCTCCACCATGGCGGCCTGGGCAGAGCCTGTCTCCGCATGGGCCGGCGAGCGCGCGCCGCCGGACGATCAAGGGTACTGCCCGCTCCGGGCGGGACGCAGCCTGTTGACGGCACAACAATTCGACGGGAGGGCGGGCGACGGGCCCGAGCGCCGGGTTTTCGCGCCACGGACACCCGTTCGGGCGAACAACAGGTGAATGGGTTCGGTCGGCGGGCGGGGGTTGGGGAGTATGCGACATGTGCCGTGCGTGTGCCGTGCGTCACGCCGAGGGCGGTCCGCACATGCCGGGGCCAGCTCCCGGGCAGATCCGAGGGAGCGCCAGTTCCCCCACGGAGCAAGGAAGTTGAGGTCCCTCATGCAGGTCTGGCCAGGGCAGCCCTACCCGCTCGGCGCCACGTACGACGGGGCCGGCACCAACTTCGCGGTGTTCTCGGAGAGCGCCGACCGGATCGAGCTGTGCCTGCTGGAGGAGGACGGCTCGGAGACGGCGATCGAGCTGCGGGAGACGGACGCCTTCGTACGGCACGCCTACCTGCCCGGGGTCCAGCCGGGCCGGCGGTACGGCTTCCGGGTGCACGGGCCGCACAACCCGGGGCTCGGGCAGCGACACAACAGCGCCAAGCTGCTGCTGGACCCGTACGCGAAGGCGATGAGCGGGGACATCGACTGGGACGAGTCGGTGTACGGCTACCACTTCGGCGCGCCGGAGCGCCGCAACGACCTGGACTCGGCACCGCACACCATGCACTCCGTGGTGATCAACCCGTACTTCGACTGGGGCACCGACCGGCCACCGCGGACGGACTACCACCGCACGGTGCTGTACGAGGCCCATGTGAAGGGCCTGACCAGGCTGCACCCGGAGATCCCGGAGGAGATCCGCGGCACCTACGCGGCGCTGGCGCACCCGGCGCTGATCGAGCACCTGGCGAAGCTGGGCGTCACCGCGATCGAGCTGATGCCGGTGCACCAGTTCGTCCGGGACCACCGGCTGCGCGACCTGGGGCTGTCGAACTACTGGGGCTACAACACCATCGGCTACTTCGCGCCGCACGCCTCGTACTCCTCGACGGGGGACCGCGGGCAGCAGGTGCAGGAGTTCAAGTCGATGGTGAAGGCGCTGCACGCGGCGGGCATCGAGGTGATCCTCGACGTGGTGTACAACCACACCGCGGAGGGCAACCACCTCGGTCCGACGCTCTCCTTCCGCGGGCTGGACAACGCCTCGTACTACCGGCTGGCGAAGGACCGCCGGTTCTACGAGGACACCACCGGCACCGGCAACAGCCTGCTGATGCGCAGTCCGCACGTCCTACAGATGATCATGGATTCGCTGCGCTACTGGGTCACCGAGATGCACGTGGACGGCTTCCGCTTCGACCTCGCGGCCACCCTGGCCCGGCAGTTCCACGAGGTGGACCGGCTGTCCTCGTTCTTCGACCTCGTCCAGCAGGACCCGATCGTCTCCCAGGCCAAGCTGATCGCCGAGCCGTGGGACCTGGGCGAGGGCGGCTACCAGGTCGGCAACTTCCCGCCGCTGTGGACGGAGTGGAACGGCATGTACCGGGACACCGTCCGCGACCTGTGGCGCGGGGAGAACGCCGCGCTGGCCGAGTTCGGCTCCCGGCTGACCGGCTCCTCCGACCTCTACCAGGACGACGGCCGGCGGCCGATCGCCTCCATCAACTTCGTCACCTGCCACGACGGCTTCACCCTGCGCGACCTGGTCTCCTACAACGAGAAGCACAACGAGGCCAACCACGAGGGCAACCGGGACGGCGAGTCGCACAACCGCTCGTGGAACTGCGGCGCCGAGGGCGAGACCGAGGACGAGACGGTGCTGGAGCTCAGAGCCCGCCAGCAGCGCAACTTCATCGCCACCCTGATGCTCTCCCAGGGCGTGCCGATGCTCGCGCACGGCGACGAGTTCGGCCGCACCCAGCAGGGCAACAACAACGCCTACTGTCAGGACAACGAGCTGACCTGGGTGGAGTGGCCCAAGGGCGGCGCCCGGGCGCACCTGCTGGAGTTCACCCAGGGCATGATCTGGCTGCGCCGAGACCACCCGGTCTTCCGCCGCCGCCGCTTCTTCCACGGCCGGCCGGTCTCCGGCACCCACGACGACCTCACCGACATCGCCTGGTTCACCCTCGGCGGCGAGGAGATGACCGACCAGGACTGGAAGACCAGCCACGCGAAGTCGCTGACGGTCTTCCTCAACGGCAACGCCATCTCCGAGCCGGACCGGCGCGGCGGCAAGATCGTCGACGACTCCTTCCTGCTGCTGTTCAACGCTCACTCCGCGGCGCTGGAGTTCACCGTGCCCGCCGGGCACGGCGAGGCCTGGCAGATCGTCGTCGACACCACGCTGCCGGTCCTGCCCGCCCGCGGCACCGGCACCCGGGTCAAGGCCGGCGACTCGCTCTGGCTCACCGACCGCTCGCTGATGGTGCTGCAGCGACCCGCGTGACGGACGGGGCGCGGGCGGCCGTCCGGGTGGGCCATTCGTGCCACCCGGGCCATAGCCACGGCCGGGCCCGGGTAGGGATCACCCCATGACGTCCGCCGCCGCACAACCACCGACGGCCAGTTACCGGCTCCAGCTCCAGCCGGGCTTCACCCTGCGCGACGCCGCCCGCGCGGTGCCGTACCTGGCCGCGCTCGGCGTCTCCCACCTGCACCTCTCCCCGCTGCTGGAGGCCGCCCCGGGTTCCACCCACGGCTACGACACGGTCGACCACGGCCGGATCAGCGAGCAGCTCGGCGGCGAGGCGGCGCTGCGGGCGCTCGCGGACGAGGCCCACCGGCACGACCTGCGGCTGATCGCCGACGTGGTGCCCAACCACATGGCGCTGCCCGTCCCCGAGCAGCTCAACCAGCCGCTCTGGCAGGTGCTCAGGGACGGCCCGGACTCGCCCTTCGCGACCTGGTTCGACATCGACTGGACGGCGCAGCCCGGCCCGGTCGACGCGCCCGCCCGCGGCCGGCTGCTGCTGCCGCTGCTCGGCGACCGGCTCGGCGGCGTCCTGGACCAGCTGGTGGTCGACGGCGAGGTGCTGCGCTACCACGACCACGCGTTCCCGCTGCGCCCCGGCACCGCGCACCTGCCGCTGCCGGGGCTGCTGGAACGGCAGTGGTACCGGCTGGCCTGGTGGCGGCTGGCCAGCAGCGAGCTGAACTACCGCCGGTTCTTCGCGATCAACGACCTGATCGCGGTCCGGGTCGAGGTGCCGGAGGTGTTCCGGGCCACCCACGAGGTGCTGCTGCGGCTGCACGGCGAGGGCGTGCTGGACGGCTTCCGGGTGGACCACCCGGACGGGCTGGCCGACCCGCGGGGCTACCTGCGCCGGCTCGCCGAGGCCACCGGCGGCGCGTACACGGTGGTGGAGAAGATCCTCGCCGGCGCCGAGCGGCTGCCCGGGGACTGGCCGTGCGCCGGCACCACCGGCTACGACGCGCTGCGCCGGATCGACGGGGTGCTCACCGACCACGCCGGCGCGGAGCGGCTGGTCACCGCTTACCAGCGGGACGTCGCGGACCGGACGACCGCGGCCGAGGCGGCGCTGCGCGGCCGCGCGGAGCTGACCGGGCCGCACGGCGAGCTGGCCGCCGAGGTGGACCGGCTGCTGCGGCTCGTCCGCCGGATCGGCGCCGCCGACCAGACCCTCGCCGACCACCCGCTGCCGGCGCTGCGGGACGCACTCTGCGGCCTGCTGACCGACCACCCGGTGTACCGGCCCTACGTGGTGCCGGGCGAGGAGCCGCCCGAGGAGGCGCTCGCACACCTGGCCGGCGGCGCCGAGGGCACCCCGGACCGGCTGCTGCGGGACCTGGCGCTCGGCCGGCTCGGCCGCAGCCCGGAGAAGGACGAGTTCTGCCGGCGGTTCGCCCAGACCACCTCGGCGGTGGCCGCCAAGGGCGTGGAGGACACCGCCTTCTACCGGTGGAACGCGCTGGTCTCGCTGAACGAGGTGGGCGGCGAGCCGAGCCGGCCGGGCCTCGGCCCGGCGGCCTTCCACCGCTGGTGCGCCGACCAGGAGCGGGACTGGCCGGACGGGATGACGGCGCTGTCCACCCACGACACCAAGCGCAGCGCGGACGCCCGGGCCCGCCTCGCCGTGCTCGCCGAGCTGCCGGACGCCTGGGCCGCGGAGTGCGCGGCGTGGACGGCCGCCGCCGGGCCCTGCCCGGACCGCAGCACCGCCTGGCTGCTCTGGCAGACCCTGGTCGCGGCCTGGCCGATCGGTGAGGAGCGGCTCGTCCAGGTGGTGCTGAAGTCGGCCCGGGAGGCGAAGCTGCGCACCTCCTGGACGTCACCCGACGAGGCCTTCGAGCGGGCGCTGACGGCGTACGCCCGCGGTGCGCTCGCCAACGCCGGGCTGTGCCCGCGGATCGCCGGCTTCGTGCAGCTGCTCGCCCCGTACGCGCGGTGCAACACGCTGGCGGCGGCGCTGCTGCACCTGACGGTGCCGGGTGTGCCGGACCTGTACCAGGGCAGCGAGGAGCCGCTGTACACGCTGGTCGACCCGGACAACCGGGCGCCGGTCGACCTGGGGGCGCTGGCGGTGCGGCTGACCGACTCGGCCGCCGACCGCGGCGGGGACCTCGCCCGGGAGAAGCTCCACCTCACCACCACGGCGCTGCACCTGCGGCGGCGCGGGCCGCTCGGCGCGTACCGTCCGCTGGAGGCTTCCGGCCGGGCGGCGGCCCACCTGCTCGCCTTCTTCCGCGGCCCGAAGGTGGTCGCCGCGGTGACCCGGCTGCCGTACGGGCTGCAGCGGGCCGGCGGCTGGGGGGACACCGTACTGGAGCTGCCCGAGGGCCACTGGACGGACGAACTGACCGGGCGGCAGTACGAGGGCGGGCCGCTGCCCGTCTCCTGGCTGCTTGAGCGCCACCCGGTCGCACTGCTCACGGAGGGCCGTTGACCACGTACCGCGTATGGGCACCCGAGGCGGACATGGTGGAGGTGGAGATCGACGGCCGGCCGCACCCGATGGCCCGGGAGGGCGACGGGAGCAGCGGCTGGTGGCGGGGCGAGGCGCCGGACGGCGACTACGGCTTCCGGCTGGACGGCGGCCGGGCGCTGCCCGACCCGCGCTCGCCGCGGCAGCCGGACGGCCCGGACGGGCTCAGCCGGGCCGTCGACCACGCCGCCTTCCGCTGGTCGGACACGCCGTGGCGGGGCCGGCCGCTGCCCGGCAGCGTGCTGTACGAGCTGCACGTGGGCACCTTCACCCCGGCCGGGACCTTCGAGGCGGCGGCCGAACGGCTGGACCACCTGGTCGACCTGGGCGTGGACTTCGTCGAGCTGATGCCGGTCTGCCCGTTCCCCGGCCGGTACGGCTGGGGCTACGACGGGGTGTCTCCGTGGGCGGTGCACGAGCCGTACGGCGGCCCGGACGGGCTGAAGCGCTTCGTGGACGCCGCGCACCGCAAGGGCCTCGGCGTGGTGCTGGACGTGGTGCACAACCACCTCGGCCCGTCCGGCAACTACCTCCCGGTGTACGGGCCGTACTTCACCGACCGGCACCACACGCCGTGGGGTTCGGCGGTGAACCTGGACGCGCCGGGCTCCGACGAGGTGCGGGGCTACCTGATCGGCAGTGCGCTGGCCTGGCTGCGGGACTACCGGATCGACGGGCTGCGGCTGGATGCGGTGCACGCCCTCGCGGACGACCGGGCGCTGCACTTCCTGGAGGAACTCGCCGTCGAGGTCGAGAAGTTGGCGGAGGCGACCGGGCGGCCGCTGTTCCTGGTCGCCGAGTCCGACCTGAACGACCCGCGCACCACCGCGCCCCGGCAGGCCGGCGGTCTCGGGCTGACCGCGCAGTGGAACGACGACTTCCACCACGCCCTGCACACCCTGCTGACCGGCGAGTCCGGCGGCTACTACGCGGACTTCGCGGCCGACCCGTACGCGGCCTGCGCCAAGACGCTGACCCGGGGCTTCTTCCACGACGGCAGCCGGTCCTCCTTCCGCGGCCGCTCGCACGGCCGGCCGTTCCCCGCCGCGTACGGGCACCGGCTGCTCGGCTACGCGCAGAGCCACGACCAGATCGGCAACCGGGCGGCCGGGGACCGGCTCTCGGCGACCCTCTCCCCCGGCCGGCTGGCCGCCGCGGCGGCGCTGGTGCTGACCTCGCCGTTCACCCCGATGCTGTTCATGGGCGAGGAGTGGGGGGCGAGCACCCCCTGGCAGTACTTCACCGACCACACCGACCCGGCCCTCGCGGAGGCCGTCCGGCAGGGCAGGCGGCGGGAGTTCGCCGCGCACGGCTGGCAGCCCGAGGACGTGCCCGACCCGCAGGCCCGCGCCACCGTGCTCGGCTCCACCCTCACCTGGGCCGAGCGGACCAGGGAGCCGCACGCCGGGCTGCTCGACTGGTACCGGCGGCTGATCCGGCTGCGCCGCACCCACCCGGAGCTCACCGACCCGGACCTCGGCGCCGTCCGGGTCGACCACGACGCGGCCGGGCAGTGGCTGGTGGTGCACCGCGGCCCGTTCCGGGTCGTCGTCCACCTGGGCACCGAGGCCCCGCGGCGGATCACCCTGGACCGGCCGTACGGGCAGACCCTCGCCCTGTACGGGGACTGCTGGCCGGAGTCGGACGGCTCGCTGCACCTGGCGGCGGAGTCGACCGCGGTGGTGCGGGTCGGCTGACGCCCCGGGTCAGTCCGGCTTGCAGACGATGAAGCGCTTGTACGGGTGGCGGCCCGGGCGGTCGCCGATCTCCCGGCAGGCGGCCTGCAGGTCGTGCAGGTCGGCGACGGAGAGCTCCAGCGGGGGCTCGTCCGGCTGGTGGGTGGTGCGGATCGGGTAGTCGACGCCCGGCTCGGCGGTCATCTCGATGTGGCAGCCCAGCACGTGGGTGACCTCACGGCCGGCGGCGAACTCCACCAGGCGGTCGACGGTGCGGGTGAAGGCCGGCCAGTCGTCGACGTACAGCCGGCCCGGGTAGACGGTGTCGCCGGTGAGCAGGAAGCCGGTCCGCGGGTCGTGGTAGGTGACCGACGCCGGGTGGTGGCCCGGGGTGGCGAGGCACTCCAGCACCCGGCCGCCGAGGTCCAGCGCACGGCTCTCCTCGCCGCGGAAGCCGAACCAGGCGAGCGCCTCCCCCGCCGGCACCAGCTCGGTGTCCGGCCGGTCCGCGAACTGGCCGTCGCCCGCGGTGTGGTCGCCGTGCCCGTGGCTGTGCAGGATCAGCAGCGGCAGCCCCGGGCTGCGCCGCTCGATCAGCTCGTCGACGGTGCGGCGCAGCGGCAGGTGCGCCGGGTCGGCGGTGGCGCCGGTGTCGATCAGCACCGCCCGCTCGGTGCCGAACAGCAGGAACAGGAACGGCGCCTCGTAGTGGACGGCCTTGTTCTGCCGCAGGATGTACGTCGCCGCGTCGACCTCGTGGACCTGGAGGTCGGGGTCGGTGTTGTGCTTCGCGGACGTCGATCCGTGGATCCAGCGGACGTCCAGCGGTGTGCGGTGCTGTGCGGTCATGGCATCCCCCTTCGTTCGCGAAGCTACCAGAGGGGGCGTCGCGGCTCAGCGGAGGAAGGCGGTGATCCGGGCGCGCAGGCCGGCCGCGTCCAGGCCGTAGGCGGCGAGGTGCTCGGGGATCGAGCCGTAGTGGCGGTGCTCCTCGCGCGGCACGCCGAGGCCGAGGACGCGGTGCGGGAGGTCGGCGAGCGCGTCGTGGGCGGCGCCCGCGGAGGTGCCGGCCAGGTAGGGCTCGACCAGGACGACGTCCGCGCGGTCGCCGAGGGCGGCGCGCAGCCCGGCGGCGTCGAAGGGCCGGACGGTGGCGGCGTAGAGCACGGTGACGTCCAGGCCCTCGGTGGCCTCCAGCACGGCGTCCAGCATCGGGCCGACGGCGACCACCGTGCCGCGGCGGCCGGTGCGGACGGGCAGCAGCCGGCCGGGCTCGACGGGCTGCGCGGCGTCGTTGCGGTGGGCGGAGAGCCGCAGGTAGACGAGGCTGTCGCCGTCCGCGGCGGCGTGCCGCAGCAAGGTCTCGGCCTCGTCGGGGTGGCCGGGCACGTGGACCGTCCAGCCGGGCAGGGTGTCCAGCAGGGCGACGTCCCCGGGCGCCATGTGGGTGCGGCCGCCGGCCGGCCAGTCGTACGAGCCGGCCGCGCTGACCAGGACGGCCCCGACGCCCTGGTGGACGAGGTCGAGCTTGATCTGCTCCCAGGGCCGCTCGATCAGGAAGCTGGCGAAGGTGTGCGCGATCGGTCGCAGGCCCGTGAGGGCGAGGCCGGCGGTGACGCCGATCTGCAGCTGTTCGCGGATGCCGACGTTGAGCACCCGGTCGGGGTGGCGGTCGGCGGCCGGGCGGAGGGAGTCGGCGCCGATGTCGGCGAGGACGACCGCGAGCCGGGGGTCGTGGTCGAGCAGCTCGGTGGTGACGGCGGCGAAGCGCTCGCGCATGGTCTCCATGGCAGGGGCCTTTCTCGGTGGTGGGGAGCGGTCAGTTCTTGGGTTCGACGCGGGCGACGACCGCGTGCGGCCGGTCCGGGTGCGGGGCGGTGAAGGCGGCGTGCAGGGCCTCGTGGTCGCGGCCGTCCACCGTCGCGGTGGACCAGCCCTCGGCGGCGAATCGGGCCGCGATGCCGCCGCGCCAGCCGTGGGTGGCCGAGGAGTTGTCGATCACCACGGTGTGCAGCCGGTCCAGGCCGGCCGCGCCGGCGAAGGCGACCGCCTCGTGGTTGCTGCCCTCGTCGAACTCGGCGTCGCCGACCAGCACCCAGACGGCGGGGGCGGTGAGGCCCTGGGCGCGCAGGCCGAGTGCGGTGCCGACGGCCAGCGGCAGGCCGTGGCCGAGCGAGCCGGAGGCGATCTCCGCGCCGGGCACCAGCAGCCGGTCCGGGTGGTGGCCGAGCGGGGAGTCGTAGCCGCCGAAGCTCGGCAGCACGGCCTCGTCGAGGAAGCCCTTGGCGGCGAGGACGGCGTAGTAGGCCATCGGGCCGTGGCCCTTGGAGAGCAGGAAGCGGTCACGGTCCGGGGCGTCGGCGGTGGCCGGGGCGACCCGCAGGACACGGTCGTAGAGCACCCAGAGGGCGTCCAGGGTGGAGGTGGCGGCGGGGCCGTGCTTCTCGTCGCCGGTCATCAGGGCCATCAGGGCGGGCAGGTCGCCGAAGGTGCGCGGCCGCTGCCGCGTGGTTGCGGTGGTCATGGCAGAAATCCTGCAAGTTGAAGTCGACTTCAGGTCAAGCGGCTATCCTCGGCCGCATGGGACCGACCCGGCACGACCTGTTGACCATCGGCCAACTCTCCGCCCGCAGCGGGCTGGCGGCCTCCGCGCTGCGCTACTACGAGCGGATGGGGCTGATCAGCGCCGATCGCACCACCGGCAACCAGCGCCGCTACGCCCGCGCCACGCTGCGGCGGATCGCCTTCGTCCGGGCGGCGCAGCGGGTCGGCCTGTCCCTGGAGGAGGCGCGCACCGCGCTGGACCGGCTGCCGGAGGACCGTGCGCCGAGCACCGCCGAGTGGGGCGAGGTGGCCGGCACCTGGCACGAGCGGATCGACCGGCAGATCGAGGAACTCCAGCTGCTGAAACGGAAGTTGACCGGCTGCATCGGCTGCGGCTGCCTGTCCCTGTCGCGCTGTGCGCTGTACAACGCGGGCGACCGGGCGGGCGCGGCCGGGCCGGGCGCCCGCTACCTGCTGACCGGCGACCCGGCGGACGGCCCGGCGCCGGGGGCAGCCGCGGCGGAGCACTGACCGACCGGCAGGCCAACGGGCCCGGGCCGGATCGGGCGTTCGGGGGCCGGCGGCCGGCGCCGCCCGTCTATGCTGCCGGGGTGAGAGTCGAACGGCTGCCGGGAGCGCGGACATGACCGACCATCAGGACATATCGCTGGACTGGATGTCCGGTACCGGCGAACCGCACGAGCCGGTTGACCTGCGCCCGGAGATCCCGCACCCGGCCCGCATGTACGACTACTACCTGGGCGGCAAGGACAACTTCCCGGCCGACCGGGAGGCGGCGGAGAAGGTGCTGGCGCTGAGCCCGCTGGTGCGGATCAGCGCGCTGGCCAACCGGGCGTTCCTGCAGCGTTCGGTGCGCCACCTGGCCGAGGCCGGGGTGAAGCAGTTCCTGGACATCGGCACCGGAATCCCGACCGCGGGCAACACCCACGAGACGGCGCAGCGGGTGCACCCGAACGCCCGGGTGGCGTACGTGGACAACGACCCGATCGTGCTGGTGCACAGCCGGGCGCTGCTGGCCGGCTCCAGCCGCGGCACGGTGACGGTCACCCAGGCCGACCTGCGCGACCCGGCGAAGATCCTGGCCGACCCGCAGGTGCGCGAACTGCTGGACCTGGGGCGACCGGTGGCGCTGCTGCTGTTCGCGGTGCTGCACTTCGTCGACGACACCGACGACCCGTACGGCATCGTGCGGACGCTGGTCGACGCGCTGCCCTCGGGCAGCCACCTGGCGCTCTCGCACGGCACCGCCGACTTCGTCTCGGCGGCGGACGCGGCGAAGGGCCCGGCGATCTACCGCAACGCGACCGCACAGCTGAGCATGCGCACCCGGGAGCAGGTCCTGAGGTTCTTCGACGGGCTGGAGCTGCTGGAGCCGGGCCTGGTGACGGCCCCGCTGTGGCGCCCGGACACCGCGACGTCGGCGACCGACGCCGAGGTGGGCATCTGGGCGGGCGTGGGCCGCAAGCCCTGAGCCGTCCGGCCCTCCGCGCCCGCCGGCGCCCGAGCCCCGCTCGGGGTACTGGGCGCCGCGCGGCGATCACTCGACGGAGCCGGCCGTCACAGGAACGTGCGCGGTTCGGCGGCGAGGTGCCCGGGATGGGCGAGCGGGTCGGAAAAATCGAGGTCGTCGGCGGCCTCGATGAGGCCGCAGACCTGGTCGGCCGGTGCGCAGTCGCCAGGCGTGCCTGCCTGACGACCCCGCCCGTCAGCGCGATTTCTAAGCGAAGACCACGAGCGCAAAGGCCAGCAGTACAAGGATCGCCACGACAAGCCATCCGCGCTTGCTCGGCCACTGGCCGCCTTGGCTGTGGCTGAGGATCCGGTTGGTGCTGTCGTCGCTGTGGTGGTGTCCGTGCTGGTGGCCCCCGAACCCGCTGTGGTGATGATCTCCGTGGTGACTGCCGTCGTGCCCGCCGCCGTCCATCTCGCACCCCCAAGTAGTAGCTGTGCGGCCAGCTTGGCACGCGTAGGCTCCTCGAAACCTCAGAACACCCTCTGGCGCCCGTCCGGCCGCCTCCCTGTGCAGCGGGCCCAACCTGTTCGTTTCTGGTGGCGGCCTCGTCCGGGCCGGGTGAGGTCGCGTTCACGGCCTCCCGGAGATCAGAGGAGAGGGCGTTAAGTCTGAGAGTCTTCAGAGGTTCCGGCCTGCCGCTGCTGGCGGGCTTGCCTGGCTGCCGTCCACGGGTCCTGCTGCTTCACCTTGATGCGGCGGAAGTAGCGCTGCATTGCGGTCGAGCCCCTGCGCCAGTCGCCCAACTCGGCGATCCGGTCCTGCGGCACGCCGGCCTCCTTGAGCTCGGCGGTACCGCCGACGCGCAGGCTGTGCGCGGTCACCCTGCGGGCGGTCTCGGCGTTGATCAGGGCGCTGTGGCCGGCCTCGGCCCGGTCGTGCTCGGCGAGCTGCGCGACCTGGGCGAACGCGGCCTTCGCCCTCCGCTTCACGATGCCGTTGACGGTTCCGCCGGACAGGCGCGAGAGCTCGACCCACTCCTCCGCGGTGATCTCGCAGTCGTCCTTGAGTGTGCCGTCCGGGTGCTGCGGGCGGGTCTGCGGTGTGAGCCGGACGGCGAGCCGGCCGGCTTTGTCGAGCGCGCGGAAGAGGGCCTGGTCCCGCGGCTGGCGGATACGGCGGCCGTACGCCAGCCACGCCCGCATCCGGCGCACCGGGCACAGGTGCGGGGCATCGTCGCGAGTCGACACCCAGCCCTCGAAAGCGGACCCGTCCTTGCGGGTGTTGCGATTCACCAGCCTTACGTCGATGCCGTCATGACGAACGACCAAGTGAGTGACAACCAGACGGTGGAGCTCGATCCGGCGGGTGAGCAGATGCCAGCCGAGGGTCAGAATCGCGGCGTCGCGAAGGTCGGCCGGCAAGCCCCTGCCGCAGGTCGCGAGCATCGCTTCGAGGTCCGCCTCGCGGACCTCGGGGGACTGCTTCTCGGTGTTGCTCTTCGCCCACCGGGTGCGGAACGCGGCGATCATCTCGCGGACCTCGACGGTGGCCGGCCGGGTCTTCCCAGGCGTGCAGCGCTCCTGCCAGGTGACCACGGCCGACATGTACTTGCTCACAGTGTTCGGGTCGTACCGGCCGCTATTGATCATCCAGCCGACGTACTCGATCAGGGTGGCCGTGGTGCACGGCAGAGCGACCCGCCTGCGCTCGGCACACCACTGCTCGAACAGCTTCACCTGATGTCGGATGTTCCGGTCGGTGTTCTTCGGCTGGGCGGTGTGCACCAGGCTCGCGATGTCATCGCTGATGAGGAAATCCCGGAAGGTGTACTCCACTGGCCGGCCGGCGGCTGGAAGCCGCTCCCCCGCTAACAGGTCGGTGTTTCGGTCGAAGCCGATGACATCCAGGTCGGCCGGCTGCGCGACCGCGGCCGGTGGCGTGCTGGAGGCGTCGACGGGGTGCTGATCCGGCTCGGTCACGCCGCACAGAGCCCTTCTCTAGAGAATCGATCCGGCAACGGCCTGGAGGAGCGTGCGTAGTTCGGCCGCGAGGTGTTCGGGATGCGCGCGAGGGTCGGTGAGATTGAGATCGACGCTGCCGGCAGGACGGACGGTGCCGTCGGGCTGGTCGCGACCGTCACGTACCGACAGGTACCAGCGGGAGTCGCCGCGGGCGAACTCCGCGAGGCGCCCGTTCATGGTCAGGTTGATGCCGCATCCGCAGCCCTCCCCGTCATCGCCCTGTTCACCGGGTCCGTGCCGCTGATCGAGCTCGACGCCGAGGATCTCGGCGACTGCGGCGATCGTGTCGTGCGGGCCGGACGGGAGGGTGAGCGCGGATCGCAGCGCCGTCAGTTCATCGACCACGGCGTCGGCGTAGAAGGGCACCACGAACAGCACGTGGTCCGCGGAGGCATCGATGAGGCCGCAGACGGGGGCGACCGGTGCGCAGTCGCCCCGGCTCTCGATCTCTGCAAGGACGGTGCACAGCCGCTGAAGGGCGATGCCGGCCGCGTCGACCTGGGCGAACAGCGCGGCGGCGAGGACGGAAGCCTGCTGTGGGGTGTAGAGGGCCCACTCGTGATACAGGGCGTCCACCGTGGCCCGGGCCGCCTCCGCACCGGTGACGGCCAGCGAGATCGCGTCGTCCGGACCACGAGTCCGACCGCCCTCGTAGCAGCGGATCTCCCTGGCGAGGTCACCGAGAGCGGTCCGGGGTGTCCGCCCCTCGTAGCCCTGCCAGAGCTCGGACCAAGGGGTGTTGCTACTCATGTGCTCTCCTCCGGCCTGCGCGCGACGGCGGGCGAGGCTCTGGATCGTCTTCTGGAGGGCGGTCCCGGCCCGGGCCTCGGGCCGGGCGTCGACCGCGGCTGGGCCGTGCAGCGGGCGTGGGACCGACCGGCGCCCGTGTCCGTGTCAGGTCGGAGACGGGGCGCCGGTCGGCGTGGCCCGCTAGCGGGCCGTGCACATGGAACGGAGCTGAGGACATCACCTCCTGCGTGAGTGGCGTCTGCGGCAGGGGGGAGGACGCCGCATGCCTTGGGCGCGAGCCGGTGGTACCGCTCGGCTACTTGAGGGCGCCGGCCATCATGCCGCCGACGAACTGGCGCTGGAAGGCGAAGAAGACGGCCAGCGGGATCACCATGGAGACGAACGCGCCCGTGGACAGGACGTCGATGTTGGAGCCGAACTGACGGGTCTGTTCCTGGAGGGCGACGGTGAGCGGGGCGGAGTTGCTGTCGGCGAAGATGAGGGCCACCAGCATGTCGTTCCACACCCACAGGAACTGGAAGATGGCCAGGGATGCGATGGCCGGTCCGCCCAGGGGGAGGACCACGCGGGCGAAGAGGCGCAGCTCTCCGGCCCCGTCCAGCCGTGCGGCTTCCAGGAGTTCCCGTGGGATCTCGGCGAAGAAGTTGCGCAGCAGGAAGATCGCGAAGGGCAGTCCGAAGGCGGCGTGGAAGAGGACGACGCCGATGAGGCTGCCGAAGATGCCGAGGCTGGCGTAGAGGTCGGTGACGGGGATGAGGGCGACCTGGACGGGGACCACGAGCAGGCCGATGAGCAGGAGGAAGAGCCAGTCCCGGCCGGGGAATTCCAGCAGGGCGAAGGCGTAGCCGGCCAGTGCGCCGATGACGACGACGAGCAGGGTCGCGGGCACGGTGATCAGCACGGTGTTGAGCAGGGAGTGGGTGATCTCCGTGTTGCCCAGCAGGTGGCCGTAGTTGTCCAGGGTCAGCTGGGTGGGGCGGGTGAGGACGCTCCACCAGCCGGTTGCCTGGATGTCGGTCGGCCCGCGCAGCGAGGAGACGAGCAGGCCGAGGGTGGGGACCAGCCAGAACAGGGCGGCCGCCAGCAGGAACAGCCGAACGGCGCCACTGCTGAGGCGGGCGGCCAGCCTGGCCGGCAGGGAGGTGGCGGGAGCGGTCACCGGTTGCGCTCCTTCCGGAACCGCCGGATGTTGAAGAACATCGCGGGCAGGACGAGAACCAGCAGCAGCACACCGAGCGCACTGCCGACGCCCTGGTCGTTGCCGCCGCCGAAGGACGAGAGGTACAGCTGGAGGGCGAGGACGTTGGCGTCCTGCTGGGTGGAACCGGGGGCGATGATGTACACCAGGTCGAAGACCTTGAGCACGTTGATGACCAGGGTGACCAGGACGACGAGCAGCACCGGCGCGAGCAGCGGGACGGTGATGCGTCGGAAGACCGTCCATTCGCTCGCCCCGTCGACTCGGGCCGCTTCCATGAGTTCGCGCGGGACCTGGGCCAGGCCGGCGGCGATCAGCACCATCGCGAAGCCGGTCCACATCCAGATGTACGAGCCGATGATCGACCAGGTGACCAGGGTGGGGCCGAGCCAGCTGATGCCGCGGTACTGGCCGGTGAAGTTCTCCGCCGGAAGGGCCAGCCGGACGGCGGCGCCGCCGGTGGTGAGGGCGAAGGTGCCGTCCGTGCCCGAGGTGGCGGTGGCGACGACGTGACCGTCGCGCACCGCCTGGACCCGGACTCCGGCCAGGGCCTTCTCGCCGGGGTCGATCCGCGCCGGTGTACCGCCGCCGCCGGGGAGGAAGTCCAGCCAGACCGTGCCGCAGACGTCTCCGGTCGGACAGCCGGCGGGTGTCGCCGCCGGTCGGGCGCCGGGCAGGGTGTTCGGGGCGATGCCGACCAGCGGCAGCGCGGCGGGGGTGCCGGAGGGGACTTCCGCGGCGGTGGTGAAGCCGCCTCCGTCAGCGGTGAGGCTGCCCCCGGTGCGTGGGTGGGCTCCCGGGTACGCGGAGGCCTTGAGGAAGGTGTCGTGCACGGTGACCGCCACGGCGTTGGCGGCGCCCTTGGCCGGATCCTGGTCGTAGACCAGCCGGAAGATGATGCCGGCGGCCAGCATGGAGATCACCATCGGCATGAAGACCACCAGCTTGAAGGCCGTGCCCCAGCGGATCCGCTCGGTCAGGACGGCGAAGATCAGGCCGAGGCCGGTGGCGGCGGTCGGGGCGACCACCACCCAGATGGCGTTGTTCTTGAGAGCGGTGAGGGTGTGGCCGTCGGTCAGGACGGTGCCGTAGTTGCCCAGTCCGACGAACCGGGTGAAGCCGTCGGCGGCGAAGAGGCTCCTGGCCAGCGACCACACGATCGGGTAGAGGACCAGTGCGCTGAGGAGCACCAGCGCGGGCAGCAGGAAGGCGGCTGCGATCCAC
Organism: Streptomyces sp. TLI_235; assembly: GCA_002300355.1. Classification (NCBI taxonomy): domain Bacteria; kingdom Bacillati; phylum Actinomycetota; class Actinomycetes; order Kitasatosporales; family Streptomycetaceae; genus Streptomyces; species Streptomyces sp. TLI_235. The sequence continues at coordinate 1,550,576 of NSGV01000002.1, forward strand.
CGGCGGGTGCTCATCGCCGAGCGGGGCCGCTCGCGGCCGGTGGGCGGGGACGGCGGTGCGGGTGGGGCTTGCGGGGCGACGTGTGTCGTCATGGCCGTCCTCAGCCCGCGTTCTTGTAGGCCTTGGCGGCGTCCGCCTCCAGCTTCTGCTGCGCGCCGGCCACGTCGGAGGGGTTGGCCAGGAAGTCCTGGAGGTCCTTCCACTCGCCCTGGCCCTTGGTGCCGCCGAACGCCCCCGGCGTCTGGTCGGACATGTCGAAGCGGAAGGAGTCACCGGACTGGATGAGCGACTTGGCAATGCCGCGCGTGATGTCGTCCGGGTACGCGGAGAGGTCGAGCGACTTGTTCGGGGAGATGAAGCCGCCGAGCTGGGCCTCGATCTTGGCGGCCTCGGGGGAGGCGAGGTACTGCAGCAGGGCCTGCGCACCGGGGCCGTCCTTGAGGGCGACTGCGGCGTCGCCGCCGCTGACGACCGGCGGCTTCCCGGAGTCGACGGCGGGGAAGGGGAAGAACTTGGCGTCGGTGCCGACCTTGGCCTTGGTCTCCTGGGCGATGTTGGTGGCGACGAAGTCGCCTTCGTACACCAGGCCGGCCTTCACCGGGTCGGCGAAGGCCTGGGCGACGGACCCCGGGTAGTCGGTCTGCAGGGCGCCGCCGGGGCCGCCGGCGATCAGGGCGGGCTTACCGAACAGCTGGCCGAGGGTGGTCAGCGCCTTGGCGACGGACGGGTCGGTCCAGGGGATCTGGCGCTTCGTCAGCTTGTCGTAGTTCTCGGGGCCGGCCTGGCTGAGGTAGATGTTCTCGAACCAGTCGGTGAGGGTCCAGCCGTCGGCGCCGCCGATCGCGACCGGGCTGACACCGGAGTCCGACACCGCCTGGGCGACCTTGAGGAACTCCGCCCAGGTGGTGGGCAGAGCGCTGATCCCGGCCTGGTCGAAGACCTTGGTGTTGTACCAGACGGTGGACTTGTTGGACGCCTTGAAGTAGACGCCGTACTGCTTGCCGCCGTAGCTGCCGAGGCTCTTCCAGGTGGAGCTGTAGTTCTTGGTCAGTGCGGCGTCGACGGCGGGGTCGACCGGCTTCAGCCAGCCCGCCTTGGCGAACTGGGCGAGCACCCCGACCTGGGGCAGGAAGGCCACGTCCGGAGCGGCGCCGCCCTGGATCTTGGTGCCGAGGAAGGTGGAGACGCTGTCCCCGGTCGGGACGAAGGTGGTGTGGGCTCCGGTGAGCCTGTCGAACTGCTCGATCACCTTGAGGAAGTTCTGCTGCTCGGGTCCGGTCCAGACGGCCGCCACCGAGAGGTTCTGGCCGTGCAGGTCCGGCAGGTGGAGGCTGCCGGTCGGGGAGGCCGCGGTCGAGCTGCTGGTGCTGCCGTTGCTGCACGCGGTGGAGAGCACCGCGAGGCTTGCGAGGATGGTGATGGCGGCTGCCGTTCTGCGGTTCATGGTCTTCTCTTCTCTCGTTCGCGGGGGGTCGCGGGTGGGGCGGTGGGTGGGGTGGAGGCGAACCGCCCGGGGAGGGCGGTGGGTCGTCAGGCCGTGAGGTGGTCGGAGATCCACCAGGCGGCGGTGTTGCCCGGGAGGGTCCCGCCCGGGCAGGGCCCGCTGGCCAGCAGCGGGGTGTCCTGGATGGGGGCGGGGACGGCGTGGTCGCCGAAGTTGACGGCGCACACCAGCCCGTCGCCGCGGACGAAGGCCAGGACCTGCGGCGGCGACTCCAGCCACCGCAGCGGGCCCTCGCCGAGCTGGGGCAGGCTCCGGCGCAGGTGCAGGGCGTCCCGGTAGAGGTGCCAGAACGATCCGGTGTCGGCCAGCGCCCGCTCGGTGGTGTGCTCGGCGAACCAGTCGGGCTGCGGGAGCCACGGCTGCGCGGGCGCCTCGCCGGTGGTGAAGCCGAACGGTGAGGCGTGCCCGGACCACGGCAGCGGCACCCGGCAGCCGTCGCGGATCCGCAGCCTGCTGCCGGTCCGGCGGAAGATCGGGTCGGTGAGCACCTCGTCCGGGAGGTCGACCACCTCGGGCAGTCCGAGCTCCTCGCCCTGGTAGACGTACGCCGCGCCGGGAAGGGCCAGCATCAGCAGGGCTGCCGCGCGGGCCCGGCTGCCTCCCGGGTGCGGCAGGTCGGTGTCGGCGTCCGGCGTGGGGGCCGCGTACCGGGTGACGGCCCGGATCTGGTCGTGGTTGTTGAGCACCCAGGTGATGGTCGAGCCGGTGCCGGCGATGTCGCGGAGCGCGTCGGTGATGACCCGTCGGAAGTGCTCGGACTGCCAGGGGGCCGTCAGCAGGTGGAAGAAGAAGGCCTGGTGGAGTTCGTCGGGTCGGACGTAGGCGGCCTGGTCGGCCGCGGTCGGCACCGAGACCTCGCCGACCAGCAGCCGGTCGAGGCCGTCCCGCGCGGTGTACTCCTCGCAGATGGCACGCCAGTCCCGCCAGATCCCGTGCACCTCGGGCTGGTTCCAGGCCAGCGGGTTGACGGAGTCCCGGGTGCGCTCGTCGGCCTCCGGGTCGTCGGAGTCCGGGAGGGCCGGGTGCTTGAACAGCCCGGCGGCCACGTCGATGCGGAAGCCGTCGACCCCGCGGTCCAGCCAGAACCGCAGCACCTGGTCGAAGTAGTGGCTCACCTCCGGGTTGCGCCAGTTGAGGTCCGGCTGCTCGGGGGTGAACAGGTGCAGGTACCACTGGCCCGGGCGGCCGTCGGGCTCGACCACCCGGGACCAGGCCGGGCCGCCGAACATCGCGTGCCAGTTGTTGGGCGGCAGTTCGCCGTGTGCGCCCCGCCCGTCCGCGAAGTGGAACCGGGCCCGGGCCGCACCGCCCGGCCCCTCGGCCAGCGCCGCACGGAACCACGGGTGCTCGGAGGAGCAGTGGTTGGGCACGATGTCGACCAGGCACTTCAGGCCCAGCCTGTGCGCATCGCAGACGAGTTGGTCGAAGTCGGCGAGAGTGCCGTAGACCGGGTCGACGTCGCGGTAGTCGGCGACGTCGTAGCCGTGGTCGTGCTGCGGCGAGGGGTAGAACGGGTTGATCCAGATCCCGTCGACGCCGAGCCGCTTGAGGTAGGGAAGGCCGGCGCGGATACCGGCGAGATCGCCGATGCCGTCACCGGTGCTGTCGAGAAAGCTTCGTACGTACACCTGGTAGACCACGGCGTCCCGCCACCACTGCTGTGCGGAACTGCTCGGTTGCGGCTCGTCCGCGGGTGCGTTCTCGACGGTTGCGCTGATCATGCGGACACCATCCTGGCCTTCATGTGTCCCGTTCACGGGAGTTGCTTCGGGGGAGCGCACGGGTGCACCGGTCGGAGGTCACTGTCGTGCTGTACCGGCTCACCTGCGCGCTCGGTGTGCGCCGGCCGGTCTCCGCTTCGGTCGGGTAGGACCGGCGGGGTGTAATGCATTCATGTTAGTTATCGGCTGCCCGACTGTGTCAACGGTGTAACCCGTGGTTTCTTGGCTGTTTCCCGATTCCAGCGCGCTGACCTGCACCGATGACATGCATAACATGTAAGTATCGAGGCAGTCGGCGCCCTCGGGCGTGAACAGCGGAGGGCGACCCGTGGAGGGCATGGCTCGGCCCCGCGGGGCGCACGGGGCCAACGCGGCTGCGCGGACGCCGGGGCAGGCGGTCCGGAGCGCGGGCGGGCGGGCGGCCCCGCGGGGTCAGGGGTTGCGGATGATCGCGTTCAGCTCGGTGGTGAGCCGGGCGGCCGTCTCCCCCGGAGAGCGGTTCTGCGACAGGGCGTCATGGACGATCTCGGACACGGCGAGCGTGACCTGGTCGTAGTCCGGACTCTTCGGCCGCGGCCTCGCGGACAGCAGGCTCTGCCGGAGCACCGGCAGGTACGGGAAGCGCCGGACCAGCTCCGGATCGCTGTACAACTCGGCCCAGACGGGCGGCAGCGAGCCCTTCAGCAGCACCTGCCGCTGGTTGTCCAACCCGGTCAGGTACTGGATCAGCCGCTGCGCCGACCGGGCGTGCCTGGAGTACGTGCTGACCGCGAGATCGGACCCGCCGAGCGTGCTGGAGCCCGGTCCGTCGGGCCCGGGCAGCGGGACCACCCCGAACCTGCCCGCGACCGCCGAACCCTGGGCCTGGGCCGAGTCGTAGACGTACGGCCAGTTGCGCAGGAAGAGGTACCGGCCGTCCTGGAAGGCCCGTCGCGACTCCTCCTCCTTGAAGGAGAGCGCCTCCTTCGGGATCCAGCCGTCCCGCACGCCGCCGACCAGGAAGTCGAGTCCGCGCCGCGCCGCCGCGCTGTCCGCGGCGACCCCGCTGCCCTCGCCGGTCAGGATCTGACCGCCGGCGGACTGCACGGCCTCCGCGTAGTTGACGGTCAGTCCCTCGTACGGCAGGAACTGGCCCGCATAGCCCTGCAGGCCGTACCTGGGTGCCACCGTCTTCGCCTCGTCGGCCAGTTCGGCCCACGTCCGCGGGGGAGCAAGGTGCTCCTGGTCGAGGACGTCCTTGCGGTAGTAGAGCATCCCGGCGTTCGTGGTGTAGGGCACGGCGTAGAGCCTGCCCTGGTAGGTGGCGGTGTCGATGACCGGCGGGAGGAACTTGTCGAGCGGGAAGTCGTTCCGGTCGAGCTGCCTGACCCAGCCGGCGCCGGCGAACTCGGCCGTCCACGCGACGTCCATGTTGAGGACGTCGTAACGGTCGCTCCTCGCCTGCAAGTTGCTGATCATCTGGGCGCGGACGTCGTCGGCGGCCTCCGGCAGCTCGATCAGCGTCGCCTTCTCGGCGGGGTGGGTCGCGTTCCACGCCGCCAGGCGACCGCCGAGGTAGCCGGTCAGGTCACGGCCGGTGGCCAGGGTCACCGGGCCGGTGCCGTCGGAGCCCGGGCCGTCGGTGGCGGAGACGGCCGGCAGGCTGCATCCCGAGAGGAGCAGGGCGCCGGCCAGCAGCAGGACCCGTAGCCGCGCCAACGTCATCTTGCCTCCCAGCGCACTGCTCTCGCCCGCGCCCACGAACGAGTGCTGTTATGTATACCTGGCAGGCCTGGGGGAAACTAGTGACTGGCTGGTAGCTGGGGTTGTTCGGCCCCGACCGGCAGCCGGACACATGACGAGTATCTATGCTGGGAGGAGGCGGGGCGACTGTGCGCCTACCGCTGCTTGCACTGGTCGCGAAGGAGCCGGCGCACGGCTACGAGCTGAAGCAGGCCCTTGAGCAGACCTTCGGCGCGGCGTATCCTCAGGCGAACATCGGCCAGATTTACGTGACTCTGGGCCGACTTGAGCAGAATGGGCTGATTCAGGGCGAGGACGTCAGCGACTCCAAGCGCCCCAAAAGGGTGTACGAGATCACCGACGCGGGCCGTAAGGTCCTCGCCGACTGGTTCGCAGAACCGACCGAGGGGCCCAAGGTCCGCGACGAGTTCTTCACGAAGCTCGTACTCGCGCCGGCGACCGGCGTGACGGACCGGATCACGCTGATCAACCAGCAGCGCCGCCACTACCTCAATACGATGCGCGGGCTGTCCAAGCTCGCCGCGTCCGAGGACCGGGACAACCGCATCGCGCACCTGATGATCGAGGGAGCCATGCTGCACCTGCAGGCCGACCTCGACTGGCTGGAGCGCTGTCAGGAGGAACTCGAGTGAGACGTCCGGGCCCCTCCCCCGCCGCCGCACCACCCGCGGAGGCCATGCTCTGGGTCAAGGACCTCGTCAAGGTCCACCGCACCGCCGCGGCCGCCACCCACGCCGTCCGCCACGTCGACCTCCGGGTGGACCGCGGCGAGTTCGTCGCGGTGATGGGCCCCTCCGGTGCGGGCAAGTCCACCCTGCTGCACCTGCTCGGCGGCCTCGACCGGCCCGACAGCGGTGAGATCTGGCTCGACGGGCGACGCGTCGACCGCCTCGGCGAGGCCGGCTGGGCCGTACTGCGCCGGCGCTCGGTCGGCTTCGTGTTCCAGTTCTCCAACCTGGTCTCCAACATGACCGTGGCCGACAACGTCGAGCTGCCCGCACTGCTGGCCGGCGTCCCCGCCCGCCAGGCCCGCACCCGCCGCGAGGAACTGCTCGCCGACCTCGGCCTCGCCGACAAGGCCCGGGCCGCCTCCACCGCCCTCTCCGGCGGTGAGCAGCAGCGCGTCGCCCTTGCCAGGGCGCTGGTCAACCACCCCGGTCTGCTGCTCGCCGACGAACCCACCGGCAACCTGGACAGCCGCAACACCCGCGACGTGCTGCGCCTGCTCACCCGCTTCCACGGCCGCGGTTGCACGATCGTGCTGGTCACCCACGACGCCCGCGTCGCCAGCACCGCGGACCGCGTGATCAGCATCTTCGACGGTGAGATAGCCGACGACGCGCCGGTGGAGCTGCCGCCCCGCCCGCCGCGGACGGTCGCCGACGTGGTCAGGCTGGGGGACTGAGAACCGATGCGGGCCGTCATTCGCTGGATCGTCGCCGATCTCCGCACCCACAGGGGTCAGGCAGCGCTGGTCACCGTGGTCACCGCGGTCGTCGTCATGTCGCTCGTGCTGGCGAGCGCGCTGCTCCAGGACACGGCCAACCCGTGGCAGCGGATCTTCAAGCAGTCCAACGGCGCACACGTGTGGCTGCACGTCCGTCCCGGGGCCGACACGAGCGCCGTGACCCGCCTGGACGGCGTCGCCGCGGTCGCCGGCCCGTACCGGGCGGCCCCGGTCACCCTGGTGCGCAGCACCGGAAAGGTCTCCCTGGAACTGCGCGGGGTCGGCCCCGAGCCGTCGGGGGTGGCGCAGCCCGTGCTGCGCTCCGGCCACTGGCTCGACCCGGCGGAGCCGGACGGCATCGTGCTGGAGAGCTCCCTCGCGCGCTCGGTGTGGACGGGCAACGGCGACCACGTCACCATCCGCAGCCTCGACGGCGTCTCCCACAGCGTCCGGGTGGTGGGCATCGCCGACAGCGCCGACCAGGGCGGGTTCCCCAACTGGACGCCCGGCCTCGGCTGGGCGCTGCCCGGCACCCTCGACGCGATCGAACCGAACGCCAACCACACCGAGGACGTCCTGGGGCTGCGCCTCGGCGACCCGCTCGCCACCGACTTCACCGCCCAGCAGGCCGTCACCGCGCTCGGCGGCGACCAGGTCACCCAGGTCTCCACCTGGAACCAGGTACGGGCCTCCATGGACCAGGACAACCGGCTGCTCGGGCTCCTGCTCGGCACGTTCGGCCTGGCCGCCCTGCTGGCCGCGGCGCTCGCCGTGGCCGGCGCCGCCGGCAGCCGGGTGCTCGGCCAGGTCCAGGACATCGCCGTCCTCAAGGCGGTCGGCTTCACCCCGGGCCAGATCGTCCGGATGTTCCTCTACGAGCACACCGCGCTCGCGCTGGTCGGCATCGCCCTCGGTGCCGGCGCCGCCAGGCTGCTCGGCCCGCTGCTCCCCGGCCGGATCGGCGAGTCCATGGCCGTGTGGCAGACCCTGCCCGGGCACACCGGCGTCCTGGCCCTGACCGGCGCCGGCGCGGTGCTCAGCATCGCGCTGGCCACCGTCCTGCCGGCCTGGCAGGCAGGACGGGTGCCGCCGACGCCGGCCCTCCGGACGGACCTGACCGGCACCCGGATGTCCCGCCTGGCCCGCCTCGCCCTGCTGCTGCACCTGCCGCCGGCCCTCGTCCTGGGAGCCCGGGACGCCTTCCACCGTCCGCTCCGCGCCACCCTCACCGTGGGGCGGCTGGCCATCCCGATCCTCCTGATCACCGTCGCGCTGGGGAACTGGGCCACGCTCGACGGCTTCCAGCAACGCCCGGAGCGGGTCGGCCTGGCCGGCGTCCTGACCGCGCGGCCGAACGCCATCGGCGACGTCGCGGCCCGCAGCCTGCTGGAACGGACCTCCGGCGTCGCCGCCGCCTACCCCGGCGTCGAGGTCGAGGCCCTCGTCCCCGGCCAGACCCGCACCGTCACCGTGCGCGGCCTCGGCACCTCGGAGCGGCCCTACCCGTACCCCGTCACCGAGGGCCGGGGCATCCGCGAACGCGACGAGGCCGTCGCAGGGCAGGGCCTGCTCGACCTGATGCACGTCCACGTCGGGTCCTGGGTGCGGGTGACCGCCGGCGGCACCCCGCACATCCTCCACATCGTCGGCCGGACCATCCAGCCCGATCACAACGGGGAGATCCTCTCCGTCGGCCTCGACGCGCTGGGCGGGCCCGGCGGTCTACCCCTCCCCCAGTACTACAGCGTGGTCCCGCGCCCGGGCACCAGCCCGACCGCCCTCCGGGCCGAGCTGCTCGACACGGCGGCCGGACGGCTCGACGTGCGGCCGGTGGACAATCCCGCCGACCGGCTCGGCGTCCTCCGGCCGGTGACCGTCGGACTCGTCGCCGTCCTCGCCCTGATCGGCCTGTCCGAGCTCCTGACCGCGACCAGCGGCGGACTGCGCGACCACACCCGTGACCTCGGCGTCCTGCGGGCGATCGGCCTGACCCCGCGCCAGGTCACCGCAGTGATCGTCACCAGCACCGCGCTGCTCGCGCTGACCGCGACGGTCGCCGGAACGGCGCTGGGCGTGCTGCTGTCGGACCGGCTGATCAACCTCCAGGGCCGTACCAGCGGCGTGGGCGCCGGCATCGCGCAGAGCCCCTCCCCGGCGATGCTGTTCCTGCTCGCGGCCTCGGCCGTCACCGTCGCCGCGGTCGTCTCCGCAATCCCGGCGGCCCGTGCGACGTCCCGGACCCCGGTGTCCTACCTGTAATCCCTCTCGAGGCCGAGGGCCTCACATTCGTCTCCTGTGACGGTGTCCGCCCCCTCGCCTTCGAAGCCGGCGTAGCACTCGACTTCACTCCGGTGGTCGGCCCCGGCCACGACGGTGAATATCTTGAGCACCTTTTCACCGTTCATCCGGACCCGCAGGCCTTCAAAAGGCGCAAAAGGCAGAGTGCACACCTTGCTCCACTGCCGGTCGCTTGCAAAGGTGATGACGCTGACCCGGACCGGAAAAGCCGCCCGCACCGCGCGTTCACCAGGGGGCCCACATTCCACGAAGCCGAGCGATGCGCACTTCTTCGCGGTGAACTCGCCCCCGTCATCGTCGACCACCACGCATGTCACGGCACCGTCGGGATCGTCGACCAGCACCGTGACGACGTTCAGCACCTCGTAGGCGCCAATGCGAACACCCATGCCGGGGAACGGGGCGAAGGGCAGGTCCAGGTCCCGCACCCATGTCTTTCCTTCCGCCTCGATAACGAGACGCACCCCGAAGGGGTCAGCCTGATCCTGGCTTCGCATCTTCTCTCCCCGCCCTCACCGATTGTCGGCCGTCGCCCAGGACCACCTGCCTACCGGGTCTTCGGCCGCACAGATGCTAACAGCCCGGACCAGGAGCACTGCGTCTCACAGCCGAATTTCAAGAAGCCGGATTCCGCGGCAAATGGAATGCGCCTGTCGATGAAACTCAGGTACAGGTGACACTCATTCGCCAGGGCCGGTCACGCCATGCCGTGGGCCCGCTGGGCGCGCCGCGATGCGGAGTCGATCAGTACGGCGGCGAGGAGCACCCCGGCCGTGATCACGAACTGGAGCGACCCCTGGACGCCGACGAGCGCCACTCCGGAGGCGATCGACTGGATGACGAGGATGCCGACCAGCGCCGACCAGGTCGTGCCGCGTGCACCGAACAGGCTGGCGCCGCCGAGCACGGCTGCGGCGAGGGCGCTCAGCAGCAGGGTGGGTGAGCTGGAGGGCTGGATGGTCGCCGCCGTCGGCGAGGCCAGCAGCAGCCCTCCGACGGCAGCCGTCGCGCCCGAGATCGTGAAGACGGTGATCCGGACCACCGCCACGTTGATGCCGGTGCGGCGGGCGGCCTCGGGTGCGCTGCCGAGCGCGAAGACCTTCCGGCCGTACGGCATGCGGCGCAGCAGGTAGTCCATGACGGCGACGGCCGCCAGGAAGATCAGCAGAGCCAGCGGCAGCCCCTGGAACGCGTCGAGCACGGCGGCGGCGGTGAACGCGACCGCCGCGAGCGCACCGGTGCGCAGCGCGATGACGCCGACGGGTGCGGCCGGCATTCCGGCGGCCCTGCGGCGTCGGCGGTCGCGGTAGGAGGTGAGGAGGAACGCCGCTGTGCCGAGGGCCGCGAGGCCGTACGTCGCGGCCGGTTCGCCGAGGTAGCTGGTGGTGAGCGAGGCGACCAGGCCGGTGTCGCTGAAGTCGAGGGTGCCGCTGGCTCCCAGCAGGTAGAGCATCAGGCCGTACCAGCCGAGCAGCCCGGCCAGGGTGACGGCGTACGCCGGCACCCCCGACTTGGCGTGGAGGAACCCCTGCAGGGCTCCGATGGCGGCGCCGCAGAGGACGGCGAGGAGGACGGCGACGCCCTCCGGGATGCCGGAGCGCACGTTCAGGACGGCGAAGACGACGGTCGACAGTCCTGCCACCGAGCCCACCGACAGGTCGATCTCCCCGAGTGCCAGCACGAAGACGAGGCCCAGCGCGATCATCCCGGTGCCTGCCATGTCCACGCTGATGTGGGACAGGTTGCGGGGCGAGAGGAAGTTGCCGTTGAAGGCCTGGAACGCGAGCCAGAGCGGGAGCAGGCCGAGGATGATCCAGGGCCGGCCGATCTCTCCGCGCTGCATCATGAGCTTGAGCCACTGCCCGCTGCGCCGCAGTGCCCGTGCGCGCCCCGGTCCGGCCGTCCGGCCTGCTGCGTCGTGGGTGCCCCGGACGGGGCCTGCCTCGGGTGTTTCCAAGCGGCTCACAGACCCGCCTCCTCCCACTCCGCCGCCTCCGCCGCACGCATCGTGACGGCGTTCTCCGTGGTGCCGATGACGGAGGAGACGATCTGTTCCTGGGACGTCATGTTGACGTCGTAGAAGCCGTTGTTGCGGCCGTGGCGCAGGACGGCCACCCAGTCCGCGACGGCCTTGACGTCGCTGAGGTTGTGGCTGACGAGCAGCACGCCGAGACCTCGGTCGCGGAGCTGCTCGATCAGGTCGAGGAACTGCCCGGTCTGCCTGATACCCAGGGCCGCCGTGGGTTCGTCGAGGAGTACGAGGTCCGGTTCGCCGAGCAGGGCGCGGCAGATCGCGAGGCTCTGCCGCTGTCCCGCCGAGAGCGTGGACACGGGAACGCGCAGGTCGGGGATGTGAACGGAGAGGATGTCCATCAGTTCGTGGGTGCGGCGCTCCATCTCCAGCTCGTCCAGTCCCAGGCCGCGGCGGAGCTCACGGCCGAGGAAGATGTTCGCGACCGCGTCGAGGGCGTCGCACAGGGCGAGGTCCTGGTACACCGTCGCGATGCCCAGTGCCTGCGCCTCATGAGGGCGGGTGAGCCGGACCTCCCGGCCCTGCCACTCGATGACGCCACCGTCGGCGGGCTCCACGCCCGCGATCAGTTTGACGAGCGTGGACTTCCCCGCACCGTTGTCGCCCATCAAGGCGACCACCTCGCCCGCGTTGACCTCGAGCTGTACGTCGGTGAGTGCCTGGACCGCGCCGTACCGTTTGGAGACCGCGTGCAGCGACAACAGGGGCGGGTCTGCGGTACGTGCCATCTGCTTTCTCCTTCACCGCCGGATCGTCCGGGGCAACGCGCGATGCGAGGGCTGCGGGGCCGTCGTCAGTCGAGCCCGGCGTTCCGGCACGCGGCTGCGAGTTCGGCGGTGCATATCTGGTGGACGGTGTACATCCCGTCCGCGACGACGGTGAGCTTGATGTTCTCGGCGGTCACGGCGACAGGGGTGAGCAGCACGGCGGGGACGCTCTTGGTCGTGAAGCTGTCGACCGTGGTCTTCGCGAGCCCGTCGAGGTTCCTGCCCCGGCCGAGCGCCACGGCCATCTGCGCTGCCGTGTCGGCCTCCGCCTCGTAGGGCTTGTAGACGGTCATGTACTGTTCGCCCGTCACGAGGCGCCGTAGGGCGGGAAGTTCGGCGTCCTCGCCGACCACCGGGGGCAGCGGGTCGACGTGGGCGGCCTTGAGGGCGGCGACGGCCCCGGCCGCGATCACGTCGTCGGCGGCGTAGACACCGTCGATCGTGTCCGGGCCGGCGCTCGCGATGGCGGCGGACGTCGCCGCGTACGCGTCCTGCTTGTTGGGGGCCGGGATCGTGAACGCGCGCGCCGTGTTGAGCTGGACCCCGCCGCTCTTGAGGATGGGCATGGCCACGCTGGTCGACAGGGGGAACGAGGCCGGGGAATTCTTGAACGGGCTGGCGAGCCAGAGGACCTGGCCGCCCTGCGCCTTCGCCCCCATGGCCCTGAGCAGCGCCTGGGCCTGGAGCCGCCCGATGGCGTACGTGTCGAAGGAGACGAAGCCGGAGATCGGGCCGCCGGCGAGCCGGTCGTAGGCGATCACCGGAACTCCTGCGTCCCGGGCCTGCTGCACCGATCGCCGCATCGCCCCGGCGTCGACGGCATCGAAGATGAGGACCCTGACCCCGCTGATCAGCATGGTGTCCAACTGATGGCGCTGGGCGGAGGCGTCGCCCTGGGCGTTGGCGTACTTCACCGTGCAGGCCCCGCAGAGCTCCTTGATCCTCTTCTCGATGAGCGGCTTGTCGAAGTTCTGGTAGCGGGTGGCGTTGTTGTCGGGCATCAGCACGCCGACGCTGAAGCCGCCCGACCCCGCGGCACCCGCCGGCAGGTCGGCCGAACCGCCGGTCTGCGCGCAGGCGGCGAACACCAGGGCCGCGGAGACCGCCACGGCCAGGGCGGCGGAGCGGTGCTGTCGGATCCTCACGGCGACGACTCCCCGTCCCGGTCCGCACGGCCGGAGCCCTGGGCGCCGGGTGCCCCGCGTGCCGGCAGGGCGATTTCACTCCACACCTGTTTGCCGCCGCCGACCGGCACCGAGCCCCAGGCAGTGGACATCGCCTCCACGAGCATGATCCCGCGACCACCCGTCGACTCCCAGTCCACGATGCGCGGCTTGACCGGTGCCCGCGGCAGCGAGTCGGTCACGGCGATGCGCAGCCGGTCCCCGGCCAGCGTCAGGTCCAGGTGGACATCGCCCTGTGTGTGCACGACGGCATTCGTGACCAGCTCGGAGACGACGAGCAGGACCACGTCGGCCTCCTCCGTCACCCCCCAGGAGCGCACCGTGCGTGCGGTGAAACGGCGTGCGTGCATCACGGCATCGGGAAGGCGCCATGCCCGCCAGCTCGCCCGGACCGGCCGCAGCCCCATCCCGTCGTAGCGCAGGAGCAGCAGAGCCACGTCGTCGTGCCGGTCGGCGCCGCTGATCAGTTCGTCGGCCACCCGTCCGACGTCCGAGAAGTCGGCGGCACCGAGCACGTCACGGACCCGCCGTGTCCCGCCGTCCTCGGCCTGCTCCGCGGACACCACCAGGCCGTCCGTCACGAGAGCCAGCACCGCGCCGGGCGAGATGTCGACCACCGTGATGGGGAAGTCCGCATCCTCGACGACACCCAGCGGCGGACCGCCCGCCACGTCCACCTCCTCGGTGGTGCCGTCGGGGAGGCGCAACAGGGGAGCCGGATGGCCCGCCCGGACGAACCAGGCGATCCCCTCCTCCATGTTCACGGAGACGTAGCAGCAGGTGGCGAAGAGATCCGTCTTCATGCCGACGAGAAGGCGGTTGGCCCGGGCGAGGACGACGTCGGGCGGATGGCCCTCCGCCGAGTAGGCCCTGACCGCGGTGCTCACCTGGCCCATGATCGTCGCGGCCTCGGCACTGTGCCCCTGCACGTCCCCGATGACGAGCGCGAGTTGGTTGTTGGAGATGATCACGTCGTACCAGTCGCCGCCCATCTCAAGGCCCGCCGTGCCGGGCAGGTAGCGGGCCACGGCCACGGCGCCGGGCAGCGACGGCAGCTCGCGGGGCAACAGGCTGGTCTGGAGCACGCGAACGAGTTCACGCTCGGTGTCGATCGCCTGGGCACGGGCCAGGGCCTCCGCCGCGCGTCCCGCGGTCACCGCGAGCCAGGACCGCTCCTGGGCGGTGACCCGGCGCGGAGCGTCCCAGCCGGCGAGGCAGGCTCCGACCACCCGGCCCTCGGCGGACAACGGCAGCACGGCGAGGCCACCCGGGCCGACACCCGCCAGGCCCGGTTCGAGAGCGCCGCCCGCGGGCCACACGGTCGTCCGGCCCTCGCCCAGCACGGCGTCCAGAGCGGGGGAGGTCGAGAGGGAGAGTTCGAGCCACTCGGTGCGCCCGTCCGGCCGCCAGGTCCTCGGCCACGTCCCGGGTGTCGGCGGGTCCAGCGCGGTGACCGCCAGCCGGTCGCCGCGGAGGACGGCGAACGCCAGCCGGTCGGCGTTCAGCCGGGTGCCGAGGCTGTCCACCACGATGCGCCCCACGTCCTGCACCGTCGTCGCCACGGCCAGGGCGGCGGTGAGTTCCTCCACCCGGGCGATCTCGGCAGGCGTGGCACCCTGCGGCATCACGTCGGCGACCACACCCAGGACGAGCCCCGGTCTGCCCCTGTCGTCGAGCCGTACCCGGCACCGCAGGTGCAGCCAGCGCGGCTCACCGGAGGACCGGCGGGCACGGAAGACCAGATCCCGCACCTCGGAGGTCGCTCCGCTGCGCCCCACGATGGACATGAAGGTGGGGAGGTCGTCCAGCAGCGTGTGGGCGATCAGGCTCTCCACGTGCCCGTCGAAGGTGCCCGGGTCGACGTCGAAGAGTTCGAGCATCGTCGCGTCCGTGTGGATGCGGCCGGTGCCGCGGTCGAGGGTGAAGGTACCGATGCGGTCCCAGGGCAGCCGGTGGCCCCGGAGTGCGCCGCGCCCCGTCCGCTCGCCGCCGTCCACGTCCATGTACGTGGACACGAGGTCGGCGTACAGCTCCAGGAGGGTCCGCCGGTCGAGGACCGGCCCCGCCGGGTCGTCCCACACGACGACCAGGCACCCCGGCGCGGCACCCCCTGCCGCCGGCGGGACGGTCGTCAGGGGCATCACGCCCATCGAGGCGCCGAGGCCCGCCTCGCCGTAGGACACGACCTGCGCGGTGTCCAGCCAGAGCGGCCGGTTCGAACGGACCGCGTCGGCAAGGGGAGAGCGACCGCTCAGCGCGCAGACGGCAGGGAGGCCGTACCTGCCGGTGGCCGCACCGGCGGCTTCGGTGAGTCTCAGCTCGTGAGCGTCCGGATCCACCAGGTAGGCGGCGGCCTGGTCCGCGCCGGCCACCGCACGGAAGCGCTCTACTCCGCTTCGCAGCGGTCCGAGGTCCATGAGGTTCTCGACCCAGCCGTTCGACGAGCCGCCGTCGCGACTCGCGCTCAGGGCGCCGTCGCTCACATTCCTGCCCATCGACACACCCCACCGCTCGTGGTACATGCCGGGCGCCCAGGCAGGTTGACGCCCACTGTGCGGTCACACCTTCGGCGACGAGCCTCCTTCCCGCTCTCGCCGGTGCCGGTTCCGCGTCGTGCGCTTCCGGTGTCCGGAAGGATGCGACATCCTCTCCCCGGAACGGGAGAAGACTTATACCAGCATGCCACCGGGATGTCGTGCGGGCCTCTCCGACTCTCCCGCTCCGCTGCCCAGTTCGAGCAGCCCCCGCCCCGGTGGCGGCACCGGGGCGGGAGCCCGCGTGCTTCAGGTGTCACATGAGTCTCCGTCGTCGACTCGCTGGTCCGCCCGGCGGGTCGTGGTGGTGTCAGGGGGTGGCGGCCAGCGCGGCGGTGATGTCGCTCTGGGCCTTCTTGAGGGCGTTGGCCGGGGTGCCGGTGCCGGTGAGGGCGGCGTTGAGGTCGGTGTAGATGGCCTTGCTGACGTTGGCGTAGTCGGCGGTCCAGGTGGGGCGGGTGACCATGCGGTTCATGAAGGCGACCTGGAAGACGGGGTTGGCGTTCTGGACGTCGAGGTCGTCGAGGACGCCGCTGCGGGCGGGCAGCAGGCCGCCCTTGACGGCGAGGATCTTCTGGGCTTCGAGGCCGGTCATCCACCGGACGAAGGCGAGATCGGCGTCGATGTTCCTGCTGTGCGGGTTGACGTAGAGGCCCCAGCCGCCGACGGTGGTGCGGCCGCGGCCGATCTGGCCCTCGAAGGCCGGGAGGTTGACGACACCGACCTTGCCGCTGATCTTCGAGGCGGGGTTCTCCCGGGCATCGTTGTAGCCGTAGGCCCAGTTGCGCAGGAAGGCGCTCTGGCCGCTGTTGAACAGGGCCTGGGACTCGTCCTCCTTGAAGGTGGTGATCGCCTTGGGGGCGATGGCGTCGTCGATCAGGCCCTTCATGTAGGTGAGGGCTTTCAGGTTCTCGGGGCTGTCGATCTGGGCGGTACCGCCGTGGTAGTCGACGCTTCTGCCGCCGCTGTCGGCGGAGAACTCGGTCCAGCCGCAGGTGAGGCCCTCGTAGCCGGCCCACTGGGCGGAGAAGCCGTACTTGACGAGACCGGCGTCCTGGAGCTGCTTCGCCTCCTGCCGGAGCTGCTCCCAGGTGGTCGGGGCGGGCAGGCGGGCCTTGTCGAGGAGGTCCTTGCGGTAGAAGAGGAAGCCGTTGTCGGTGAAGAGCGGGGCGGCCATGATCTTGCCGTCGTACTGGAGGCCGTCGAGCAGAGTCCGGTCGAAGGACTGCCAGTAGGCGCCGTCGAGGTGCTCGCTCAGCGGAAGGGCGAGTCCTTCCCTGCCGAACTGGGCCGGCCAGACGACATCGCCGTTGTAGACGTCGATCTCGTCGGAACCCCGCAGGATGCTGCCGGTGATGGCGGCGCGATTCCGGTCGGTGTCGGAGGGGACGTCCTTGACGGTGACGTGGATGGCGGGGTGGACCTTCTCGAAAGCCTTGACGAGGGTCTTGCGGAGGTCGACGTCGTTGCGGCCGAACGTGCTCGAGTACCAGGTGATGGTTCCGCTCGGCTCGCTGCCCGGGCTCGTGCTGTGCGGGGCGGCGCAGGCGCTGCCGGTCACGGCGAGCACCGCGGTGGCGGCCATGGCGGTGAGGCGGGTTCTGGTGGTGCGCACGGGGACTCCAGGTGCGAAGGCGCGCCCGGTGCGGGCGGCAAGGGGGCGGCGTGACCGTGGAACGGGCATCCGGTGGCCACGCCTCGGGGAACGGGGGTGGGGGGTGGGGGTGGGGGTTCACCACGGCCGGCCGGCGGCGCAGTCCCCGCGTGCCGGGCGGCGCCCTCCGCGGCTCTGGGGTGCGGCCGTGTACGGGCATGCCCGTCGGCCGCGTGGGCGCCTGACCGGCTGGCTGAGAGGCTGGCACTATTAATTTCACGTGTCAAGAAATAAGATGGAAATCGCCGTGACGCACCCGACTGCTCGGCCTAGCGCGGTAGTGTCTCGGCGATGGGTGCGGCGCGTACGGAGGTCCTCGACCTCCCCGCCGGCCTGCTACTGGGCCCTCGACCGGGGCAGCGGGACCTGTCGCGTGGAGCTGATTCGCGGCGTTATCGAAATGTCCCCGACATTTTCCGGCATCAAGCAATTATCGCCAGCATGGCACGGAGGCCCATCGGAGTACGGCAGCGTTCGAAGAAACGGGCAGACTGGGGCCCGTGGCGCCGATCGGTGGCCGAAGCAGTCCAGTGGAGGCAAGCCAACCGTGACCGTCCAGACGCCCGCCGGCCGTGCGGTGCCCCGGTTGCTCGCGCCCGCCCGTTCGGCCGTCGATCCGATCGGGCAGCGCACCCGGGCGGATGTGTTCGCCGCGATCCTCACCGCAGGGCCGCTGTCGCGTGTGGAGGTCGCCCAGCGGCTGGAGCTGTCGCAGTCGACCGTGACCAAGGTGGTGAACCCTCTGATGGAGGCGGGCTACCTGGTCGAGTCCACCGCCGAGCCCGCGGGTGCGGTCGGGCGGCCGCGCCGGATGCTGCGGGTGCGCAAGGAACTGCGGCTGGCCGCCGGAGTGAAGATCGGCCCGTCGAAGGTGACCGCGGTCCTCACCGACCTGGGGGCGCAGGAGCTCGCCCGCCGGGAGCAGCCACTGGCCGACCACCGTGTCGAGACGGCGGTGGCGGCGACGGTGGAGGCCGTGCGGCACCTGGTGGCGTCGGTGCCGGGGGCCTCGGAGCGGATGCTGGGTGTGGGCGTGGGCCTGAACGGCCACGTGGACCCCACGAGCGGGGTGTGCCACTACTCGGCGCTGATGGACTGGCACGACGTGGACGTGGCCGGTCCGCTGGCCGAGGCGTGCGGGATGCCGGTGGCGGTGAGCAACGACGTGAACACCCTGGTGGTGGCCGAGCAGTGGTTCGGGCACGGCCGGAACACCGACTCGTTCGCGGTCGTGACGGTGGGCGCGGGCGTGGGCTGCGGCCTGCTGCTGGGCGGGCGCCCCTACCTGGGGCGCAGTGGCCTGGCGGGCGAGTTCGGCCATGTCCCCCTCGACCCGGCAGGGCCGGTGTGCAGCTGCGGGAACGTCGGCTGCCTGGAGGCGCTCGCGTCCTATGACGCGGTACTGCGGCGGCTCCGGGAGGCGGGGCTGGCGGACTGCGAGGACATCGACCAGGCGGTGGTGCTTGCGCGCTCGGGCCGCGGGCCGGACGCGAAGGCGGCGCTGGCGGCGTTCGCGGCGGCCGGCGAGGCGCTGGGGCGGGGGCTCGCGGGGCTGTGCAACCTGCTGAACCTGGAGAAGATCGTCCTGGCGGGCGAGGGGGCGACGGCTCAGGATCTGTTCGGTCCGGCGCTGGTGGCGGCGCTGCGCGAGCACGCGTTCTCCACGGCGGCGGCCGACTGCGAGCTGGTGGTCGACGCGGTCACCGACGACCTGTGGGCGCGGGGCGCGGCCTGCCTGGTGATCCGGGACGCGGTCGGAGCCTGAGCACGGTGCGGCGACCCGCGGCCCCGCTTCCCGAGCGGTAGCGGCTCAGGTCGCGTCCGGGGCTTCCCAGAGGCCCGCGAAGAGCTGGTCGAGCCGGTCGTCGCCGACCGGCGGTTCGGGGAGCGGGTGGGCGGCGCGGGTGCGGAAGCCGTCCAGCAGCAGGGCGAGATGGCGCCGCCACAGGCCCGGCCGGAGGCCGTCCGCGGCGGGCACCGCGCGGCAGAGCGGGCCGAGCAGGAACAGCAGGTCCATCGGGACGACGTCGCGCCGCATCGTGCCCTGCTCCTGGGCCCGGGCGACCAGGGTGCCGACGGTCTCCGCGTTGCGGTGGCTCATCTCTGCGAGCACCGGGACGGTCGGAATGGCCATCGTCACCAGGTCGTTGATGCCCCGGTTGGTGGCGACGAGTTCGAAGATCCGCGTGAAGTAGCCCTCGACGGCCGTCCAGGCGTCGTCGACCGCCAGGGCCTCCTCGCCCGCCTCCGCGAGGACGGCGGCAGCTGCCCGAAAGACCTCGCCGATCAGGTCCTCGCGGGTCGGGAAGTGCCGGTAGAGGGTGGCGTTGCCGACCCCGGCCCGCCGGGCGATGACGTCGAGCGGGGCGTCGAGGCCGAGTTCGGCGAAGACGTCGGCGGCGGCCGCGACCAGCGCCTCGCGATTGCGCCGCGCGTCCCGCCGCTGCGGCGCTGGCCGCTCTCCGTCTGCCATGCGGACACCCTAACAACCCGAAAGCGGGGAGCTCTCCCCGTTACTGCTAGGGTGTGGCCACAAAATGGGGAGCCTCCCCCGTTTTGGCTCCGGACAACGCCGGCCCGCCCAGGGAGACGTGATGCCCCATCCACAGACCATCGACCGGCGGGGCACCCCCGCGGCACCGGGCCGGGCGCAGCGCGCCGCGGACTGGGCGGACGGACGGCTGGGGCTCTACGCCCTCGCCAAGTCGAACATCCGCAAGGTCTTTCCGGACCACTGGTCGTTCATGCTCGGCGAGATATGCCTCTACAGCCTCGTGGTGATCATCCTGACCGGCGTCTATCTGACGCTGTTCTTCAAGCCGAGCATGGCCGAGACCGTGTACCACGGTCCGTACGCCCCGCTCAACGGCATCCGGATGTCCGGGGCGTACGCCTCGACCATGGACATCAGCTTCGAGGTGCGCGGCGGTCTGCTGATCCGTCAGATCCACCACTGGGCTGCTCTGGTGTTCGTGGCCGCGATGTTCGTCCACATGATGCGGGTGTTCTTCACCGGGGCGTTCCGCAAGCCGCGCGAGATCAACTGGCTGTTCGGGTTCCTGCTGCTCTTCCTCGGCATGTTCGACGGTTTCATGGGCTACTCGCTGCCGGACGACCTGCTGTCCGGTACCGGTATCCGCTTCATGGAGGGCGCGATCCTGGCGGTGCCGCTGGTCGGCACGTACCTGCAGATGTTCCTGTTCGGCGGTCAGTTCCCCGGCACCGACATCGTGCCGCGGTTCTTCACCGTCCACGTGCTGCTGATCCCGGGCATCACCTGGGCCTGCTGGTGGCCCACCTGATCCTGGTCTTCCACCACAAGCACACCCAGTGGGCCGGGCCCGGCCGGACCGAGGAGAACGTGATCGGCATGCCGCTGATGCCGGTCTACCTGGCCAAGGCCGGCGGGTTCTTCTTCCTGGTGTTCGACGTCATCGCGGCCGTCTCCGCGATCGCCACGATCAACCCGATCTGGGCGTACGGCCCGTACCGCCCCGACCAGGTGTCCACCGACGCCCAGCCCGACTGGTACATGGGCTTCGCGGAGGGCCTGATCCGGGTGATGCCGGGCTGGGAGGTCCGGGCCTGGGGCCACACCCTCAACCTCGGCATCCTGATCCCCTTCCTGGCCTTCCCCGCCGTGCTCGGCGCGATCGCCGGCTATCCCTTCCTGAAGCGTGGCTCACCCGCGACCGGCGCGAGGGCCACCTGCTGGACCGGCCGCGCAACGCCCCGGTGCGGACCGCCCTCGGCGCGGCCTGGATCAGCCTCTACCTGGTGCTGCTGGCCGGCGGGGGCAACGACCTGATCGCCACCCACCTGCACCTGTCGCTCGACTCGATCACCTACGTCGTCCGTCTCGGCTGCTTCGTCGTCCCGGTGCTGACCTTCTTCGCCGCCAAGCGGTGGTGCCTCGGGCTGCAGCGCCGCGACCGGGACAAGGTGCTGCACGGCCGGGAGAGCGGCATCGTCACGCGCCTGCCGCACGGCGAGTACACCGAGTCGCACACCCCGCTGCCCCCCGCCGACCTGCACCGGCTCACCGCCCACCACCAGCACCGGCCGGCCGACGGGGGCACCCGGCTCCACGCCGCCCTCTCCCGTACCTGGTTCGGCCCGGGCGGCCAGATCGCCAAGCCCACCGCCGAGGAGTACCGCGAGGTCACCGACGGCTCCGGACACCACTGACCGGCGGAGGGGAACGATGAGCCACCCACCCGACGGTCTCGCCGACGCCCGTCGCCTCCTGCTGACCACCTTCGGCCCGGACGGCGCCACCACCACCGCCGCCACCTGGGTCGTCCCGGACGGCTCCGGACTGGGCGTCTGGGCACCTGCCGACTCCCCCGCCGTCCGGCAGGTCCGCAGCAGGCCCCGGATGCTGGTCGCCGCCTGCGACCCGTACGGCCGGCCGGTCGGCCGGGTGCTGGCCGCCCGCGCGGCGGTGTGCGGCCCCGAGCACACCGCCCGCTACCGCACCTCGCTGATCGACAAGTACGGGCTCGCCGCGGTGTTCGCCCTCGCCCGCAGCCGCCTGCGGGTCGGCCTCGCCGGCACCGTCGGCATCCGCATCACCCTCGCCGCCCCCGCCCTGCTCCACCCCTGGCACCCCGACCCGTGGTACAGCCCGAACTGACGGAGCGAGCCCAGGGCCCCTGTCGGCTGCACGGGCCGGTGCCGCAGGATCCGCCGGCCCGACCCGCCCGGCCCGACCCGCAGTCGCCCGGCTACGCCCGGTCGGCGGTCAGCTGCTCCCAGACCTCCCGGACGCGGGCGGTGAGTTCGTCCAGCGTGCCGCTGTTGTCGACGACGATGTCGGCGACGGCGAGCCGGTCCTCGCGGGTGGCCTGGGCGGCCATCCGGGCCTTGGCCTCGTCCTCGGCCATGCCGCGCAGCCGCACCAGCCGGTCGAGCCGGGTCTCGTCGGGCACGTCGACGACGACGACCTTCTCGTAGAGCGGGGCGAGCCCGTTCTCGGCGAGCAGCGGGACGTCGTGCACGACGATGTCGTCCGGCCCGGCGGCGGCCTCGAGTTCGGCGGAGCGGGCACGCACCAGCGGGTGGACGATCGCGTTGAGCGCGGCGAGCCGGGCGGGGTCGCCGAAGACGAGGCGGCCGAGGGCGGGCCGGTCGAGCGAGCCGTCGGGCTGCAGCACCTCGGGGCCGAACTCGGCGACGACGGCGCGCAGTCCGCCGGTGCCGGGAGCCACCGCCTCGCGGGCGATCAGGTCGGAGTCCACGATCACCGCGCCGAGCGCGGCGAGCTGCCGGGACACCTCGCTCTTGCCCGCGCCGATCCCGCCTGTCAGTCCGATCCTCAGCATGGCGCCCAGGCTACCGTCCGGTCACCTGCGCGGGTCGACCGCTCCCCCGGCCTGGTCGCGGCGGGTCGAACGGCGGTCGAACATCCGGCGCCGGCACGGCGAACTCCCCGCGTGCGGGGGTGCGAACGGACGGCTGGGAGTCCGGTACTGGTTAGGGTGCCGGGGATCGTCCGACCCGAGAGGAGCACCGATGTCCCCCACCTGGCCCGCCGGTCCGAGGCGGGTGCTGGTCGTCGGCATCGACGGCGTCCGGCTCGACCTGCTGCCGTCGCTGCACACCCCGCACCTGGACAAGGTGGCCGAGGCGGGCTTCCTCGCCGAGGTGCGGGTGGACGAGGCGACGCCCACGATGTCCGGCCCGTGCTGGGCGACCGTGGTGACCGGTGTCGGGGTGGCCAAGCACGGCGTGTTCGGCAACCACTTCGGCGGCAACCGGCTGGACGTCTTCCCGGACTTCACCACCCGGCTGGCGGCCGTGCACCGGCGCCGGACCTTCGCGGCGGGCGGCTGGGAGCCGCTGTTCCTGGCCCGCAGCGGCGGCCCGCTGTTCGCGGCACCGGGGCGCCTGGCGTACATCGCGCCGCTGGAGGACACCCCGGAGGCGTGGGAGGTCTGCGACGAGCGGGTGACGGCGGAGGCCGAGTACGTACTGGGCCGCAGCGACGACGATCCGCAGGCGTCCTTCGTCTACCTGGGCGCGGTCGACGAGACGGCGCACTTCGTGGGCTGCGGCGAGGAGTACCGGCGTTCGGTGGAGGCGGCGGACGTCCGGCTGGGCCGGCTGCTGGCGGCGGTCCGCGGCCGGTCCTCGTACGCCGAGGAGGAGTGGACGGTGATCGTGGTGACCGACCACGGGCATCTGGACGGCGGCGGGCACGGCGGGCGTACCGAGGTGGAGCGGACGGCCTGGATCGCGGCGTGCGGCCCGGGGATCGTCCCCGGCGGTCCGGTGCTGCCACTGCACCACACCGATGTGGCGGCGCACGTGTTCGCGGCGCTGGAGATCGTGCCGGACCCGCACTGGACGTTGGACGGCCGCCCGTTCACCCCTGTGGCAGAACCGGTCGCAGCGATCTGATAGGTCGTCACAGCGCCTGCACGAGGTGGGCGTAGACGACGACGTTGCCCAGGTAGCCGGTGGCGCGGGTGTAGCCGCCGCCGCAGGTGATGACGCGCAGTTCCGGGCGGGCGGTGGCGCCGTAGACCCGGTCGTCGGGGAAGCCGTCCTTGGGCAGCACCTCGACGGCGTCGACGGCGAAGCGGGCGGTGCTGCCGTCGGCGCGCAGCACGTCGAGGGTGTTGCCGCGGTGGAGGGAGCCGAGCGACCAGAAGACGGCGCGGCCGCGGTCGGTGTCGACGTGGCCGACCAGCAGGGCGTTCCCGGCGCTGCCGGGGGCCGCGCCGAGGCGGTACCAGCCGGCGAGGTTGCGGTCGGCCTCGGGCGGCACCTGGAGGCCGCCGCGGGTGTCCAGGCCGACCCCGGTGACGGGGGCGTCGACGCCGATGGCCGGGATGCGCAGCCGGGTCGGCAGGGAGAAGGGCATGGCGGCGGGCATGCCCGCCGCGGCCCGCGCGGCCGCCGCCGGCGTCGGCCGGTCGGCGGCAGTGGCAGCGGCAGCGGCAGCGGCGGGCCGGGCGTCGGCCGCGGCGGGCACGGGCGGGGATTGGGTGCGGGTGCCGTCGTGCACCAGCCAGGCGCCGGCGGTGGCAAAGGCCGCGGCCGCGGCGAGGGCCGCGCGGGCCCCGCGGGTCGGTGGTCGTCGCACCGTCGGCGCCTCCTGCACGGTGGGCGGTCAGGCCCGGCCAGCGCGCCGGCGGCGCAGCAGGACGGTGCCGCCGGCGAGGCCGGCCGCGAGAAGGGCCCCGCCGGCGGCGGTCTCGACCGGGTCCACCCCGAGGATGCCGCCGCCGCCTCCGGCGAGGGACGGCCCCTTGGGCACGAACGCGGTGGTGGTGGGGAAGAGTTCGGGCCCGCAGGTGACGGCGGCGGAGGCGCCGCCGACGGTCACCTCGACGGTGTCGGCGCTCTTGGTGAGCACCTTCGTCCCGGCGGAGGTGGTGAAGCTCGTGCCCGGCGCGCCGGGGACGTGCTCGCCCTGGGCGTCGACGACGCGGACCTCGCCGACGCCGGCGCAGGCGACGACGTCGCCGTTCACCAACTCCAGACTGCCGCCCTCGGTGCGGCCCTTGAACGGTGTGGCCGCGCCGTCCGCGTACGCAATGCCCGCACCGGCGGTGAGCGTGGCCAGCACTCCGCAGGCCACGGCGGCGGCCGCACCCGCCCTCGTCCCGATCGACATCCGTCCTCCTTGCCCGTGGAGCCGCGACGGTTACGCGGCCCCCTGGCCCCACAGGGTCCCGGACCGGAGACGGACATACCACCGCCAATCGGGTGTTTATCACGACAACTCACATAATCCGCTTACGAATTGTCAGGGCGGCGCCCAACGGCCGGGCGCGGCACGGACGAACGGCACGGGCCGTCAGCCGAGGTCGAGTTGTTCCCCCGCGGCGAGCTGCGTGAACGGAGCGCCCGTCCCCGGGCCGCCCTCGCCGAGCAGCCGCCCGTGCACCATCTGCCCGACGTCGCTGAGCACCGCCTCGTGGATCGCCAGCGCCCGGCCGGGGCCGGCCTCCCGGACGTAGTCGATCAGTTCGGACACCTTGGCCCAGGGCCCGGCGATCGGCAGCAGCAGGGTGTCCACCGGGTGCGGCGGCACGGTGAGCGCGTCGCCGGGGTGGAAGAGCCGCCCGTCGAGCAGGAAGCCGATGTTGCCGACGCGCGGGATGTCGGGGTGGATGACGGCGTGCCACTCGCCGTGCACACTCACCTCGAGGCCGTCGATGTCGAAGGCGTCGCCCTCGCCGACCACGGTGACCCGCGCGCCGATGCCCTCCAGCTTGTCGGCCACCGAGCGGTTGGTCCAGATCCGCAGGCCCGGCTCGGCCTCGACGGCGGCACGCAGCCGCTCCTCGGCGAAGTGGTCCATGTGCTCGTGGGTGATCAGAACGGCGTCCGCGCCCCGGGTGGCGTCGGCCTCGGTGAACAGGCCGGGGTCGATGACGACGGTGGTGCCCTGGCGTTCGATGCGGACGCAGGCGTGTCCGAGCTTGGTCAGTCGCATGGCAAAACACTACAGCAAGACTGCACAGTTTGGCTGCAGGAGGTTCTCGGTAGCATGATCCCCATGGACGAGGTCGACCCCCTGGAACTGGCCGCCGAGCTGCGCACCGCCATCGGCACCCTGGTGCGCACCCTCCGCCCCGGCGACGAACTGCCGCAGAACCAGGCCGCCGTCCTCGGCTGGCTGGTCCGCGAGGGCCCCCGCACCACCAGCGAGCTGGCCGCCCTGCAGCGGGTGCGCCACCAGTCGATGGCCCGCACCGTCGCCCTGCTCACCGAGGCCGGCCTGGTCGAGCAGCGGCCGCACGAGACGGACGGACGGAAGCTGCTGATCGCTCCGACGGCGGCGGGCACCGCGGCCCTGCACGCCCAGCGCGCACGCCGCGAGGGCACCATCGCGACCGCCCTGACCGAACGGCTCACCCCGGAGGAGCGCCTGCTGCTGCAGCAGGCCGTCCCGCTGCTGCGCCGGCTGGCCTGAGCACCGGTCGCGGGTTCGCTCCGGGCTCACCCGGACGGGCGCATGCCGGGCCGTCCGGTCGCGCGTTGGGCAGGCCGCCCGCTACCCGCGCCTTCGAAGGGACGCCCGCCATGACCCCCGTCCGCACCGCCCTGGTCCTCGCCGCCGCCGTCTGCGGCCTGCTGCTCGGCACCGCCGGCGCCGCCTCCGCCTGCGGCCCGCTGGACGTGGCGGCCGGCCTGGCCCCCGGCTTCGGCAACGCCTGCGTCAACCGCTGAGCGCTGCCGGTGGCCGGCGTCAGCCGGCGAGTGCGACCTGCTCCGCCTCGGTGCGCTGCCCGGGCAGCACCGCCCGCGCGCCGAGCGGCGGCAGCTCCACGTGCTCGCTCAGGCCGATCTTCCGGTGCAGCCTGCGCAGCGGCGCGGGCGCCCACCAGTTGAACTCGCCGGCCAGACTCATCGCGGCCGGCACCAGCAGACAGCGCACCAGGGTGGCGTCCACCGCGACGGCCACCGCCAGCGCGATGCCCATCTGCTTGACCATCAGCATCTGCCCGGCCGCGAAGCCGGCGAAGACGATCACCATCAGCAGCCCCGCCGAGGTGATGATCTTCCCGCTGCGCTGCAGGCCGAGCTGGACGGACCGGGTGCAGTCGTGCCCCTGGTCGTACAGCTCCTTGATCCGGGCGAGCAGGAAGACCTCGTAGTCCATGGACAGGCCGAAGGCGAAGGCGAAGACCAGCACCGGGACGAAGGTCTCCAGGCCGCCCGAGGGGGTGAAGCCGAGCAGGCTGCTGAACCAGCCGTGCTGGAAGACCATGGTGAGCGCGCCGAGCGAGGCGCCCAGCGACAGCAGGTTCATCAGCAGCGCCTTGACCGGCATCACGACCGAGCCGGTCATCAGGAACAGCAGGACGAGCGTGCCGAGGGCGACGAGCCCGAGCGCCCACGGCCCGCGGGTGGCGACCTCGTGCTGGAAGTCGGCGACCGAGGCGGCGTCACCGGTGACATAGGTGGTCAGCCCGCCGCGGTCGGCCCGCAGCTCGCCGACGACCTTCTTGGCGTGGCTGCCCTGCGGGTCGCCCTTCACCAGGACGTCGATCGTGGTCAGGTCGTCGCCGACCGGGGCGACCGCCCGGACGCCCGCCACGCCGGGCAGCTTCTCGACCACGTCGTCCGCGTACGCCTGCGCGGCCTTCTGGTCGCTCGCCACCACCACTGTGATCGGGGCGGCGGCCTGGTCCGGGAAGCGCTGGGCGACGGTGTCGGCGACCTGCCGGGAGGCGAACGACTTCGGCAGCACGTCGGCGCCGGAGCTGCGCGGGTGGGCGCCGAGGAACGGCGCGCCGGCGGCGGTCAGCAGCGCGACGCACACCAGCATCACCGGCAGCGCGCGCTTCTGGACGCGGCGCACCGTGCGGGAGAAGAAGCCCTCGTCGGGCACCGGCTCGGTCGGCGTCTTGATCCTCCGGCCGACGAAGCCGAGCAGCGCCGGGACGAGGGTGAGCGCGGCCGCGACCGCGATCACCACGACGCTCACGCCGGCCACGCCGACCGCCCGGAACACCGGGCTGGTGAAGACGAACAGGCCGGACAGCGCGACCGCGACGGTCAGCCCGGAGAAGGCGACGGTGCGCCCGGCGGTGGCCGCGGTGCGTTCCACGGCCTGCTCGATGGTGGCGCCGTGGCCGCGCTCCTCGCGGAAGCGGTTGACCATCAGCAGCGCGTAGTCGATGGACAGGCCGAGGCCGAGCACGGTGGCGATCGGCAGCACGCTGGTGTCGATGTCCATGATCCGGCTGAAGCCGAACATGGCGAGCAGGGCGCCGCCCACCGAGGCGATCGCGCCGATGCCGGGCAGGCCGGCGGCGGCGAGGCCGCCGAAGACCAGCACCATGACGATCAGGGTCAGCGGCAGGGTGACGATCTCGCCGAAGCGGGTGTCCTTCTCGGTCTGCGCCTTGACCTCCTGCTCCAGCACGAGGTCGCCGCCGACGGTCACGTGCGTGCCGGCGGCGTCGATCGCGTCGAGCCGCTCGGTGACGGCGTCGAGCTGCGCCGGGGTGGAGGCATCGGCCATCCGGACGGCGACCAGGCTCGCCCGGCCGTCGGCCGCGGCCAGGCCGGGGGCACCGGAGTAGGCGTCGGCGACCGAGACCACGCCCGGCAGGTGGGAGATGTCGGCGGTGGCGGCCGTGACCGCCGTGCGTACCGCCTGGTCGCTCACCGGCGCGCCGTCCACCACGGCGGTGACGGTCCCCTTCACCGGGTCCGCGGCCTGGACGACGGCCGAGCCGCGGGCGGCCTCCGAGCCGCCGGAACCGCCGCCAGCGACCGTCCCCTCGAACACCCGGCCGCCGATCAGAACACCGGCCGCCAGCACCAGGGCCCAGAAGGCGAGCACCCAGCGACGGTGGCGGAAGCTCGCCCGGCCGAGGGCTGCGAGCCGCCCGCCGACGCGGTGGTCGGCGGGCGAAGGCGATGCGGCGGTACGGGGTTTGCGCATGAAGGAGCCTTTCGGGCAGTTCCCCTCAATGTAGGCGCAAAGTCCGTTTCGTCCTAGAGACGGACGATGAGCGGCATATCACAAATCCTGTGACGTAAACGACACATAAGAAATACCGGACAACAAAGCGGAACCCCCGCCCGGACGATGCCGGGCGGGGGTTCCGCCTGCTACTGCTCAGCCGTCAGGCTGTGCGCGCTGCGATCAGCTCTGGCCGCCGGCCAGCTTCTCGCGGAGCGCGGCGAGCGCCTCGTCCGAAGCGAGAGCGCCGGAGCCCTCGTCGCTGCTGGAGGAGTACGAGCCGCCACCGGAGACCGGGGCCTCCTCGCCGGCCTCGGCGGCAGCGGCGGCGTCGGCCTCGCGGCTCTTGATGACCTGGGCCTGGTGCTGCTCGAAGCGGGCCTGGGCCTCGGCGTACTGCCGCTCCCACTCCTCACGCTGCTTCTCGAAGCCGGGCAGCCAGTCGTTCGCCTCGGGGTCGAAGCCCTCCGGGTAGATGTAGTTGCCCTGGTCGTCGTAGGACGCGGCCATGCCGTACAGGGTCGGGTCGAACTCGACCGACGCCGGGTCGGCACCGAGGGACTCGTTGGCCTGCTTCAGCGAGAGGCTGATGCGACGACGCTCGAGGTCGATGTCGATGACCTTGACGAAGATCTCGTCGCCGACCTGGACGACCTGCTCCGGGATCTCGACGTGGCGCTCGGCCAGCTCGGAGATGTGGACCAGACCCTCGATGCCCTCGTCCACGCGGACGAACGCACCGAACGGAACCAGCTTGGTGACCTTGCCGGGGACGACCTGGCCGATCTGGTGCGTCCGGGCGAACTGCTGCCACGGGTCCTCCTGGGTCGCCTTCAGCGACAGGGAGACGCGCTCGCGGTCCATGTCCACGTCGAGAACCTCGACGGTGACCTCCTGGCCGACCTCGACAACCTCGGACGGGTGGTCGATGTGCTTCCAGGACAGCTCGGAGACGTGCACCAGGCCGTCGACGCCACCCAGGTCCACGAAGGCACCGAAGTTGACGATCGAGGAGACGACGCCGGAGCGCACCTGGCCCTTCTGCAGGGTGGTGAGGAAGGTCTGGCGGACCTCGCTCTGGGTCTGCTCCAGCCAGGCACGGCGGGACAGGACCACGTTGTTGCGGTTCTTGTCCAGCTCGATGATCTTGGCCTCGAGCTCCTTGCCGACGTACGGCTGGAGGTCGCGGACGCGGCGCATCTCGACCAGCGAGGCCGGGAGGAAGCCACGGAGGCCGATGTCGAGGATGAGACCACCCTTGACGACCTCGATGACGGTACCGGTGACGATGCCGTCCTCTTCCTTGATCTTCTCGATCGTGCCCCAGGCGCGCTCGTACTGCGCACGCTTCTTGGACAGGATGAGACGACCCTCCTTGTCCTCCTTCTGGAGAACCAGGGCCTCGATGTTGTCACCAACGGAGACAACCTCGTGGGGGTCGACGTCGTGCTTGATCGAGAGCTCGCGGGACGGGATGACACCCTCGGTCTTGTAACCGATGTCGAGGAGCACCTCGTCACGGTCGACCTTCACGATGACGCCCTCAACGATGTCGCCGTCGTTGAAGTACTTGATGGTCTCGTCGATCGCCGCGAGGAACGCGTCCGCGTCGCCGATGTCGTTGACCGCAACCTGCGGGGTGGTGCTGACAGAGGTGTCGGTGGGGCTCGTCATTAGGAAAAGGGCTCCGGTACGGACATGAAGTCGTAGGTAATGCCACGCGGAGGGCCCGTATCGCTCCCACCGAAAGCCGGACAGCCAAGAACACGGCGCACCGACCCCGAACTGCATACCTGGGGGGTGTCCGTCTTGCAGACCGTGGGGTCTTCGACAGATGCGAGCGCGACCTGCTCCGTCCGAGGCGCGCAGGCCCGCAGCGCAACTTGTAGCATACGGGGACAGCCGGGCACGGTCAACGCCGAAGCCGGCGAGACCGGTGGAGGCCGGGATCGATCAGGCCATATCCTCCGATAGCGCACCAGAACGGCGGCTGTCGCAGGCGGACATCCCCGGATGCCACCACCCCGACCCGGTTCCACAGGGATCCGGCTCACGGCAGCGGCGCTTCCGCACCCACACCCTACGCGACGGGCCTCAGCATCGTGACCACCACCCCCGACCATCTCGCCGGCGACGTCAGCGCCCAGAGCGCCCAGAGCGACGAGGACGACGCCGTACGGCGCGCGGCCGGCCCCGGCGAGTCCAGCCGGGCCAGCCGCCACTGGTGGGACCGCAACGCCGACGAGTACCAGGACGAGCACGGCGCCTTCCTCGGCGACGACCGCTTCACCTGGTGCCCCGAGGGACTGGACGAGGCCGACGCCCGCCTGCTCGGCGACCCCGCCGCACTGAAGGGCCTCGACGTGCTGGAGCTCGGTGCCGGCGCCGCCCAGTGCTCCCGCTGGCTGGCCTCCCGCGGCGCCCGCCCGGTCGCCCTCGACATCTCCTTCCGCCAGCTCCAGCACTCCCGGCGGATCGACCTCGGCCGCGGCACCGAACCCGTCGCCGTCGTCCAGGCCGACGCCGCGGTGCTCCCCTTCGCCGACGGCTCCTTCGGCCTCGCCTGCTCCGCCTACGGCGCGGTGCCCTTCTCCGCCGACACCGCCGCCCTGATGCGCGAGGTCCACCGCGTGCTGCGGCCGGGCGCCCGCTGGGTGTTCTCGGTGACCCACCCGATCCGCTGGGCCTTCCCCGACGAGCCCGGCGCCGAGGGCCTCACCGCCACCGCCTCCTACTTCGACCGCACCCCCTACGTCGAGCAGGACGAGCAGGGCCGTGCCACCTACGTCGAGCACCACCGCACCCTCGGCGACCGGGTCCGCGAGCTCACCGCCGCCGGCTTCCGGCTGCTCGACCTCGTCGAGCCGGAGTGGCCCGAGGGCCTCCAGCAGGAGTGGGGCGGCTGGTCGCCGCTGCGCGGCCGGCTCATCCCCGGCACCGCGATCTTCGTCGCGCAGCGGGGCTGAGTGCCGGTGCGTCCCGCAGGACTGGAACTGCCCGTCCGCACCGCCGTCGCGCCGCTGCAGCGCGCCCTCGCCGGGCACGGCGCCGCCGTGCTCGCCGCGCCGCCCGGCACGGGCAAGACCACCCTCGTCCCGCTCGCCCTCGCCGGGCTCGCGGACGGCCTGCCCGGCCCGGCCCGCCGCGTCCTGGTCGCCGAGCCGCGCCGGCTCGCGGTGCGGGCGGCCGCCCGCCGGATGGCCTGGCTGCTCGGCGGCGGCGTCGGCGAGCAGGTCGGACTCACCGTCCGCGGCGAGCGGCGGACGGGCCCGCGCACGGTCGTCGAGGTGGTCACCACCGGCGTGCTGCTGCAGCGCCTGCAGCGCGACCCGGAGCTGCCCGGCGTCGACGCCGTCGTCCTCGACGAGTGCCACGAACGCCACCTGGACGCCGACACCGCGCTCGCCTTCCTGCTCGACGTCCGCGCGGCCCTGCGGCCCGAGCTGCAGCTGGTCTGCGCCTCGGCGACCTCCGACACCGCGGCCTGGGCGGCGCTGCTCGGCGGCGCGCCCGTCGTCGAGGCGCACGGCGCCTCCCACCCCGTCGAGGTCGTCCACGCGCCCCCGCCGCGGGCCGTCCGGCCGCCGCACGGCACCCGCACCGACCCGCTGCTGCTCGAACACGTCGCCGCGACCGTCCGCCGGGCCCTCGCCGAACGCGAGGGCGACGTGCTCTGCTTCCTGCCCGGCGTCGGCGAGATCGCCCGGGTCGCCGGGATGCTCGGCGTCGACGCCGAGGTCCTGCAGTTGCACGGACAGGCCCCGCAGGCCGTTCAGGACGCGGCGCTCGCCCCCGGCGGCCGGCGCCGTGTCGTGCTCGCCACCTCCGTCGCCGAGTCCTCGCTGACCGTGCCCGGCGTGCGTACAGTCGTCGACTCCGGCCTCGCCCGCGAGCCGCGCACCGACCACGCCCGCGGCCTCGCCGGCCTGGTCACCGTCCGCGCCTCGCTGGCCGCCGCACGGCAGCGCGCCGGCCGTGCCGGCCGCGAGGCCCCCGGCACCGTCTACCGGTGCTGGGCCGAGGCCGAGGACGCCCGTACCCAGCCCTTCCCCACTCCCGAGATCGCCCTCGCCGACCTCACCGGCTTCGCCCTGCAGGCCGCCTGCTGGGGCGACCCGGACGCCCGCGGCCTCGCCCTGCCCGACCCGCCGCCGGCCGGCGCGATGGCCGCCGCCCGCGACACCCTGCGGGCCCTCGGCGCGGTCGACGCCGACGGCCGGGCCACCGACCGCGGCCGCCGGATCGCCCGGACGGGGCTCCACCCGCGGCTCGCCCGCGCCCTGATCGACGGCACCGACCTGGTCGGCGCCCGCCGCGCCGCCGAACTCGTCGCCCTGCTCTCCGAGGAGCCGCCGCGCGCCCTCGGCGACGACCTGCTCGCCGTCTGGCGGACCGTCCGTGGCGCCGACGACCCGTACGCCCGCCGTTGGCGGGACGAGACCCGGCGGCTGCGCCGCGACGCCGGCGACGCCGACCGGACGGACACCGTCCCGGACGGGACCGCGGCCGGACTGGTGGTGGCGCTCGCACACCCCGAGCGGATCGCCCGCGCCCGCGGCGGCGACCGCGGCCACCTGATGGCCTCCGGCACCGCCGCCGCCCTCGGCCCCGGCTCCCACCTCGCAGGCACCGAATGGCTCGCGATCGCCGTCGCGGACCGCCCGGCCGGCTCGCCCTCCGCCCGGATCCTGCGGGCCGTGGCCCTCAACGAGGCCACCGCCCGGCGGGCCGGCGCCGCCCTCGTCACCGAACGCGAGGAGGTGCACTGGTCGGCCCGCGAAGGCGAGCTGACCGCCCGCCGGGTCGCCCGGCTCGGCGCGGTCGAACTCACCGCCGCCCCGCTGAAGGACCCCGACCCGGCGCTGGTGCGGGCCGCCCTCCTCGACGGGCTGGCCCGCGAGGGCGTCTCGGCACTGCTCGGCTGGCCCGCCGGGGCGGCCGCGCTGCGGCAGCGGCTCGCCTTCCTGCACCGGGTGCTCGGCGGCCCCTGGCCGGACGTCGCCGACGAGGCGCTGCTCGCCCGGGCCGGCGACTGGCTGGAACCGGAGCTCTCCCGCGCCCGCCGCCGGGCCGGCCTGGCCCGGATCGACACCGCCGCCGCCCTGCAGCGGCTCCTGCCCTGGGCGACCGGCGAGGCCGCCCGGCTGGACGAGCTGGCGCCGGAGCGGATCGCCGTCCCGGGCGGCTCCAAGGTCCGGGTCGACTACACCGGCGACCGGCCGGTGCTCGCGGTCAAGCTCCAGGAGCTGTTCGGCTGGCAGGCCGCCCCCGCCCTGGCCGGCGGACGGGTGCCGCTCACCGTGCACCTGCTCTCGCCCGCCGGCCGCCCGGCCGCCGTCACCGGCGACCTCGCATCCTTCTGGCGGGACGGCTACCGCGCCGTCCGCGCCGAACTCCGCGGCCGCTACCCGCGCCACCCCTGGCCCGAGGACCCGGCCACGGCCGAGCCGACCCGGCGGGTCAATCCGCGGCGGTGACGCGGCGCCGCCGGGTCAGCCGGTCTGCGGGGGCTCCCACGGGCTGAACCACGGGTCGGGCCACTGCTCGGCAGCGGCCATGAGCGGGTAGAGGGTGGCGCCGTCGATGGTCTCCCGGATGACGTCGGCGTGGCCGCCGTGCCGGGCGGTCTCCTCGATCAGGTGCAGCAGCACCCACCGCACCGACCACGCCTCGACGTCGGCGGGGAACCACGGCACGCCTCTCGGTACCGGCACCGGCTGCCCGAGGTCGGCGATGCCGTGCACGACCGCGTCGGTCTCGGCGGCGGCCTGCGCGTAGTCCGCCAGGACCCCGGCGAGCGTCTCGTCGGGGCCGAGGACGAAGTCGGAGGCGTCGTCCTCGTCGGGCGTGCGCTCGGGGCCGCGGGTGCGCTGCAGCACGAGGTCCGTCCAGCCGCGCTCGCAGCGGGCGGCGTGCTTGATCAGCCCGGCGATGTTGAGCTCGCTGGCGGAGGGCGCCGACCGGGCCTGCTCGTCGGTGAGGCCGTACGCGGTGACCCGCAGGCTCTGGCGCTGCTGGGCGAGATAGGCGAGGAGGGCGTCGCGCTCGTCGGTGACGGGCGGGGCGTGTCCGGGCATGCGGGGGCGCCTTTCGGGCGGGTGAGTGGGTGGCCGCAGGGCGGCGCGCACGCCCGCAGGTCGACCCTCCCGCCCGGCGTCGGCCCGGGTCAAGAGAAACCGAAAACAATTTCAGCAACTTGCTGCAAGCAATTGCAGCCATGCCATGTCATGGCGGAACCGGCGCAGCGGGCCCGCCCCCGAGGGCGGGCCCGCTGCCACGGATCGGGTGTGCCGCCGGTCAGTGCGCGGCGGCCTCCCAGTTCGGGCCGGAGCCGACGGAGACGTCGAGCGGGGCGCGGAGCGGGTAGGCGCCGGCCATCTGCTCGCGGACGAGCGCCTCGGCCTGCTCACGCTCGCCGGGGGCGACCTCCAGCACGATTTCGTCGTGCACCTGGAGGAGCATCCGGGAGCCGAGGCCGGCCGCGGTGAGGGCGCGGTCGACGTTCAGCATGGCGATCTTGACGATGTCCGCGGCAGAACCCTGGATCGGCGCGTTCAGCGCCATCCGCTCGGCCATCTCGCGGCGCTGCCGGTTGTCGCTGGTGAGATCGGGCAGGTAGCGGCGGCGGCCGAGCAGGGTCTCGGTGTAGCCGACCGCGCGGGCCTCCTCGACGACGTTGTGCAGGTAGTCGCGGACGCCGCCGAAACGCTCGAAGTACGTGTCCATCAGGCCCTGCGCCTCGGCTGGCTTGATGCCGAGCTGCTGGGAGAGGCCGTAGGCGGAGAGGCCGTACGCCAGGCCGTAGGACATCGCCTTGATCTTGCGGCGCATCTCGGCGTCCACGGCGTCCCGGGCGACCTCGAACACCTGGGAGGCGACGGTGGTGTGCAGGTCCTCGCCGCTGAGGAAGGCCTCGATCAGGGCCTCGTCCTCGGAGAGGTGGGCCATGATGCGCAGCTCGATCTGCGAGTAGTCCGCGGTGAGCAGCGACTCGTAGCCCTCGCCGACGACGAAGGCGCGGCGGATCGCGCGGCCCTCCTCGGTGCGGACGGGGATGTTCTGCAGGTTCGGGTCCTGCGAGGAGAGCCGGCCGGTGGCGGCGACCATCTGGTTGAACGTGGTGTGGATGCGGCCCTGCGGGGAGACCGTCTTCAGCAGGCCCTCGACGGTGGTGCGCAGCTTCGCCTGGTCGCGGTGGCGGAGCAGGATGACCGGGAGCTCGTTGGTGGTCTGGGTGGCGAGCCAGGTGAGCGCGTCGGCGTCGGTGGTGTACCCGGTCTTGATCTTCTTGGTCTTGGGCAGGCCGAGCTCGCCGAAGAGGATCTCCTGGAGCTGCTTGGGCGAGCCGAGGTTGAACGGGTGGCCGGCGGCGGCGTGCGCCTCGTCGACGCAGCGCTGGATCTCGGCGGCGAACTGCGACTCCAGGCCGGTCAGCCAGTCGCGGTCGGCGGCGATGCCGTAGCGCTCCATCCGGGCGAGGAGCTCGGCGATCGGCAGCTCCATGTCGTGGAAGAGCTCGGCGGCGCCGACCTCGGCGAGGCGGGTGTCGAAGAGTTCGGCGAGGTCGAGGATCGCCCGGGCCTGCGTCATGAGGGCGCGGGCGGCGGCGCCGGAGTCCTCCTCAGGGGCGTCGAAGGAGAGCTGGCCGGTCTCGGCCGCGGCGGCGGGCGCCAGCGAGCGGGCGAGGTACTCCTCGGCGAGGACGTCGAGGGTGAAGGTGCGTCGCCCGGGCTTCTCCAGGTAGGCGGCGAGGGCGGTGTCGGCGGTGACGCCCCCGATCCGCCAGCCCTGCTCGGCGAAGGCGCGCATCACCTGCTTGGCGATGTGCAGGGCCTTGGGGTGGTCGGGGTCGGCGAGCCAGGCGGTGAAGGCCTGGTCGTCGGCCTGGTCGAGGGCGGCCGGGTCGAACCAGGCGGCGGCGTCCCCGGCGGCGAGGGCGACCTCCTGGACGCGGCCGGCGCCGAGCGCCCAGGTGTAGAGGGCGGCGATCGCGGTGCGGTCCTTGCCGTGCTCGGCGAGCCAGGCGGTGAGGGCGCCGGGTGCGATGAGCTGCTCGCCGTCGACCTCGGGGCCGGCGACGGTCTCGGGGGTCTCGGTCTCGGCGGCGCCGGCCGGGTCCAGGGCGTAGACCCGGTCGCGGAAGTTCGGGTTGCGGAACTCCAGCGCCTCCATGATCCGGCCGACGCCCGCCTTGTCGAAGGGGGTGCGGACGAGGTCGGGCACGCCGAGCGGCAGGTGGACGTCGCGGACCAGCTCGGTGAGGACGCGGTTGCGCTTGACCGAGTCGAGGTGCTCGCGGAGCTTCTCGCCGATCTTGCCCTTGACCTCGTCGGCGCGGGCGACCAGCTCGTCGAAGGAGCCGAACTGGTTGACCCACTTCGCGGCGGTCTTCTCACCGACGCCGGGGATGCCTGGCAGGTTGTCCGACGGGTCGCCGCGCAGCGCCGCGAGGTCCGGGTACTGGGCGGGGGTGACGCCGTACTTCTCGGCGACCTTCTCGGGGGTGTAGCGGGTGAGCTCGGAGACGCCCTTGGTCGGGTAGAGCACGGTGGTGTGCTCGCCGACGAGCTGGAGGGAATCGCGGTCGCCGGTGACGATGAGCACCTCGAAGCCCTCGGCCGCGGCGGCGGTGGCCAGGGTGGCGATCACGTCGTCGGCCTCGAAGCCCTCCGCGGTGATCCGCGGGATGCTCATCGCGTCGAGGAGCTCGCCGATCAGCGGGACCTGGCTGCGGAACTCGTCCGGGGTGGCGGAGCGGTTCGCCTTGTAGTCGGGGAACTCCGCGGAGCGGAAGGTCTGCCGGGAGAGGTCGAAGGCGACCGCGAGGTGCGTCGGCTGCTCGTCGCGCACCGTGTTCGCCAGCATCGACGCGAAGCCGTACACGGCGTTGGTCGGCTGCCCGGTGGTGGTGTTGAAGTTCTCCACGGGCAGCGCGTAGAAGGCCCGGTAGGCCATCGAATGCCCGTCGAGCAGCATCAGCCGGCGCCGCCCGCCGCCCGCCACGTCCTTGCCCGCACCCTGCACAGCCACGTCAACGTCCGTTCCTGCCGGTTCCTCTGCCACGCCTCGATCCTAGGGCGCGGCACCGACACGGCCCGCCACGCCGTCGGGGCGGCGGCGGTGCCGGGGCCGACCGCCCGGGCGCCCGGGGCCCGGTCGTACGATCACAGACAGCACGACGACGCGACCACCACCGGCAGGAGCACCATGACCGACGCGGCCCCCGTAGTACTGAACGTGCCCCAGGACGTCCTCGACCACTTCGCGAAGCTCGGGGTCAGCCCGGAGACCTTCTCGGGCGGGCACCTCGGCGAGAAGCTCGGCATCACGATCACCGAGGCCTCGCCGGACCGCGTCGTGGGCACCATGCCGGTCGAGGGCAACCAGCAGCCGTACGGGCTGCTGCACGGCGGCGCCTCGGCGGCGCTGGCCGAGACGATCGGGTCGATCGGCGCGATGCTGCACGCCGGTCCCGGCCGCTACGCGGTGGGCGTGGACCTGAACGCCACCCACCACCGGTCGGCGACCTCCGGGCTGGTGACGGGCGTGGCGACGGCGGTCTTCAAGGGCCGCACCGCCGCGACGTACGAGATCGCGGTGACCGACGACACCGGCCGGCGGATCACCAGCTGCCGGCTGACCTGCATGCTGCGCGACCTGTAGCACCGGCTCCGCCGCGCGCCGTCCCGCCGCGCCCCCGCCGCGTCGGCCGGGGGCGCGGCGGTTCCGTTTGGACACGGCCGGACCGGGGCAGATCCTCCCGGACGAGGGGGCATCAGCATGTCCGGCGCACGGCACGACGGAGCCGATCCCGGCGGTCACGGATACCTCGGCCCCATCGAACCGGCCGAGGGCACCGAGGCACCGCCGCCCCCGCCGCTGCCCCTGCACCGGCTGTTGAGCGGCCGTCAGAAGATCGTGCTGGCCGTCCTGTTCGCGTCCGTGGTGGTGGTGCTGACGCTGCGCCACCCAGCCCGCGACCCGCAGCCCCCGCCGGCCGCCGATCCGCCGCCGGTGCCCTCGGTGATCTCCCGCCTGTCCTACGCCGGCCCGGCGGCACCGCCGGGCGGTCCGGGGCAGGACTTCGCGCTGCGGGTGACCGCGGAGGCCGACGGACCGTACGACGTGGTGGCGGTTCGCCAGAGCTATCCGGGTTTGTCCGTCACCGTGCGCGGTGGACTGCCGGTCACCGTGAGACCGGAGCAGCCGGTGCTGCTGACCGTGGAGTACCGGGTCACCGACTGCGCGGGGGCGCCGCCCGACGCCGGAATGCCTTTCCTCGATGTAACGCTGCGTAACACGCGCGCAATCCAGACCATCAGCCAGATCCTCGGCCCGAAGTACGCCCGCGACCTGTCCGAAAGACTGCATTCGACCTGCCCGATTTCCGGCTATCGGACGGGGGTGTCCGCACCCACGGCGACGGACAGTCACGTCCGATAGTCGAACACCGCCGGTAGCAGGGGTTTTCCGGTACGACTCCGTTTCGGTGGGCGAGACAGGTCTTAGCACCCCGCGCAGAACGGGGCGCGAATGACCAATATTCGAGATTCTCGAAGAGGTCCGCATAACAAGAGAATCACAGCATGTCCGCAGGTCTGCCGGAGCCTGCCGAAGCCGTTCTAGAGTCACGGCCAGTCACCGCGCCAACCGATCGGGCCAGGCCCCAGCGCGCGACCCGGCACCGCCACTCCGGCGCGCTGCCTACCTGATCTAGAAGGGGAACTTC
The DNA here is from genome assembly GCA_002300355.1 of Streptomyces sp. TLI_235. NCBI lineage: Bacteria > Bacillati > Actinomycetota > Actinomycetes > Kitasatosporales > Streptomycetaceae > Streptomyces > Streptomyces sp. TLI_235. The sequence continues at coordinate 1,589,623 of NSGV01000002.1, forward strand.
GTGCGTAACCGTTCAATGCTTGTCGTGAGCATCGCCGTCGTCGGAGCGCTCACCCTGTCCGCCTGCGGCTCCCGCGGTGAGAAGTCCGGCAGCGGCGACGCGGGTGGGACCACGGTCACCATCGGCGTCGACGCGCCGCTGACCGGCCCGCTCTCCGCGCTCGGCCTCGGCATCCAGCACTCCGTCGAGCTGGCTGCCAAGATCGCCAACGACAACAAGGAAGTTCCCGGCGTCACCTTCAAGGTCAAGGCCCTGGACGACAAGAAGTCGCCCCAGGAAGGCCAGCAGAACGCCACCGCCCTGGTCGCCGACAAGAGCGTCCTCGGTGTCGTCGGCCCGCTGAACTCCGGCGTCGCCCAGTCGATGCAGCAGGTCTTCGAGTCGGCCAGCCTCGTCGAGGTCTCGCCGGCCAACACGAACCCCGCCCTCACCCAGGGCGAGAAGTTCGAGACCGAGAAGAAGCGCACCTTCAAGACGTACTTCCGCACCGCGACCACGGACGCCATCCAGGGCCCGTTCGCCGCGCAGTACGCCTACACCGACCTCGGCAAGAAGACCGCCTACCTGATCGACGACAAGAAGACCTACGGCGTGGGTCTGGTCGGCGCCTTCCAGAAGGAGTTCACCAAGCTCGGCGGCACCATCAAGGGCCAGGACCACATCGACGAGAACAACCTGGACTTCTCGGCCGTGGTCACCAAGGCCAAGGCCGCCGGCGCCGACGTGATCTACTACGGTGGCGAGTACCCGCAGTCCGGCCCGCTCTCCGACCAGCTCAAGAAGGCCGGCGTCACCGCCCCCGTCTTCGGCGGCGACGGCATGTACGACCCGGAGTACATCAACAAGGCCAACAAGAACGCCAACGGCGACCTCGCGACCTCCGTCGGCGCCCCGGTCGAGTCCCTCGACTCCGCCAAGAAGTTCGTCGCCGACTACAAGACGGCCGGCTACTCCGACCCGTACGCGGCCTACGGCGGCTACTCCTACGACGCCGCCTGGTCGATCGTCCAGGCCGTCAAGGCCGTCGTCGCCGACAACGGCGGCAAGGTGCCGTCCGACGCCCGTGCCAAGGTCGTCACCGCGATGAGCAAGGTCAGCTTCGACGGTGTCACCGGCAAGGTCGGCTTCGACGAGTACGGCGACGCCGTCAACAAGCAGCTGACCGTCTACACCGTCAAGGACGGCGCCTGGTCGGTCGCCAAGTCCGGCACCTACGCCGGCTGACCCACCGTCTGAACGGCGGCCGACCCACACGGCCGCACCCGGACACCACGCAACAGAACGAACCAACGGCGGGGGCGCTGAGAACCAGCGTCCCCGCCGCATCACAACGGTTCGTCCCCACCCCAGAAGCGAACCCCCAGTACCCCGAACCCACTCGGAGGCCCAGCGGTGCATGAACTGCCGCAGCAGCTGGCCAACGGCCTGATCCTCGGCTCCCTCTACGGGCTGATCGCGATCGGCTACACAATGGTCTACGGCATTGTCCAGCTCATCAACTTCGCCCACGGCGAGATCTTCATGACCGGTGGGTTCGGAGCCCTCACCACATACTTGGTCCTTCCCCCCGGCACCGGACTCTGGCTCGCCCTGCCGCTCATGCTCCTCGGTGGCGTGCTCATCTCCGTCATCGTCGCCGTGGCCGCCGAGCGCTTCGCCTACCGCCCGCTGCGCGGCGCCCCGAAGCTCGCTCCGCTCATCACCGCGATCGGCCTCTCCCTGGCGCTCCAGCAGGTCGTCGAGCAGTTCTACCCCGGCGCCAAGTCCGGCCGCAGCTTCCCGCAGCTGCCCGGCGGCCCGTACCACATCGGCAGCGTCACCCTGCAGCCCGCCGACATCTTCCTCTTCGTCGCCGCCCCGCTCTGCATGGGCGCACTCGCCGCCTTCGTCGGCAAGACCCGCACCGGCCGCGGCATGCAGGCCACCGCGCAGGACCCCGACACGGCCAAGCTGATGGGCATCAACACCGACCGCATCATCGTGATCGCGTTCGCCCTCGGCGCCGCCTTCGCCGCGGTCGCCGCCGTCGGCTGGGGCCTGCGCTACGGCCAGGTCTCCCCCACCATGGGCTTCCTCGCCGGCCTGAAGGCCTTCACCGCGGCCGTCCTCGGCGGCATCGGCAACATCTACGGCGCCATGCTCGGCGGCCTCGTCCTCGGCGTCGCGGAGGCCCTCGCCACCGCGTACATCCAGGAGATCCCCGGCATGAACCAGCTCGGCGGCGGCTCCTGGGCCAACGTCTGGGCCTTCGTCCTCCTGATCGTCGTGCTTCTCGTGCGGCCACAAGGCCTACTCGGCGAACGCGTCGCGGACCGAGCCTGAGGAACGGAGCAGCCACCATGACCACCATCAAGAGCCCCGCCCTCCCGCTGCCGCTCCCGGCCGCCAAGGCGCTCGTCCTCGCCGGCGGCCTCGCCACCGCCGCCTCCACGTTCATCCACTGGACCTGGACCTCGGAGTTCCCCGGCGACCTCACGGTCGACGGCTACCCCGGCGGCCTGCAGATCCTCACCCTCGCCGCCGGCCTGATCATCGCCCTCTTCTCGCTGCCGCTGTACGGCGTGAAGGGCACCCGCTGGCTGACCCCCGCCGGCCCCAACGCGCCGCTGCTCGTCCTCGGCGCGGCCGCCGCGGCCACCACCTGGTTCACCCTGATCGCGATCGGCACCGAACTCGGCGGCCTCGCCAACCTGGAGCCCGGCGGCTGGATCGCCGGCGTCGCCTCGCTCCTCCCGCTGATCGGCGCCCTCGGCCTGCCGCAGACCGGCCCCACCGTCGGACTCCCCTCCTCCGGCGGCGTTCTCGCCATCGCGCGGCACTACCTCGGCTCCTTCGCCCGCCTCGTCGGCCCCAACCCCGACCTGGCCCCCGTGAAGCCGCTCAACCGCTGGGTCGAGACGCTGGTCATCATCGCGGTCGCCGCCCTCGGCCTGACGGTCTTCACGTACGGCATCGTCACCGAGTACGGCGAGCTGTTCATCGGCTTCCTCATCCTCACCGCGCTCTGCACCTGGGCCCTGATGCGAGCCGGCCTCGTCTCCCGGCTCACCGCGCTCACCGCCCGCCACCGCGGCACCACCACCGCAGCCGCGTTCGCCGCGGCCGCCGCCTTCCCCTTCACCCAGAGCGACGACCACTTCGCCTCGGTCGGCGTCAACATCCTGATCTTCGCCACCGTCGCCCTCGGCCTGAACGTCGTCGTCGGCCTCGCCGGCCTCCTCGACCTCGGCTACGTCGCCTTCCTCGGTGTCGGCGCCTACGCCGCCGCCCTGGTCTCCGGCTCCACCAGCTCCCCCGTCGGCCTGCACCTGCCCTTCTGGGGCGCCGCACTGGTCGGCATGGGCGCGGCCCTGGTCTTCGGCGTCGTCATCGGCGCCCCCACCCTGCGGCTGCGCGGCGACTACCTCGCCATCGTGACCCTCGGCTTCGGAGAGATCTTCCGCATCGCCGTCAACAGCCTCGACGGCGTCTCCGGCCCCAAGGTCACCAACGGCCCCAACGGCATCCGCAACATTCCGGACCTCGACATCCTCGGATTCGACTTCGGCCAGGCCCACACCTTCGGGTCCTTCACCCTCGGGCGCTTCGCCAACTACTTCCTGCTGATGCTGCTCGTCACCGCGTTCGTCGTGACGGTCTTCAGCCGGGCCAACGACTCCCGCATCGGCCGGGCCTGGGTCGCCATCCGTGAGGACGAGACCGCCGCGCAGGCCATGGGCATCAACGGCTTCAAGCTCAAGCTCCTCGCCTTCGCCCTCGGCGCCGCGCTCGCCGGCCTCGCCGGCACCGTCATGGCCCACGTCAGCTACAGCGTCGTCCCCGACCCGTACCAGTTCGCCGGAGCCGTCCCGCCCAACAGCGCCTTCCTGGTCGCAGCCGTCGTCCTCGGCGGCATGGGCACCATCGCCGGCCCGCTGCTCGGTGCCACCCTGCTCTACCTCATCCCGGAGAAGCTCGTCTTCCTGAAGGAGTACCAGCTCCTCGTCTTCGGCATCGCGCTCGTCCTCCTGATGCGCCTGCGCCCCGAGGGCCTCATCGCCAACCGCCGCGCCCAGCTCGAGTTCCACGACAAGGACACCGACGACGCGGCCCCGGCGGAGACCGACGACGCACCCGCCAGCACCGACCCCGGCAGCACCGCCGGCCTCACCACCGCAGGGGCGTGAGACACACCATGACCACCCAGACCGTCCCGGCCCCCCGCCCCGAGGGCACCGCGGCCGCCACCCCCCTGCTCGAAGCCAGCGGCGTCGTCATGCGCTTCGGCGGCCTCACCGCCGTCAACAACGTCGACCTCACCGTCAACAAGGGCGAGATCGTCGGCCTGATCGGCCCGAACGGCGCCGGCAAGACGACCTTCTTCAACTGCCTCACCGGCCTGTACGTCCCCACCGAGGGCACCGTCCGGTACCAGGGCACCGTCCTGCCGCCCAAGCCCCACCTCGTCACCTCCGCCGGCATCGCCCGGACCTTCCAGAACATCCGGCTCTTCGCCAACATGACCGTTCTGGAGAACGTCCTCGTCGGCCGCCACACCCGCACCAAGGAAGGCCTCATCTCCGCCCTCCTCCGCGGCCCCGGCTACAAGAAGGCCGAGGCGGAGGGCCGCGAGAAGGCCATGGAACTCCTCGAGTTCATCGGCCTCGACCACAAGGCCGACCACCTCTCGCGCAACCTCCCCTACGGCGAGCAGCGCAAGCTCGAGATCGCCCGTGCCATGGCCAGCGAGCCCGGCCTGCTGCTGCTCGACGAGCCCACCGCGGGCATGAACCCGCAGGAGACCCGCGCCGCCGAGGAACTCGTCTTCGCCATCCGCGACAAGGGCATCTCCATCCTCGTCATCGAGCACGACATGCGGTTCATCTTCAACCTGTGCGACCGCACCGCCGTCCTCGTCCAGGGCCAGAAGATCGTCGAGGGCGACAAGGAGACCGTCCAGAACGACGAGCGCGTCATCACCGCCTACCTCGGCGCGCCCCTCGAGGGCGCCACCGACACGGCAGCAAGCACGGAGGCAGACCAGTGACAGCCCTTCTCGAGGTCGAGGACCTCCGCGTCGCCTACGGCAAGATCGAAGCCGTCAAGGGGATCAGCTTCACCGTCAAGCAGGGCGAGGTCACCACGCTCATCGGCACCAACGGCGCCGGCAAGACCACCACCCTGCGCACCCTCTCCGGGCTGCTGAAGCCCACCCAGGGGAAGATCACCTTCGACGGGCAGGCGCTCTCCACGGTCCCCGCCCACAAGATCGTGTCGCTGGGCCTGGCCCACTCCCCCGAGGGCCGGCACATCTTCCCGCGCATGAGCATCGAGGAGAACCTCCTCCTCGGCGCCTTCCTGCGCAAGGACTCCACCGGCATCACCGAGGACGTCGAGCGCGCCTACACGCTCTTCCCGATCCTCGGCGAGCGCCGCAAGCAGGCCGCCGGCACCCTCTCCGGCGGCGAGCAGCAGATGCTCGCCATGGGCCGCGCCCTGATGTCCCGGCCCAAGCTGCTCATGCTGGACGAGCCCTCCATGGGCCTGTCCCCGCTCATGATGCAGAAGATCATGGCGACCATCGTCGAGCTCAAGGCCTCCGGCACCACCATCCTGCTCGTCGAGCAGAACGCCCAGGCCGCGCTCTCGCTCTCCGACCGGGGCTACGTCATGGAGACCGGCCGCATCGTGCTCACCGGCACCGGCGCCGACCTGCTCCACGACGAGTCCGTCCGCAAGGCCTACCTCGGCGAGGACTGACCCCGCGCACACCTCGCGCACACAGCAGGAGGCCCGGCCGCATCTGCGGCCGGGCCTCCTGGCGTTCCCGGAACGAGCCCGGGGACCGCGTCAGCCCTCGTCCTTGCCCGCGTCGGCCTTCTTGCGGTCCTGCGCCTCGCCCTCCTCGATCACGGCCTGCGCCACCGCGGCCATGGTCATCCGGCGGTCCATCGAGGTCTTCTGGATCCAGCGGAACGCGGCCGGCTCCGTCAGCCCGAACTTCGTCTGCAGCACGCTCTTCGCACGGTCCACCAGCTTGCGGGTCTCCAGCCGCTGGGAGAGATCCGCGATCTCCTCCTCGAGCGTGCGCATCTCGGTGTAGCGCGAGACCGCCATCTCGATCGCCGGCACCAGGTCGCTCTTGCTGAACGGCTTGACGATGTACGCCATCGCACCGGCGTCGCGGGCGCGGTCGACGAGCTCGCGCTGCGAGAACGCCGTCAGCATCAGCACCGGGGCGAGGTGCTGCTCGTGGATCCGCTCGGCAGCCGACAGGCCGTCCAGGACGGGCATCTTCACGTCCAGGATCACCAGGTCCGGCTTCAGCTCCTCGACCAGATTCACCGCCGTCTCGCCGTCCCCGGCCTCACCGACGACGGTGTATCCCTCCTCCTCCAGCATCTCCTTGAGATCCAGGCGGATCAGCGCCTCGTCCTCGGCAATGACGATGCGGGTGATCTGGGGCGAATCGATCTCAAGCGGCTGGGGCTGCTCGTCGGCGGTGCTCACGGGGCTCCTCGTTCCGGCGGGGTGCTGCATGCACGAGCCTACCTAGCTGCGGCATGAGACGCGCACAGGGTATCCTGCTCACGCCCAGCCGAGCCGGGTTGGTGGAATGGCATACACGGATGTCTCAAACACATCTGCCCGAGAGGGCTTGCGGGTTCGAATCCCGCACCCGGCACTGTCATTACCGATGATTCGTAGGCGTTACAGCCAATTCGGCACTTTCATCTTCACGGGCGAGTTAGCCCCCACACGCCCACGCCCCGGTCCGGGCGACCGCATCGTGGACACATGACCGAACCCACGCTGTGCGAACAGGCCGTCCGACTGCTGCGTGACGGCGTCCCCAACGCGGAGGTCGCCCGCCGGTTGGGCGTGCCGCCCGGCACCGTCGCGTGGTGGAAGCACCGCGACCGGTCCCGCCACGGCGAACTGCCGGGCCGCAAACGGTCCACCTGCCCGCACTGCTACGGCGATCCGTTGGACGGGGCCGCGTACAGCCATCTGCTCGGGCTCTACCTCGGCGACGGCCACATCCTCCACTCCCCGTGGCACCGGGCACCGCACCTCTCGATCACCTGCGACGACCGGTGGCCCGGCGTCATGGACTCGGTGGAGCGCGCGATGCAACTGGTCCTGCCGAACAACTCGCCCTGCCGGGTGCGGCGCCAGGGCTGCCACGACGTCAAGGTGTACTCCACCCACCTGGTCTGCCACTTCCCGCAGCACGGCCCAGGCCGGAAGCACGAGCGCCGGATCGCCCTGGAGCCGTGGCAGCAGACGGCGGTGGACGCGCACCCGTGGGATTTGCTGCGCGGGCTGCTGCACTCGGACGGCTGCCGGATCACCAACTGGGCCACCCGCACGGTCGGTGGGGCGGTCCGCCGGCACGAGTACCCGCGATGGTTCTTCACCAACACCTCCGCCGACATCCGGCGCATATTCACCGACACCCTCGACGCGGTCGGTGTGGACTGGCGCGCCTCGGCGCCGCGGCCCCGCGGCCAGGTGAACATCTCGGTGGCGCGGCGCGCGTCGGTGGCGCTGTTGGACGAGCACGTGGGGCCGAAGTGGTGACGGCGCAGCCCTCCCCCCATCGGTGGGCTGCGCCGTCGGTCCTCGGGTGGTGCGGGGCGGGTCAGCCGACGGGGCCGGCGGCGGTGACGCCGGTGACGTGGAAGACCGCGGTGGCGGGGGTGCCGTTGTGGTCGGGGTCGGTGACGGTGAGGGTGTAGTCGCCGTCGGTGGCGCCGCTGAAGACGAACCAGGCGGCCTGGTTCTGGCGGGTGGGCCGGTCCGGGTAGATGGCCTCGATGGGGGCGCTGCTGGGGCCGACCTCCTGGCCGCCGGGCAGGCGCAGGCGCAGGCTGTCGCCGCTGACGGCCATGCCGGCGGGGCCGACGGTGCCGGTCATGTCGTAGGTGATGTAGAGGGCGCGCTCGCCGAGCTTGAGCGGGGTGTTGGCGGTGTCGGCGCGCAGTTGGGCGCTCTTGAGGGTGAGGGCGAGGCGGCCTCCGGTGACGGTGTGGCCGGCGGGGAGGGCGAGGTCGAGGGGCTTGAGGTCGGCGGCGGTGCGGCCGCCGGTGCCGAGCGGGAGGATCGCCTGGTTCTGGCCGGGGTCGCCGAGCACGAGGGAGGCGCCGTCGAGGGTGAAGCCGGTGGGGGTGGTGAAGGTGATCGGGAGGGTGTTGCTCGCGCCGGGGGTGGGCGGGGCGGCGGTGCCGTGGTCGCCGGCGATGGGGGTGCCGTTGACGTCGATGCTGAGCGTGGGCCAGTCGTTGACGGGGGTGGTGCGGAAGGTGTTGGTGACGGTGGTGGTGAGGACGAGCCGGCCGCCGGTGGTGTCGGTGGCGGGGGTGGCGGCGGCGGTCTTGACGTCGAAGCGCAGGCCGCCCCAGTAGACGGTGTGGCCGACGGTGGTGGTGCCGGCGGCGGCGGTGCCGGCCGCGGTGTGGCCGGTAGCAGTGGCAGTGGCGGTGGCCTTGGCGGGCGGTGCGGCGGGGCTGTTGGTGCCGTCGGGGGTGCACGCGGTGGCGAGGCCGACCGTGAGGAGGACGGTGGCGGCGGCGAGGGCGGTGGCTCTCGGGGTGCGGGGTCTGGTGCTGCTGCTCATGGCGGTGTTCCCCCTTCGGGCGGCCCTGCTGCCGGGCCGGTCGACGGGAACGTACCCGCGACGGGCGGGCGGGCGGCGGGCTGTCACCGGATGGGGACGGTTCCGGTGCGCCGTCGGGGTGTTCGCAGCGGTGGTGTGACGGTGCGACCCCCGCTGGGGGCGGGGTCGCGGGTGAACGGGCGGCGTCAGTTGTCGAGTTCGCCGACGTGGTGGACGCGGACGAGGTTGGTGGAGCCGGCCAGGCCGGGGGGCGAGCCGGCGGTGATGACGACGATGTCGCCCTTCTGGCAGCGGCCGAGGCCGATGAGTTGGGCGTCGACCTGGGCGACCATCTCGTCGGTGGTGGGGACGAACGGGCCGAGGAAGGTCTCCACGCCCCAGGTGAGGGCGAGTTGGCTGCGGACGGCGGGTTCGTAGGTGAAGGCGAGGACGGGGATGGGCGAGCGGTAGCGGGTGAGGCGGCGGGCGGTGTCGCCGCTCTGGGTGAAGGCGATGAGGTACTTGGCGTGCAGGAAGTCGCCGATCTCGGCGGCGGCGCGGGCGACGGCCCCGCCCTGGGTGCGGGGCTTGTTGCGTTCGGTGAGTGGGGGGAGTCCGGCGCCGAGGACGTCGGCCTCGGCGGCCTCGATGATCCGGCTCATGGTGCGGACGGTCTCGACGGGGTACTTCCCGACGGAGGTCTCGCCGGAGAGCATGACGGCGTCGGTGCCGTCGAGGACGGCGTTGGCGACGTCGGAGGCCTCGGCGCGGGTGGGCCGGGAGGCGTGGATCATCGAGTCGAGCATCTGGGTGGCGACGATGACCGGCTTGGCGTTCCGCTTGGCGAGCTTGACGGCGCGCTTCTGGACGACGGGCACCTGCTCCAGGGGCATTTCGACGCCGAGGTCGCCGCGGGCGACCATGAGGCCGTCGAAGGCGTCGACGATGGAGTCGAGGGCGGCGACGGCCTGCGGCTTCTCGATCTTGGCGATGACGGGGACGCGGCGGCCCTCCTCGTCCATGATGCGGTGGACGTCGTCGGCGTCGCGCCCGCTGCGGACGAAGGAGAGGGCGACCAGGTCGGCCCCGAGGCGGAGTGCCCAGCGCAGGTCGTCGACGTCCTTGTCGCTCAGCGCGGGCACGGAGACGGAGATGCCGGGGAGGTTGAGCCCCTTGTGATCGGAGACGAGGCCGCCCTCGAGGACGGTGGTGCGCACCCGGGGGCCGTCGACGGCGGTGACCTGGAGGCAGACCCGGCCGTCGTCGACGAGGATGTGCTCGCCGGCGAGGACGTCGGAGGCGAGGCCGGCGTAGGTGGTGCTGCAGGTGTCGCGGGTGCCGGGGACGTCCTCGACGGTGATGGTGAAGTCGTCGCCGCGTTCAAGAAGTACGGGGCCGTCGGCGAAGGTGCCGAGCCGGATCTTCGGGCCTTGGAGGTCGACGAGGATGCCGACGCTGCGGCCGGCTTCGTCGGCGGCCTTGCGGACCCGGTGGTAGCGCTCCTCGTGTTCGAGTTGGGAGCCGTGGCTGAGGTTGAACCGGGCGATGTCCATGCCGGCCTCGACCAGGGCCTTGATCTGGTCGTACGAGTCGGCGGCGGGCCCGAGTGTGCAGACGATTTTTGCTCGGCGCATGCCTGTAGAGCGTAGGGATTACCGGAGCGTAACAACGGTGTTCCGGCGGGCTACCTTGCGGCTGTTGCAGAAAGTTTTGATTAACAAACTGACACAACGTGAGCTTTGGCGCTGTGAGATCGAGTTGGCGCCCGAAGCGGTCGCCGCCGACCTGCGCGAACGCGGCGGACGGGCGGCGCACGGGGCGGGTGCGGGGGGTGCGGCCCGCCCGAAGGGTGAGTTGCCCGGTGCCGTATTGACGGGGTGTCGGCCGAATGGAGGGGCGGTGGGCGTCATGTCGGGGTCACCGACATCTCACCTCTCCGCAACGTCCGGGGGCTGTCGCGCGGGGCGAATCCGCGGCAGACTTCTACGCGCGTTTCTCTACGCGCGTCACCACCTGTCGGCGGTGGCACCGCAGCTGACCGTCCGTCCGTCGCCCCACGCTGGAGTCCTCCATGCCCCTGAACCGCCGTGAGTTCGTCTCGCGCTCGGCCGCCACCGCGGCCGGCGCCGCCCTGGCCGGCGGCCTGCCGGTCGTCGCGGCCGCCCCGGCCGCCGCGGCCCAGGGCGGGGACGACGCCCTCCGGAAGGCCCCGCAGAAGCAGAGCTTCACCGTGATGGGCACCACCGACCTGCACGGCCGGGTGCTCAACTGGGACTACTTCACCGACGCCGAGTACGACGACAAGGCGCACAACGACGTCGGCCTCGCCAAGATCTCCACCCTGGTGAAGCAGGTCCGCGAGGAGAAGGGCTGCCACCGCACCCTGCTGATCGACTCCGGCGACACCATCCAGGGCACCCAGCTCAGCTACTACTACGCCCGCGTCGAGCCGATCACCGCCAAGCGCCCGCCGCGCCACCCGATGGCCGCCGCGATGAACGCCATCGGCTACGACGCCGCCGCCCTCGGCAACCACGAGTTCAACTACGGCATCCCGCTGCTGCGCGCCTACGAGGAGCAGCTGGACTTCCCGCTGCTCGGCGCGAACGCGCTGTACGCCAAGAACGAGCGGCCGGCCTTCGAGCCGTACGTCATCAAGGAGATGCACCTCGGGCACGGCCGCCCGCTGCGGGTCGGCATCCTCGGCCTGACCAACCCGGGCATCGCGATCTGGGACAAGGCGAACGTCTCCGGGAAGATGGTCTTCCCGGGGATCGTCGAGGCGGCGAAGAAGTACGTGCCGCGGATGCGCGCGGCCGGCGCGGACGTGGTCGTGGTCTCCTCGCACTCCGGTGCGGACGGCGCGACCTCGTACGGCGACCAGCTGCCGTGGGGCGAGAACGTGTCGGCGCAGCTCGCCGAGGAGGTGCCGGGGCTCGACGCGGTGCTGGTGGGCCACGCGCACAAGGAGATCCCGCAGCGGCTGGTGGTGAACAAGCAGACCGGGAAGAACGTGGTGCTGTCCGAGCCGCTGTGCTGGGGCCAGCGGCTGACCTGCTTCGACTTCGAGGTGGAGTACGCGCACGGCTCCTGGCAGGTGTCGTCGGTGTCCTCCCGGGTGCTGAACTCCAACACGGTGCCGGAGGACCCGGCGATCGTGAAGCTGATCGCCGGCCAGCACAAGAAGGTGGTGGCCTACGTCAACCAGGTCATCGGCACCTGCAAGACCGAACTGTCCATCGCTGAGGCGCCGTTCAAGGACGTGCCGATCATCGACCTGATCGGCCGGGTGCAGGCGGACACGGTGAAGGCGGCGCTGGCGTCCACCGAGTACGCGAACCTGCCGGTGCTGGCGCAGGCGGCGCCGTTCAACCGCACCGCGGTGATCCCCGCGGGCGACGTGCGGCTGCGGGACGCGGCGGGCCTGTACATCTACGAGAACACCCTGGAGGCGCGCGTCCTCACCGGTGCGCAGATCAAGGACTACCTGGAGTTCTCCGCCCGGTACTTCGCGCAGCTGGCGCCGGGTGCGCCGGTGGACCTGGGCACGCTGACCAACGCCGGGTCCACGCCGGACTACAACTACGACTCGGTGTACGGCGTCTCGTACGACATCGACATCGCGCAGCCGGCGGGCTCGCGGATCGTCGGCCTGTCGTACAACGGCGCGCCGATCGACCCGGCGGCGCAGTTCGTGCTGGCGGTGAACAACTACCGGGCGGGCGGCGGCGGCAACTTCCCGCACGTCGCGGCGGCGAAGCAGGTGTGGGCGAACTCCGAGGAGATCCGCAACACGATGATCTCCTGGGTGAAGGCGAAGGGCGTCATCGACCCGGCCGACTTCGGCGGCGTCTCCTGGCGCCTGGTCCGCGCGGGCGTGCCGCTGTTCTAGGACGCGTCTGCGGCCCCGCCCGTGCCGGCCTGTCCGGTGCGGGCGGGGCCGCTGCCGTACTCCCTCAGCCTGCGCACATCTCGTCGAGGAAGGCGTCGAGGACGCCGAGGTAGGTGTCGATGTCGGCGGTGTCGTGGGCGAAGCCGGCGTGCGGGCCGGAGGAGCCGATGGCGTCCCAGACGCCGCGGTTGGCGAAGTAGACCCGCCGCGTGTCGGTGAACAGCGGGTCGAGGCCGGCGTGTGCCTCGCGGGCGTTGCGGGGCAGCTCCGGTTGCAGGCAGTAGCCGGAGCGGGCGCCGAACCGGTGGGCGCTCCAGCACGGGCTCGCGGCCGTCCGTGCGCGCGGCCGTCAGTGCGCGCGGCCGCGGTGCCCGGCCGGGCCGACCGAGGCGGGCTCGGCGGGCGCCGGCCGGGCGGGAGCGGGTCAGGCGCGGCGGCGGACGGTCGAGGGCGGGGTGAGTTCCTGACGGCCGCCGGTGGCGAGCATGCGGATCTCGTCCCGGTCGCTGATCTCGGCACGGACGATGCCGCTGTCGTCGGTGTACACCGGGTGGCCGCCGGGGCCGAGGGTGCCGGTGGGGTGCACCACGACGATGTCATCGGTGTCCTGGCCGGGGTGCGGGAAGGAAAGCTCGTACTCGGTCATGGGGCACCTCCTCGGGCCGCGCGGGTGCGGGACCGCTCACCAGTGTCGCGCCGCGGCGCGGTCCGCGCGCTTCGGGAACCCGCGGACGGGGTGCTGCGTCCCACTGCCGTCCGATTGGTTCGTACCGGCAGGGGGTTGCGGGAATGCGCAGAGGTGTGGTCGGAGCGCTGCTGGCGCTGGTGCTGACGGGGTGCGCCAGCACGGTGGTGCCCGCGGGCCCCGGGGGCGGGCCGACCGGCGGCGGGGACGCGGCGCAGCGGCGGGCGGCGGAGGTCGCGGCGGCATGGCCGGGCTCGGCGCAGGAGAAGGTGTGGAGGTCGGGCTACTTCCCGGTGGACGTGCCGGCGGAGTGGCTGCCGAAGGAGGCGTTCCACAGCGGCGAGGACAAGGACGCGTACCAGTCGGGGCGGCTGGTGCTGGCGGGCGGGCTGCCGCAGACGTTCTCGGGGCTGACGCAGGTGCGGTGGGCGGACGGTTCGCAGCTGACGCTGCCGCTGCGGTCGGCGGACGCGGTGTTCCGGTCGCTGACGGAGGGCAGGCCTGGGTGCAACGGCCGGTGCGAGCACCCGCTGAAGGTGACCGGGGCGGAGCCGGGGACGCGGGAGGTGTCGACCAGCCGCGGCCGGGCGGAGATCCCCGTGTGGCAGTTCCGGGTGGCGGGCTACACGGACCCGTTCACGTATCCGGCGGTGGAGGGGCAGCAGCCGCCGTCCGCGCCTGCGAAGGAGGTGCCGGGGGCGCGCGGGGCGGCGTTCGTCTCGGTGTCGGCGGACGGCCGGACCCTGACGGCGACGGTGGCGCGCGGCTCCTGCGAGCGGGTGGAGCGCACGGAGGCGTACGAGACGGAGGCGGCGGTGGTGCTGTACGTCCTGGTCCGGTCGACGGCGAAGCCCGGGACGGCGTGCAGCCTGGCGATGCACCTGTCGCCGGAGCAGTTCCGGCTGGCCCGCCCGCTGGACAACCGGGTGGTGCTCGACCTGGCCACCGGCGTCCCCCAGCTCCCGAAGGGCGACCTCTCCCGCGGCCAGGACGGCGGCCAGTAACCACCGCTCGGGGGCTGGCGGACGGGAGTCGGGAGGGGCAGGACCGGCATCTCCTCGGCGCCCACCCGGCCGGCGGGGCGAGCGGGCCAGCCCGGAGGCGAGCGGGCGACGAAACAGCCCTGCTCAGTGCGCCGGCGGTGTGGGGGCGGTGCGGTCCTGCGGCCCGGCCGTGCGTTCCAGGAGGAGCAGCGCGGGGACGGCGGCGAGGGCCGTGGCGGCGAGGAAGAGCCAGGGCAGGACGGCGCCGTGGCCGAGGAGGAGGGTGAGCAGGGCGGGGGCGGTGACCTGCCCGAGCGTCCAGGAGAGCTGGTACACGGCGAGGTAGCGGCCGCGCATCGCGGGGTGGGCGAGGTGGACGCTGAGGTTCTCGGCGAACGGGGTGGCCATGGTCTCGGCGGCGTTGTAGACGACCATCGCGGCGTACAGGCCGGCCAGGACGGCCCAGCCGGGTGCGGCGGAGAGGGTGGCGAAGAGGCCGAAGGCGACCGCGTTGAGGCCGTGGGCGGCGGCGATGACCCGGGTGGGGCGGAAGCGTTCGAGGCGGCGGGTGACGGCGGTCTGGGTGAGGACGACCTGGGCGCTGTTGAGGACGAGCAGGGAGCCGGCGACCCAGGCCTGCTGGTGGAGGCCGTCGGTGAGGTAGACGGCGAGCAGCAGGCTGAGGACGAGCGTGGCGAAGACGTTGGCGAGGTTGACGGTGACGAGGAGCAGGTAGCGGCGGTCGCGCAGGACGGTGCGGTAGCTGCCCGGGGCGGGGGTGCCGGCGGGTGCGGTGCGGGCCGGCGGGTGGGCGGGGCGCCAGGTGGCGAGCAGGGCGGCGGCGGTGAGGAAGCTGGCGGCGTTGAGGAGGGCGGTGGCGCGCAGTCCGGTGGTGCCGCCGACGGCGAGGAGGAGGGCGCCGAGGGCGCCGCCGAGGGCGAGTCCGGCGTTGCGGAGGGTGCTGACGAGGGCGAACCAGCGGGTGCGGCGGGTCTCGTCGGCGGCGAGGACGACGAGGCCGGTGCTGGAGGTCCAGTAGGCGGCGTGGCCGATCTGGGCGAGCAGGATGACGGCGACGATCTGCCAGGCCCGGTGGGCGAGCAGGAAGCCGGCGTAGGCGAGGCCGGAGAGCAGGTTGGCGGCGGTGGCGACGGCGCGGGCGCCGTAGCGGTCGAGGACGGGTCCGGTGAGGACGGCGGTGGGCAGGGCGAGGAGCCGGCCGAGGCTGATGGCGGCGCCGACGGCGGTGAGGGTGAGCGGGGTGGTGCGGACGAAGTAGACGACGGTGAAGGTGAGGATGAGGCCGCTGCCGAGGCTGTCGACGAGGTGGGCGCCGAGGAGGGGGCGCTGCCCGGCGGTGTCGGGCAGGCCGAGGCGGTCGGCGAGGGTGTCGCGGCCGGTGCGGCCGGTGCGGCCGGCGGTGCGGCTGCGCGGCCGGTTGGGGGTGGTGGTGGGCATGGCCCCGATCCTTCGCCGGGTGACGGGGCGGCAGAATTGATTTCGTCCTGGTGGAATCCTGGGGCGGAATCCTGGGGTGGAGTGGGGCGGGGTGGGGTGCGGTGCTGACGCTGCGGTTCTCGGCGCAGGATCTGGCGGTGACCCGGTTCGCGTGTTCGCCGCTGACCGAACTCACCAACAGCGTGCAGGTGTTGAAGGAGCCGGGCGAGCACGGGGTGCATCTGCCGTGGGTGCGGGAGGCGCGGCGGCGGCTGGCGGGTGTGGAGTTCGCGCTGCTGGCGGAGCTGGTGCCGATCCCGGCGGTGTACACGCCGGACTTCCTGACCCCGGTGCCGGCGTCCTCGGCGCCGGGGATCGAGGAGGAGCTGGCGGGGCTGGCGGCGGTGCCGGCCGCGCAGGTGCGGGCGGACCTGGACCGCTGGGCGGGGCCGATGCCGCCGCTGGTGGCGGCGCTGCGGGCGGATCCGGAGGCGGGGCTGGCCCGGTTGGCGGGTGAGGTGCGGGCGTACTGGGCGGCGGCGGTGGAGCCGTTCTGGGGCCGGATCGCGCGGCTGGTGGAGGGCGAGATCCTGTACCGGGCGCGGCAGATGTCGGCGGACGGTCCGGCGGCGCTGTTCGCGGACCTGCATCCGCGGGTGTCGTGGGAGCGGGGGACGCTGCGGGTGCGGCACATCTGGTTCCGGGCGGAGCGCCGGCTGGACGGCGAGCGGGGGCTGGTGCTGGTGCCGTCGGTGTTCGCGTGGCCGGGGGTGTACTCGCAGACTGATCCGCCGGGGCGGCCCGGGCTGGTGTATCCGCCGCGCGGGGTGGCGACGCTGTGGGAGGCGCCGGCGGCCGCCCCGGACGGCCTGGCGGGGGTGCTGGGGCGGGCGCGGGCGCAGTTGCTGGTGGAGTTGGCGGCGCCGGCGTCGACGACCGAACTGGCCCTGCGGACGGGCCTGTCGGCGCCGAACGTGTCGCACCATCTGGCGGCGCTGCATGTGGCGGGACTGGTGGCACGGCACCGCAGTGGCCGCAGCGTCCTGTACCTGCGGACGCCGGTGGCGGAGGCCCTGGTGGGGGCAGGCGGCTGAGCGGGCTCGCCTTCAGTCGGGCGCCCCTGTCGGACATGGCCGGGTGCCGTGGACGGCTAGCGCGGAGCGAGGTCCCGCAGGCGGGCGAGGGCGGCGTCCGAGGGCCCGGTGTCGTAGGGCCGCAGGGTGCGGCCGTCGGGCAGGGTGAGGAGGGTCTCCGTCATGGGACGGACGCTACCGGCCGGGACCGACGACGGGCCCCGGCCGACAGTGCGTCAGAACGGCCGCGTCAGAACGGGAAGCGGCTGCGGCCGTGCTGGATGGAGATCCACTTGACGGTGGTGAAGGCCTCCACGGTGGCGTCGCCGTTGAGGCGGCCGACGCCGGAGTTCTTCTCGCCGCCGAAGGGGACGATCGGCTCGTCGGCGATGGTGCCGTCGTTGATGTGGATCATGCCGGTGTCGATCCGCCGGGCGAACCGGACGCCACGCTCGATGTTGCCGGTGTGGACGGCGCCGCTGAGGCCGAACGGGGTGTCGTTGGCGATCTCGACGGCCTCGTCGTCGCCGTCGAAGGGCACCACGACGACGACCGGGCCGAAGATCTCGCGGCGCAGCACGGGGGCGTCGTGCGGGAGGCCGGTGAGGACGACCGGGTCCATCAGCGTGCCGACGGTGCTGCCGCGGAGCAGGACCTCGGCGCCGCCGGCGACGGCCTCGTCGACCTGGGCGGTGATGGCGTCGGCCTGGGCGGAGTTGATGAGCGGGCCGATGTCGGTGCCCGGGTCCCGGGGGTCGCCGACGGTGAGGGTGCGGATCTTGGCGACGAACCTGGCGGTGAACTCGTCGAGGACGGAGCGGTCGACGAGGACGCGGTTGGCGGCCATGCAGACCTGGCCCTGGTGGGCGAAGCGGCTGAAGACGGCGGCGTCGACGGCATAGTCGAGGTCGGCGTCGTCGAGGACGACGAGGGCGCTGTTGCCGCCGAGTTCGAGGACGGTCCGCTTGAAGTGGGAGGCGGCGACGGTGGCGACGTGCCGGCCGACGTTGTCGGAGCCGGTGAAGGCGATGACCTTGGGGACGGGGTGCTCGATGAAGGCGTCGCCGATCTCGGCGATGTCGGTGAGGACGACGTTGAGCAGGCCGGCGGGCAGGCCGGCGTCCTCGAAGAGCTTGGCGATCAGGGTGCCGCCGGTGATCGGGGCGTCCTGGTGGGGCTTGAGGACGACGCCGTTGCCGAGGGCGAGGGCGGGGGCGACGGCCTTGAGGGAGAGGAACAGCGGGAAGTTGAACGGGCTGATGACGCCGACGACGCCGACCGGGAGGCGGTAGAGCCGGTTCTCCTTGCCGTCGATCGGCGAGGGCAGGATGCGGCCCTCGGCACGCAGCGAGAGCTGCATGCACTCGCGGAGCATGTCCTTGGAGAGGGAGAGCTCGAACGCGGCCTTGAGCCGGGTGCCGCCGAGTTCGGCGATGATGGTGTCGGTGATCTCCTGCTCGCGCTCCTCGAGGAGGCGCAGGGCGCGTTCGAAGACGAGGCGGCGGGTGTAGGGGTTGGTCTCGGCCCAGGTGCGCTGGGTGCGCTGGGCGGCGCGGTAGGCCTCGTCGACCTCGCCGGCGGTGGCGACGGTGATGGCGGCGAGCTTCTCCCCGTTGTACGGGTTGATGTCGACGATGTCCCACGAGCCGCTGCCGGGGCACCACCGGCCGTCGATGTACTGCTGCGACAGTTCCGTGAAGTGAGACATCCGCTGCCTTTCGGTGAGGTCCGCCCTCGTGACCGGATTTGACGGAACCTCATCCTACTGACCGTCGATCAGATGTCCTGAAGAACGGAGCGGAGAAGTGCGAGTGAATCCTCCGGGGTCAGGCTCGCCGCGCTGAGCCGGCGCAGCGCCGCGCTGTACTCGGCGACCTCGGACCGCCGGTCGAGGTAGAGGGCGCTGGTGAACTGCTCCAGGTAGACGACGTCGGGCAGCTCCGGTTCGGCGAAGCCGAGGACGGAGAAGGCGCCGGCCTCCGCGCCGGGCAGGTCGGTGCCGAGCGGCACCACCTGCAGGGTGACGTCGGGTCGGTCGGCGGCCTCCAGGAGGTGCCGCAGCTGGCCGCGCATGACCTCCGGACCGCCGGAGGGCCGGCGCAGCGCGGCCTCGTCGATGACGGCGTGCAGGGCGGGGGTGCGGCCGCCGGCGAGGATCTGCTGGCGGCGCATCCGGACGGCGACCCGGCGGTCGACCTCCTGCGCGGTGGCGCGGTGCCGGCCGAGCAGGACGACGGCGCGGGCGTAGGCCTCGGTCTGCAGCAGGCCGGGGACGAACTGGATCTCGTAGCTGGAGATGCGGGCGGCGGCCTCCTCCAGGCCGAGGTAGGTCTGGAACCAGGTGGGGACGACGTCCTCGTACCCGTGCCACCAGGAGACGGCGTTGGCCTCGGGATGAGGCCGAGCAGGGTGGTGCGTTCCTCGCCCTGGTCGACGCCGTAGAGGGTGAGCAGGTCGGCGACGTCGCGCTCCTTGAAGCCGACCCGGCCGAGCTCCATCCGGCTGATCTTGGACTCGGACGCCCGGATCGAGTAGCCGGCCTCCTCGCGGGTCACGCCGCGGGCCTCGCGCAGCCGCCGCAGCTGGGAGCCCAGCAGCAGCCGGTGCGCGGTTACCCCGCCACCCGTGTGGAGCATGCTCATCGCGCCGACCTCCGTGTCCGGTAAGGCAGTTGCCCCGTCGGGCGCAGTCTGCCACCCGGGTCCGACAGTCGGAAGGGCGCGCCGGTCCGCTCCCCGCCGATTGGCAGGAAAGCCGCCGGTTTGCGACCCCGGTCCGACGCCGGCGGGGCGGTGTACG
Source organism: Streptomyces sp. TLI_235 (assembly GCA_002300355.1). NCBI lineage: Bacteria > Bacillati > Actinomycetota > Actinomycetes > Kitasatosporales > Streptomycetaceae > Streptomyces > Streptomyces sp. TLI_235. Next base: position 1,609,070 of record NSGV01000002.1, read on the forward strand.
GGCCGTCGGCGTCCGAACAGCAGGCAGCGCCTGCCCCCAACTGGTCGGGGAGTGGGCAGGCGCTGCAACCGCATGGTCCCGGCGGCTCTGGCGGGTCGCGGTGTACTGCAGCCGGAGGTGCCTCCGGTAGTACGGGGTGTGTCAGACCACCAGCGGGCGGTCGGTGGGGCGGATCGGTGCGGGCAGCGGCGTCTTGCCGCCCAGGAACTTGTCCACCGCGGCGGCGGCGGACCGTCCCTCGGCGATCGCCCAGACGATGAGCGACTGGCCGCGGCCGGCGTCACCGCAAACGTACACGCCCTCGACGTTCGTGGCGAACTTGTCGTCACGGGCCACGTTGCCCCGGTTGTCCAGCTCGACGCCGAGCTGTTCGACCAGGCCGTTCTTGACGTCCGTTCCGGTGAAGCCCATGGCCAGGGTGACGAGCTGGGCCGGGATGGCGCGCTCGCTGCCGGGCACCTGCTCGAACCTGCCGTCCTTGAACTCGACCTCGACGAGGTGGAGCTGCTGGACGTTGCCGTCCTCGTCGCCGCTGAAGTGGGTGGTGGAGACGGAGTAGATCCGCTCGCCGCCCTCCTCGTGCGCGGAGGTGACCTTGTAGGTCATCGGCATCGTCGGCCAGGGCTGGTGGCCGGGGCGCTGGTCGCCGGGCCGCGGCATGATCTCCAGCTGGGTGACGGAGGCCGCGCCCTGGCGGTGGGCGGTGCCGACGCAGTCCGCGCCGGTGTCGCCGCCGCCGATGACGACCACGTGCTTGCCCTTGGCGCTGATCGGGGAGTCGACGTAGTCGCCCTCCTGCACCTTGTTGGCCAGCGGCAGGTACTCCATGGCCTGGTGGATGCCGGTCAGCTCCCGGCCCGGGACGGGCAGGTCGCGGGCGGTGGTGGCGCCGGCCGCGATGACGACGGCGTCGAAGCGCTCGCGCAGCTGCTGGCCGGTGATGTCCTCGCCGACGTGGACGCCGGTGCGGAAGCGGGTGCCCTCCGCGCGCATCTGCTCGATGCGGCGGTTGATGTGGCGCTTCTCCATCTTGAACTCGGGGATGCCGTAGCGCAGCAGGCCGCCGACGCGGTCGGCGCGCTCGTACACGACCACGGTGTGGCCGGCCCGGGTGAGCTGCTGGGCGGCGGCCAGGCCGGCCGGGCCGGAGCCGACGACGGCCACGGTCTTGCCGGAGAGGCGCTCCGGGACCTGCGCGGCGACGCCGCCGCGGTCCCAGGCCTTGTCGATGATGGTGACCTCGACGTTCTTGATGGTCACCGCGTCCTGGTTGATGCCGAGGACGCACGCCGACTCACAGGGCGCCGGGCAGAGGCGGCCGGTGAACTCCGGGAAGTTGTTGGTGGCGTGCAGGCGCTCGATGGCGCCCGCCCAGTCGTCCCGGTAGGCCAGGTCGTTCCACTCGGGGATGAGGTTCCCGAGCGGGCAGCCGTTGTGGCAGAACGGGATGCCGCAGTCCATGCAGCGGCCGGCCTGCTTGGTGATGATCGGCAGGAGGCTGCGCTCGACGTAGACCTCGTTCCAGTCCCGCAGACGGACGTCCACGGGACGGCGCTCGGCCAGCTGCTTGGGCGTGGTCAGGAAGCCCTTGGGGTCAGCCATGTGCCGCCTCCATCATCTTGCGAGTGGTCTCGGACTCGGAGAGCCCGTCGCGCTCAGCGGCGTCCTTGGCGGCGAGCACAGCCTTGTAGTCGGTCGGCATGATCTTGGAGAAGCGGGAGACGCCGCTGCCCCAGTCCGCCAGGAGTTCGGCGGCGACGGTGGAGCCGGTCTCCTCGTAGTGCTGCTGCACGGTCTCGCGCAGCCAGTCGCGGTCCTTCGCGTCCGGGGCCTCGATGCCGACCATGCCGCCGTTGACATTGGCCGGGCGCAGGTCGAGGACGTACGCGATGCCGCCGGACATGCCGGCCGCGAGGTTGCGCCCGGTCTCGCCGAGGACGACGACCCGGCCGCCGGTCATGTACTCGAGGCCGTGGTCGCCCACGCCCTCGACGACCAGGGTGGCACCGGAGTTGCGGACGGCGAAGCGCTCGCCGGCCTTGCCGCGCAGGTGGATGCGGCCGCCGGTGGCGCCGTAGCCGATGGTGTTGCCGGCGATGACGTGGTTCTGGGCGTCGGCGCCGATGGCCGCGGCGTCGCGGGCCGGGCGGACGACGATCACGCCGCCGGACAGGCCCTTGCCGACGTAGTCGTTGGCGTCGCCCTCCAGCCGCAGGGTCACGCCCTTGGGCACGAAGGCGCCGAACGACTGGCCGGCGGAGCCGGTGAAGGTCACGTCGATGGTGCCCTCGGGCAGGCCCTCGCCGCGGTACTTCTTGGTGACCCGGTTGCCGAGCATGGTGCCGACCGTGCGGTTGACGTTGCGGATCGGCAGCTGGATGCGGACGGCCTCGCCGCGCTCCAGGGCGTCCTCGGCCAGCTCGATGAGCTGGTTGTCGAGGGCCTTGTCGAGCGAGTGGTCCTGCACGGTGGTGTTGTGCAGGGCCGCGCCCTCGGGCAGCTCGGGCACGTGGAAGAGCGGCGCCAGGTCGAGGCCGGCGGCCTTCCAGTGGTCGATCGCGGCGGCCGCGTCGATGTGCTCGGCGTGGCCGACGGCCTCCTCGATGGAGCGGAAGCCCAGCTCGGCGAGGATCTCGCGGACCTCCTCGGCGATGAACTCGAAGAAGTTCACCACGAACTCGGGCTTGCCGGAGAAGCGCTCGCGGAGCACCGGGTTCTGGGTGGCGACGCCGACCGGGCAGGTGTCCAGGTGGCAGACGCGCATCATGATGCAGCCGGAGACCACCAGCGGGGCGGTCGCGAAGCCGAACTCCTCGGCGCCCAGCAGGGCGGCGATGACGACGTCGCGGCCGGTCTTCAGCTGGCCGTCGGTCTGCACGACGATGCGGTCGCGCAGGCCGTTCAGCAGCAGGGTCTGCTGGGTCTCGGCGAGGCCGAGCTCCCAGGGTCCGCCCGCGTGCTTGAGCGAGGTCAGCGGCGAGGCGCCGGTGCCGCCGTCGTGGCCGGAGACGAGCACCACGTCGGCGTGCGCCTTGGAGACGCCGGCGGCGACGGTGCCGACGCCGACCTCGGAGACCAGCTTCACGTGGATGCGGGCCTCGGGGTTGGCGTTCTTGAGGTCGTGGATCAGCTGAGCCAGGTCCTCGATGGAGTAGATGTCGTGGTGCGGCGGCGGGGAGATCAGGCCGACACCCGGGGTGGAGTGCCGGGTCTTCGCGACCCACGGGTACACCTTGTGGCCGGGCAGCTGGCCGCCCTCGCCGGGCTTGGCGCCCTGGGCCATCTTGATCTGGATGTCGTCCGCGTTGACCAGGTACTCGCTGGTGACGCCGAAGCGGCCGGAGGCGACCTGCTTGATCGCGGAGCGGCGCTCCGGGTCGTACAGGCGCTCCGGGTCCTCGCCGCCCTCACCGGTGTTGGACTTGCCGCCCAGCCGGTTCATGGCGATCGCGAGGGTCTCGTGCGCCTCCATCGAGATGGAGCCGTAGGACATCGCGCCGGTGGAGAAGCGCTTGACGATCTCGGAGACCGGCTCGACCTCGTCGATCGAGATCGGGGTGCGGCCCTTGGCGTCCAGCGCGAACAGGCCGCGCAGCGTCATCAGGCGCTCGGACTGCTCGTTCACCCGGGAGGTGTACTGCTTGAAGATGTCGTACCGCTTGTTGCGGGTGGAGTGCTGCAGGCGGAAGACGGTGTCCGGGTCGAACAGGTGCGGCTCGCCCTCGCGGCGCCACTGGTACTCGCCGCCGATCTCCAGCGCGCGGTGCGCGGCCGGGATGCCGGAGGCCGGGTAGGCCTTGGCGTGGCGGGCGGCGGTCTCCTTGGCGATCTCGTCCAGGCCGATGCCGCCGAGCTTGGTGGTGGTGCCGGCGAAGTAGTTGTCGACCAGCTCCTGGGAGAGGCCGATCGACTCGAAGACCTGGGCCCCGCGGTACGAGGCCACGGTGGAGATGCCCATCTTCGACATGACCTTGAGCACGCCCTTGCCGAGCGCCTTGATCAGGTTCTTGATGGCCTTCTCGGGCTCGACACCCTCGATGAAGACGCCCTGCGCGACGAGGTCCTCCACGGACTCCATCGCCAGGTACGGGTTGACCGCGCCGGCGCCGTACCCGACCAGCAGCGCGACGTGGTGCACCTCGCGGACGTCGCCGGCCTCGACGATCAGGGACACCTGGGTGCGCTGCTTGGTGCGGATCAGGTGGTGGTGGATCGCGGAGGTGAGCAGCAGCGAGGGGATCGGCGCGTGCTCGGCGTCCGAGTGGCGGTCGGAGAGGACCACGATGCGGGCGCCGTCGGCGATCGCCGCGTCGGCCTCGGCGGCGATCTCGGCGAGGCGGGTGGCGAGGCCCGCGCCGCCGGTGGAGACCTTGTACAGGCCGGACAGCGTTACGGCCTTCAGGCCGGACTGGTCGCCGTCGGCGTTGATGTGGATGAGCTTGGCCAGCTCGTCGTTGTCGATCACCGGGAAGGTGATTCCGACGGAGCGGCAGTGCGACGGAGAGGCGTCGAGCAGGTTGCCCTCGGGGCCGAGGTTGCTCAGCAGCGAGGTGACGAGCTCCTCGCGGATGGCGTCCAGCGGCGGGTTGGTGACCTGCGCGAAGAGCTGCACGAAGTAGTCGAACAGCAGGCGCGGCTTCTCGGAGAGCGCGGCGATCGGCGAGTCGGTGCCCATCGAGCCGAGCGCCTCGGCGCCGGTCTTGGCCATCGGCGCCAGGATGACGCGCAGCTCCTCCTCGGTGTAGCCGAAGGTCTGCTGACGGCGGGTCACCGAGGCGTGGGTGTGGGCGATGTGCTCGCGCTCGGGGAGCTTGGCGAGCTGGATCTGCCCGGCGGCGATCCACTCCTCGTAGGGGTGCTCGGCGGCGAGGGCGGACTTGATCTCCTCGTCCTCGACGATGCGGCCCTCGACGGTGTCCACCAGGAACATCCGGCCGGGCTGCAGGCGGCCCTTCTTGGCGACCCGCTCCTGGTCGATGTCGAGCACGCCGACCTCGGAGGAGAGGACGACCAGGCCGTCCTCGGTGATCCAGTAGCGGGCGGGGCGCAGGCCGTTGCGGTCGAGGACGGCGCCGACCTGGGTGCCGTCGGTGAAGGTGACGCAGGCCGGGCCGTCCCAGGGCTCCATCAGGTTGGAGTGGTACTGGTAGAAGGCGCGGCGGGCCGGCTCCATGGTGGCGTGGTTCTCCCACGCCTCCGGGATCATCATCAGCACCGCGTGCGGCAGCGAGCGGCCGCCGAGGTGGAGCAGCTCCAGGACCTCGTCGAAGGAGGCCGAGTCGGAGTGGTCCGGGGTGCAGATCGGGAAGATCCGCTCGAGACCCCGCCCGTTCGAGTCGGCCGGGATGAGGTCGGTGGCGAGCTGGGACTCGCGGGCGGTCATCCAGTTCCGGTTGCCCTTGACCGTGTTGATCTCGCCGTTGTGCGCGACGAAGCGGTACGGGTGGGCGAGCGGCCAGCTCGGGAAGGTGTTGGTGGAGAACCGCGAGTGCACCAGGCCGATGGCGGAGGCGTAGAGCCGGTCCGACAGGTCGGGGAAGAAGGGCTCCAGCTGGCCGGTGGTCAGCATGCCCTTGTAGACGATGGTGCGGGCGGACAGCGACGGGAAGTACACGCCGCTCTCGCGCTCGGCGCGCTTGCGGACGACGAAGGCGATCCGGTCGAGCTCGATGCCGGCCTTCTCGGCGTGCGCGACGCTCCGCCCGGCAGGCACGGACGCGAGGAAGAGCTGGCGGAAGCGCGGCATGACCGTGCGGGCGGTGGACCCCAGCAGGTCGGGGGTGACCGGGACGTCGCGCCAGCCGAGGACGGTCAGGCCCTCCTCGGCGGCGATGGCCTCGACGGCGGCGACCGCCGCGGTGTCGGCGGCGTCCTCATCGGGGAGGAAGGCGATGCCCACCGCGTACGAGCCCGCGGCCGGCAGCTCGAAGGACACCTTGGAGCGCAGGAAGGCGTCCGGGATCTGGGTCAGGATGCCCGCGCCGTCACCGGAGTCCGGCTCGGCGCCGGTGGCGCCGCGGTGCTCCAGGTTGCGCAGGACGGTCAGCGCCTGGTCGACGACAGTGTGGTCGGCGATGCCGGTCAGCGTGGCGACGAAGCCGACGCCGCAGGCGTCGTGCTCGTTCCGCGGGTCGTACAGGCCCTGAGCAGCAGGTCGTGCATCCGGCACGAGCGCGTACGGGCGGCTGGCCTGCGCGGGCTCGTTGGCGGAGTGCATGGATGCAGACAGCATCGGCTCTCCCGTCGTCGTCTTGTGGCTTGGGAGCACACCTTCCGGCGGGGACCGGAGGGGCTTGGTGCATTAAGGGACGACGTTGGCCCTCTGCGATTTTTCGTGCAGGTTACATGATGCCGGAGATCTTGCGAAGTGGAACAAGGCGTCCATATGGCGGACATAACCCGCAGGTCAGCGGCGGTTACCGGTTAGTAGGACCGGCCCGGATCAACGCGCAGCAGTGCGCGTGTTTCCACCAGTGTGCCCAACGGTCGCACGGGTGAAACAGAGGCGAAACGCCCCGCCCATGCAGGTGTGTGCACCGCTCCTGCGATTCCATCCCGCACGACCGATCGGTGGGATGGAATCGAGGGCCGGAAGCCGCCGCGGAGAGCGTAGAACAGGCACAGACCACCGGCCCATGTGTGGAACGTCACGCGCACCTCGGCATATCCATGCGGTGCGCTGTGGCATCGCACGAGGTCAGCCGAGCTGCCCGCCGATCAGCCGGCCCAGCAGGAAGGTCAGACCGGCGGCCGCCCCGCCCAGCGCCAGCTGCCGCAGGCCGCTGAACCACCAGCTGCGCGCGGTCACCCGGGCGACCACCGCGCCGCACAGGAACAGGCCGACCGCCGAGGTGATCAGGGCGGGCCAGAGCGCGGTCGCGCCCAGCAGGTACGGCAGCAGCGGCAGCAGCGCGCCCACCGCGAAGCAGGCGAAGGAGGAGGCGGCGGCGACCAGCGGCGAGGGCAGGTCGTCCGGGTCGACACCGAGCTCCTCGCGGGCGTGCACGGCGAGGGTCTGCTCCGGGTCGCGGGACAGCTGCCGGGCCACCTCGTGCGCCAGCTCGGGCTCGACGCCCTTGGCCACGTACAGCTGCGCGAGTTCGGCGAGCTCACCGTGCGGGTTGCGGTGCAGCTCGATCCGCTCGGCCTCGATCTCGGCCTCGACCAGCTCGCGCTGGGAGGCGACCGAGGTGTACTCCCCCGCCGCCATCGAGAAGGCGCCGGCGGCGAGGCCCGCGAGGCCGGTGAGAATCACCGCGCTGTGGCCGGCGTCGCCGCCGACCACGCCGCTCACCAGGGCGAGGTTGGAGACCAGGCCGTCCATCGCGCCGAATACCGCGGGCCGCAGCCAGCCGCCGTTCACGTCGCGGTGGTGTCCCTCCTCCGGGATCCGCGGCTTCGGCCCGTCGGTGGCGGTCGGGTGTGTGGCGGTACTCATGCGCGTTCGGCCTCCGGTCGGACGTCCCCCCTGCTCAGCCGGACACGGCATCGTCACCGTGGGCCTGGGCCGGGCTGCCCGCAGGGCTCTACGCGTTCGAACGTAGCCCTTTGACCTGCGACTTTCCAGCAAAGTAAGGCTGTCCGAACATGCCGGCGGCCGCCCTCCACACGGGGTGGCGGGCGGCCGTCGGACGGGCGTTCGGGCAGGTCAGACCGGCTGCTCCGGGGCGGCGTCGGCCGGCGCTGCGGTGCGCTCGGCGCCGGAGGTGCTGTCCGAGGAGCGGGACGGACCGTCCTCGGAGGCCTCCGCGCGGGCCGCCGGGTCGATGGAGTCCGGCGCCTCCCGGCCCGGGCGCAGCCGGGAGGAGACGACCAGGTAGACCACGGCCCCCACGAAGACGACGATCGACGTCCAGTCGTTGAGGCGCAGGCCCAGGATGTGGTGCGCCTCGTCGATGCGCAGGTACTCGATCCAGAACCGGCCGACGGTGTAGGCGGCGACGTAGAGCGCGAAGGCCCGGCCGTGGCCGAGGGTGAAGCGGCGGTCCGCCCAGATCACCAGCAGCGCCACGCCGACGCACCACAGCGACTCGTACAGGAAGGTCGGGTGGAAGACGCCCTCGACGACGGTGCCGTCCGGCTCCACCTTGTGGATCTCCAGGCCCCAGGGCAGGGTGGTCGGCTTGCCGTACAGCTCCTGGTTGAACCAGTTGCCCCAGCGGCCGAAGGCCTGGGCGAGCGCGATGCCGGGCGCGATGGCGTCGGCGTAGGCGGGCAGCGGCACGCCGCGGCGGCGGCAGCCGATCCACGCGCCGAGCGCGCCGAGCGCGATCGCGCCCCAGATGCCGAGGCCGCCCTCCCAGATCTTGAAGGCGTTCCACGGGTTCTTGCCGTCACCGAAGTACAGCTGGTGGTCGGTGATCACGTGGTACAGCCGGCCGCCGACCAGGCCGAAGGGCACCGCCCATACGGCGATGTCGCCGACGGTGTGCTTGGCACCGCCCCGGGCGACCCAGCGCTTGCTGCCGAGCCAGACCGCGACGACGACGCCGATGATGATGCAGAACGCGTAGGCGCGCAGCGGGACCGGCCCCAGATAGAGGACGCCCCGCGACGGGCTCGGGATGTATGCGAGATCCATGGCAGGGTCGACGCTACCGTGTCGCGGCCGCCGTACCGGCACCGGCGCGGGTCACAGCTTCCGAACAGTCGCGGGGCGGCGGGGCCGGGCGGCGGCCGGGACGGGTCAGGGGCCGGGACGGACGGTCAGGGGGTGGCCTCCGCGCTCGGTGCCTGGGCGGCCGGTGAGCCGGTGGTGCCGAGCTGCTTGCCCTGGTTGGCCTCGTCGACCCACTTCACGAGGTTGTCCGGGGAGATCTGCTCGTCGCCCTTCTTCGGGTAGATCGGCGTGCCGTTCAGGGTCAGGGTCGGCGTGGACTTGAAGCCGGACTTGTCGAAGTCCTGCTGGACGGCGGAGACCCAGTCGCTGTACGTGTTGTCGTTGACGCAGGCCCGGAAGGCCGGGGTGTCCAGGCCCGGGACCTGCTTGGCGAGGTCGAGCAGGGCCGCCTTGTCGCCGTAGGTGTCGGCGGTCTCCGGCGGCTGGTTCTTGTAGAGGACGTCGTGGTAGGCGCGGAACTTGCCCGCGTCCTGCGCGCAGGCGAGCGCGTTGGCGCCGTACTTGGAGCCCTTGCCGCCGAGCGAGCGGTCGATGAACGACACGATGTGGTAGTTCACGGACAGCTTGCCCGCGTCCTCCAGTTCGTTGACGGTCTGCACGAAGGACTGCTCGAAGCTGCCGCAGGCGGGGCAGCGCGGGTCCTCGTAGACGGTCAGCACGGACGGGGCGTCGGCGGCGCCGGAGGGGATGACGAGGTTCTTGTCGCCGATGGTGCCGGTGGGAGCGGCGGTCGGCGTCTCCGGCTTGGAGCGCTCGTTCTGCACGAGCACGCCGGTGACGACGGCGGCGGCGATCACCGCGAGCGCCACGCCGCCGACCACGAGCTGCTTCTTGCGGCGGCCGCGCGCCTCGTCGGCGGCGCGCTGCTGCAGCATGCGCTCGCGGGCGGTGCGCTTTCCTTCTCGGTTCTTGTCGCTCATGGGTGCTGTTTCCAAGGCCGTGTCCGGTCGTCGGGGGTCGGATGTCGGGGTGGGTGTGTGTCCCGCGGCGGGGACAGGTGTCAGGCGGCGAGCCAGGAGTCGACGGAGAACTTCGTCCTCGGCCGGAGGAGCAGCCAGACGGCGAGGAGCAGGAAGCCGGTGTCGCGGAGGAGCTCCTGGAGGTACTCGGTCTTGGAGGCGTCGACCGCGCCGCCGCCGCCGAAGCAGCCGCAGTCGATGGAGATGCCGCGGGCCCAGGCCGAGGCGATGCCGGCGATGAAGGTGAGCAGCAGCAGCGCGGAGACCGCGGCGACCAGCCGGGTGCCGAGGCCGATCAGCAGCAGCAGGGCGAGCGCCAGCTCCAGGAACGGCAGGCCGTATCCGACCGGCTTGACCAGCGACTCGGGCAGGATCTCGTAGGCCCGGACGGCCTGGGCGGCCTCGGCGGGATCCGAGATCTTGGCGAGCCCCGCCCAGCCCCAGACCAGCGCCAGGCCGAGCCGGGCGGCCAGGCCGATCCACTCCGCGGCCGGCCCGGAGAGCACGCGTCGGAGCCCTCCGTCGGCGTGCGGCCGGATCGTCTGCGGACTGGCCATGGCTCTCCCCCTGGGCGTGTGCGGCTGGGTACGGCGGGCCGCGGCGGCGGCTCCTGACGGTTGAACCGTAGAGGAAGAAGTACGGTTCCTCCGCATTGACGAATTAAGCCGAAAGGGTGAGATTTTCGACGCTGATGTCCGGCTTGTTCTAACGGGCCTGACGGTCCGTCCGACCACAGCGGCCGACCGGCGTGTCGGAGGCCGCGGGCGGGCGCCCCTGCGGAGCCGACTCCGCGGCGCCTAGCTCGGCGAGGGCCGCGGCGGCGCCGACACAGGCGCGGGTGTCCCGGTCGGCCTGTTCGGCACCGCGTCTGGCCAGCGCCTGTTCGGCCGACGCCTGCACCCCGAGGGCCGCGCCGAGGGCGAGGGCGGCGGCGGCCGCGCGGATCAGGACGGCACGGTGCAGGAACGGCACGGGCGGGCCTCTCGACGGTCGGGCGGTTGCGAGGTGCACGAACCACGGGGCGCGGACGGCACCGTCAACCCGTCCCTCCGCTCAACGCGGGTCAATCGCGCCCGATGCGCCGAGCGCCCACTCTCCACTCGTCCGGGTGAACCCGAAGCCTCCCGGAAACGCCGACGGCCCGCCGCCTCGTACAAGAGGTGGCGGGCCGTCGGGGTGGTGCGGGTCGGGCGGTGCGGTCGGGCTACCGGCGCCGGACACCCGCCGCGAGGTCGGCGGCGAGCGCCCGTACGGCGTCCAGGGCCGCGGCGGTGTCGCCGTCGGCGTCGAGGATGCGCTGGACGAAGGCCGAGCCGACGATCACGCCGTCGGCGAAGCCGGCGACCTCGGCGGCCTGGTCGGCGGTCGAGACGCCGAGACCGACGCAGACCGGCAGGTCGGTGGTGGCCCGGGTGCGAGCGACCAGGTCCTCGGCGAGGTTGCCGACCTGGGCCCGGGTGCCGGTGACACCCATGACGGCGGCCGCGTAGACGAAGCCGGAGCCGGCCGCGGTGACCTCGGCGAGCCTGGCGTCCTTGCTGCTGGGGGCGACCACGAACACGGTGTCCAGGCCGTGCTCGCCCGCCGCCTTGCGCCACTCCTCGGACTCCTCGACCGGGAGGTCGGGCAGGATGCAGCCCGCTCCCCCGGCGGCGGCCAGGTCGGCGGCGAACCGGGCGACGCCGTACCGGTCGACGGGGTTCCAGTAGGTCATGACCAGGACGGCCGCCCCGGGGTGGGCGGCCGAGACCTCGGCGACGGTGTGCAGCACGTCCTTGATCCGGACGCCGCCGCGCAGCGCGATGTCGTCGGCGGTCTGGATGGTCGGGCCGTCGAGCACCGGGTCGGAGTGCGGCAGACCGACCTCGACGACGTCGCAGCCGCCCTCGATCAGGGCGTTGATCGCGGCGATGCCGCCCTCGACGGTCGGGAAGCCGGCCGGCAGGTAGCCGACCAGTGCGGCGCGGTTCTCCGCCTTGGCCGCGGCCAGGGCGCTGCTGAGCTTGGATGCCATGGTCAGTTGCCCTCGCCGCTCTCGGTGGTCGCCTGGTCGTACAGACCGAAGTACTCGGCCGCGGTGTGCATGTCCTTGTCGCCGCGACCGGAGAGGCTGACCAGGATGGTCGCCTCCGGGCCGAGCTCGCGGCCGAGCTCCAGGGCGCCGGCCAGCGCGTGGGCGCTCTCGATGGCCGGGATGATGCCCTCGGTGCGGGACAGCAGGCGCAGCGCCTGCATGGCGGCGTCGTCGGTGACCGGGCGGTACTCGGCGCGGCCGGTGTCCTTGAGCCAGGCGTGCTCGGGGCCGACGCCCGGGTAGTCGAGGCCGGCCGAGATGGAGTGCGACTCGATGGTCTGGCCGTCCTCGTCCTGCAGGACGTAGGTGCGCGAGCCGTGCAGCACGCCGGGGTCGCCCTTGGTGAGGGTGGCGGCGTGGCGCGGGGTGTCGGCGCCCTCGCCCGCGGCCTCGCAGCCGATCAGGCGGACGCCGGTGTCCGGGATGAACTCGTGGAAGATGCCCATCGCGTTGGAGCCGCCGCCGACGCAGGCGACGACCGCATCGGGCAGCCGGCCGGTGCGCTCCAGGACCTGCTCGCGGGCCTCGACGCCGATCACCCGGTGGAAGTCGCGGACCATCATCGGGAAGGGGTGCGGGCCGGCGACGGTACCGAACAGGTAGTGGGTGGAGTCGACGTTGGCGACCCAGTCGCGGAACGCCTCGTTGATGGCGTCCTTGAGGGTGCGGCTGCCGGACTTCACCGAGACGACCTCGGCGCCGAGCATCCGCATCCGGGCGACATTCAGCGCCTGGCGCTGGGTGTCGACCTCGCCCATGTAGATGGTGCAGTCGAAGCCGAACAGCGCGCAGGCGGTGGCGGTGGCCACGCCGTGCTGGCCGGCGCCGGTCTCGGCGATGATCCGGGTCTTGCCCATCCGCCGGGTGAGCAGGGCCTGGCCCAGCACGTTGTTGATCTTGTGCGAGCCGGTGTGGTTGAGGTCCTCGCGCTTGAGCAGGATGCGCGCGCCGCCGGCCTCGGCGGAGAACCGCCGGACGTCGGTGAGCGGGCTGGGCCGGCCGGTGTAGTCCTTGAGCAGCGCGTCGAGTTCGGCGGTGAAGGCCGGGTCGGTCTTGGCCTTCTCGTACTCCTCGGCGACCTGCTCCACGGCGGCGACCAGCGCCTCCGGGATGAAGCGGCCGCCGTAGGCGCCGAAGTAGCCGCGGGCGTCCGGGACGTGGGCGCCCGGCAGGTAGTCCTTCTCGGACATGGTGAAGCGTCCTTCTGGGTCGATGGGATGGCAGGCGGGGCGGCCGGTCAGCGGCCGCGCGTCCTGCGCCATCGACGGCCCGGCACCTGCCCGGGCTCGCAGCCGATCACGTAGCGCACCCGCCGCCCGAGCACCCGGCGCGCGGGCGCGCGGCAGCCGCGCGGGCGGCAGCCGGGGGCGAGGCGGGAGGCGAGTTTCACGTCAGCGGTCAGCCCTTGTGGCGGAGGGCCGGGTGGGCGCCGGCGGCGACCAGGTCGGCCACCGCGGCCTTCGGGTCCTTGCCGGTCACCAGGGACTCGCCGACCAGCACCGCGTCGGCGCCGAGGTTGGCGTACTGGATGACGTCCAGCGGGCCGCGCACGCCGGACTCGGCGACCTTGACGACCCCGGCCGGGATCGCGTCGACCACGTTGCCGAAGGTGTTGCGGTCCACCTCGAGGGTCTTGAGGTTGCGGGCGTTCACTCCGATGATCTTCGCGCCGGCGTCGACCGCGCGGGCGATCTCCTCCTCGTCGTGCACCTCGACCAGCGGGGTGAGCCCGATCGACTCGGCCCGCTCGACGAGCGAGACCAGGGCCGGCTGGTCCAGGGCCGCGACGATCAGCAGCGCGAGGTCGGCGCCGTGCGCACGGGCCTCCCACAGCTGGTACGCGGTGACGATGAAGTCCTTGCGCAGGATCGGGGTGTCGACCGCGGCGCGGACCGCGTCGAGGTCCGCGAGGGAGCCGCCGAAGCGGCGCTGCTCGGTCAGCACGCTGATCGCGGCGGCACCGCCGGCCGCGTAGTCCAGCGCCAGGGCGGCGGGATCGGCGATCGCCGCCAGCGAGCCCTTGGAGGGGCTGGAGCGCTTGACCTCGCAGATCACCCGGACGCCGTCGCCGCGCAGCGCGGCCACGCCGTCCTTGGCCACCGGCGCCTTGGCGGCGAGCTCCTTGAGCTCGTCCAGGGACACCCTGGCCTGTCGCTCGGCGAGGTCCTCCCGGACCCCGTCGATGATCTCGTCGAGCACACTCACGCGAGCGCCCCCATGTCGTCTGCTGGCTGGGTGCCGGGACGGAGCCGGATCGCTCCGGCCCGCCCGGCCTGGCTGTGCGGTCAAAAACCGTGAGGGCGTTTCGCACGAACCGGTGAGGATGGTGTGCGGACGCGCCCCCGTTGGCCCTTCGATGGTATCGGGCGCGGGGCGCGCGGGGCGCATCCGCCCGGCGCGCGTCTCGCGGAGCGGACCAGGTGACGGCGGGTCGGGCCGGTACCGGGGCGCCGGCGACGGTCAGACCAGCGGTGGTGCCAGCCCTGCGCCGGCCGGCAGGTTGCGCAGCACGGTGAAGACCGCCAGCAGCACGGCCAGCAGCACCGTCTGCGGGAGGGTGACGGCGAATCGCGGCGGCGGGCCGCCGGTGAGGGCGGCCCAGGCCCAGCGGAGCCAGAACACCGCGGCCGCCACGGCCAGCGCCATGACCAGCAGGTTGTCGTGGCCGGCCGCGTTGAGGTCGCCGTGCGCCAGCGCGTGCACGCAGCGCAGGCCGCCGCAGCCCGGGCAGAACCAGCCGGTGGCCTGCAGGACCGGGCAGGTCGGGTAGTGGCCGGGCGCGTTGGGGTCGACCGCGGCGACGTACGCGGTGGGCAGCCCGGCGGCCACCAGCGCCGCCAGCGGGCGGATCATCCGGCGGCCGAGCGGGGCGGGGAGGACGGGAGCGTTCACGCCGCCGATTCTCCACCCGGGGCGGCCGCCCGCCGCGGAAGGCCGCGCGGCACGGGTGGCGCGGCGGATGCGCGCGCGCCCCCGGTCACGGCGGGTGACCGGGGACGCGGCGCTGCGGCGCAGGTGTCAGGCGGCGCTGACGGGGGTGCGCTCCGCGGCGGCCGGAGCGGCGGCGGGGGCGAAGTGCGGGCTCGGCTGCTTGCCCATGCCGGCCATCGACATCGCCTTGCCGACCACGCCGGCGGCCACCACGATCACGAGGCCGACCACGACGAGCAGCACGTTGGGGATGATCATGGCGACGCCGCTGACCGTGAAACCGATGAAAGCGATGGTCACGCCGGTCCAGGCGGCGGGAGTGTGGCCGTGCGCAGCTGCCGACATCTGTTGGTGCTCCTTGTTCTCCGGATCCCGGCCGGGCACATCGCGGCGCTCGGCGGGTTGACCCTTCCATTGTGCCGGGCGCCCACACCCGTTCCCAAGGCGGGCCCCGGGTCAGTCGGTGGGATCTTCGCCACGGTCGAGGGCCTTCCACAGCTCGGCCGACCGGTCGGTGGGCCGCGGCCTGGCGGCCGCCTTCACGGTCGGCGCCTCGTAGCGGGCGCCCATCGCGGGCCAGCCGCGGCCGGACCGCACGGTCAGCAGCCCGGCGAGGGCGAGCAGCACACCGCCGGCGGCGGCCACCCAGGGCCAGCCGGTCCGGCTGATCTGCTCGGCCTGGGCGCCGGCCAGCGCCAGCCGGCCGGCGGCCTCGGCGTCCAGTCCCGCGGTGTCGGTGGCGCCGATCACCGCGCCGACGACCACGCCGAGGCCCGCCAGAACGGCGAGCGCGCCGACGGCGGTGCGGGCGGCGCCGCGCACGGCGAACACCGCGACCGCGGCGGCCATGGCCGCCAGGGCCAGCCCGGTGGGCAGCCCGGTCAGCCGGGAGCCGGTGGCGCTGACCGCCAGCCGGCCGCCCGCGGTGCCGGCGACCACGCCCTCGGCCCAGGTCCGGCCGACGGAGGTCAGGACGAGCAGGGCGCCGGCGGCGGTCAGCAGCAGCATCAGGGCGAGCGAGCGGCGGTCGGTCTTCGGTGCGGGAGAACTCACCCGTCCACTATCGCCGACCGGCTCCGCGGACCGGTCAGGCGGGGTCCCTCGGGAAGGCGCCGGTGGCGACGACCAGCGTTCGCCCGGTCAGCCCCAGGTTCAGGTCCTCGCCGAACGGCACCCGCTCGGCGAGGTGGTAGACGCCCGCGGGATGCGGGTCGGTGTGCACGGTGCTCACGCCCTCGGCCGGGTCGACCACCACGTACACCGGGACGCCGCGCTCGGCGTACCGGCGGAGCCGCTCGACGGCCCAGCCGCCGGGGCCCGCGGCGGGGACCACCTCCAGCACGGCCTCCAGGTCGGGCCAGGCCCAGCGGCCGCGGTCGTCGGGCCGGGCGCCGGCGGCGACCACGACGAGGTCGGGGGCGCCGCCGGTGGCCTCGGCGGCTCCGGCGGGAAGGTCGAGCGGCGCGTCGCGGACGGCACCGCCGCGCCCGGCAAGCTGGTCCTCGACCTGCCGGACGGTGTCGTGGACGATCGCCCACCGGGCCGCGCCGCGCGGGCTCACGACGGCGCCCCCGTCGGCGGAGCGAGCACAGCGGGCACGGCGGTCGCGGTCATGTCGGCGGCCTCCCTTTGCGGGATCGACCACCTCACGATACCGGCGCCCGCAGGGTGTTGGCGGTGGCCACGGCGCGCAGCACGGCGGCGGCCTTGTTGCGGCACTCGGTGTCCTCGGCGTGCGGGTCGGAGTCCGCGACCACGCCGGCGCCGGCCTGCACGTAGGCGGTGCCGTCGCGGAGCACCGCGGTGCGGATGGCGATCGCGGTGTCGGAGTCGCCGGCGAAGTCCAGGTAGCCGACGCAGCCGCCGTACAGGCCGCGGCGGGTGGGCTCCAGCTCCTCGATGATCTGCATGGCGCGCGGCTTGGGGGCGCCGGAGAGGGTGCCGGCGGGGAAGCAGGCGGTGAGCACGTCGAAGGCCGTACGGCCCTCGGCCACCCGGCCGGTGACGGTGGAGACGATGTGCATGACGTGGCTGTAGCGCTCGATCGCCATGAAGTCGACGACCTCGACGCTGCCCGGCTCGCAGACCCGGCCGAGGTCGTTGCGGCCGAGGTCGACGAGCATCAGGTGCTCGGCGCGCTCCTTGGGGTCGGCGAGCAGCTCGGCGGCGAGCTCGTTGTCCTCGTGCGGGGTGGCACCGCGGTGCCGGGTGCCGGCGATCGGGTGCACCATCGCCTCGCCCTCGCTGACCTTGACCAGCGCCTCCGGGCTGGAGCCGACCACGTCGAAGCCGCCCTCGGCGGTGCCGTCCGGCCCGGGGAAGCGGAACAGGTACATGTACGGGCTGGGGTTGGTGGTGCGCAGCACCCGGTAGACGTCGAGGGCGGAGGCCGGGCAGGGGGCCTCGAAGCGCTGCGAGGGCACCACCTGGAAGGCCTCGCCGGCCCGGATCCGCTCCTTGACCGTCTCCACCGCGGCCCGGTAGGGCGCACCGCCGAACGGCGAGTGCGCCTCGGCGGCGGTCGGGGTGAAGGTGGCGAGGCCCGGGTCGACCGGCTTGCGGAGGTCGGCCTCCATCGCGTCGAGGCGGGCGACCGCGTCCGCGTACGCCTCGTCGACGCCGCTCGCCAGGTCGTTGTGGTTGACCGCGTTGGCGATGAGCAGCACGGTGCCGTCGACGTGGTCGAGGACGGCGAGGTCGGTGGCGAGCAGCAGGGTGAGCTCGGGGAGCTTCAGGTCGTCCGGGGTGAGGTTCGGCAGCTTCTCCAGGCGGCGGACGACGTCGTAGCCGAGGTAGCCGACCATGCCGCCGGTGAGCGGGGGCAGGCCGTCGTCGGTGTGCCGCGGGGTGTGCAGGGCGGCGAGGGCGGCGCGCAGCACCTGCAGCGGGTCGCCGGTCGTGGGGATGCCGACCGGCGGGGTGCCCTGCCAGCGGGCGGTGCCGTCCGGGTCCACGGTGAGGGTGGCGGCGCTGCGGACGCCGACGAAGGAGTACCGGGACCAGCTCTGGCCGTGCTCGGCGGACTCCAGCAGGAAGGTGCCGGGGCGCTCGCCGGCGAGGCTGCGGTACAGACCGATCGGGGTGAGGCCGTCCGCGAGGAGCCTGCGGGTGACGGGGATGACCCGGGTGTCGGCGGCGAGCTTGCGGAAGGCCTCGAGGTCCATGGGAGCGGGCACCGTTCGGAGAAGGAGGGGCGGGCTGGTGTTGGTGCTGGCGTGGAGCCGGTTGAAAGGTTACTGAGCGACGGGCAGGACGTCGGCGTCGAAGCAGGTGCGGGCGCCGGTGTGGCAGGCGGCGCCGGTCTGGTCGACCTTGACCAGCAGGGTGTCTCCGTCGCAGTCCAGGGCGACGGCGACCACCCGCTGGACGTGGCCGGAGGTGTCGCCCTTCACCCAGTACTCGCTGCGGCTGCGGCTCCAGTAGGTGCAGCGGCCGGTGGTCAGGGTGCGGTGCAGCGCCTCGTCGTCCATCCAACCCAGCATCAGCACCTCGCCGGTGTCGTACTGCTGCGCGATGGCGGGGAGCAGGCCGTCGGCGGTGCGCTTGAGGCGGGCGGCGACGGCCTCGTCCAGGGCGGTGCTGCCGGGGGCTGCGGGTGTGGTGGACATGCGGCCCATTCTCGCAGCTCCGGCCCGCCGCGGTGATCGGTGTTCGGGGAGTGGTCACCGCCCGCCGGGGCTCTCGCAGCCGGCCGGCCAGACCACCCGGACCTCCAGGCCGGCGGCGCGGGCGGCTCCGACGATCCGGGCGGGCTCGCTGCCCGGCCGGCCGTCCCAGACGGCGATCAGCTCGTCGACCATGCCGACCAGGACCGGGCCGGTGTCCTCGCCCGGTCCGCCGGTCCCGGCGGAGGCCAGCCGGTGCACCGCGTTGGCCGCGTTGAGCAGCTGCCGGCGGGTCTCGCGGCAGCCCCCGCCGGTGAAGGCCCCGGCGCCGGCCTCGGCCGCGGAGAGCACCACCTCGATCCGCCCGCCGTGGTCGAGGACGGACTGCGCGAACCAGCTGTCCGGCCCGGGCCGCAGCCGGCCGACGCCGACCAGGTCGTAGGCCTCGTGTGCGGTGACCAGCTGCCAGAGTTCGCCCCGGACGAGCATCTCGGTGAGGTCCGAGAGGCTTTCGTGCCCGATGATTCCGACTCGCATGAGAAGTTGACCCCTAGTACGGGTCGTGCCGCCCCCAGCGTACCGAGCGGTGCCCGGGGCGGCGACGACGGATGCCGCAGCAGGAGACCGGAGGCTCCGCCAGGAGCCGGAAGCGAGGACGGGATGATCGTGGCCTTCTCCGTCACGCCGCTGGGCGTGGGCGAGGACGTGGGCGAGGCGGTGGCCGCGGCGGTGAAGGTGGTCCGCGACAGCGGGCTGCCGAACCGGACGGACGCCATGTTCACCAGCATCGAGGGCGACTGGGACGAGGTGATGCCCGTGGTGCGGGCGGCGATCGAGGCGGTGAAGGCCTACAGCAACCGGGTCAGCACCGTGATCAAGATCGACGACCGGAGCGGGGTGACCGGCGCTCTGACCGCGAAGGTCGAGAGCGTGGAGCGGCATCTCGCGGCACTGGAGGACGGCGGCGGCGAGTCGCGGTGATCCGCTGACGGCGGCCTCGGCGGCGGGCCACAATGGCGGGGAGCCGAGGGGGTCGGGGTGGAGCAGGGGCGCAGGCGGGCCGTCGTGGTGGTCGCCGTCGTGGTGGTGCTGGCGGTCGCGGCCGCGGTGTGGCTCTGGCCGGACGGCGAGCGCCGGGCGGCCCCTCCCCCGCCGGCGCCGAGCAGCGCCCCGCCCTCGCCTTCGCCGAGCCCCTCGAAGACCCTGCCGTACCCGTGGTTCACGCCCGGAACGTGCTTCGACCACCCGCAGCTCAGCGAGGTGATCACCCGGGCCGAGGAACGCCCCTGCGAGCAGCCGCACGACGGCGAGGCGATCGCCGACGTGCTGCTGCCCGAGGGGCTCACCAGCGATGTGCAGATCGGACGGGCGATGCGGGAGCTGTGCGCGGCGCCGCTCGCCGAGTGGCAGCAGCGGCAGGGCGGCGGCGGGCCGTACTACGGCTTCCCGCTGGGGCCGTACCTGCAGTACTACAAGCAGGGCATGCGGGACGCGACCTGCACCCTGACCGCCAGCAACCGCCAGCACGGCCGCAAGCTGACGGGCCGTCTGCACTGAACACGCCGTACCGATGGACAGCACCGCGACCGTGAGTGGTCGACCGGTCGGCGTCGGCGCCTACATCCGGACGAGGCCGAGTTGGCGCATCATGGCCATGTTGTCCCAGTTCCACCAGCCCTCGCAGATCATCCCGTCCTCGAAGCGGAAGACGGTCATGCCGGTCATCTCGACCCGCTTGTGGGTGGCGGGCAGGCCCATGAAGTCGCCCTTGTGGAGGCCGCTGAAGCTCCACATGGTGGCGACCCGGTCGCCCTCGGCCATCTGGCTGTCGATCGTGAAGGCCATGTCGAAGGCCTCCAGGTAGCCGGCGCACTTCTCCCTGATGGCGTCCCGTCCGACCATGTCGTTCTCGTCGGCGATGTCGTGGTCGTGGTAGCCCGGGGCGACGAGTTCGTCGAAGACGGTGAGGTCGCCGGCGGACATTCGCTGCATCAGCTGCTGGACGGCGGCCTTGTTGAGCTGCTCGTCGCGGACGATGTCGAGGTCGGTGAAGGTGGGCGGCTCGTCGCAGAGCGCGACCATCTCGTTGAAGATCCGGTCGGTCTCGGGGAGTTTCGAGTTGCGCATCGCCTCCTCGTAGGAGGGGAACTCGACGATCTCGACGACGTGCCGGGCGTCGGCGCGGTCGGCGCCGACCATGGAGTGGGTGGCCGTGCGGCGGCCGCGGGTCTGCTCGATCCAGCTGTCCATCAGCCGGTTGAGGTCGTCGACCTTGTCGGTCCTGCACTCGATGAGCTGGACGAACGTCATGATGTACCTCCGGGTCGCACCGCCCCCTGGCCATGATCGTCCGCCGACCGCCGCACCCTCGGATTCTTACGATCCTCCCGCTCCGCCCCTCGGGCAAGGCGCGGCGGAGGGCCGAGCCTAGGGTGGTGCCCATGACGAAGCATGCGCGGGGGGAACGCGAGCGACTGGCGGATCTGCTGGCCGCGGCCGGACCGCAGGCGCCGACGCTGTGCGCGGGGTGGACGACGGCGGACCTGGCGGCGCACCTGGTGCTGCGCGAGCGGCGCCCGGACGCGGCGGCGGGCATCCGGGTCGGGCCGCTCGCGGGGTGGACGGAGAAGGTGCAGCGCGGCTACGCCCGGCGCCCGTACGAGGAGCTGGTCGACCTGTTCCGGTCGGGGCCGCCGGCGCTGTCGCCGTTCGCACTGCCGGGGGCGGACGAGGCCGCGAACCTGGTCGAGTACTTCGTGCACGCGGAGGACGTCCGGCGGGCCGGCGAGGGCTGGCGGCAGGAGGAGGTGTCGGCGCCGCTGGCGGACGCGCTGTGGCAGCGGCTGCCGATGCTGGCCCGGCTGGAGGCGGGCCGCAGGACACCGGTGCGGCTGGTGCTGGAGCGGCCGGACGGGCGGAGCTGCACGGTCGCGCACCGGACGGGGCCGACGGTGCAGCTGACCGGCGAGCCGGGCGAGCTGGTGCTCTTCGCGTACGGGCGGGGGGCGCGGACCTCGCTGTCGGTGCGCGGGGCGGAGACCGCGGTTGCGGCGCTGCGCAGAGTGCTTCCGCTGCCGGGGCCGCGCTGACCTGCGGCGACACGGCGGGTCCGGCGAGCGGCGCGCGATTGTCAGTGGCGCCGGTCACACTGGCTGGTGGCCTCGGCGACACGCCTCCGCGCCAGGCGGGGCGGCCCGGCCACCGACCCTCGAAGGGCACACCATGCTCACCACGGAGTTCCGGACAGGCTCCCCCTGCTGGCTCGACCTCGGGAGCCCGGACATCCCCGCGACCACCGAGTTCTACGGCACGGTCTTCGGCTGGACGTTCCAGTCGCTGGGCGAGGAGGCCGGCAACTACGGCTTCTTCCAGCAGGCCGGCAGGACGGTCGCCGCGGTCGGTCCGCTGACCGAGGAGGGGGCGGCCCCCGCGTGGACGATCTACTTCCGGACGCCCGACGCGGACGCCACCGCGAAGGCCGCCGAGCAGCACGGCGGCACGGTGCGGGCCGCGCCGTTCGACGTGATGTCCAACGGCCGGATGGCGCAGCTGTCGGACCCGGCGGGCGTGCAGTTCGCGATCTGGCAGCCGGGTGAGACGCAGGGCCTGGACGCGGTCAACGACGCCAACACCTTCTGCTGGGCGGAGCTGCACTCGCCGGACCCGGCCGCGGCGACGGCGTTCTACCGGGCGCTGTTCGACTGGCGGACGGAGGACGTGGAGATGCCGGGGATGACGTACACGGTGTACTCCACGGCGGAGGGCGGCGCGCAGCGGGAGACCTCGCTGGGCGGGGTGGCGCCGCTGCAGAGCGAGGACGAGCCGATCCGCTGGGTGCCGTACTTCGAGGTCACCGATGTGGACGCGGTGCTGGGCCGGGCGGAGCACGCCGGCGGCGCCGTCGTCATGCCGGGCATGGACGTGCCGAGCGTCGGCCGGATGGGCTGGGCGACGGACCCGCACGGCGCGGTGTTCGCGATCATCAAGAGCGACATGCCGTAGGGGCGACCTGCCGTCCCCCGCTAGGGCGGAGACGCGGGCCCGCCGCCGAGCGGTCGGCGGCGGGCCCGCGCACGGTCACCGGACGGGGTGGCCGGTCTCCCGCAGTGCGTCCTTGACCTGACCGATGGTCAGGTCGCCGAAGTGGAAGACGGAGGCGGCGAGCACCGCGTCGGCGCCGGCGTCGACGGCGGGCGCGAAGTCGGCGAGCTTGCCGGCGCCGCCGGAGGCGATCACCGGGACGGCGACGTTCTTCCGGACGGCCCGGATCATCTCCAGGTCGTAGCCGTCCTTGGTGCCGTCGGCGTCCATCGAGTTGAGCAGGATCTCACCGGCGCCCAGCTCGGCCGCGCGGACGGCCCATTCGACGGCGTCCAGGCCGGTGCCGCGGCGGCCGCCGTGGGTGGTGACCTCGAAGCCGGAGGGCGTCGTGGTGCCCTCGGGGGTGCGCCGGGCGTCGACCGAGAGCACCAGCACCTGGCGGCCGAAGCGCTCGGCGATCTCGCGGATCAGCTCGGGTCGGGCGATCGCCGCGGTGTTGACGCCGACCTTGTCGGCGCCGGCCCGCAGCAGCTTGTCGACGTCGTCGACGGTGCGGACGCCGCCGCCGACGGTCAGCGGGATGAAGACCTGCTCGGCGGTGCGGCGCACCACGTCGTAGGTGGTCTCCCGGTCACCGGAGGAGGCGGTGATGTCCAGGAAGGTCAACTCGTCGGCGCCCTGGGCGTCGTAGGCCTTGGCCAGCTCCACCGGGTCGCCGGCGTCGCGCAGGTTCTGGAAGTTGACGCCCTTGACGACCCGGCCGGCGTCGACGTCCAGGCAGGGGATGACACGTACTGCGAGGCTCACTGCTTGCCTTCCAAAAAGGTTGCGAGCCCGGGACGGTGGGCCTCGACCTCGACCTCGACCATCATCCGGGAGTCGATCAGGCCCTGGACCACGACCATGGTCGCCACCGGGCGGATCTCGTCGAAGAGTTTCTTGTGCGCCCGGCCGACCTCGTCGCAGTCCCGGACGTGGGTGATGAACATCCGGGTGCGGACGACGTCGGCCGCGGAGAGCCCGTACTCGGCAAGGGCCTTGAAGGCGACCTCGAACGCCGCGAGGGTCTGGGTGTACGGGTCGCCCTCGTGGTGGACCATGCCGCCCTCGAACGCGGTGGTGCCGGCGACGAGGACGGTGTCCCCGACCGCGATGGCCCGGGAGTAGCCGAACTGGTCCTCCCAGGGGGAGAAGCCGGACACTCGGTGCGGACGTGACGCGGCTGGCCCGGCGGCGGAGCCGCCCGGTAGTGGACCGTCAGTCATCGGGAAACAGCCTCCAGGGCCTCTTCGAGGGTGAACTTCTGCTCGTAGAGGGCCTTGCCCACAATCGCGCCTTCGACACCCTCGCCCGTCAGGGTGGCGATGGCGCGCAGGTCGTCCAGCGAGGAGACGCCGCCGGAGGCGACGACCGGCTTGTCGGTGGCGGCGCAGACGTTGCGCAGCAGCTCCAGGTTGGGGCCGGTGAGGGTGCCGTCGCGGTTGACGTCGGTGACCACGTAGCGGGCGCAGCCCTCGGAGTCGAGGCGGGCGAGGACCTCGTAGAGGTCGCCGCCGTCGCGGGTCCAGCCGCGGCCGCGCAGGGTGGTGCCGACGACGTCCAGGCCGACCGCGATCTTGTCGCCGTGCTCGGCGATGACCTTGGCGACCCACTCGGGGGCCTCCAGGGCCGCGGTGCCGAGGTTCACCCGGGTGCAGCCGGTGGCGAGGGCGGCGGCGAGCGACTCGTCGTCGCGGATGCCGCCGGAGAGCTCGACCTTGATGTCGAGGCGGCCGGTGACCTCGGCGAGCAGGTCGCGGTTGCTGCCGGTGCCGAAGGCGGCGTCGAGGTCGACCAGGTGCAGCCACTCGGCGCCGGCGTTCTGCCAGGCGAGGGCGGCGGCGAGGGGCTCGCCGAAGGAGGTCTCGGTGCCGGAGGCGCCCTTGACCAGGCGGACGGCCTGGCCGTCGCGGACGTCGACGGCGGGGAGCAGTTCGAGGCGGCTCATGTAAACGACCTTCGGCTTCAGAGGGTGCTGACCCAGTTGGTCAGCAGGGCGGCACCGGCGTCACCGGACTTCTCGGGGTGGAACTGGGTGGCCCAGAGCGGGCCGTTCTCCACGGCGGCGACGAACGGGTGGCCGTGGGTGGTCCAGGTGACCAGCGGGGCGTGCAGCCGGGCGCTGTGGACCTCCAGCTCCCACCGGCGGACACCGTAGGAGTGGACGAAGTAGTACCGGGTGTCGGCGTCGAGGCCGGCGAACATCCGGCTGTCCGCGGGGGCGTCGACGGTGTTCCAGCCCATGTGCGGGACGACCGGGGCGTCCAGCGGCTCGACGGTGCCGGGCCACTCGTCGCAGCCCTCCGTCTCGACGCCGTGCTCGACGCCGCGGGCGAAGAGGATCTGCATGCCGACGCAGATGCCGAGGACGGGTCGGCCGCCGGCCAGGCGGCGGCCGATGATCTGCTCGCCGCGGACGGCCCTGAGTCCGCGCATGCAGGCCTCGAAGGCGCCGACGCCGGGGACGAGCAGGCCGTCCGCGTCCAGGGCGGCCTGGAAGTCCGAGGTGACGGTGACGTTCGCACCGGTGCGTTCGACGGCACGCTGGGCGGAGCGGAGGTTGCCGGAGCCGTAGTCGAGGACGACGACGTTCTTGGCCATGGAAAAAGGGGTCCAGTCTCTCGGGGCGCCGGGCTAGATGCGCATCACGCCGGCGCCGAGGCACATCACGGCGCCGATGGCGAGCACGGCGATGACGCCCTTGGGCAGCTTCTGCTTCCAGAACGAGATCACGCCGCCGGCCAGGAAGAGGCCGACGAAGATCAGTGCGACGGCGGACTTGCTCACAGTGCACCCTTGGTCGAGGGGAGGATGCCGGCCGCGCGCGGGTCGCGCTCGGAGGCGTATCGCAGCGCCCGGGCGAGCGCCTTGAACTGGCACTCGACGATGTGGTGGGCGTTGCGGCCGTACGGCACGTGGACGTGCAGGGCGATCTGCGCCTGCGCGACGAAGGACTCCAGGATGTGCCGGGTCATGGTGGTGTCGTAGCTGCCGATCATCGGCGCCATGTTCTCCGGCTCGGTGTGCACCAGGTAGGGGCGGCCGGAGAGGTCGACGGTGACCTGGGCGAGCGACTCGTCGAGCGGGACGGTGCAGTTGCCGAAGCGGTAGATGCCGACCTTGTCGCCGAGCGCCTGCTTGAAGGCGGCGCCGAGCGCGAGGGCGGTGTCCTCGATGGTGTGGTGGGTGTCGATGTGCAGGTCGCCGTCGGTCTTGACCGTGAGGTCGAAGAGGCCGTGGCGGCCGAGCTGGTCGAGCATGTGGTCGTAGAACCCGACGCCCGTCGAGATCTCGGTCTTTCCGGTGCCGTCGAGGTCGATCTCGACGAGGACCGAGGTCTCCTTGGTGGTGCGTTCGACGCGGCCGATACGGGACATACGGGGTTACAGCTCCTTGATCACAAAGCGGACGGCGTCCAGGAAGGCGTCGTTCTCGGCGGGGGTGCCGGCGGTCACGCGCAGCCACCCGGGGACGCCGTTGTCGCGGACGAGGACGCCGTGGTCGAGGATCGCCTGCCACACGGCGTGGGTGTCGGCGAAGCGGCCGAACTGGACGAAGTTGGCGTCGGAGTCGGTGACCTTCAGGCCGAGCCCGCGCAGGGCGTCGACCAGGCGGTCCCGTTCGGCCTTGAGCTGCTCGACGTAGCCGAGCAGGGTGTCGGTGTGCTCCAGGCAGGCCAGCGCGGTGGCCTGGGTGACGGCCGACAGGTGGTACGGCAGGCGGACCAGCTGGACGGCGTCGACCACGGCCGGGTCGGCGGCGAGGTAGCCGAGCCGGAGGCCCGCCGCGCCGAAGGCCTTCGACATGGTGCGGGAGACCACCAGGTTGGGGCGGCCCTCGATCAG
Source organism: Streptomyces sp. TLI_235 (assembly GCA_002300355.1). Lineage (NCBI taxonomy): Bacteria > Bacillati > Actinomycetota > Actinomycetes > Kitasatosporales > Streptomycetaceae > Streptomyces > Streptomyces sp. TLI_235. The sequence goes on from NSGV01000002.1 coordinate 1,635,184, forward strand.
CGGGAGCAACGAGGCGCGGTGCGAGAACTCGACGTACGCCTCGTCGACGACGACCAGGCTGGGCCGGGCGGCCTGCGCGGCCTCGTACAGGGCGAGGACGGTGTCGGCCTCGACGGCGGTGCCGGTCGGGTTGTTCGGCGAGCAGACGAAGACCACGTGCGGCCGCTTCTCGGCGATCGCGGCGCGGGCGGCGTCGAGGTCGACGGTGAAGTCCGGGTTGCGCGGGCCGGAGATCCATTCGGTGCCGGTGCCGCGGGAGATCAGCGCGTGCATCGAGTACGAGGGCTCGAAGCCGAGTGCGGTGCGGCCGGGGCCGCCGAAGGTCTGCAGCAGCTGCTGGAGCACCTCGTTGGAGCCGTTGGCGGCCCAGACCTGCTGTCGGGTGACGGGGTGGCCGGTGGTGCGGGTGAGGTAGGCGGCGAGGCCCTCGCGCAGCTCGACCGCGTCCCGGTCGGGGTAGCGGTTGAGGTGCCGGGCGGCCTCGGCGACCCGCTCGGCGATCCGGGCGACCAGCGGCTCGGGCAGCGGGTACGGGTTCTCGTTGGTGTTCAGCTGGACGGGCACGTCGAGCTGGGGGGCACCGTACGGGGACTGTCCGCGCAGTTCGTCGCGGATGGGGAGGTCGTCGATCCTCAAGAGTTCGGCACCGTCCAGTCGAAGCGGGCGCGGATGGCGTCGCCGTGGCCGGGCAGGTCCTCGGCGTTCGCGAGGTTGACCACGTGCGCGGCGACGTCGGCCAGCGCCTCGCGGGTGTAGTCCACGACGTGGATGCCGCGCAGGAAGGACTGCACGGACAGCCCGGAGGAGTGGCAGGCGCAGCCGCCGGTGGGCAGCACGTGGTTGGATCCGGCCGCGTAGTCGCCGAGCGACACCGGCGCGAACGGGCCGATGAAGATCGCGCCGGCGTTGCGGACCCGGGCGGCGACGGCGCGGGCGTCCCGGGTCTGGATCTCCAGGTGCTCGGCGGCGTAGGCGTTGACGACCTCCAGGCCCTGCTCGACGTCGTCGACCAGGACGATGCCGGACTGCCGGCCGGCGAGGGCCTCGGTGACGCGCTCGCGGTGCTTGGTGGCTGCGACCTGGGCCTTCAGCTCGGTCTCGACGGCGTCGGCGAGCGCGAGGGAGTCGGTGACCAGCACGGAGGCGGCCATCGGGTCGTGCTCGGCCTGGCTGATCAGGTCGGCGGCGACGTCCCGCGGGGAGGCGGTCTCGTCGGCGAGGATCGCGATCTCGGTGGGACCGGCCTCGGCGTCGATGCCGATCCGGCCCTTGAGCAGGCGCTTGGCGGCGGCGACGTAGATGTTGCCGGGGCCGGTGACCAGGTTGACCGGACGGCACTCCTCGGTGCCGTAGGCGAACATCGCGATCGCCTGGGCGCCGCCGGCCGCGTACACCTCGGTGACGCCGAGCAGGGCGCAGGCCGCCAGGATCGTCGGGTGGACGGAGCCGCCGAACGCCTTCTGCGGCGGGGAGGTGACGGCGATGCCGGGCACACCGGCCTCCTGCGCGGGCACCACGTTCATCACCACGGAGGACGGGTACACCGCGAGGCCGCCGGGCACGTACAGGCCGACCCGGTCGACCGGCACCCAGCGCTCGCTGACGGTGCCGCCGGGCACCACCTCGGTGGTGTGGTCGGTGCGGCGCTGCTCGCGGTGGACGAGACGGGCGCGGCGGATCGACTCCTCCAGCGCGGCGCGGACCTTCGGGTCGAGGGTCTCCAGGGCGGCGGTGATCCGCTCCTCGGGCACCCGGGTGGACTCCAGCGTCACGCCGTCGAAGCGCTCGGTGATCTCGATCAGCGCCGCGACCCCGCGATGGCGTACGTCCTCGCAGATCGGCCGCACCTTCTCCAGAGCGGCTTCCACGTCGAACTCGGCACGGGGCAGCAGGTCGCGCGGGTCCGAGACGGAGCCGCGCAGGTCGATTCGAGAGATCACAGGGCCCAGTGTAAGGAGTGGCCGGAAACGGCGGCCGCGCATTTCAGTCCGTGATACGAAGGCCGAGACGGCCGAAGATCACCAGGGGGGACGATGGCGGACCGGGCACCGGACGGCTGGACGGGCACCGAGCAGCGCCTGTGGGAGGCCTTCCGGCACGGCGAGGTGCTCGATCTGCGCGCCGGCAAGGAGGAGGACGACGACCCGGCGGGCTCCGGCGACTGGGGCGCGGAGCGGACGGTGCGCGCCGAGGTGCTGGCCCGGCTGCTGATCTCCGGCCCGGACCCGGCCCCCGGGCGCGTCGCGGCGCTGAAGCTGCAGGGCGGCTACGTCACCGGCCCGCTGCTGCTGGCCGGCGCGGCCATCACCCACTACATCGAGCTGCACGGCTGCCGCTTCGACAAGCCGGTGCTGCTCTCCGAGGCCCGGGCCGGCACGATCCGGCTGATCGGCTGTCTGATACCCCGGCTGGAGGCCTCCCGGCTGGCCGCCGAGGGCGATGTGCACCTGGCCCGCTGCGTGGTGCCGCAGGGCATCCGGCTCACCGACGCGCGGATCGGCACCGACCTGCTGCTCAACCAGGCCGTCCTCGGCGGCGACCGGCACCACCGGGCGGTGTCCGCCGACGGGCTCACCGTCCACCAGGACCTGGAGGCCGAGCGGCTGGAGGTCTACGGCGAGTTCGGTCTGCGGACCGGCCGGATCGGCGGGCGCCTCTCGCTTCGCGGCGCCCGGCTGCGGATGGCCGACGCCGACCGCAACTGCCTGAACCTCGCCCGGACGACCGTCGGCACGCTGTACCTGACCGGCTCGGCCGACAACCGCTGGACGACCTCCCGCACCGAGTACGGCTACGGCTACGGTCCGCCGCACGACCCCGGCGCACCGGTCACCCCGTTCCGTGCCCAGGGCGGTGTCCGGCTGGTCGACGCCCGGTTCGAGCAGGCCTGCCTGATCCACGACGCCGAGTTCCGGCTCTCCGGCCGGCAGGAGCTGTCGCTGCGCCGGATCCAGACCCCGGAGCTGCGGTTCGCCTGCCGGACGGCCCCCGACGGCCGGGTGTCGCTCTCCCGCGCCCGGGTCGGCAACCTGGTCGACGCCCCGCAGGCCTGGCCCGGCGCCGGCCTGGTGCGGCTCACCGGCTTCACCTACGAGTCGCTGCGGCCCGCGGAGCCCTTCGGCGTCGCGGAGCGGATCGCCTGGCTGGAGAACTCGCTCGGCGAGTACCAGCCGGAGCCGTACGAGCAGCTGGCCGCGGCGCTGCGCCGGGACGGCCGGGACGAGGACGCCCGCGAGGTGCTCTACGCCAAGCAGCGCCGGCGGCGGGCCGCCCTGCCGGTGCACGCCCGGCTGTGGGGGCTGCTGCAGGACGTCACCGTCGGCTACGGCTACCGGCCCGGGCGGGCCGCGCTCTGGCTGCTGCTGGCCTGGCTGCTCGGCACGGTGTACTTCACCGGGCACCCGCCGGCGCCGCTGAAGGCCGACGAGATGCCGACCTGGAACGCGCCGCTGTACACGCTGAGCAAGCTGCTGCCGGTGGTCGACCTCGGCCAGGAGGGGTGGAACCCGGGGCACACCGGCCAGTGGGTCGCCGCGGCCCTGGTGCTGACCGGCTGGGTGCTGGCCACCACCGTCGTCGCCGGCGCGACCCGGCTGCTGCAGCGCGGCTGAGGCCGTCCGGGCCGCTTCTGCGGCAAAAGGGCGAGGTCGCCGGGCCCGGCGGCAACTACGCTGTGCGCCGTGACAGAACGGCTGCCGCTCTTCCCGCTCAACACGGTCCTCTACCCGGGGCTGGTGATGCCCCTGCACGTCTTCGAGGAGCGCTACCGCCGACTCGTCTCCGATCTGCTGGAACGGCCCGAGGAGGAGCCGCGCCGGTTCGGCGTGGTCGCGATCCGGGACGGGCGGGAGGTCGCCCCCGTCCGCGAGAACGAGGGCCCGGCCGGGCCGCTGGACGGCCTCGGCACCGTCACCGGGGACCCGCGGGAGGCGCTCTACCGGGTCGGCTGCGTCGCGGACGTCACCAGCGCCCGGCGGCAGGCCGACGGCCGGTACGAGCTGCTGGTCACCGGCACCACCCGGTTCACCGTGGAGTCCGTCGACGCGAGCGGCCCCTACCTGGTGGCCGAGACCCAGCCGCTGGACGAGCCGTCCGGCCAGGGCACCGGGGCGCTCGGCGCCGCGGTCGAGCGGGCCTTCCAGGAGTACCGCAAGCGGCTCGCCGGCGCCCGGGAGGCCAGCCTGGCCGGCGACCAGGACCTGCCGCTCGACCCCCAGGTGCTCTCCTACCTGGTCGCGGCCGCGACCGTGCTGCCCGCACCCGTCAAGCAGGAGCTGCTGGCCTGCCCGGACACCGCCCAGCGGCTCACCGCCGAGCTGGAGCTGCTGCGCCGGGAGACCGCCCTGTTGGCCTGGCTGCCGTCGCTGCCCGCGGCGGACCTGACCCGCCAGGCCTTCAGCCCCAACTGACCGCACCCCGAGAAGGGCCGCCGATGGCGAAGAAGACGAAGAAGGGCGGCCAGGGCACCCCGGCCACGGTCGCGCTGGAGGCCGCCGGCGTCGCCTACACCGTGCACGCCTACGACCACGACCCGGCCGCGGCCTCGTACGGCGGCGAGGCCGCCGAGCTGCTCGGCATCCCGGCCGGCCGGGTGTTCAAGACCCTGGTCGCCGACGTGGACGGCGCCCTGACCGTGGGCATCGTCCCGGTCTCCGGGCAGCTCGACCTGAAGGCGCTGGCCGCCGCGGTGGGCGGCAAGCGGGCGGCGATGGCCGACCCGTCGGCCGCCGAGCGCAGCAGCGGCTACGTCCTCGGCGGCATCTCCCCGCTCGGGCAGCGGCGTCCACTGCGCACGGTGCTGGACGACAGCGCGCTCGGCCACCCCACGGTGTTCGTCTCCGCGGGGCGGCGCGGACTGGAGGTCGAGCTGGCCCCGGCCGACCTGGTCGCGCTGACCGGGGCCCGCACGGCCGCGATCGGGCGCTAGGCCCTCTCCACGGGAGCGTGGCTTGCCAGGTCATTCCCCGCGGTGCGGCTCCGGGTGCTCCTGCGGGTGGCCGTCGTGCGCGTGGCCGTCCTGGGGCCGCGCCCAGGGCTGCGGCGAGGCCCAGTAGGGCGGCGGGTCCTCCTCGCGCTTGCCGAAGGCGGCGGACAGCACCAACAGCATCACCATGGCGGTCATCGGCCAGACCAGCAGGGCGCCGTGCGCGCCGAGTTCCAGCGGGGCGCTGAACCGGCCGCCGTCGCCGACCTGCCGGGCGTGCGCGACCAGGTCCGAGGTGGGGCCGAGCCTCATGCCCAGCTGCCAGCCGATCACCGAGCCGGCCAGGCCGCCGACCGCGAGGCCCACCGCGACCGCGACGCCGCCGCCCCGGCGGCGGGTGAACAGGAAGGCGGTCAGCGCGGTGGCCAGGCCCGCGCCGAGGCCCAGCAGGGCGAAGACGCTGTCCGCACCGGCCCGCTGCTCGCCCTCCGGGTCGGCGTACAGCAGCTGCTCGCCCTTGACGACCAGGCCGACCTGGGGCGCCAGCCAGAGCCAGAGCAGGCCGAGCACCACACCGAGCAGCGCGCCCGCAACCGCGATCAGCGCACCGGTCCGCACCTCCGGGAGCAGGGCGCGCTTCGGCCGCTTCGGCCGGTCGGCCGCCGGCGGTGGCGGGGCGAACGGGTCGTGCGGGGCGTACGGGTCGGCGCCCGGGCCCGTCGGTGTGTTCGGTGCGGTCACCCGGCCATCGTTTCACGACCGCGCCCCGGGCGGACGGGGCGGGCGGCTCCGGTGCGGTCGGGGCCCGCCCGTCAGCGGGTGGCCCGCCGGTACGCCCAGGTGGCCGCGGTCAGCGAGCAGAGGCCGACGGCGGCGCAGACACCCAGGTCGCCGAGGACGGCGGCCCAGTCCGGCGCCGGGGCGAACGTCCGGGCGAAGGCCTCCACGCCGTAGGTGGAGGGAAGCAGGTCGCGCAGCCAGCGGACGGGCTCCGGCAGGTTGCCGGCCGGCAGCACGCCGAGCAGCAGCGCGGCGGACATGCCGAGCTGGCCGAGCAGGGTGGCGATCTCCTGGCGCTTGGCGAGCAGACCGCAGGCGGCGCCGAGGCCGGAGAGGGCCGCCCCGGCGAGCGGGACGACCGAGAGCAGCACCCAGAGGTTCCGGGCCGGCAGGTCGAACAGCCAGGCGCCGGCCGCGGCGGTGACCAGGGTGCCGGGCAGGGTGAAGGAGGCGTAGGCGCCGGCCGCGCCGAGCACCACGGCGGCCGGCGGCACGGGCAGCGTCGCGTAGTGGTCGAGGCCGCCGGTGGCGCGGAGCTTCCCGAAGTACTGGGCGAGCAGGTTGAGCGCGACGAAGGCGACCACGAGGACGGCCGAGCCCGCGACGACGGCGTGCGCGGCCGGGTTGTCGCCGCCGTCGACGACGCCGCGCATCATCACCAGGATGCCGAGCGACTGGAAGGTGGCCACGAACAGCAGCGGGATGCGGGCGACCTTGGCCCGGGCGAGCTGCGCGCGGTAGACGGCCGCCAGCGAGGGCAGCAGCCGGGCGGCGGGGGCCAGCTCGGCGGGGGCGACGGCGGTGGGGGCCGGGGTGTCGAGGACCGTCACTTGGCGAGTCCTTTGTGCCGGCCGCCGAGCTTGAGGTAGGCGTCCTCCAGGCTGGGGGTGGCCAGGGTGAAGTCGTCGAGTGCGGCGAAGGCGGCGCCGCCGGTGACCGCGGCGACCAGTTCGCGGGCCTGTTCGGGGGTGGTGCGGACGGTCCAGCGGCGGCCGGTGCGTTCGGCGCGGGCGGCGAGCTCGGCGACCGCGGGGACGTCCAGCGGGGCGTCGGTGCGCCACACCAGGTCGAGCCGGACGTCGCCGTCGACCAGCGCCTTGAGGCCGCCGGGGGTGTCGCAGGCGATGACCCGGCCCTCGTCGACGACGGCGACCCGGTCGAGCACCGTCTCGGCCTCGATCACGTTGTGGGTGACCAGCAGCACGGTGGTGCCGCGCTCGGCGCGGCGGCGGTCCACGGCGGACCAGACGGCGCGCCGGGCGACCGGGTCCATGCCGGTGGTGGGCTCGTCCAGGACGAGCAGCGGGCGCTCGCCGACCAGGGCGGCGGCGAAGCAGGCGAGGCGGCGCTGGCCGCCGGAGAGCTTGGCGAGCGGGCGGCCGGCGAGCGGCTCCAGGCCGAGTTCGGCGAGCACCTCGGCGGTCTCGGCGCGGGCTCGGGTACGGCCGAGGCCGCGCAGCCGTCCGGTGGTCTCGGCGGCGAGGGAGACGGTGAGCTCGTCCAGCGCGGTGGACTCCTGGCCGAGGTAGGCCAGCAGCCGGGAGGCCCGCTCGGGGTGGCGGACGATGTCGTGGCCGAGGATGTCGATGCTGCCCGCGTCCGGGCGGAGCAGCCCGGTGAGCTGGCGGACGAGGGTGGACTTGCCGGCGCCGTTCGGGCCCAGCAGGCCGAAGATCTCGCCGCGGTGCACGGTCAGGTCGATCCCGGTGTTGGCCGGCACCTCGGCGGCCTTGGCGCCGCTGCCGGTGCGGTAGGTCTTGGCAAGGCCGCGGACGGTGCAGCAGGCCGGACCCGGGAGGCCGTCCCGTGCCCGCGTCGGGGCCGGGGGTGCCTGCCGGTCGGTGTCGCTCACGCGAGAAGACTTTACGCTCCGCTGCGGCCGAACCGGGCACGGGGGCCGGTCGGGGGCGGTTCAGGTCGCGGCGGCGCGGTCAGGGCGCCGGCGGGGTGGCCAGGATGAGCGGGACGCTGCCGCAGGGGTGCAGCCGGGCGCCGTGGTGGACGGTGCCCGCGGCGGGGCCGGTGAGCACGGCGGCGAAGTCGGGGCCGCGCAGCAGCGAGCCGGCCAGGTAGCGGGCGTCGGTGGAGACGGCGACCCGGCCGCGGGCGTTGACCAGGCAGGCCGGGCCGGGCAGCTCCTGGAGGACGGGCATGACGGCCGCCTCGAAGTGCGAGAGGTAGACGTCGGCGGCGGCGACCCCGGCGAAGGCTCCGCCGACGGTGACGGGCGCGGAGAGGGTGAGGCTGTACTCGTCGGAGCAGAGGTAGTCGACGTAGGGGCCGGCGACGGCGCGGCGGCCGGTGTCGCGGGGCAGCGCGTACCAGTCCCAGTGGGTGTAGTCGGAGTACGCGGAGTGGCCGGGGTCGAGGTCGAGCAGCAGGGGCCGGACGGTCCGGTCGGCGCCGCTCTGCCACCACTCCAGCCAGGCGGGGACGTCGGCGAGCAGGCCGGGGGCGGCGACGAAGCCGAGGCCCGAGACGAGGTCGAGCCGGTTCAGCCGGTCGTGCAGGCCGGGGCGGAGGGCGGCGAGGTCCTCGGTGGTGGGCGGGCGGCCGTGGTCGGCCGCGGCGGCGAGGACGGCGGTGGTGTCGGAGAGGGTCTCGGCGACCGTGTCGAAGACGATCTCCAGGGTGTCGCGGACGCGGGCCGCCACGTCGGCTGCGGTCGCCTCGGCCAGGGCGTCTGCCGTGGGCGGGTGACTGCTCGCCATGCGTGTTCTCCTCCGGTCAGCGAAGGCCGGCGCCGCCCGGGGTGCCGAGCCGGAGGCCGATCAGGCGGGCCACGGCCTCCTCGGCGCAATGCTCGGCCAGGGTGCGCGCCTGCTCGTGCGCCCCATCCTGCACGGCCGAGATCACGGCGCGGTGACGATTTCGCACATCGTCGAGGCCGGTGTCGAGGACGAGGCAGAGCAGGGCGCCGACGTCGGTCTGGATACCGACGGCCTCGCGGGTGAGCCGGGCGGACTGGGCGGCGGCGGCGAGTTCGACGTGGAAGCGGCCGAGGGTGCGGCTGCGGGCCGGCGGGTCGGCGGCCTCGCCGAGTTCGTCGAGGGTGCGGTGCAGCGGGCGGAGGTCGTCCGGTTCGGTGCGGCGGGCGGCGAGCCGGGCGGCGGCACCGGAGACGGCGGCCCAGTGGTCGCCGAGGTCGCGGAGTTCGTCGGTGCTCCAGGCGGCGAGCAGGGAGTGCAGGCGGTCGGCGGCGGGGCCGGCCGGGAGGGTGACGAAGCTGCCGCCGCCGCGGCCGCGGCGGGTGGTGACGAGCCCCTGCTGGCGCAGGGCCATCAGCGCCTCGCGCAGGGTGACGGTGGAGACGCCGAGCTGGGCGGCGAGGTCGGTCTCGCCGGGCAGTTGCTCGCCGTCGGCGAGGAGTCCGAGCTCGATGGCGTCGGAGAGCCGCCGGACGACCGTGTCCACCCGGGCCCGGGTGTCGACGGGCGCGAACACGGCGCGCCGGGCCCCGCCCTGGTCCTGTCTCAACTGTCACCGCCTTGTCGTTGGCTCAAGCTTTACCTTAATGGGGTCTTGAACTTAGAACTATGACTTCATATCTTTCATCTCCAGCTTCACCTCCGACTACCCCCTGCAGAAAGGGCCCCCATGGACGGGACAGCCATCCGGCTGCGCGGCCTGCGCAAGTCCTTCGGCCGGACCGAGGTCGTGGCGGGCGTCGACCTGGACATCGCCGACGGCGAGTTCTTCTCGATGCTCGGGCCCTCCGGCTCGGGCAAGACCACCGTGCTGCGGATGGTCGCCGGCTTCGAAGCCCCGAGCGCGGGCACCGTCGAGCTGGCCGGCCGGGACGTCACCCGGCTCGCCCCCTTCGAGCGGGACGTCCACACCGTTTTCCAGGACTACGCGCTCTTCCCGCACATGACGGTCGAGCAGAACGTCGCCTACGGCCTCAAGGTCCGCAAGGTGCCCCGCGCCGAGCGGACGGCCCGGGCCCGCGAGGCCCTGGCGGGCGTGCGGCTCGACGGCCTCGGCGACCGTCGCCCCGCCCAGCTCTCCGGCGGCCAGCGCCAACGGGTCGCGCTGGCCCGCGCCCTGGTCAACCGGCCCCGGGTACTGCTGCTCGACGAGCCGCTCGGCGCCCTCGACCTCAAGCTCCGCGAGGAGATGCAGGTCGAGCTGAAGGCCCTGCAGCGCGAGGTCGGCATCACCTTCGTCCTCGTCACCCACGATCAGGACGAGGCGCTCACCATGAGCGACCGCATCGCCGTATTCAACCGGGGCCGGATCGAGCAGGTCGGCACCCCCGCCGAGATCTACGAGCGGCCCGCCACCCCCTTCGTGGCCGGCTTCGTCGGCGCCTCCAACCTGCTCACCGGGCAGGCCGCGGAGCAGGTCCTCGGCCGCGCCGGCACCTGGAGCATCCGCCCGGAGAAGATCCGGGTCCTCACCGAGAGCGCGCCCGCCGGCGAGGAGGCCCACTCGACCGTCGCCGGCACGGTCGCCGAGGTCGTCTACCTCGGCGACGCCACCCGCTTCCTGGTCGACCTGGACGCCGGCGGCCGGCTCACCGCCGTCCAGCAGAACCTCGACACCTCCTCCGAGGACGTCGCCGCCTACCGCGGCTCCCGGGTGCGGCTGCAGTGGCACCCCCGCCACAACGTCGCCGTCCCGGACGCCGGCTGACCGCCGCACCCCCGCACTCGCAGCACTCCCCCGCTCCGCTCCCGTCCCCCTCACCCGTGGAGAACACCGTGCGCATGCCCCGCCCGCTGAAGGCGGCCGCCGCCGCCGGCGCCCTCGTCCTCGCCGCCGCCTGCGGCTCGGCCGGCACCGGCACCACCGCCGGCGGCGTCAAGCCCCCGAAGATCGCCGCCCAGCAGTCCCTCGGCCCCGGCGAGGGCTCGGTCAACCTGATCGCCTGGGCCGGCTACGTCGAGGACGGCAGCAACGACCCCAAGACCGACTGGGTCACCGACTTCGAGAAGCAGACCGGCTGCCAGGTCAACAGCAAGATCGCGGCCTCCTCCGACGAGATGGTCAGCCTGATGAAGACCGGCCAGTACGACGCCGTCTCCGCCTCCGGCGACGCCTCGCTGCGGCTGATCGCCGGCGGCGACGCCGCCCCGGTCAACACCGCCCTCGTCCCGAACTACGCGGACGTCTTCGCCGGACTGAAGAACCAGCCCTGGAACTCCGTCGACGGCGTCTCCTACGGCATCCCGCACGGCCGCGGCGCCAACCTGCTCATGTACAACACCGAGAAGGTCTCCCCCGCCCCCGACTCCTGGGCCGCCGTCTTCGACAAGGCCTCGGCGTACAAGGGCAAGGTCACCGCGTACGACTCCCCCATCTACATCGCCGACGCCGCGCTCTACCTGATGAAGACCAGGCCCGAGCTCGGCATCACCAACCCCTACGCGCTGGACCGGGCCCAGTTCGACGCCTCCGTCGCGCTGCTCAAGGAGCAGAACGCCAACATCGGCGAGTACTGGAGCGACTACCTCAAGGAGATCTCCGCCTTCAAGAGCGGCGACTCCGTCGTCGGCACCAGCTGGCAGGTGATCGTCAACACCGCGCAGGCCGAGAAGGCCCCGGTCGCCGCCGTGCTGCCCAAGGAGGGCGCCACCGGCTGGTCGGACACCTGGATGGTCTCCGCCAAGGCCAAGCACCCGAACTGCGCCTACAAGTGGCTGGACTGGATCATCTCGCCGAAGGTGAACGCCCAGGTCGCCGAGTACTTCGGCGAGGCCCCCGCCAACGCGAAGTCCTGCGCGCAGACCGCCGACACGAACCACTGCGCCACCTACCACGCGGCCGACGAGCCCTACTGGAAGAACGTCCACTTCTGGACCACCCCGGTGGCGAACTGCGTCGACGGCCGCAAGGACGCGAAGTGCGTGCCCTACCAGGAGTGGGTCCAGGCCTGGACCGGGATCAAGGGCTGAGCCGCACCATGACCACCACCGCGCCGGCCGCCGGATCCGTCCGGCGGCTCGCCGGGGCCCTGCACCGCCGCCCCCGGCTGCAGCTGTCCCTGCTGCTCTCCGCCCCGCTGGCCTGGCTCGCCCTGGCCTACCTCGGCTCCCTCGCCGTCCTGCTGATGTCGGCGTTCTGGACCACCGACAGCTTCACCTCCAGCGTCGTGAAGGTCTGGAACACCGACAACTTCACCGCCCTGTTCACCACCCACGTCTACCGGCAGGTCGCCCTGCGCAGCATCGGCACCGCCCTCGCGGTGACGGCGCTGTGCGCCGTCGTCGCCCTGCCGATCGCCTTCTTCACCGCCCGGGTCGCCAAGCCCCGCTGGCGTCCGCTGCTGGTGGTCGCCATCCTCACCCCGCTGTGGGCCAGCTACCTGGTCAAGGCGTACGCCTGGCGGCTCATCCTCGCCGAGGGCGGCCTGCTGGAGTGGCTGCTCGCCCCGTTCGGCCTGCACGGGCCCGGCTACGGCCTCGCCGCCACGATCACGGTGCTGACCTACCTGTGGCTGCCGTACATGATCCTGCCGATCCACACCGGCCTGGAGAACCTGCCGGACAACCTGCTGGAGGCCTCCGCCGACCTCGGCGCCGGCACCGGCCGCACCCTGCGCTCCGTGGTCCTGCCGATGCTGCTGCCCTCGATCGCCGCCGGCTCCGTCTTCACCTTCTCGCTCAGCCTCGGCGACTACCTCGCCGTGCAGATCGTCGGCGGCAAGACCCAGCTCATCGGCAACCTCATCTACTCGAACATCACCCTGGACCTGCCGATGGCCGCGGCGCTCGGCACCGTCCCGGTCGCGATCATCGTCCTCTACCTGCTCGCGGTGCGCCGCACCGGAGCCCTCAGCAGCCTCTGACGGCCCGCACAGCGAAGGCCCCCCATGAACCTCTCCCGCCCCGCACGGATCGCCCTGCGGATCGCCGCCGGGCTCGGCTTCGCGGCGATCTACCTCCCGCTGCTGCTCGTCCTGGTCAACTCGCTCAACCCCGACCGCAGCGCCGGCTGGCCACCGCCCGGCCTCACCCTGCACTGGTGGGCGGAGGCCTGGCGCAGCACCGGCGCCCGCGACGCCCTGTGGACCTCGGTCAAGGCCGGGGCCGGCGCCACCGCGATCGCCCTCGTCCTCGGCACCCTGATCGCCTTCGCCGTTCAGCGGTACCGCTTCTTCGGCCGGGAGGCGGTCTCCTTCGCCGTGGTGCTGCCGATCGCGCTGCCCGGCATCATCACCGGCGTCGCCCTCAACACCGCCTTCCGCACCGTGCTGGAGCCGCTCGGCGTCGGCCTCGGCATGTTCACCGTGATCGTCGGCCACGCCACCTTCTGCATCGTGGTGGTCTTCAACAACGTGGTCGCCCGGCTGCGCCGCACCTCCGGCACGTACGAGGAGGCGGCCATGGACCTGGGCGCGCACGGCTTCCGGGTCTTCGTGGACGTGACCTTCCCGCTGATCCGCACCGCGCTGCTGGCCGGCGGGCTGCTCGCCTTCGCGCTCTCCTTCGACGAGATCGTGGTGACCACCTTCACCGCCGGGCCCGGGGTGCGGACCCTGCCGGTGTGGATCTTCTCCAACATGGCCCGGCCGCAGCAGGCGCCGGTGGTCAACGTGGTCGCCGCGGTGCTGGTGCTGCTCTCGGTGGTGCCGATCTACCTGGCGCAGCGGCTGTCCGCCGACACCGCGGGCGGCGGGCGGCTGTGAGCCGGCGCGGTCAGTCGTCGGCCATCGCGGCCCGGCCGCCGGGGACGCGGGAGGCGAGCTCCTTCCAGAAGCCGTCCCGGATCGCGTAGCGGTCCGCCTCGTCTATCTGGTCGTCCTTGTGGGCGAGCAGGCCGAAGCGGGCTGCGTAGCGCAGCAGCTCACCGTCGAGGCGGTGGGGGATGCGCGGGTAGTCCGTCCACAGCACGGTGAGGCGCTCGGTCGCGCCGAGCCGGTCGATCCAGCGGCGGGCGAAGACCTGGCCCACCTCCTGCGCGTCGCCGCCGACGCTGGTGATGTCCTCCTCGCGGTCCGCCCAGCGCTGGGCGGAGGTGGTGAGCTGGGCCAGCGTGGGCAGGCCGTCGCCGGCCGCGGCCGCGGTGTCGGCCGGCGGCCGGTCGACCCAGCCGCGGTCGGAGGTCCAGCGCAGCACCGGGCCGCCGTGCGCGGCGGCCGCACGGTCGGCCGGGATGCGCTCGGCGGCCGAGCGCACCGCGAGGTCCTTGGGGGTGGGCACCACCTTGAGGGCGGCGGCAGGCTGCGGGCGGCCGGCCGCGGGCGGGTCCTGCGGCGCCCCGGGCGCGGCGGCGAGCAGGCCCGCGATCCGGGGCGGGGCGGCGGGCGCCGGGAAGGCCGCGGGCAGCTCGCGCAGCCGCACCCACCGCTCCATCCAGGCGCGGTCCAGGACGCGGCGCTCGTCCGCCTCGGCGACCAGGTCCTCGGACTGGTTGAAGTCCCCGTCGGCGGCCTGCAGCGCCCACAGGTGGACGGCCACCCCGTGCTCCTTGGCGGACATCACACCCGGCAGCAGGTCCCCGTCGCCGGTGACCAGCACCACGTCGGTGCAGGCGTGGTTGCGGGCGAGCTCGGTCAGCTCGGCGTGCATCGCCGCGTCCACGCCCTTCTGCACCCAGCGGCCCTCCGCCCGGGTCAGCGCGCCCAGCCGGACGGTGACCCGCGGCAGCACCCGCAGCCGCCGGTGCTCGGGCAGCGGACGGCGGTCGGGGGCGGCGTCGAACCAGTAGACCCGCAGCAGCGGCAGCCCGGTCTCGGCCTCGGCGCGCTCGCGCAGCGCGGTGATCAGCACGGTGTGGTCGACCGTCACCCGGGACCGGGCCGGCTCGCCGACCAGCAGGCTGGCGGCGGCTCCCAGCAGGTAGCCGGCATCGACGAGGACTACGCAGCGGTCCACGTCCGCTCCTCTCCTCCGGGGACCCCCGGTGGGGCGGGGGCTGGCCACCCCTCGCGGGGCGGGGGATTGGGCTGTCCTTACCCTCCGATCCGGCGTCGAACCGCCGCCGGTCCCCCGGGCCGTGCCGGAGCACCCCCGGCCTGCGGCGATACTGGGGGGATCATGCGGAAGACTTCCTGGGCGCTGTGCGCGGTGGCGGCCGGTGCGGCGGTGGCCGTGCTGGCGGTACCCACCATCACCACCGACCGTTCGCGCGGTGACACCGCGATCACCTCGATCAGCGTCAACAACGGGCGCCCGATCCTGCTGGGGCCGCAGAAGGCGACGACCTTCCCGGTGGTGGTGGCGGCCCGCGACGACTCCGGTATCCGCGCGGTCGACCCGGTCGGCGTGTGGGGGCCGAACTACGGCGTGCTCACGGTGGGCCCGATGCGCTGCACCGCGTCCTCGGCCACCGAGTCGGTGTGCCGCGGCACGGTGACCGTCGACCCGGTGAAGAAGCAGATCTTCAACGACGAGGCCGGCACCTGGTTCGTCGACCTGCAGGTGCGGGCCAACGACGGCGACCGCTACGTGGCCAAGACCGCCGGCGGCTTCTCGCTGAAGCGGGCGGCCAAGCTGTCCGGCTCCGGCGTGCCGGCGAAGGCGGCGGCCGGGCAGCGGATCACCGTGCAGGGCTGGCTCGCCCGCTCGTTCTGGTCCGACAACCGCTTCCACGGCTACGCGGACGGCGTGGCGTACCTGCAGTTCCGCCCGGAGGGCTCGCACCGGTGGCGCACCGTCGCCGAGGCGGTCTCCACCGGCTCCGGCACGGTCAGAGCCACCGTCCCGGTCACCGGTCCCGGCGACTTCCAGTGGTACGCGCCGGGCGACAAGTGGACGGGCGACGCCGTCTCCGCGGAGATGCCGGTCGCCGTCCGCTGACCTGACGCGGACGGCCCCGCCCCCGTCGGAACGGGGGCGGGGCCGCGGGGCGTGCCCGGTCAGCCGCGGAGCTCGGCGGCGACCAGCTCGGCGATCTGCACCGCGTTCAGCGCGGCGCCCTTGCGCAGGTTGTCGTTGGAGAGGAACAGCGACAGACCGTTGTCGACCGTCTCGTCCGCCCGGATCCGGCCGACGTAGGTCGGGTCCTGGCCCGCCGCCTGCAGCGGGGTCGGGATGTCGGTGAGCTCGACGCCGGGCGCGTCGGCCAGCAGCTCCACCGCGCGGCCCGGGGCCAGCGGCGCCGCGAAGCGGGCGTTCACCTGCAGCGAGTGGCCGGTGAACACCGGCACGCGGACACAGGTGCCGGAGACCTTGAGCTCGGGGATGCCGAGGATCTTGCGGCTCTCGTGCCGGAGCTTCTGCTCCTCGTCGGTCTCGTTGGAGCCGTCCTCGACGATCGAGCCGGCCAGCGGGACGACGTTGAAGGCGATCGGACGCTTGTACACGCCGGGCGCCGGGTACTCGACCGCGGAGCCGTCGTGGACCAGCGCGGTCGCGCCGTCCACCACCTTCGCCGCCTGGTCGTGCAGCTCGGACACACCGGCCAGACCGCTGCCGGACACCGCCTGGTAGGTGGAGACCACCAGGGAGACCAGGCCGGCCTCCTCGTGCAGCGGGCGCAGCACCGGCATGGCGGCCATGGTGGTGCAGTTCGGGTTGGCGATGATGCCCCTGGGGCGGTCGGCGATCGCCTCCGGGTTGACCTCGGCGACGACCAGCGGCACCTCGGGGTCGCGGCGCCAGGCGGAGGAGTTGTCGATGACGACCGCGCCCGCCGCGGCGACCTTGGGGGCGAGCGCCTTGGAGGTGGAGCCGCCGGCCGAGAAGATCACGATGTCCAGGCCGCTGTAGTCGGCGGTGGCCGCGTCCTCCACGGCGACCTCGGTGTCCTGCCACGGCAGCGTGCGCCCGGCGGACCGCGCCGAGGCGAACAGCCGCAGCTCCTCGACCGGGAAGTCCCGTTCCGCCAGGATCTCGCGGACGACGCCGCCGACCTGGCCGGTGGCCCCAACGATGCCGATCCTCATTGCGTTTCCTCCATGTCGTGCTCGATCGGGTTGTGCTTGATCGCCGTCCGCACCCTGCCATCATGCCTTGTCACGGGCCCGGCCCGTCACGGCGTCCCACGGTGTGGGCGGGCGGAGCCGGCAGGCGGCCGCCCACGGCCGGGAGCCCCTCCGGGTTCGGTGCACGGGCTCCGCAAGATGTCCGGGTGCGGTCGACGCGGACGGGGATTCGTCCGAAAACAATTCGTCACCGAACGGATGAGGGTCTCCCAGGGGCGGGTGGGGGCAGGGCCCCGGGGTGCCGCCCCTGGATCCGTCACTCCGTGACTGCGGCGAGCCGGTCGAGGGCGGTGGCGACGGCGGCGGGGGTGGCGGGGAGCAGTGGCAGCCGGACGTCCGGGGTGGGGATCCGGCCCTGGGCGTGCAGGACGCCCTTGACCACGGCGGGGTTGGGTTCGGCGAACGCGGCGCGGGCGAGGGCGGCCAGCCGGTGGCCCAGCTCCCGGGCGCGGGCCGCGTCGCCCTTGCGCCAGGCGTCGGCGAGTTCGGCGTACTGCCCGGTGGCGAGGTGGGCGGAGGCGAGGATGCCGCCCTCGGCGCCGATCGCCATCAGCGCGGACAGGTGGGCGTCGTCGCCCGCCAGCACGCCCCGGTGCCCCCGCCCGAGCAGCTCGACCGCCGTGTCGTCGACGCCGCCGGCCGCGTACTTCACCCCGGCGACGCCCGGCAGCCGCAGCACCTCGTCGAGCGTGCCGGCGTCGAGCTGCTGCCCGGTGCGGTACGGGATGTGGTAGGCGATCAGCGGTACGGGGCTGTGCTCGGCGAGGTGCCGGAAGTGCGCCAGCACCCCGGCCCGGCCCGGGCGGACGAAGGCGGGCACCGTCACCAGCGCGGCGTCGGCGGTGCCGTCCAGGGCGGCCAGCGCCTCGGCGGTGCGGCGGGTGTCGCCGCCGCCGACGCCGACCACCAGTGGCGCGCCGTGCACCCGGCAGACCGGGGCCGCGGCAGCGAGGACGGTGCGCTTCTCGGCCTCGTCCAGGGAGCCGGGCTCGCCGGTGGTGCCGAGCGCGACCAGGCCGGCGGCGCCGGCGGCGAGCAGCTCGTCGGCGAGGCGCTCCAGGGCGTCGGCGGCGACGGTGCCGTCCGCGGCGAAAGGGGTGACGAGTGGTACGTGAATCCCGTGCAGGTCCATGCGGTCGAGCCTGACGCCCCGGCATCGTGCAGGTCCAGTTCACATTTCCGAGGCTTCTCGTAAGCTGAGCCGATGCTCGACGTCCGCCGCCTGCGCCTGCTGCGCGAACTCGCCCACCACGGCACGATCGCCGCGGTCGCCGAGGCGCTCGCGTTCAGCCCGTCCGCCGTCTCGCAGCAGCTGTCGGTGCTGGAGCGGGAGGCCGGGGTGCCGCTGCTGGAGCGGACCGGGCGGCGGGTGGCACTGACCCCGGCGGGGCTGAACCTGGTACGGCACGCGGAGGCGGTGCTGGAGCGGCTGGAGCAGGCCTCGGCCGAGCTCGCGCACGCCCGCCGGGGGCTGGCCGGGCCGCTGCGGATCGGCACCTACCCGTCGGCGGCGCGGGCGATCGTGCCGGCCGCGCTGGCCGGGCTGGCGGCCCGTCACCCGGGGCTGGAGCCGATGGTGACGGAGGTCGACCCGGCGGCGGTGGCGGCGGCGCTGCGGGCCGGCGAGCTGGACGTGGCGCTGGTCCACGAGTACGACCTGGTGCCGGCCGAGCCGGAGCCCGGCCTGGCGTTCACCCAGCCGGTGTTCACCGAGCCGATGTACCTGGCCGCGGCGGGCGCGGGTACGGTCGCCGAACACCGCGGCTCGCCGTGGATCATGGCGCCGGCGGGCACGCTCTGCCACACGATGACCCTGCGGGCCTGCCAGAGCGCCGGGTTCACCCCGCGGGTGCGGCACCACGTGGACGATTTCACCACCGTGCTGGCGCTGGTGGCGGTGGGCCAGGGCGTCGCCCTGGTGCCGCACCTGGGCACGGTGCCGGCCCCGCCGCCGGGCGTGGTGCTCACCCGGCTGCCGATGTACCGGCGGACCAGGACGGCCTTCCGTGCCGGTGCCGCCGCCCACCCGGCGGTCGCCGCGTTCACCGCCGCCCTGCACTCCGCCGTCCCGCCGGAGCTCGGCGGCGGCGTCCCGCAGGTCTGAGGGCCGGGCGGCCGGGCGTCAGCCGGGCTTGCGGGCGTCGACCAGGGTGCGGGCGGAGTGGGCGACGAACGGGCCGTCCGACTCGATCAGAGCGTGCAGCTCGCGCAGGCGGTCGCGGTACTGCCCGACGGTGAATCCGGGCACCATCCAGATCACCTTGCGCAGGAACCAGACCACCGCCCCGATGTCGTGGAACTCGATCCGCAGCCGCTCGGCGCCCAGGTCGACGACCTCCAGCCCGGCGGCCTCGGCGGCGGCCCGCTCGTCCTCGGGGCGGCGGCCGCGGAGGACGGACTCCGGCAGCGGGCCGAGGAAGAACTCGACGAGTTCGAAGACGCTCGCCGGGCCGACGTGCTGGGCGAAGTAGGTGCCGCCGGGCCGCAGCACCCGGGCGATCTCCGCCCAGTGCGGCACGACCGGGTGACGGCTGGTCACCAGGTCGAAGGCGGCGTCCGCGAAGGGCAGCGGCGGGTCCTCGGGGGCCGCGACCACCACCGCGCCGAGCGGGTGGAGCAGAGCGGTGGCCTTCGCCAGGTTGGGCGGCCAGCCCTCGGTGGCCGCCATCAGCGGCGGGAAGGGCGCGGCCCCGGCGAGCACCTCGCCGCCGCCGGTCTGCAGGTCGAGAGCGGCGCCGGACCGCGCGAGGCGTTCGCGGAGCAGCCGCTGGTAGCCCCAGGAGGGGCGCTGTTCGGTGGCTCGGCCGTCCAGCCAGGAGAAGTCCCAGCCGTCCACGGAGGCCGCCTCGGCCTCGGCCACCAGGTCGTCGAAGGTGCGTGCCATGGCCCGATCCTGGCCCGGGCGGGACGACCTGGGCCACTGCTTATTGGCGGGTACGGCTCGGGCGCTACTCTTCGCGCATGGCAGAGCTGATCAACGAGGACGTGCCCGGCCGCTACGGCCCCGAGGCCACCGTCGAGGTGGAGCCGTACGAGGTGGGGGCGGTGCGCACCGAGTACTCGCCGCGGCACGACGGCGACCCGGACCCTGGCGAGATCGTGTGGACCTGGGTGCCGTACGAGGAGCGGGACGGCCGCGGCAAGGACCGGCCGGTGCTGGTGGTGGCGCGCGAGGAGGGCGGCAGCCTGCTGGCCGTCATGCTCTCCAGCAAGGGCCACGACGGGGACCGGGACTGGGTGCCGATCGGCTCCGGCCCGTGGGACAAGTCCGGCCGGGACTCCTGGGTGGCGCTGGAGCGCGTCATGCGGGTGTGGGACGGCGGCATGCGCCGCGAGGCCTGCGCCCTGGACCGGGCCCGCTTCAACCTCGTCGTGGACAGCCTCCGCCGCCGCTACCGCTGGCGCTGAACCGCACACCGGCGGGGGTGGCCGGATGCCGCCCCCGCCGATAACGATTCACCGATCCCCGCACCCGCTCCCGGGCGTCCTCGGTAGAACTGGCGGACGACCTAGCACCGGGAGCCCGGACACATGAGCACCGACCACCCGTCGAATTACGGATATCCGACGGACCCTCAGCAGAACCCCTATGCGCAGCAGGCGGGCCACCAGCCACCGCCCGCCCCGGGCTACGGCGCGCCGCCCCCTCCCCCGACCGCACCGCCAGGCTACGGACCCGGTGCCTACGGGCAGCCCGGCAGCACTGCCCCCGGGTACGGCGCACCCGGCTACGGCGTCCCGGGACAGGGCACCCCCGGATACGGCACTCCGGGGTACGGTGCGCCGGGGTACGGTGCGCCGGGGTACGGGCAGCCGCCGCAGGCACTGCCGCACTGGCTCAGCCCGGCCGGCCCGCCCGGTGTGCCCCCGGCGCCGGGGACCCGCGTCCTGGCCCCGCCCGGGGAACGCCTGGTCGCCCGCCTGATCGACCTCGCGATCCAGCTGATCCCGGCCGTCATCCTCTACGCCCTGCTCGGGGAGTACCTCGGAAACCTCTTCGTCGGCCTGCTGGCCTTCGCGTACGAGGCGGCGCTGATGGTCACCCAGCACGGCCAGACGGTCGGCAAGAAGGCGATGAGGCTGCGCGTGGTGGACGCCGCGACCGGCGGCCGGCCGACCGACAGCGCCCTCTGGGGACGCTCGGCCGTCGCCACCGTGCCCGGCGCCGTGTACTGCATCGGGTGGCTGTTCGAGGCCCTCGACTCGATGTGGCAGCTGTGGGACAGGCCGCTGCAGCAGTGCCTGCACGACAAGGCCGTACGAACCGTCGTGGTCAAGGAAAGCTGACGACCCACCACCAGGGGCGCGCGGGAGACCTGCGCTGACGGGGTGGTGCACCCCGTCAGCGCAGACCCGGCGTCAGCCGGCCAGGCAGCTGGGGCCGAGGAGTTGCTTGAGGTCGCCGAAGAGGGCCGGGTCGGACTTGACCCGGTGCCGGTCGAGGCGCAGCACGGTGGTCTTGTTGCGGCCCTCCAACCGCAGCCGGACCTCGGTGGTGCCCTTGTGGTGGGTGAGCACCTCGCCGAGGCGGGCGACCAGCGGCGGGGTGATGCGGCCGCTCGGGATGTTGATGACGATCGGCGCCTCGGCGTGCGCGTTGGAGAGGTCGGGGACGGACAGTTCCATGCCCATCAGCCGCGGCACGTCCTCCCGCTTGTCCAGCTTGCCGCGGACGAACACCACGGCGTCCTCGACGAGTTGGGAGGAGACCAGCTGGTAGCTGGCGGGGAAGAACATGCAGTCGATGGAGCCGGCGAGGTCCTCGACGGTGGCGATCGCCCAGGCGTTGCCCTGCTTGGTCATCTTCCGCTGGAGGCCGGAGATGATGCCGCCGATGGTGACGATGGCGCCGTCCGGGCGTTCGGCGAGGTCGGCGACGGCGCAGTCGGCCTTGTCGGCGAGGACGTGCTCGATGCCGTGCAGCGGGTGCGAGGAGACGTACAGGCCGAGCATCTCCCGTTCCTGGGTGAGCAGGAAGGACTTGTCCCACTCCTCCTCGGAGAAGACCACGTCGAGGCCGAAGCTCGGCTCGTCGGAGACGGAGTCGCCGCCGAAGAGGTCGAACTGGCCCTCGGCCTCCTTGCGCTTGACGCCGACCACGTTGTCGATCATCGGCTCGAACTGTGCGGTGAGGCCCTTGCGGGTGTGTCCGAGGGAGTCGAACGCGCCGGCCTTGATGAGGGATTCGACCGTCCGCTTGTTGCAGACCACCGACTCGACCTTGTCCAGGAAGTCGGGGAAGGAGGCGAACTTCCCCTTGGACTTGCGGGTGCGGATCATCGACTCGACGACCGGGCCGCCGACGTTGCGGATGGCGGTGAGGCCGAAGCGCACGGTGTCGTTGCCGTGCGGGGTGAAGTCGGCGTCGGACTCGTTGACGTCCGGCGGCAGGACGCTGATGCCCATCTTGCGGGCCTCGTTGAGGTAGACCGCGGACTTGTCCTTGTCGTCCTTGACCGAGGTGAGCAGGCCGGACATGTACTCGGCCGGGTAGTTGGCCTTGAGGTAGGCCGTCCAGTAGGAGACCAGTCCGTAGCCGGCCGTGTGGGCTTTGTTGAACGCGTAGCCGGAGAAGGGGACGAGGACGTCCCACACGGCCTGGACCGCGGCGTCGGAGTAGCCGTGCTCGCGGCAGCCCTTCTGGAAGGGGACGAACTCGGCCTCCAGGATCTCCTTCTTCTTCTTGCCCATGGCGCGGCGCAGCAGGTCGGCCTGGCCGAGCGAGTAGCCGGCGAGGATCTGCGCGGCCTTCTGGACCTGCTCCTGGTAGACGATCAGGCCGTAGGTGGGCTCAAGGATCTCCTTGAGCGGCTCCTCCAGCTCCGGGTGGATCGGGGTGATCTCCTGCTGGCCGTTCTTGCGCAGGGCGTAGTTGGTGTGCGAGTTGACGCCCATCGGGCCGGGCCGGTACAGGGCGAGGACGGCGGAGATGTCCTCGAAGTTGTCGGGCTTCATCAGGCGCAGCAGCGAGCGCATGGGGCCGCCGTCGAGCTGGAAGACGCCGAGGGTGTCGCCGCGGGCGAGGAGTTCGTAGGTCGGCTTGTCGTCGAGGGGCAGATCAAGCAGGTTGATCTTGATGCCCTTGTTCTTCTCGATCGCCTTGACGGCGTCGTCCATGATCGTCAGGTTGCGCAGGCCGAGGAAGTCCATCTTGAGAAGGCCGAGGCCCTCACAGGTGGGGTAGTCGAACTGCGTGATGGTGACGCCGTCGGTGTGCCGGGTCCAGACCGGGATGTGGTCGGTGAGCGGCTCGGCGGACATGATGACGCCGGCGGCGTGCACGCCGGGCTGGCGGATCAGGCCCTCGATGCCGCGCGCGGTGTCGATGACCTTGCGGACGTCCGGGTCGGTCTCGTACAGGCCGCGGATCTCGCCGGCCTCGCCGTAGCGGGGGTGCGAGGAGTCGGTGATTCCCGACAGCGGGATGCCCTTGCCCATGACGTCCGGCGGCATCGCCTTGGTGATCCGGTCGCCCATCGCGTACGGGTAGCCGAGGACGCGCGAGGAGTCCTTGATGGCGGCCTTCGCCTTGATGGTGCCGTACGTGACGATCATGGCGACCTTGTCGGAGCCCCACTTCTCCGTCACGTAGCGGATCACGTCGCCGCGCCGGCGCTCGTCGAAGTCGATGTCGACGTCGGGCATCGAGATGCGCTCGGGGTTGAGGAAGCGCTCGAAGATCAGGCCGTGCGGGATCGGGTCGAGGTCGGTGATGCCCATGGCGTAGGCGACCAGCGAGCCGGCCGCGGAGCCTCGGCCGGGGCCCACCGCGATGCCCTGCTGCTTGGCCCACATGATGAAGTCGGCGACCACGAGGAAGTACGCCGGGAACCCCATCTGGATGATGGTGTCCATCTCGTACTCGGCGAGCTTCTTGTGCTCCTCGTCGTAGCCGCCCGGGAAGCGCCAGTCCATGCCCTCCCAGACCTTGGACTTGAAGAAGTCCGCCTCGGACTCGAAGCCCTCCGGGATGGGGAAGCGCGGCATGAGGTTCTTGAACTCGAACATGCCGGCGGTGTCGACCCGGGAGGCGACCAGCAGCTGGCTGTTGCGGCAGCCCTCCTGCCAGGCGTCCGAGGAGTCCAGGGCGTACATCTCGGCGGCCGACTTGATGTAGTAGCCGGTGCCGTCGAAGCGGAAGCGGTCCGGGTCGGAGAGGTTCTTGCCGGTCTGCACGCACAGCAGCAGGTCGTGGGCGCCCGCGTCGCCCTCGGTGGTGTAGTGCGAGTCGTTGGTGACCACGGGCGGGATGTTGAGCTTCTTGGAGATCTCCAGCAGCCCGTCGCGGACCCGCTTCTCGATGTCGAGCCCGTGGTCCATCAGCTCCAGGAAGTAGTTCTCGGCGCCGAAGATGTCCCGGTAGTCGGCGGCGGACTTCAGCGCCTCGTCGAACTGGCCGAGGCGCAGCCGGGTCTGCACCTCGCCGGAGGGGCAGCCGGTGGTGGCCATCAGGCCGGCCGCGTGCTCGGCGATGATCTCCTTGTCCATCCGGGGCCACTTCACCAGCCAGCCCTCGGCGTAGGAGCGCGAGGTCAGCTTGAAGAGGTTGTGCAGGCCCTCCCTGTTCCGGGCCCAGATGGTCTTGTGGGTGTAGGCGCCGGACGCCGAGACGTCGTCCTTCTTCTGGTGCGGCTGACCCCACAGGATGCGCTTGGTGTTCGACCGGGACTCCGGGGCGACGTACGCCTCGATGCCGATCACCGGGGTGATGCCGGCCGCCTTCGCCTGCTTGTGGAACTCCGCGGCGCCGTACATGTTGCCGTGGTCGGTCATCGCGACATGGGTCTGCCCGAGCCGCTCGACCTCCTTGAAGAGCTGCTTCAGCCGGGCGGCGCCGTCCAGCATCGAGTACTCGGTGTGGACGTGCAGGTGCGCGTACGGCTGGTCGCTCAAGGCGGGGCCTCCGGAGTCTCGGCATGATCGGAACCGGGCGCGAAACAGGTAAGGCCCGAGCCACCTGTCAGGGCCCGGACCACGGCTTCCGCGTCGCGGCACCGAGTCTAGTCCCCCGCCGCAGGTGTCTCGCGAGTCGCCACGGATGCGCATGCTTCCCTCACTTTCGGGCATCGGGGAGGCACGGGTGGCCACCCGGGGTTCCGGCCCGGCCGTGCACGCCGATAGCCTCTGGCGCACTGACGTGCGAGGAGGGGTTTCATGGCATTCGGCCCGGTGGTGCACGAGCGCCCGCGAGGCGGGGGGCTGATCGCGATCGGCGTGCTGCTGCTCGTCCAGACGGCCTCCGAGCTCGGGGTGCTCGCCTACGACATCGCCCAGGCGGGCCCCGGCTACCTGCTGACCGCCCTCGGCCTGTCCTACGCGGACTACGTCGACGCGCCGGTCGGGTTCTTCGCCTTCGACACCGGCTACTGCGTCGCCCTGCTGGCTCTCGCGATCGGCGCCTTCGTCGGCGGGCGCTGGGTCCGCCCGGCGGCCGTGGCGCTGACCTCGGTGACCGGTTTCGCCGCCCTCGCCCAGGTGCTCAACCAGGTGGTCTTCGAGGCCTCCCGGCGAACCTTCGCCGAGCCGCTCAGCCACCTGTGGCTGAACATGACACTACTGCTCACCGTCGCGATCGCGATCGCGGTCGCCGCGATCGTCGGCGCGACCCGTCCGGCCGCCCCGGCGGCTCCCGCCCCGGTAGCGTTCCACCCGTACGTCCCCGCGCAGCGCCAGGCTCACCCGCCGATACCGCCGACGCCGCCCGGTACCCCGCCGGCGCCGCCCGCGCCGCCGAACGCCTGAACCGCGCGCGGCCCCTTCCGTGCGGACCGTCCGGACCGTCCGGGTCGGACAGCACCACCGATAGGACTCCCTCATGCCCGACCAGCCCACCGTCGCCGATCGCGAGCCGGAGCGCGCCGAGACCGTCCTGCGGGTCTTCGACGCCGCGTTCGGGGAGCTGCTGGCGCAGGACCCGGCCGCGTTCCGGGTGAAGTTCCGCAAGATGGCCGCCTCGGCCTTCGCCTTCTACCGGGGCACCGCGGCGCTGTTCTACGCCGACCTCACCACCGACCCGTACCGCGAGTACGGCGCCCGGTTCCTCGACGAGCGGACCGGCCGGGTCTGGATCCACGGCGACCTGCACGCCGAGAACTTCGGCACCTACCTGAACGCCGAGGGCCGGCTGGTCTTCAACGTCAACGACTTCGACGAGGCCTACGTCGGCGCCTTCACCTGGGACGTCCAGCGGCTCGCCGCCAGCCTCGCGCTGATCGGCTACGCCAAGGCCCTCTCCGACGACACCATCAGCAGCCTGGTCCGCTCCTTCGCCGCCGCCTACCGGGGCCAGATCGCCGCCCTGGTCCGTGACGGCGACACCGCCCAGTTCACCCTGGACACCGCGGACGGGCCGATCCTCGACACGCTGCGCAGCGCCCGGCTGCAGACCCGGGTCGCGCTGCTCGACGCGGAGACCGTGATCGACGGCTGGGACCGCCGGTTCCGGATCGGCGGCGGCGCCTTCGAGCTCGACGCGGCCACCCGCGCCGAGGTGCTCGCCGCCTTCGAGCGCTATCTGGAGACCCTGCCGCCGGCCTCCCGGACGCGTCCGGAAGCGCTGCGGGTCAAGGACGTCTGCGGGCGCCGCGGCATCGGCATCGGCAGCGCCGGCCTGCCCTCCTACAACGTACTGCTGGAGGGCCACACCGACGCCCTAGAGAACGACGTGATCATCTACATGAAGCAGGGCCAGACGCCGGCCGTCTCCCGGCACGTCACGGACCCGGCGATCCGCGGCTACTTCGAGCACGAGGGCCACCGCACCGTCATCTCGCAGCGCGCCCTGCAGGCGCACAGCGACCCGTGGCTCGGCTACACCACCCTGCGCGACCGCGGCCAGCTCGTCGCCGAGGTGTCCCCCTACGCGGCCGACCTCGACTGGACCGACCTCACCGAGCCGGACGACCTGCGCACCGTCACCGAGTACCTCGGCCGGGCCACCGCCGCCATGCACGCCGCCGCCGACGAGTCCTCCAGCGGCCACAGCCTCGTCCCGTTCTCCACCGAGCACGCCATCGACAGGGCGATCGCCGCCGACGAGGACGGCTTCACCGCCATGCTCGTCGACTTCGCCCACGCCTACGGGGACCGCGCCCGCCGCGACCACCAGATCTTCGTCGACCTCTTCCGCAACGGCCGCATCCCGGGGCTGTGACGCCTGCGGACGCCGGTCCCCGGCGGGCGCCGGGGATCAGCGTCCGCGCAGTTCTCTGCGGATGACGAGGCGCAGGGCGGAGTACGTCTCGTCGACGGCGCAGACCTTGTTGTCGACCAGGCCGGTGGGCAGGGCGATCTCCCGCAGGACGTCCTCGGTGAGGTCGGTGGGGATGCGGGAGGCCCGCTTGGGCCAGGCGATCCAGAGGCCCGCGGCGGGGTGCATGGCGGCGCGGTGGTCGGCGAGGCGGGCGGCGAGGTCGGCCCGGTCGGCGGGGAACCAGAGGGCCACGTCGAAGGGGTCGGCCTCGTCCGGGTGGTGCTGGATGTCCAGGCCGTCCGGCGGGTCGGGGATCGCGAAGCCTGCGGGGGCGTCGGCGAGCAGGACGGTGTCGCCCGCCCTGATGCCGAGTTTGCGGGCGAGCGGGGTGCCCGAGTAGCCGGCGGCCGGCACGGTCAGGCGTCCAGGTCGGCGAGGAAGGCGAGGGTGGCGGCCCAGGTGAGTTCCGCCGCCTCCTCGTCGTAGTCGGGGAGCTCGGGGTCGGTGTAGATGTGCCCGGCGCCGCGGTAGCGGTGGACCTCGACGTCGGCGCCGGCCTTGGTCATCCGCAGGTACCAGGCGTTCAGCCAGTCCTCGGGCTCGAAGGCGTCCGGCTCGGCGACGTGCAGCTGGACGGGGATCGAGGTCGCGGCGTCGTCGCGGATGTCGGAGGTGCCGTGCAGCAGGAGCAGGCCGGCGGCGTTGGTGTCGGCGAGGGCGAGGTTCTGGGCGAGGGCGGCGCCGAGCGAGAAGCCGGCGTAGACGATGCCGGGCCCGCCCTGGCCGAGCAGCGGGGCGGCGGCGTGCACGGCGCGGCGCAGCAGTTCGTCGGTGGTGACCTCGTCCTTGTAGGCCATGCCCTCCTCGACGGTGTCGAAGACCCGGCCGTCGTAGACGTCGGGGGTGTGCACCTCGTGGCCGGCGGCGCGGAGCCGGTCGGCGGCGGCGTGCACGGCCGGGCGGAGGCCGTAGGCGGAGTGGAAGAGGACGATCGTGGCCACGGGGTGCTCCTTCGCTCGCGGGGCGCGGCAAAGTCCCATGATCCCTCATTCCGGAGCACGGCCGTGCCCGGCCCGCCGGGGTGCGGCGGGCCGGGCACGGTGCGGGAGCGGCCGGGAGGCGTCAGGAGGCGGTCTCGACCCAGACGCCGTCGAAGCCCTGCTTGGCGTACAGGCTGACGAAGTTCCAGCCGGCGGGCGGGTTGGTGACGGTGAGGGTCTCGGCGTTGCCGCTGTGGACGGCCTTGGCGGTGTACGCCGTGCTGGTGGCCCAGTTGGCGGAGCTGTAGTAGAGGTCGGCGTCGCCGGTGCCGCCGCCGCTGGTGACGGTGAGGCGGGCGGTGCCGGCGGGCACCCACACGTAGAGGTAGCGGTAATCACCGGTGGGCGAGGCGAGGTTGCTGCGGCGGCAGCCGGGCTCCAGGCGGCGGGTGTCGGTGGCGGTGCACTCGGGCCGGGCGCAGCCGGTGGGGGTGCAGGTGCCGAGCCAGCGGTCGAAGTCGGCGTCGTAGCGGGTGCCGATGGTGCCGGTGAGCAGGGCACGGGCGCCGGCCCAGTCGCCGGTGCGGTAGCGGGCGAGCAGGGTGTCGACGTCGGCCCGGTGCGTCTCGGTCATGTAGCGGACGGCCAGGTAGCCCCAGTTGTAGATCCGGGTGGTGTCGGCGTTGTCGTAGGTGGTGTCGAAGAGGGTGCTGAGCCGGTAGGTGTGCTTGCCGGCCTGGGTGAGCGCGTCGGTGTAGACGGCGCCGCGGTAGGAGTAGGAGACGTACTCGGCGAAGCCCTCCACCCACCAGATGGTGGGGGTGGTGGTGCCGGCCTCGAAGTCGCCGTACATGTCGAAGCGGCCGTCGAGGTAGTGGGTGTACTCGTGGTTGAGGTTCCAGATCTGGAAGTCGGGGCGGAGCCACTCGGCCTCGTGGGCGATGAACCGGGGCTGGTTGCCGGCGGCGGAGGGGTCGCCCTCCAGGTACATGCCGCCGTTGTCGGTGCTGATGCCGTAGATGGCGCCGGCGTAGGTGCGGTAGTCGGTGCTGGAGTCGAAGACGACGACCTCGATGGTGGTGTTGCGGTCGCCGGCGACGGGGCCGTTGTCGCGGACGATGCCGTGCACGTAGGCGTCCTGGCCGGCGAGGCTGGTGCAGGTGGCGGCGAGCTGGTCGGCGGTCATCTGCTGGGCGAGGATGCGGATGCTCGGGCTGCAGGTGTGGCTGACCGTCAGGACGGCGGCCTTGAGGCGGTTCGCGAGGTCGCAGGTGCCGTAGTAGGCGCACTGGGCGGCGTCGTACTCGGCGGCCATCTCGGCGAGGCCGACCCAGAGCTGGGCGGTGGGACCGGTCATAGCGGTGCGGCCGAGCAGGTCCTTGACCAGCGGCCGGACGGCGCCCTGGAGTTCGGCGTGCTGGAGGAAGCGGGCGAGTTCCCGGCCGGCGTTGGAGACCAGGTAGCCGCGGTCGCCGCCGAGCATGCCGAGGTGGCCGGCGGCGAAGGCGCCGAGGGTGTCGAGGACGCCGTGGTCGGCCTGGACGGCGGCGACGAAGTCGGGTGACTGGTGGCCGCGCCAGAGCACCGTATAGGTGTTGTTGACGGCGCTGAGCATCCACCAGGAGGCGTCGTAGCGGCCGTCGTAGTCGGTCAGCAGACGCCGGACGACGGACAGGTAGCGGGCGTTCTCGCCGGCGCTGTCGATGAGGACGACGGCCTCGGCGAGGGACTGGCCGTTGGCGTCGGTGACGTCGCGGGAGTGCGGGGCGGCGAAGAAGGCGTCGAGGGCGCCGCGGATCGAGCCCTGCAGGGCGCTGCCGTAGGGGCCGACGTCGCCGGAGTGGTACCACTGCACGTAGTAGCCGGCCCGCAGGTAGAGCACCAACTGGGCGGCGGAGGTGCTGTTGTCGCCGGGGTAGGCGGTGGAGACGTCCCGCAGGGCGTCGGCGACGGAGACCATCTGGGCCTCGCGGAAGGCGCCGCGGGCGTCCGTGCCGGTGAGCGTGAACAGGGTGTTGATGCAGCCGGTGTCGGCGGCCTTCACGGCCTGGACGAGGGCGGCGCCGGTGCGGCCGGTGAAGTCACCGACCGAGCAGGCCGCGGCGCGGGGTGCGGCAACGCTGCGGGGCTCGCTGGTCAGGGGTGCGGTGCGGGGCTTGTCCCGCCGGGTGGCGGCCGCGTCGTAGGCGGGCTGCGGGGCCCGGTCGGCGAGGTCGGTCGCGGCGGCCTCGGCGGGGGCCAGCGCGGTCTCGGGCCGCGGCGTGGTGGCCGGGCGCGGGGCCGGGCCGGAGCGGGCGGTGGCGCCGGTCTGCCGGGGGGCCGTCGGGGCGGCCTCGCTCTCGGTGGAGAGCAGCAGGCCGAGGGTCAGGCAGCAGACCACGGCGAGGGCGAGCCATCGCAGGGCGCGCAGGGCTGAGGGTGTCCGGGAGGTGTGCACGTGGGGGCCTCCGGGCCGGGTGAAGTGGCCGTGTGGGGGCGGCCGTTGACGGGGGCGGGCAGGACGGGGCGATCCGCACGGCTCCGCTGTCCGCGAGGTGTGACATGTACAATTGCATGCGTCACATGGCATGGGAAGTCCTCCCGCAGGCTCAAGTTCGCCTTCCTGGTGCCCAGTTGGGCGTGAGCTGCGGCGAAGCGGCGTGGACATGAAGAGTCAGGGAATAGTCGTCCCAAAGTATGGACATCTGATTACCAGCCAGTAGCCTCTGACGCTGTGACAGAGACCACCGACTCCGCGTCCCCCGCCGTCGCCCGGCCGCGTCGCCGCCGGGTGCTGAAGGCCGCCGCCCTCACCGCCGGCGCGGCCGTCCTGCCGATCGCCGCGGGCACCGCGCCGGCCACCGCCGCCACCGCGCCGCAGTTCCTGCACGGCGTCGCCTCGGGCGACCCGCTGCCCGACGGCGTCGTCCTGTGGACGAGAGTGACGCCCACCCCGGACGCCGTCCCCGGCTCGAACGCCGGCCCGGCCACCGAGGTGGCGTGGCAGGTCGCCACCGACAAGTCCTTCACCTCGGTGCGCGCCGGCGGCACGGTCACCACCTCCGCCGGCACCGACCACACCGTCAAGGTGGACGTCCGCGGCCTGACCCCCGACACCGTCTACTGGTACCGCTTCACCGCCGGCGGCGTCACCTCCCCCGTGGGCCGCACCCGCACCGCCCCCACCGCCGACACCGCCCTCGACCGGCTGCGGCTCGGCGTCGCCTCCTGCGCCAACTGGGAGGCCGGCTACTTCTCCGCGTACCGCCACCTCGCCGCCCGCGGCGACCTCGACGTCTTCCTCTTCCTCGGCGACTACATCTACGAGTACAAGACCGGCGAGTTCTGCGCCGCCGGCAAGGTCGTCCGCCCGCACGAGCCGGCGCACGAGATCACCACCCTCGCCGACTACCGCACCCGGCACGGCAGGTACAAGACCGACCCGGACCTGCAGGGCCTGCACGCGATCATCCCGACCGTCGCGATCTGGGACGACCACGAGTTCGCCAACGACGCGTGGGCCGGCGGCGCCGAGAACCACACCCCCGGCACCGAGGGCGACTGGTCCGAGCGGATGGCCGCCGCCAAGCAGGCCTACTTCGAGTGGATGCCCGTCCGCCCGTCGATCGCCGGCACCACCTACCGCCGGCTGCGCTACGGCAAGCTCGCCGACCTGCACCTGCTCGACCTGCGGTCCTTCCGCTCCCAGCAGGTCAAGGTCGGCAACGGCGACGTCGACTCCGCCGACCGCACCATGACCGGCCGCGCCCAGCTCGACTGGCTGAAGTCCGGCCTCTCCGCCTCCGACACCACCTGGCGGCTCATCGGCAACGAGGTGATGATCTCCCCCGTCGCCTTCCTCTCGCTGCCCGACTACCTGCTGCGGCCGATCGCCAAACTGCTCGGCCTGCCCGGCGAGGGCCTCGCGATCAACACCGACCAGTGGGACGGCTACACCCACGACCGCCGCGAGCTCCTCGGCCACCTGAAGGACAACGGCATCGGCAACACCGTCTTCCTCACCGGCGACATCCACTCCGCCTGGGCCGCCGACGTGCCGAACGAGGCCGCCACCTACCCGGCATCCGGCAGCGTCGCCACCGAGTTCGTCGTCACCTCGGTCAGCTCCGACAACATCGACGACTTCCTCAAGGTCGCCCCGCAGACCCTCTCGCTGGTCGCGGCCGCCGCCATCCAGGCCGCCAACCGCCACATCAAGTGGGTCGACCTCGACTCGCACGGCTACGGCGTCCTCGACATCACCCCGCAGGCCGTGCAGATGGACTACTACATCCTCTCCGACCGCACCCGCAAGGACGCGACCACCAAGTGGACCCGCTCCTACCGCAGCCGCACCGGCACCCAGCAGGTCGAGCGCGTCTGGTCCCCCGTCAAGTGACGCCCCGGCGCCCGCCCACGGCAGGAGAGGCCACGGGCGGGCGCCCCGGCATTGCGGTCAGGGGGCGAAGCGGGCGAGCAGGTCGCCCGCGGTGAGGCGTTCGAGCTGTTCGGGGGCGGCGTCGAAGGGGCCCGGGTAGAGGCGGTAGGCCTCGCCGGAGAGCTCCTCGGGGGCGGGGAC
Source organism: Streptomyces sp. TLI_235 (assembly GCA_002300355.1). Taxonomy (NCBI): domain Bacteria; kingdom Bacillati; phylum Actinomycetota; class Actinomycetes; order Kitasatosporales; family Streptomycetaceae; genus Streptomyces; species Streptomyces sp. TLI_235. Next base: position 1,667,488 of record NSGV01000002.1, read on the forward strand.
GTCGCCGTCGACCAGGGCGACGAACGCCCGGGTGCCGGCGAGGCGTTCGGTGGGTGTGCCGGGCCCGACCGGGTCCGGGTCGGCGAGGGCCCGCAGGCGGGCGGCGAAGGCGGCGACGGGCTCGCCGTCCCGGCGGCGCCAGCGGCGGACACCCGCACCGTCGCGGCCGCGGACCAGCACCTCGTCGGTGCCGGCGGCGGCCCGGGCGCAGGCGAGGTCCCACAGGGTGGCCCGGTTGCCCGGGGCGAAGTGGGCGAGGACGTCCCGGGAGAGACGGCCGACCTCCTCGCTGTACTGGCGGACGCTGTGGAAGCCGCCGTCGGCACCGGTGTTGAGGTCCGTCCAGGTGTACCGGCGGTCCGCCAGGTCGACGATCATCGGGACGCAGACCTTGGCGTCACCGACCAGGTCGAGCCGCTGCCGGACGGCCTTCGGGTCGTAGTGGCCGGCGCCGCGGTCGGCCGCCGCCAGCTGGATGAACCCGGCGAAGGCGTCGGTGAGCTGCTCGAAGGCGACGTCGTTGTAGCTGAACACGATCATCACCGCGTAGCGGGTGCCGTCGGCGGTGAGCCGGGCCAGGTCGAGGTCGACGAACTCGGTGGCGCCGTCGGGCGGCGGGGCGGAGACGAAGTCCCCGGAGTGGACGGCCGCCCGGTCGCCGTGCACCAACGAGGTGTAGTCGCACAGGCCGGTGAACCGCCAGTCGGCGTCGTACAGGGCGACCGACAGGTCGAGGTCGACCCGCAGGTGTTCGGGCTGCATCCAGTGCAGGAAGAGCCGCAGCCGGTCGCCGGGCGGGAGGCGCTGCCGGGAGCCGCGCGGCACCGAGACGAGGGTCTTGGCGGCGGCCCGCTCCGCGAAGGGGACGACCAGGTCGGCGAGGCCCTCGTCGACCAGCGCGAGGTCGTACCGCTCCCCCGTGCTGCGGCGCAGCAGTTCGGCCTCGATGGACTCGACGACCGGACGGGCGAGTTCGGCCGGCACCACGGTGGCGTGGTCCTCGCGGGCGTGGGCCAGGGAGACGGTGCCGCGCGGGAAGTACAGCCGGCGCTCGCCCTGTTCGCGCCGGCCGCGGAGCCGTCCGTAGGCGCCGAGCAGCGGGCCGGGGGCGGCGCCGCGCAGGGCCTCGGTCACGGTGCTCAGCACGTCCGCGGGCAGTGGTTCGCCGGGGGCGCCGACGGCCTGCACCCGGAGCAGGTGGTGCAGCCGGCGGGCGAGTTCGCCGGGCCGGGCGGCCAGTGCGCGGGCCGCACCGGCGACGTCGCCGGCGGCGAGCCGGGACTCGACCCGGCCGGCGAAGCCGGTGTGGGCGAGTCTCCTGCGCCCGCCGGACTCCACCACCCTTAGTGGGTGCGGTGGTTCGGCGAGGGCGGCGCCGATCGGGTGTTCGCGCAGGTCGGTCTCGCGGAGCAGGGCGAAGGCCGCGGCGACGGACGGGAAGCGGGTGCGGTACTCGTACGGGTGGAGGAGTTCGCCGGCCCGCAGCCAGGCGGAGCGGTGCCGGCGGAGGTCCTCGGCGAGCGAGGGCAGCGGCAGGCCGTCGAGGATCGCCAGCAGGTCGCGGCGGAGCGGGCGCGGCAGGTTGCGCAGCCGCAGGCGGCGGGCGGTGGCGGGCAGCAGGTCGGGTTCGGCGCCGGACCAGGACCAGAGCAGCCGCAGCACGTCGGTGGCGGTGTCGATCCGTTCGGCGAGCACCGGCAGGGCGCGGGCCGGGTCGCGGCGGAGCAGCGCGGTGAGGACGACGGCCTTGGTCTCGCGGACGGGGATCTGCGCGGGGAGGCGTTCGGCGAGGTCGTCGGGGGCGAGGGCGAGCAGGGCGGCGAGGTCCTCACGGTCCTGCGCGTCGAGCGGGGTGCGGCGGGCGAGGAGCCGGCCGAGGTCGGTGAGGGCGACGGTGAGGGTGTCGCCCTCGGCGAGACGCAGCGGGCGGAGCACCTGCTCGCCGCCGAAGTCCTCGGCGGCCTTGCGGCCCGCCGGGTTGTCCTCGCCGAGGTAGGGGTCGGCGGCGAGCTGGGTGGCGCAGAGTGGGCAGCGGTCGGCGCGGCCCTCGGTCTCAAGCCCCCGGTAGCAGCCCTCGCAGAGCAGGTGGGCGCAGGGGGCGAGGGCGCCGATGCCGGCTTCGGCGCCGGTGCGGCCGCAGTGGGCGCAGGGCTGGCGGGGCTGGTTGAGCAGGAAGGCCCGGATGCTGCGGGAGTACAGGATGTGCGCGTGGTCGGGCACCGCGTCCGGGAACCGGTGGAAGAGCGTGCGGTGCCGGCGGTCCGCGCCGAGTCGGTGGTCGATCCGGGCGAGCAGTCCGTCGCCGAGGGCGGCGAGCGCGCCGGGTGTCAGCCGGGCGAGGGCGGCGCGCAGCCCTGCGGTGAGCAGGTGGCCGCGGTGCGCGAGGTCGGCGTCCAGGGCGACCAGGCCGGCGGTGCTCCACGGGTCCGCGGTGGGGAGGAGGCCGCCGGTGGGGACGCAGACGACGCCGCGCCGGCGGAGCAGGAACGAATCGAGGTCGACGTCGACGGTGGCCGAGGCGACTCGGGTCATACGGAGAATCCCCCGAGGGATGCGAAGGCAGAAGAAGAAGGGGGGCGGAGAGGGGGCGCGCTGGTTCTTTTCGAGGAGGAAGGAGAAGGAAGCACGCCGCGGAGCCGCCCGCATCCGCGACCCTAGTGCAGCCCGCGCCGGGCCCGCCAGCGATTAACCGGCCGGCGTCCCGCATAGCGTTCACTCTCATTCATTGCAACGCATCTGACTGATCGTCATTGCATTCAATTCAGAGTCGTTGCAATGATTTACCGTCATCTACCTGCACTGATGCGATCTTTGAGCAACGCCTACGTTGCAGGATTCATGAATGCAACGTAGCGTTTCCATCATCGGAAACAGCGAGTCCAAGGAGAGCACCATGCAGAAGTTCGACATCCCCGCCCCGGTCTCGGCCGTCCTCGACATCCCTGCGGGACGCGTCCGGTTCATCGCGGCCGACCGGGCCGACACCGCGGTCGAGGTCCTGCCCGCGGACGCCTCGAAGAGCCGCGACGTGAAGGCGGCGGAGCAGATCGAGGTCGCCCTCCGCGACGGTGTGCTGCGGATCTGGGCCCCGGCGGCGAAGAACCGGATCCTCGGCAACTCCGGGGCCGTCGAGGTGACCGTCCACCTGCCCGCCGGCTCCCGCGTCGAGGCGAAGGCGGCCGCCGGGGAGGTCCGCGGCGTCGGACGGCTCGGCGACGTGGCCGTCGAGGTCGCGCAGGGCCCGGTCGAGATCGACGAGGCCGCGACCGCCTGCCTCACCGTCCTCGCCGGCGACGTCTCCGTCGGCCGCCTCACCGGCTCCGCGGAGATCACCACCCAGAAGGGCGACATCCGCATCGCCGAGGCCGTGGCCGGCACCGTCGTCCTGCGCACCGAGTCCGGCGACATCGCGGTCGGCGCCGCCCGCGGAACCTCCGCCGCTCTGGACGCCGGCACCGGCTACGGCCGCATCCACAACGCGCTCCGGAACACCGACGGCGCCGACGCCGACCTGACGGTCCGTGCGACCACCGCCCACGGCGACATCACCGCCCGCAGCCTCTGACCGCCCACCACCTCTGCAGAGGAGCATCCTCATGACCGACCTGGCCATCGCGGCGAACGGGCTGCGCAAGTCCTACGGTGACAAGACCGTCCTCGACGGAATCGACCTGCACATCCCGGCCGGATCCGTGTTCGCGCTGCTCGGCCCGAACGGCGCCGGCAAGACCACCACCGTGCAGATCCTCTCCACCCTCATCACCGCCGACGCCGGACAGGCCCGGATCGCCGGCCACGACCTCACCACCCACCCACAGGCCGTACGCGCCGCGATCGGCGTCACCGGACAGTTCTCCGCCGTCGACGGCCTGATCACCGGCGAGGAGAACATGCTCCTCATGGCCGACCTGCACCACCTGCCCAAGCCCGAGGGCCGCCGCATCGCCACCGAACTCCTGCAACGCTTCGACCTGGCGGACGCCGCCCGCAAGCCCGCCGCCACCTACTCCGGCGGCATGAAACGCCGCCTCGACATCGCCATGACCCTGGTCGGCAACCCCCGCATCATCTTCCTCGACGAACCCACCACCGGCCTCGACCCCCGCTCCCGACACACCATGTGGCGCATCATCCGCGACCTCGTCACCAGCGGCACCACCGTCCTCCTCACCACCCAATACCTGGAGGAAGCCGACCAACTCGCCGACCGCATCGCCGTCCTCAACGACGGCAAGATCGCCGCCGAAGGCACCCCCGACGAACTCAAACGACTCATCCCCGGCGGCCACATCCGACTCCGCTTCACCGACCCCACCGCCTACCGCAACGCCACCACCGCCCTACCCGACGCCACCCGCAACGACGAAACCCTCACCCTGCACATCCCCAACAACGGCAGCCAACACGAACTGCGCACCCTCCTCAACCACCTGGACACCACCGGCATCCACGCCGACGAACTCACCCTCCACACCCCCGACCTCGACGACGTCTTCTTCGCCCTCACCGACGCCACCACCCTCCCCCACCAGCCCAAGTCGAACCAGCCCAAGGAGACCGCCCGATGAGCACCATCACCCTCGCCGCCCGCGACTCCACCACCATGCTGCGCCGCAACCTCCTGCACGCCCGCCGCTACCCCTCCCTCACCCTCAACCTGCTCCTCACCCCGGTCATGCTGCTCCTGCTCTTCGTCTACATCTTCGGCAACACCATGAGCGGCGGCGCCGGCCGCGACGCCTACATCGCCTACCTCGTCCCCGGCATCCTCCTGATGACCATCGGCTCCACCACCATCGGCACCGCCGTCTCCGTCTCCAACGACATGACCGAGGGCATCATCGCCCGCTTCCGCACCATGGCCATCCACCGCCCCGCCGTCCTCATCGGACACGTCCTCGGCAGCGTCATCCAGGCCGTCCTCAGCGTCCTGGTCGTCGGCGCCGTCGGCCTCGCCATCGGCTTCCGCTCCACCGACGCCACCGCCCTGGAATGGCTCGCCGCCCTCGGCCTGCTCGTACTCTTCGCCCTCGCACTCACCTGGATCGCCGTCGGCATGGGCCTGGTCAGCCCCAACGCCGAGGCCGCCAGCAACAACGCCATGCCACTGATCCTGCTCCCCCTGCTGTCCAGCGCCTTCGTCCCCCTGCACTCCATGCCCGGCTGGTTCCAGCCCATCGCCCAGTACCAGCCCTTCACCCCCGCCATCGAGACCCTGCGCGGCCTGCTCCTCGGCACCGCCATCGGCAACAACGGCTGGATCACCATCGCCTGGTGCCTCGCCCTCACCACCCTCGGCTACCGCTGGTCCACCACCACCTTCAACCGCGACCCCAAGTAGCCGCCGTGACGACGCGGGCCGTCCCCGCAACCTGTCCCGCCCGGGGGCGGCGCACACCGACAGCAGGTCGGAGTGCGCCGCCCCCGTTCGCGTGCGGTTCCGGGGGCCCGGCGGGGGTGTCAGGAGACGACGTCCTTGCGGGCGAAGCCGCGGAAGGCGAGGGCGAGGAACACGATCGCGTAGGAGACGGAGAGGGAGACGCCCTGGATCATGCCGCCCCATTCGAGCCGGGGTTGCAGGGCGTCGGCCCAGGCGTACTGCCAGTGCGCGGGGAGCCACTCGCGGAGGTCACCGAGTGCGGTGACGGCGTCGAGCACGCCGGTGATGATGGAGAGGAAGACGGCGCCGCCGACCGCGCCGAGCGGGGCGTCGGTGGCGGTGGAGAGCCAGAACGCGAGGGCGGCGACGACGAGTTCGGCAAGGATGATGTAGCCGACGGCGAGGCCGAGCCGGGGCAGGGCGGTGGCGGCGGGCAGGCTGGTGCCGGTGGGCAGTTCGAGGTCGCCCCAGCCGTAGGCCGCGGTGCCGACGGCCAGCCCGACCAGCGGCAGCAGCACGATCGCCGCCGCGGAGAACGCCAGCCCGACGGTGAACTTGCGGGCGAGCAGCCGGGCCCGGGGCACCGGCGCGGCCAGCAGGTAGCGCAGCGAGGACCAGCCGGCCTCCGAGGCGACGGTGTCGCCGCAGAACAGCGCGACCGGGATGACCAGCAGGAAACCGGTGCCCATGAAGAGCAGGGTGGCGGCGAAGTTGGGCCCTGAGGCGGTGGCGAGCTCGATGAAGGTGGTACGGCCCGGCCGGTCGGGGGTGCCGCCGATCTGGAAGGCGGCGAGGATGACGAACGGCAGGGCGGCGAGCAGCCCGCCGATCACCAGGGTGCGGCGGCGACGGAGCTGGCGCATCGCCTCGACCCGCAGCGGCAGGGTGCGCCGCGCAGAGTAGCCGGTGGCGGCGGGCGCGGCGGGGCCGGTCGCGGTACTGCTCATGCCGGGCCTCCGATCAGGGAGAGGAAGGCGTCCTCCAGACGGCGGTGCGGGCCGATGCCCGTCACCGGCACCTCCAGGCGGACGAGTTCGACGACGAGGCGGGCGGCGCTGCCGTCGGCGTCGAGCCGGACGAGCAGGCCGCCGTCGACCGGGTCGGCGGAGACGATGCCGTCCAGGGCGGCGACCTTGCCGGCCGCCGCCGCGAGGTCCTCGGGGCCGTACCCGGGCTCGGTGCCGACGAGCACCTGCTCGCCCGCGCCGACGATCTCGCCGACCGGCCCGGCGCTGACCAGCCGGCCGCGGTCCATGACGACGAGGTGGGTGCAGCTCTGCTCGACCTCGGACAGCAGGTGGCTGGAGACGATGACGGTGCGGCCGTCGGCCGCGTACCGGATCATCACCTCGCGCATCTCGCGGATCTGCGGCGGGTCGAGGCCGTTGGTGGGCTCGTCGAGGATGAGCAGGTCGGGCAGGCCCAGCATGGCCTGGGCGATGGCGAGGCGCTGGCGCATGCCCTGGGAGTAGGTGCGCACCGCCCGGTCGAGGGCCTCGCCGAGGTCGGCGATGGCGAGTGCCTCGTCGAGGTGGGCGTCCTCGGCGGGGCGGCCGGTGGCCTGCCAGTACAGCTGCAGGTTGGCGCGGCCGCTGAGGTGCGGCAGGAAGCCTGCGCCCTCGACGAAGGCGCCGACCCGGGAGAGCACCGGGCTGCCGGCCCGCACCGCGTGCCCGAAGATCCGGATCTCGCCCTCGTCGGGCCGGATCAGACCCATCAGCATGCGCAGGGTGGTGGTCTTGCCGGCGCCGTTCGGGCCGAGCAGGCCGAGCACCTGGCCCTGTTCGGCGAGGAAGGACAGATCGCGGACGGCGTACCGGTCGGCGGCGCCCTTGTAGCGCTTGCTCAGGCCGGTGATCTGCAGCGGCACCTCGGCGAGCGCCGGGTCGGCCGACAGCTGGGGGCGGCGACGGCGGCGCAGCAGGAGCAGCGAGGCCGCGGCGACGACGGCGAGCATCGGCAGCGCCCAGACCCGGGCGGGCAACGGGGCGGCCTCGGTGTGCAGGCCGGCGACGGTGGGGGCGGCGAGCGGCCCGGCGACGGCGACCGTGTAGGTGGCGGGCTGCGCCGGGGAGGCGTACGCGAGGTCGGTGGAGGCGAGGACGAGCCGCAGCCGGTGCCCGGCCGGGAAGGAGTGGTCCACGGCGGGCAGGGCGACCTCGACGGTGCGGCCGCCGGGCGCGTCGGCCCCGGTGACCCGCAGCGGGGCGACGAGCTGCTGCGGCAGGGTCTGCTTGCCGTCCGGGCCGAGGTCGTAGAGCTTGGCGAAGAGCACCGCGTCGGGCCGGTCGGCGTGCACGGTGACGGAGACCCGGGCCTGGCCGGTGACGTCGAGCGGCGCGGTCAGCGGGGCGGAGTCGAAGGCCGCGTACTGGCCGGGGAAGTCGAGGGAGAGGCCGCTGCCGAGGGCGGCGGCCTGGGAGAGCGCGCCGATGCCGGGGACGGTGGAGATGTTCGGCGGGGCGCCGCCGGGCGGGTTGGCGACGGCCTGCGCGCGGCCGGCGAGTTCGATGCTGCGGCTGGCGGTGCCGCCGAGGCCCGGGTACGCGTCGGCGTCGGCGCCGCGCAGCACGGCCTGGAAGCCGGTGGAGTCGACGCCGCCGGTGCGGGTGACCCGGAAGGCGGGGCCGGCGTCGGTGGGCTTGCCGGCCAGGTAGTGGTCGAACCAGGCGGTGATCCGGGCGTCGGTGCGCTCGCTGCCCTCGGTGCCGCCGTCGTGCCCGCCGGCGAACCAGTCGACGGAGACCGGCGCGCCGTTGGCCGCGACGGCCCGGGCGGTCCGGTCGCCCTGGTCGAGCGGGAAGAGCGAGTCCTGCTGGCCCTGGACGATCAGGGTCGGCACCTTGATCCGGTCGGCGACCGAGGACGGGCTGGACTTCTGCAGCACGGCGACGGCCTCGGCGTCGGGCCGGCCGGCCGCGGCGACCCGGTTGTACATGGCGCAGAGCTCGTCGAGGAAGCGGCCGCAGCCGACCTGGCCCTGCCGGCCGTCCTGCTGGCCGTCCTGCTGACCATCCTGTCGGCCGTCCTGCGGGCCCCCGGCCGTACCGGGGCCGGCCCCGCCGGAGCCGGCCGCGGGTGCGCCGCCGGTGGGGGCGCCGGCCGAGCCGGTGGTGAAGAACAGCCCGGCCCAGAGCTTCTTGAAGACGCCGTCGGCGGCCGTGGAGCCCTGCGCGGCCTGCGGGAAGAGCGCGTCGGCGAGGTTCCACCAGGTGATACCGGCGGCGACGGCGTCGATCCGCGGGTCGTAGGCGGCGCCGAGCAGGGCGGCGCCGCCGCCGTAGGAGGCGCCGGTGATGCCCACCCGGGGGTCGCCGGCCTTGTCGAGCCACACCTCGGGCCGCTGCGCGAGCCAGTCGACGAGGTGGACGACGTCCTGGATCTCGCGGTCCGGCGCGTCCAGGCCGATCCGGCCGCCGGAGTGGCCGAAGCCGCGGGCGGACCAGGTCAGGACGGCGTAGCCGGACCGGGCGAGCTGCCGGGCCCGGTCGCGTTCGCCCTCCTTGGAGCCGCCGAAGCCGTGCGCGAGCAGGATCGCCGGACGTGGGGAGGTGCCGGTGGTGAAGAACGAGGTGTCGATGCGGACGGTCTCGCCGCTGCCCGGTGTCTCGGGCATGGCGAGGAAGCGGTCCTCCTGGCGCACCTCGGGCCCGGAACCGCCGGCGGCGGTGCCGATCGCCCCCACGACGACCAGCACCGCCGCAACCACCCATGCCACCAGCGCTCGCCGTCCCAGCCGGCGGCGCCGGGCCCACCCGAACCCCATGGCCACCGACCCTAGCCCCGGTCGGGGTAGGGAGCCCGTAAAGGGCGCGATCACGTCAGCCGCGCCGGTCGTTCGGGTGCGGCCCGGGCGGTCCCGGCGCGGCCACGGCACGGTCCCGGCGGTCGGCCTGCACGGGCGGTCAGGCGACGCGGACCGCCATGAGCAGGCCGGTCGACCAGGCGAGGCGGACCGTCCGGAAGTCCTTGCGGTCCGTCAGGTGGTCGACGAGCCGGCGGACGGCCGCGGTGTGCTCGGCCGGCCAGTCCGGCAGCGGCAGCAGGTCGTCGATCAGGTAGCCGCCGCCGGGGGCGACCAGCTCCAGGGCCCGCTCCAGGTGGGTGAACTTGCCGGGCCAGGTGTCCGCGAAGACCAGGTCGAACGGCTCGCCGCGGTACTCCTCCAGCCAGACCCCGCCGTCGGCGGCGACGAACTCGACCCGCGGGTCGTCCGCCAGCTCGGCCCGGGCGAGGGCCTGGACGGCGCCGTCCAGCTCCACGCTGACCAGCCGGGCGGCCTCGTCCATGCCGCTGAGCAGCCAGGCCGTGCCCTCGCCGACCCCGGTGCCGAGCTCAAGGATCCGCCCGCCGGGCCGTCCGGCGGCGAGCGCCGCGAGCAGGGCGCCCGTCCGCTCCTCGCAGGACATGGTGAAACCGTGCGCGGCTGCCGCGGCCCGCAACACGGCGACGGCGGGCGGCAGTTGTATGGGTGTGTCGTCCATCGGGCCAGTCTGCCGCCGCCGCTCCGGGCGGCGCAGCCGGATTTCCCGGAACGCCGTGAACGCCTCGGCCGGGCGGCAGGGTCAGAGCAGGCCGTCCCACATCTGCTCGACGACGACGGCCCACCAGTTCTCCGGGTCCTGGAAGACGGTGGGATCGAGGGCGGCGAGCTGCCGCTGGAAGGCGTCGGTGGCGTCGGCGGCCGCGTACGGGTCGAGCCCGAGGCGGGTGGGGCGGTGGGCGGCCAGGAGGGCGAGGCAGCGCAGGTAGGACGGCAGGTCGCGGTTGAGGTAGCGGCCGGTGCCGTTGTCCGGGTCGACCGCCCAGACCCGGCCGGCGCCCTCGTCTCCGGCGCACTGCACGCCGATCAGGGCGTGGCCGTCGGTGCCGAGCACGACGTACGCGGCGAGGACGGCCAGGGTGGCCTCGGGGACGCGGGTGCCGCGGCCGGCGGCGGCGAGGTGCGCGGCGACGTCCGGCAGGCCGGGCAGCACCTCGAAGAAGCCGTCGACGCGGGTGGGCAGGCCGGCCCAGACCAGGGTGGCGCGGGCGGCGTCCGGCAGCGGGGTGGCGGTGGTGTCGTCGGCGTCGAAGCGGTGCACGCCGTCCGGGCCGAACTGCTCGGCGAGGCGGCGGCCGAGGGCGGCGTCCCGCTCCGGCTCGGCGACCGCCACCCCGCGCGGGAACGGCACCCGGTTGGGCCGCGGCGGCAGCGGGCGGCCGGCCTCGCCGAACACCTTCTCGGTGGCGTCGGTCAGGGCGCGGACGCCCGCCGCGCGGCGGCCGAAGCGCGGGCCGTAGTCGTGGCCGTAGGAGAAGGAGGCGACGGGCAGTTCGGCGAGCAGGGTGGCGGCGCAGTAGCCGCCGGGGAGTTCGCAGGGGCGCAGGTCGGTGTGGACGGCGAGGACGTCCTCGGGCCGTACGCCCTGCTGCTGCAGGGTCCGCCAGGCCTGCACCTCGGGGTGCGCGGCTCCGGGGCCGGACATCTGGAACAGGCTCTGCTCCGCGCCGTCCGCGTCGCGGTAGGTGAGCACGGCGGTGGCACCGGGGCCGGTCGCCGGCGGCCGGTCGGGGTCGAAGGTACCGGCACCCAGCTTGTCCCGGTAGAGCTGCACGACCTCCTCGACCGGCACCGAGGGCCAGGTGGTGAGCTCGCCGGTCTCCCGGTCGACGACGGCGCAGGCCGAGCCGATGTCGGCGGGGGCCCGTCGCTCGCCCTCTCCCGCGTCCGTCCCGGCCGGCTCGGGTTCCGCCCACAGCACCCAGCCGAGGTCGAACTCGTGCAGGGCGATCCGCTGCCGCCGGTCCTCGGGCCGGTCGCCGTTGAGCCACCGATCGGCGGCCTCGATCGCCTGCTCACGGGTCGTCACGCGCTGTTCTCCTTCGGAGGGAGGGAAGGGGTCCACAGTAGTCGTCGGCGGGTCGGGTCAGGCCGTCGCGGGCAGGGCCGGCTGCAGCGCCGCGACGCCGTGGGCGTCGGCGAGCAGCAGCAGGCCGTCCGGGGTGAGGTCCGCGCCGCCGAGCGGACCGGCGGAGAGGAACGCCGCGAGCGGGCCGCCGTCCTCGCGCGGCCAGATCCGCACGTAGTCGCCGCCCACGGCGAGCCGGACCGGGCAGGCCTCCCGCTGCTCGTCCGTGGGGCGGTCCAACTGCTGCGGGTCGACGGACACGGGCTCGCCGGTCCGGGCGTCGAAGGTGTGCAGGGCCGGCCCGTCGCCGGGGGTGAAGGCGGCCAGCACGGCGGAGCCGTCCGGCGCGGTCGCGGCGGTGACGGCGGTGACGGCGGGCAGCGGCCGGGTCCACAGGGTGCGCCACGGAAGGGCGAGGCCGAAGTCGGGGACGGGCAGGCCGTCCTGGCGGCAGGCGTGTTCGAGCAGCCCGGCCCGCAGCCCGGGGCCGGCCTCGTGGCGGGTGAACAGCGGGGCCAGCCGGAGCCAGCTGCGCGCGATCGGCGGCAGCTCCGTGCCCGCGGCGGCGAGGTGTTCGACGGCGGCGCGCAGCCGGACCTGTTCGGCGTGCACCAGGAAGCCGGGGTCGGCCAGCAGCTCGGGCAGCAGGCCGCCCTCCAGGGCGTGGCCGGTCAGCTGCTCGCGCACGTACGGCACGGCCTGCGCCCATCGGCCGGGGCCGGTGCCCGGCACGGTGGCCGTCAGGGCGTTGGCGATCCGGCGCTGTCCCTCCCGGAGCGCGCCGCTGAACCGCTCGCGCAGTTCCTCGGCGATCGCGGGGTGCGCGATCCGCACCGCCGGGGCGTCGTCCTCCCCGGCGAGTTCGAAGAACGGCATCAGCAGGTGTCGGCCGCCCGCGAGCGCCGGCCCCAGGTCCTTGCCGGCGACGGCCGAGGCGAGCGGCGCCCACAGCTCCAGCGGCAGCGGCTCGCCGGGCCCGGCCAGGGCGAGCGGGGCGAGCAGCCGGCGCAGGGTCAACTCGTCGGCCCCGCAGCGTTCGGCGTGCAGGTCGAGGGCGTCGCCGATGCTGTGCGGCAGCGGCGCGCCGCCCTCCGGGACGGACTGTGCCGACCGGGCGGCCAGCCGCACCACCAGGGGGCCGGCCGCCGCCTGTGCCAGCCGCTCGGCCGCGGCGGGGTCCGGCAGGGCGGTCTCGGCCTGCAGCCGCAGACCGGCCGGGTCCGCCCAGGGATCCTCGTCCAGGTCGACGATCAGGACCTCGGCCGCGGGCAGCTGCTCGGCCAGCCGGCGCGCCTGTGCCCGGGACACGTCGGCGAGCAGGCGCACCCCGGGCGCGGTGGCGAGCGGGAGCAGGACCTCGGCCGCGACCCGGGCCGGCTCGTCCGGTGCCCGCAGCACCCCGGCCCGGTCGGCGTCCGCGACGACCACCGCGGGGAGGTCCTCGCGTGGCTGCGCCAGGCGGAGCCGGACCTCCTCGACCCGGTCCGCGCCGGGGACGAGCTCGTCCGCGACCGACCACAGCAGCTGATCGGCGGTCAGGCCGGTCGCGTCGAAGACGAGCGGCGCGGGCAGGTCGCCCGGTGGGACGGTGGACGGATCCAGTGCGGCCGCGTCGATCCGCTTGCGGTACTCCGGGTCGGCGACCATCAGGAAGCCCGTCAGCAGGCGGGTGCGACCGCTGCCGCCGCTGCCGGTGACCAGCACCGTGCGGGGCGCGCCGTCGGCACCGGACCGCCAGGCCGCCAGGGCCCGCAGTGCGGCGGCCCGGCCGCCGATGTGCGGGTGGGGCTGATAGGTCGTCGGGTCGGTCACGTCTCTGTTCTCCGGTCTGGAACGGGTTCGGGTCCGGTGCGGAGCAAGGGTGGGTCAGGGTTCCGAGCAGGGGCCGGGTGCCGTGCGATGCGTCACCCCGTCACTTCTCGTCACCCCACAGCCCGCGGTCGAGTTCGTGCTGCTCGTGCAGGAGCGGGTACCAGCAGCCCTCGGCCGCTTCGGCGTCCAGGGCGCCCAGCCAGCGGTCGGTCTGCGCGGCCGCGTACCGCCGGTTGACCTGGCGGACGGTGCGGCCCGGTTCGCAGACCAGGCGCAGCATGGCGAAGAACACCGGCAGCGAGTCGGCGGCGTGCGCGGTGTCCCCGTCGAAGTCCTCCAGCAGCACCTCGCCGCCGGAGCCGTCCAGCAGGAGGTCACCGCCGAGCCACTGGCCGATCCGGTACAGGTGGCGGGAGCCGCCGTCCTCGGTCTCCTCCACGTCCCACTCCTCCAGGCCCTCCTCGGGGAGGTGCCCGGTCCACAGGGTGCCCCGGCCGGCTGCCAGCGGTACGCCGACCCGGCTCAGGAACTCCCGTGCGCCGGTGTCCGCCAGGCCGTCCGGGAGTTCGTCGGCGTCGGGCCGCCAGAACCCGGAGAACGGTGCGGCCAGCCAGTCGGCGGTGGGTGCGGCGGCCTCGGCGGGCAGCTCGCGCAGCGCCTCGGCGGTGAGCGGTTCGACGAACGGCTCGGTGGCCCAGCCGGGCGCCTCCTCGTCGACCGGGGCGAGCAGTTCGACGCGGAACACGCCGTCGGCCCCGGCCAGCACGAGGTCGCCGCCGCTGCGGAAACCCCCGGTGACCTCGAACGGGAACCGCGGCGCGGCCGGCCGCCCGGCGGCGCGCAGCCGGCCGTCGGACCAGCTCAACCGTTCTCCGGCGCTGTCCGCGGCGGCCACCGGCGGGGCGTCGGGTGTCTCGGCGGTCCGCCGGTACGGGCCGCCGAGCAGTCCGCCGTCGGCGTGGTCGAAGACGTACTCGGTGCGGGCCGGCACGATGCCGGCGTCGACGTCCTCGTCCGGCACGTCCAGGTCCCGGGTCACCACGACCGCCCGGCCGTCCAGCACTGCCGGACGGGCGGCCTCGACCGGGCCGGGAAGCGGACGGGTCGTCGCGGACCGGCCGGCCGGCAGCCAGCGGCCCCACACGGTGCGCCAGGGCAGCGGCGTTCCGGCCTCGGCGGCAGCCTCCGCCAGCCCGGCCGCGAGGGCGTCGGCGCCCTGGCAGACCAGGCGGTGGTGCAGCGCGGCCAGCCACTCGCCGTGCTCGGCGGGAGCGGGGCGCACCCCGAGCTGGTCGAGGTAGTGGACGTCCGCCGCGAGCGAGTTGTGCGGGACGCCGTCCGGCCAGGCGAGCGGCAGCGCGTCCACCAACTCCGCCCGCGGGGCCGCGGCGAGGAAATCGGGCCGGCCGATCAGCTCGGGCAGGTCCCGCGGGTCGAAGCTGCGCGCGGCCCGCGGGTCGGACGGGTCGACCGGATCGGCCGGCCGGTCCGCGGTCGGCGGCAGCTCCACCACGGCGGTCGACGACGGCCGGGTCACCCGCAGCGCGGCGTCCGCCTCCACCGCGGCCCAGCCCACCGGCCCGCGGTCGACGAGGTGCCGGACCACGTGCTCCAGGACGGCCTGCGGCGCCGCGGACCCCCGGAACTCGCCGGCCAGGTGGGCGTCCAGCAGCACCACACCGGTCGCGGGGGCCGCCCGGCGGACCAGCTCGCGGAAGCTGCCGCGCGGCCGGGCGTCCGCCGGGTCGACGCCGAGCGCCCGCAGCACGGACTCGGCCACCGCGTCGACGCTCCGGCCCGCGCAGTCGACGGTCACCACGCCGGGCAGCCCGGACAGCGTCTCCCGCAGCACGGAGCTCCGGCCCGCGCCGCGATCGCCGCGCAGCAGCAGGACCCGCCCGCGCGGCCCGTCGGCCGCCCACTCCCGCACGGTGCGCTCCGCCGCCGCGCGGTCCTCGGGATACGTGGTGTCGCCTGTCGTCGTCACAGCCGTCTTCCTCGGTGTCCGTCCTGCCCCTGGCGTCGTCAGAGCTGGCCGGCCTGCGCCATACGGGCCCAGATCGTCCCCAGCCGGTTGAGGTCCCGCTGTGCGTCCTCGGTCATGTTGCCCAGGCTCTCCGCGCTGTCGCCGTCACCGGTCTGCTCGCCCTTCCGGTAGCCCACACCGTAGTCGATCGGCACTCCGGGCAGCCGCTCCGAGATGTAGCGCGAGCAGCCCGCGTGGCCCGGCTTGTTGCCGCACGGCTCGCGTTCCGTGTACAGGCTGGCGATGGTGTAGTTCCCGGTGTTCTGCCGCTCGTTGAGCCGGTCGATCCAGCGGCCGAGGTGCGGTTCGGAGTGCTCGGGGCGGCGCTCCGCGCTGTTGGCCGGGATCGAACTGTCCACCACGTACCGCGTCTTCCCCTCGCTGTCGACCACCTCGATCACCGCGAAGTTCTTGCCCGAGAAGTCCGGCCTGTGGTCGCCGCGGCCCGGCCCGGCGGCGAGCGCGTACACGGCGTCCCGGTCGCCGAACCGGCCGTCGGCGACGAGGTGTTCGCGGACCAGGTGGGCCGGCGCCGGCGCGTCGGTGCCGGACGGCGGACCGGCCGTCCGGAAGTCCTGGCTCGCGTGGTACGCCACACCGCGCGAGATCTCGTCGGACTGCGCCGCACCGTCGTCCTTGTGCTTCTTGCGCTCCCGCGCCGTCATGTGGCTGCGGTCGACGCTGTCGTCGTTCACGTACGGGTCGGACACCCGCTCCGGGCTGGCACCGACGGCGTGCGCCTCGTGGAAGCCGAGGCTGAGCCGGCCCATCGCGGCCACGACGGCGCCCTGCTCACCGCGCGACAGGTCCGCGAAGCCGGGCAGGCGGTGGGTCAGCTCGTTCTTGTCGAAGCCCAGTTGCGGCGGGTTGCCGTGCGCCCGCTGCGCCGCCTCGTCCAGCACGCCGGCGAGCGTGCCGTCGTCGATGTGGCCTTCCAGGAACTGGTGCGCCACCTCCGTGTTGGTCTGGGTGACCTCGTTGGTGGTACGGGTGTTCTGCTGCGTCTTGTCCGGCAGCATGTCGTAGTGCTTCTGGTCGGCACCCTGCTGCTGGTCGTACTCGGCGGAGCCCTTCGAGCGGCGCTCGGCCCCTTCGTCCGACCCGCTGTCCGGGTCGTGGTCGGCGGCCTCCCCCTGCTCCGTCTTGGCCTTCTTCTTGGGCGGCCCGTCGGCGTGGTCGTCGGACTCCCCGTCGCCGTCCTCGCCGTGCTTCTGCTTGCCTGCGGGGTCGGCCGGGCGGCGGTCGGTGCCGGTGGAGTCGCCGCCGGGACGGGTGCCGGACTCCGAGGGGCGGTGATCGGAGTCGGCGGAGCGGTGGTCGGAGTCGGCGGGACGGTCGGACGGGATCGGCCGGCGGTCCGCGTCGAGGGGGATGGCGAAGACACCGTGGTCGCCGCTGTGGAGCGGCTTGTCGCTGCGGGCGCCGGTCTGATTGTCGAGGTAGACGATCTTGCCGTTGTGGTTGACGACGTTCCAGGCATGGGCGCGGCCGTTGGCGTCCTGGGTGACGATGACCGCCTGCGAACCGTGGCCCTCGCGGCGGAGGGTGTCCTCCAGCCGGTTGAACGCCTGGTCACCGTTGCCCATGTCCCGGAAGGGCGCACCGAGTTGGCGTTCGGCACGGTCACGGCCGCCGTGCTCGCCGTCCGGACTGCCGTCGTCGGTGCGGGCTGCCGCAGCCGTGGGGTTGCCGCTGTAGGTGTCGGCGCTGGACAGCGCCACGTCCAGGCAGTTGTTGTCGCGGCCGGGCTCGCGGTGCCCGTCACCGTTCACCGCCCCCGGCCAGTCCCCGTACGGGTCGGGGTGGCGCTGCGGGGTGCCGTCCGGCTCGCGCGGGATGCGCCGCTCCAGCTCCTGCTGGTGGTGCTCCTCGACCCGGGCCAGGCCGCCGGGCGTGTCGTACGGGCGGCTGTCGGAGAGCGGGCGCTCGTGCGGCGGGGTTTCGGTGCCGCTGTCGCCGTCGCCGTCGCCGTCCGGGCGGCTGTCGGTGTCCTCGGGCCGGTCCTGGCCGTCGGAGGGGTGCTTCCCGTCGGAGCCGGTGTGCTCGTCCGCGCGGCCGTCAGGGCCGTTCTCCGTAGCGTGGTTCTCCGGGCCGGGCTTCTCCGGGCCGTGGTTCTCCGTACCGTGGTTCTCCGGGCTGCGATCGGAGGCGGGGTGGTCCGGAGCCGGGCGGTCGGGGGCCGGACGCGGGTCGGCCGTGCGTGGGGTCTCCGAGCGCGGATCGGTGGCCCGCGGGTCCGGACGGGACGGGCGGGTGGTGTCCGTGCCGGGCGTCTGCGGGGGCGTACTCGGCCGGCTGCCGAGGCCGGTGGGCCGGTCCGTGTGGTCCGGCCGGCCCGTCGACTGGCCGGGGACGGTGGCAGGGCGCGTCGTCGACGGACCGTCACCGGAGGTGCCGGGGACGGGCCCGCCACGGTGCGGCGTGCTGCTGCCGGTCGGCGCGGCGGAGCCGGGCGTGCCGGTGCCCGGCACCGGGCCGGTGGCGAGCGGGCCGGTCGGCACCGGGCCGCCCGTGTTCTGGGCGGCCGGGCCGGGCTGGCCGACGGTGGAGTCGGGTCCGGCGGTCGGGGTACGGGTCGGCGGCGCGTCGGCGACGGCGGTCGACGCGGTCTCCACGGTGGCCTCGCGGTGCGGGCCGTCCGACGGGGACGGCTGCGAGGGGGTGGGTCGGGAGTGGTCCGGCCCCGAGGACGGAACGGCGGAGGACGGGACGTGCGGGATGCCGCCGGCCGGCACGGTCCGGCCGGCGCCGCCGCTGTGCGTGCCGGGGGCCGAGTCCGGGGCGGCGGTGCTGTCGGGTGTGCGGTGCTCGGGCGCGGGTGCGTGTGCGGGGCCGGAGCGGTCGTGCTGAGCGGGGATGTCCCCGCCAGGCCTGGTCGAGCCGCCGTCCGAGGCGTGCGCGGGAGCGTCCCCGCCACGCACCGGGCCGTAGGCGGGCGTGCCGTGGTCACCGGTGTGCGAGGGCGTCGCCGAGCTGTCGTCACCGCCCCGCACCGGACCGTAGGCCGGACCCGGACGGGAGTCGCCGGAGTGCGCCGGAGCGGGGGCCGAGTCGGGGGTGGAATGGGCCGGCGCCGGGCCGGGGCGCGAGTCGGGGGTGCCGTGCGACGGCGCGTCACCGCCACTGTGCGGAGACCCGGTGTGGGACGGCGCAGCATGGGACGGCGTGTCGGCGGACGGGCTGCCGGCGGACGGGGTGCCCGCGGACGACGCGGGTGCCGGAGCCGAGTCCGGCGTCGGGTGGCCGGAGACCGGACCAGGGCCCGGGCGGGTCGTGTCCGCAGCCGACCGCTCCGAAGGGCCGTCGCCACTGTGCGCCGGGCCGTCCGCACTCTCGTGGCGTGCGGGCGCAGGACCGTCGGAGGCGGGGGTCGGCCGACTGTCCGTGCCGGTGTGCGCCGGCGGCGCGTCCGCACCACGCCCGTCGCCCGCCGACGGCGTGGCACCGTCCGAGGCCGGAGTCGGCCGACTGTCCGTACCGGTATGCGCCGGAGACCCGGTATCTGCACCACGCCCGTCGCCCGCCGACGGCGTGGCACCGTCGGAGGCCGGGGTCGGCCGACCGTCCGTACCGGTATGCGCCGGAGATCCGGCGTCCGCACCTGTGGACGGCGTGTGCGTGGACGAGGGCGGCGGGGTCCCGTCGCCACCCGCCGGGGTGTGGTTCGCCGCGGGGGCCGGTGCGGGGTCCGAGGTCAGGCGGGTGCCGAACGGATCGGCCGGCGCCGAACTCCGCCCGTCACGGCCGTCGTTCGCGTGGGCGGTGGAGGAGCCGCCGTCGTTCCGTCCGCCCGATCCGGAGTCGCCCTGCGACCCCGACGAGGCCGACGAACCGGTGCCGGCGGACGAGCCGCTGCCGGACGAGGTGTTCCCGGACGAACCGCCGCCCGACGAGGCAGGAGACCCGGTCGAACCGGAGGAGCTCCCGGAACCGGAGGAGCCACTGCCCGAGTCCGACCCCGAGGAGCTTGACGTGCCCGACGATCCACCGGAGTTGGACTCCCCGGAGGAGCCCGAGTCCCCGCCGCGATCGGCGCCGGACCCGTTCTCGCCGCCGCCCTCGTGCCCGCCGCCGGAGTCACCGCCGTCGCCGTGTCCGGCCGCCCGATCCGCATGGTGCCGGGCCGCGCCGCCCGCCCGCGAGCCCAGTCCGTCGCGCAGCGACTCCCCGAACGTCTGCTTCCAGTTCTCCGCGGAGGACTTGCCTTCCTCCCAGCCCGTCTTCGCCGTCCGGCCCAGGTCGTAGCCGTCCTGCGCGCCGAATCCCTGGTTCACCGTCTGCGCGATCAGGTCCGAGATCATCGCCTGCACGGCAGAGACGATCGGGTCCTTCAACGTCTCCATGATCGCCTCGATCAGCGCATCACGGAGCTCCTTCAGCAACCGGCGGACGATCATCTTCGTCGCCTGTGTCGCCCCGAGCGCACCGAGCTCCGACAGGCCGAACGTGAACGGCGCCGCCGCCTGCGCCGCAATGATCTCCGCGGCCAGGATCACTATCTGCGCGATCACCGCGATCTTGCACGTGATCACGATCACCGCGGCGGCATCGAACGCCGCCGCGATCAACCGCGACGCCGTCGCCGCATCGGCGAGATAGCCGTCCCCACCCGTCGAGAACTTGTCGAACGCCTTCCCGAACGCATCGATCGAGTCGCCGCTGTTCGCCGACCGCACACTGTTCGCCGCCGACAACGCCTGATAGTTCAGCTCGTCGACCTGATCCGCGAAGTCGCGCCACACCTGGGCGCACTCGCGCAGCTTGTCCTCGTCCGCCTTCGGCCAGTCGAAGCCGAGCATCTCCAGGACCCACTCAAGGCCGTCCGGCAGCATCAGCGACACGAGTCAGTTCCCCCTAGCGGATTCCCGCGGCCGTCCGGGCGCGGGCAGAAGACGAACAGTCGGCTGTGAGCGGTGCGGGGCTTGTCACATCTGCGGGCGGCGCATGGTGTGGATCTCGTTACCCAGGGCGTCCGTGCGGCCGCCGAGGGTGTCCAGCCGGCCGGTGGTGTCGAGCTCGTTCGCCTGGTGGCTGTCGGCCATGGCCCCCAGCTTCTGGCCCATCTCGCCGAGCCGCTGCGCCAGCGAGTCCATGGACTCCTGCATGCCGTCGCGCAGACCCTCGTACACGATGCCGAACTTCTCGCCGAGGTCGTCGTCGCCCCATGGCGGCTCACTGCCGCCCTCCAGGGCCTCCAGACGGGACTTCAACTGGTCCGCGGCCTGCTGGAAGTCCTTGCCGACCGACTCGAGGTTCCGCCCCTGGGCGCGCAGATTGCCCTCGTCGACGATGATCTGCTGCTGTGCCACCGAAACGCCCCGTCCCCCGTACGACTGCGGCGATCCGCACCCCACCAACCACAGGACCGGACCGGGCCGCCCAACTACCCGTTAACCAAGTGATCCTACGACCGGACCCGGCCCCTCGGCACTACCGGCGGACGGTTCGCACGACCCCCACCTAAGCGGAATATGCCACTCCGATCGAGGCGGCCAGGCCCGACCCGTCACCGAAACCGGTTCGCGCACCGCCAGCCCGACTGCTAGAAACCGGGGATGACGAAGGAATCCCTGAACGACCTGGACCGCCTCCTCGCCGAACGGGCCTGCGAGCGGCTGCTCAACGACTTCCTGCACCGCCTCGACCTGGGCGAACCCTCCTCCGTCGCCGAGCTGTTCACCGCGGACGGCATCTGGGAGTGGCCCGCCGGCGAACGACGGATCGAGGGCCGCGACGCCCTGCGCGCCTACTTCGGCTCCAGGCCGGCCGACCGCCTGTCCCGCCGGATGTGCAGCAACATCGTCGTCGACGTCCACTCCCCCACCCGCGCCACCTCGATCTCCTACTTCGCGACCTACCGCGTCGACGGCTGGAGCGGGCAGATGCTTCCACCCCGCCTGCCCGCCAACCTCGGCCACTACGAGGACGTCTTCCGCCGGGAGAACGGCCGCTGGCTGCTCGCCTCCCGCACCCTCCACCTCGCCTTCGGCGGCCCCACCGAGCGGCTCGCCCCGACCGGAGACCCCGTCGACCGCGACTGACCGACCACCACAGCCAGTCAGGATCCCACTCACTGCGCGTACGACGATGCCGTCGGTCGGCGGTCATCGCGCACGCCCCGGCCGGCACGATGCCCCCTGGCACGCGGCGCCGGGCTGACGCCTGTACGCGGCCGGGCCCGGTGTCACTCGGGGCCGCTCCAGTCGAACGGGAAGTGCTTGCCGGACTTGCCGCTGCGGTTCCAGCTGAAGCCGAAGGCGTCGGCGTGGTCGATGTTGGCGCGGCCCCAGGTGGCGATCTGGACTGGTCCGACTTCGGCGCCGGGTCAGCGGGGGCGCTATTCGGGACTCTCCTCCCACAGGTCGAGCAGGGTCGGCGCGAAGTACTTCTGCTCCCAGAACCCGCCCTCGGCGGCCGCCGGATCGATCGTCCGGATCCAGCTCAGAACGTCCTCTTCCAGGTTCAGGGAGTCGTACACGCCGAGCAGGACGGGCACCAGCAGCACGGCCCGATGCAGCATCACGATCCGGAGGAACTGCGGCAGCCCACCGGCCACCAGGACGAGTTCGCGGTTCCAGTCCTCGCCGAACACTTCGCCGGTACGGCCGTCGAGCAGGATCGGCGAACCGAAGAACCGACCGAGCCCGGCCAGCAGACCGGGACGGCCGTCCGCCGGAGCCAGCCCACCGGTCGCGAGGTCGGAGGTCAGCAGTCCCGGATGATCCGTCACCGGCCAGCCCACCTCACCCAGGAACTCCCTGGTGGCACGGTGCTCGACCGCGGCCGGAAGCAGCTCGGGCGTCACCGGGCGGCATGCTCGGCGGCCGAACGCCCAGTCCTGTTCCAGCTCCTCCCGGGTGAGAGCCCCGTCGAAGGACACCTCCGGCCGGGGCCACCGCGCGCGGGCGCTGAGCGGATTCCGTACCCACCGCGCGGGGGCCTCGGCAGCCGGGCCATCAGGTCGTCGCGCACCGCCGCGCCGAACAGCCCGCACCGCCCCGTGAGCACCCACAACGTTCCGGCTGTCGGATCCGGGGGTTCGCACAGGGCGGCGAAGGTGACCGACTCGCCCATCCACGGCAGCGCGGGCACCGGGAGGTCCTTCCACCGGCGAAGGGCCACTCGCCGTTCACATGGCCGACGACGATCCCGGCGAGTGCCTGCTCCTGAGGAAGGATCCCGGTGTGCGGCTCCGTGCTCGGGCCACCGAGCGGCTCACCCGTCCTGGCGTCCCGGAGTTGCTCGTACACCGCGCCGTCGCTGTCCCAGGGCTCGCGCCGGGTGGCGAGGGTCGGACCGTCGGGCCCGTGCACCAGCAGGATCCTGTCCTGCTCGGTCTCCGCGGGCGGCCGCGGCGCGTACCCGCTCGGCCATCGCCAGTGCGACCACAGCGTCTGCCACGGCAGCCGCACCCAAGTCGCCACCTCGTCCGCCACGACGGTGAAACCCCGCCCCACCAGTGTGTGGTGCACCCCAGGACAGCCACTCCTCGTGGCTCGCTGGCGCCGCCGACCGCTCCAGCAACAGACAGTGCAGATCACCCGCGACCGTGCCCAGCGGCACACCCTCCGGGTACGCCAGCGCCAGGCCCAGACCGAGGCCGTACCACCCCGACTCCACCAGGAAGTCCAGGTCCGTCAGCCACTCCCCCAACTCCCCCGTCAACGCCGCGTGCACCGGCCGTGCGGCGCCCAGGTAGGCCGCCACGGTCTCGTCGGTCCCGGCGGCGTCGGACCGCAGTCCGACCAGGGCACGGTGAACCGCACGCTGCTGCACGTCGCTCAGCGGCAGCCGGGCCCGGACGGCCCGATGGGCCACCCGGTCCGCGAAGCGGACGGCATTGCCCTCAACCGTGATCTCGGGTCGGCGAGCCGCGAACTCCGTCAACTGCTCGACCGACACGAGCCGGCCCGTCAGGGCGACCGCGAACGCACGCCACACCTGCAGGCCGGAGCGCGGCAGTTCCAGAGCCGCCGCGGCGGTGAGCCAGAGCAACTCGTCCGGTGCCGCAGGGAGGTCGTGCCACGCGACTGCCTCCGGTCGGTCGTCGGCATCTGCGGGCGGGGCGATCGCCACGGGTCGCCCCACCAGTTCCGACACCGCCCGGCTGCCGCAGGACGTGATGCGCTTCGGCTCGTCCGAGCTCACCAGTGGACCGGCGAGCTCCACCCGTTCAAGCCGCAGGTGGACGCCCGCGCCGGCCTCGCCGGCCGCGCGGCCGGCTGTTGCAACGGCCGACTCGAGGCTCTGCCCGGCACAGTCGACGGCAACCGAAACAGCCTGGGGCGAGCCATCGTTCGTCACACAGCAATCCTATGCATCGGCACCGCCGCCCCTCCGAATGCTTGCACGAATCCACAGGACCTCGATGTTGTGCATGTACCAGCGGGTGTCGGTGTCCTGGCCCCCTCGGCCGTCTTTCCGGTGCGGAACCCGATTCCGTAACCCACTTCCACGCCGGATTCGAGGAAACAGCTGGCCGTGCACCGTCCGGAAACGTGCGTGGAGTTCGTCGTCCGGCTCGAAGTCGACGCATACGATGAATCCGGCCGTGACCATTCCCAAATCCATGACGGCCGGTTTCCACGAACAGGTTCCCCACGGCAGCAGTCGATCAGGTCTCGCACTGCCCGACCCAGCGCCGCTCGAGCAGGTACTTCGGCAGGTACGCGGACTCCACCCCACGGGCACACCACCGCCGACCGAAGGATTCTTCCTCTCCCGAGGCCCGAGCGGTCCCGCACCGGGGCCTCCATCCCGCGGCGCATGCGCAATGGCGGTGTGTCAGAGCAGACCGTCCCAATGCTGCTCGAGAATGACCGACCACCAGTTCTCAGGATCGCTGAAGGCCGTACCGTCGAGCGCCGCCACGGCGTGCTGGAGCTCGGCGGTGTGGCCTGCGGAATCTGCGGGACCGAGTCCTACCCGCTGCGGCCACGCGCGGCGCAACAGTTCGAGGCAGCCGGCGTACCGCTCGACACTCCGGTTGACATACAGCGCCCGACCGGATCGACGTCCTACCGCCCACACTTCACCGGTTCCAGGGGTGACGCAGATCTCGCGGCCATAGTCCGAGCCGATCCGGACGTAACCCCGGGCAGTGAATTCCTGCTCCACCTCAGCCGAGAGGACGTTGCCGTGCGCGATGAGATGGTCGACCAGCGGCGCGGTTCCCTCGGCCTCACCGGCAGGCTCGAAGAACGGCGGGAAGACCGCACCCAATGGGGCGGAGACATCGGTCGGCGCCGTGGAAACCGCCGCGTCGCTCTCCTGCACCGACGGCAGCGGCAGGCGGCGCGTCTCGACGTCGATCACGAAACCGCGCTGACGCCCCGACTCCACCAGATGCGTCCGCAGGGCCGCCATACCGCGCTGCCTGGACTCCACGCTCGCCCCGTACTCGGCGGAGTGCGAGACCTTGACCCGGGGCCACCAGCGAAGCACCCGGGCAGCGCAGTTGCCTCCCGGGACGTCGCAGACCTGGAGCTCGCCGTAGAGCTGGAGCACATCGCCCGCACGGATGCCGCGCTCTTCCAACCGCGCCCGCAACTGCCACTCCGGGTGCGGCAGGCCAGGGCCGCTGCGCGCGACCTCGGACATCTCCTCCCCCTGCGGCGTGAGGAACTTGACTGCTGCCGAATATCCCGGCCCGGTCCTGAGCACTGCCCTTCTCACTCTCTCCCCCGATTGTGTGCGATGCCGGAAGCGCGACGTTTACCCGTAAAGGGTGTACGAGCTCGCATCCTGGATCGCCTGAAGCCAGCACCATCCCCGTCCCTGCTCCGCGGCCGGCTCGGGGTCGATCCGGGTGAGCCCCTCATGGACGAAGGCTTCGAACTCCCCGCGCTCGTCGTCCTGTCGGCCTGCCGAGACCGAGAGCGCCCAGGAAGTCAGCGCCTGACAGGCGGCGAAGGCTGCCACGGAGGTGTTGACCAGCTCCGGCTCCCCGTCCTCCACCTGGACGACGTGACCCGTGGCATGCTCGACGCACAGCGGTGTGAACTCGTCGGCGGAGACGGCGATCACGGTGTATCCCGCGTCCGTGTCCTCGCTCTCCTCGCCCTGCTCGCCCTGCTCGGCCCAGTACTCCTCCAGCGTCCGGAGGGATTCGAGACACCCCAGCGTGTCCTGCCAGAAGACCGGGAAGCCCGGGAGTCCGACTTTGCACAGCATGCGTGCCACATCCGCCCGGTCGGCCAGCGGGCCGAGTCGCGCAGGGTCGGCGTACGCGATGCCACCCTGGTAGTAAAGGTGGAGATCAGCCGCGTCCAGCTCCGACTGCGCCCACCATCCGTGGTGCGGCAGCAGCTTCGGCTCGGTGTTCCAGGCGCTGTGTTCGACGCCAGCCGCCGACGTGAAGTCGACGACGGCAGCGCCGCTGTGGCCCGCGAGCAACACCCGGCCGCCCGGCAGTGGATACGCCTGCGCTCCCGGGAGCGGAGGGCACAGCGGATACACCTCCTCGCCCGGGACTCCCGGACGCGTCACCCGGGCCCGGAGCAGGCCCAGGTCGTCGTCGAACACCTCGACCGTGACCACCGAGCCATCACCGGTCGCGGTCGGCGCCGTGTCCGGAACGGCGGGTGCCTCGTCAAGTGCATCGCCGATCTGCTCACCACTGTCCAGCGCGTACCACCGGAAACGGGCGTCGTACGCAGATCGCAGGCAGACCTGATCGACCTCCGTCGCATCCGCCCCGGATCGCCGGCCCACGATCTCCACCGGCCCCGTCCAGCCCTGGCCGAACGCACGCGTGTCGAAGACCCCGAGCGGCCGCCACCGAACCCACTTCGCCCGCCAGGGAAGCGGCAGACCAAGCGCATCCAGCGCACCGACCAACGCGTGATCGCCCCACATCTGGGCTGCGAACCGCAACCGGGAAACCCACTCGGCAGGCCCGCACCGGGTGTCGGAGCGGTAGGCCCGCACCGCCTCGGCCACCACACCTCGACGCCTGTGCGCAGTTGCGTCGTCGGCGGCTCCCGCCGCCGACACTGCCTCCGACAGAGACTGCGGGTCGGACAGAGCCAGTACGCGCACATCCGCCAGCCACTCGTCGAGCATCCCGCCGCCAAGGGCGTGCCCGATGCCGAACCGCAGGGCGTACACCTCACCCGGACTCAGCGGTCGGCCGTCCGCAACCGCTGCCACGTCCTCCGGGACGTACTCGCGGACGGCCGACGCGATCCGCCGCTGCACCTCAGCGACACCGGAACCGTACGACGCCATGGCCGCATCGGCGAGAGCGGCGTCCCTCAGCCGGGCGTGACGCACCGGGCGACCGCCCTGCAAAGCCGCGTCCTCGGCGAATTCCTCCGCCACGAACGCGGCGACGACACTCTCGAAGTCTTCGAGTTCCTCGATCCCGACCTCGCGACCACGTACCGCAGTTGCGGCGCTCAGGCGCAGTTCGTCCGGCATGCCCAGGACGCCCTCGGCCAGGATCAACGGCGCCAGCACCTGGCGTGCTCGCGGTCCGGCCGGACCGAGTGCTCCCAGGACGAACTCCCAGGCGCCTTCCAGTGAGTCCGGCAGATCCTCCCCTGCGTCGCTCTCCGGACGGACCCTGAGCTCCATCGCCAGCACTTCGGCAAGCAGGAAGTTCGGCCACGCCGCGGCACTGATCGCCGCCGCGACCTCACTTGCCCGGCCTCCGCCGCCCGCGTACGTCGAGTCGGGGGCTTCCAGTAGGTCGCACACCCATCCCTCGAACTCCGCACGGTCCGGAGCGAACCGCTCGGAGTCCAGATCGATCACCGAGTCCGCGAGATGCGGCCGCAGGCGCAGCAACTGCGCCAGGACGGCCCGATCGACCTCTGCCAGTACGAACGCCAGGTAGCCCGACCAGGACTGGCTCAGCTCCGAGGTCTCGGTCAGCTCGATCAGCAGCTCCGGCACCCGGGTGCCTCGCCTCGAGGTCACGCGGAGCCGGCCGGGGGCACCGGACAGCACGATGCCACGCGGGGCATCGGCCTCTCCTAGAGCCCACCGAAAGCCGAAGTAGTCGTTGTCAGCGTTGACCTCGGCCGCCAGGTCCATTCCCGCGGCCAGCGATCGCAGCCACTCCGCCTCGGTCTCCCCGGAAGCATCGGCCACCCCGTCGAGGGCACCCACCTGCGGCAGCGGCCCACCAGCAGGAGCCACCAGCTCCCGGGCCTCGCTGTCGGCCGCGAGCGCCGTTCGGGCGAGGAGCCAGCTCTTGCCCGCGCCCCGGGCTCCCGTGACGAGCCGGATCCCGTCGCCGATGTCCCGCCTCTCCAGCCACGCGGCCAACTCCTCGGCAGCGGCCTGACGGGCCGCCAGGTGAAAGCGCATGATCCGTCTCACTCCTCGGTATCGATCGGCGCCGGAGCAGGCGGGGGGCTCGGCAGTCCGGCCTGGGGTGCGCCAGACGGGTAGTAGCGCCGGTTCTCGTTGATGATCGCCTGGCGCTTCTTCTTGATTTTCTTGATCTGGTCGCTCATCTTCTTCGAGCCGGTGCCGTCGTCAGGATGCGGGACCGAATGCGTGACCCTGACCTTCCCGAACGTGGTGTACAGGATTCTGGCACAGCCCGACTGACGGCACGGCGCCCGCTCGGAGTAGACCTCCTCCAGTTTGATCTGCTGCGGAGGCGTCAGCCCCTGCTGAAGATGAAGCAGGTACTCCTTGGCCAGCTTCTCCGAATGCCCTGCACCGGTCCATGCCTCCCCCGGGATGGCCGGGATGTTGCTGCCCCTTCCCCAGCTCCGCGAGATGATCACCATCGACTCGCCGTCAGGTTCGATGACGAACTTGAAAGCCGCGTAGTTCGCCGAGGTCTCGCCGTGCAGACCGCCGGGTGCCGGGTGCCGGGTCAGGGCAGAGCCCGGAATGGCGTACTCCTGGTAGAAGGAGTCATCGGCTCGGGCCGCCTCAACCATTTGGCTGAGCTTGGACTTGCCGAAACCCTCCTCCTGGGAGTCCGCCAGAACCTGCCACTCAGGTCCGTTCCGGCCGTGTATCGGTGCAGGGGGTTCCTTGATGTGGCCGTCCTCCGTCGGCTTGTGATCACCCTCCAACCGATGCCCGTAGTCCGGATCCCCGGGCTTCCGCTTTCCGGCAGCCTCCTCCGGGGCGCGCCGCTCGGGACGGGTGTCGGATGCATCGTGGTGGGGGCCGCGTTCGGGTGTGGCGGGCCGGCGGTCCGGGCCGAGGGGGATGGCGAAGACGCCGTGGTCACCGCTATGGAGGGGCTGGTTGGAGCGACGGCCGGTCTGGGCGTCGACGTAAGTGATCTTGCCGTTGTGGTTGACGGCGTTCCAGGCGTGGGCACGGCCGTCGGCGTCGCGGGTGATGATGACGGCCTGCGAGCCGTGGCCCTCGCGGCGGAGGGTGTCCTCCAGTCGGCGGTAGGCGTCCCGACCGTCGCCCATGTCGGAGAACTTGGCGCCGAGGGCGTTCTCGATCCGGTCGCGTCCGCCGCGCTCACCGCGGTCCGAGGGGTTCCCGTCCGCGTCGTGGTCGGGAGTGCGGGCGGCTGCCGGGGTCGGGTGGCCGGAGTAGGTGTCGACGGTGGCCAGCGCCACGTCGACGCAGTTGTTGTGGCGGCCGGGGGCGTCCGGATCCCCGTTGATCGCGCGCGGCCAGTCGCCCTCGGGGTCCGGGTGGCGCTGCGGCTTGCCGTCGGCGTCGCGCGGGACGGAGTTCTCGACCCGCTCCCGGTCGTGATGGCCGGGCTCGACCAGGCCGCCGGGGCTGCCGTACGGACGGTCGGCGGTCGCCGGACGGTCCGGGTCGGCCGGCTTGTGGTCGGGAGTGGCGTGCTCGGGGGCGTTGTGGTCGGCCGGCTTGTGGTCGGGAGTGGCGTGCTCGGGGGCGTTGTGGTCGGCCGGCTTGTGCTCGGGGCTCCTGTCCGGGGTGTGCGCAGCCGTGTCGTCGTGGCGGTCCGCCTCCGGGCCGCGGTGGTCCGGGGTGGTCGAGTCGTCGGTCGCCGGGGTGCGGTCGGACGTGGGCCGGTGGTCTGCGGTCCGCGGATCGGGCCGTGCGGACGTGTCCGAGGGGCGATCTGCGCGGGGGTCCGGACGGGTCGGCGCATCGGCGGTGCGGTCCGCACGAGGGTCCCGGCCCTTGGGCGTGCCGGGGCGGTCGGTACGGGGGTCCGGCCGGGAGGTGCCGTCCTGGTGCGGTGGCGTGGTCGGACGGCCCCACGGGGAGGTGCGCGGGTCGGGGCGACCACCCGTGGGCTGCTGGCCCAGGGTGGTCGGGCGGTCGGGGGCGGGGTTGTTCCGCTGACCGGGGACGGTGGGCGTGCTGTCGGCAGGCCGGTTGGCGGTCGGACGGTCGGTGCGGGGCGTGCCCGTACCACCCGTGCCGGGCGTCCCGGAGGTCGGCGGGACACCCGCGCCGGGGTTCACCGGGCCGGGGTTCTGGGACGGCTGGCCGGTGGACGGCGTTGTGGTGCCGTCGGGGGTGGGCGTACCGGGCGTGTGGGTCGGCGGTGCGTCGGCGACCGCGGTGGAGGCGGTGTGGACGGTGGCCCGGTGCGGCCCGTCCGAGGACGGTGTGCGGGAGGCGTCGCCGGCCGGGACGTGCGGCACCGAACCTGCATGCGGCGGCACCGCCGAGCCGGAACGTTCCTGCTGCGGGGTGGTCTCCTCGGCCCGCGGGACCGACTCGTGGCGCTGCGGCGGCGCCTCGTTTCCGGGACGTCCGGCGTCCGGACCGTTGTGGGGCTGGGCCGCGGTGCTCGCCGGAGCATCGCCGCGCACAGGACCATAGGACGGGGATGGACGGCTCTCACCGCTGTGCGTAGGCGAGCCGGAGGTGTCGTCACCGCGCACCGGACCGTACGACGGGGTGGTGGTGCGTGCGTCGCCGGACTGCGGCTGGGCGTGCGAGGGCGTCGAACCGGCATCCGAGGACGGCCGGGAGGACGGGGAGTCGGCGGCATGGCCCGGCGCGGGGGTCGGCGACGAGTCGGGCGTGGGATGGGTGGAGACCGGTCCGGGCCGGGAGTCCGGGGTGCCGCTGTGCGGCGGGGTGCCGGCGTCGCCGGTGTGGTGCGGAGTGGTCGCATGCGCCGGAGCCGTGGCTGGGGCCGGGGCGGGAGCGGGCGTGGTGTCGGGCCGGGCGTTCGGGGTGCCGCCGTGCGTCGGGGTCGACGATCCGTCACCGGTGTGCTGGGGCGCCGGGGTGTGCGACGGGCCCGGGGCGGGGGCAGGAGCAGGTGTGGCGTCGGGTGTGGGGTGCGCGGCGGTCGGCCCGGGGCGGGTGGTGTCCCCGCCCGAACGGTCCGAGGGGGTGTCACCACTGCGCGCGGGCCCGTCCGAAGAACCGTCCTGCGCAGGTGGTGTCGGCCGGCTGTCCGTCCCGGTGTGCGCGGGCGGCGCATCCGCGCCGCGGCCGTCACCCGACGCCGGCACCGGACCGTCCGAGCCGGGCGCCGGACGGCTGTCCGTACCGGTGTGAGCGGGCGAGCCGCTGTCGGCGCCCGAGGAGGGGGCGGGCGCGGAGGAGGCCGGCGGAGTCCCGTCGCCACCGGTGGGCGTGTGGTTCGCCGAGGGTGCGGGGTCGGAGCTCAGCCGCGTACCGAACGGGTCGAGGGGCGTGGAGTTGCGGTTGTCGCTGGACGGCGCGGGCGCAGGACGGGACGTGCTCTCGCTGCGGTTGCCCGCTCCGGAGTCGCCGCTCCCGCTGTCACCCGAGGGCGAGTGGCTCGTACCGCTGCCACCGGAGTCACCGGACGAGGGACGCGAACCACCCGACGACGAGCCGGTCGAGCCGGAGGAACCAGTTGAACCTGATGAGCTACCGGATCCGGAAGAGCCGGAACCCGAATCGGAACCCGAAGCGCCCGAAGAGCCCGACGAACCAGTGGAGTTGGAAGTGCCAGAGGATCCGGACGGCCCCGAGGAGCCCGAGTCGCCGCTGCCGCTTTCGCCACTGCCGCCGCTCTCGCTTCCACCACCCTCGTGGCCGCTGCCGCCGTCGCCGTGCCCGGCCGCGCGCTCCGCATGGTGCCGGGCCGAGCCACCGGCCCGCGAGCCCAGTCCGTCGCGCAGCGACTCCCCGAAGGACTGCTTCCAGTTCTCGGCAGAGGACTTACCCTCCTCCCAGCCCGTCTTCGCCGTCCGGCCCAGGTCGTAGCCGTCCTGCGCGCCGAATCCCTGGTTCACCGTCTGCGCGATCAGGTCCGAGATCATCGCCTGCACGGCAGAGACGATCGGGTCCTTCAACGTCTCCATGATCGCCTCGATCAGCGCATCACGGAGCTCCTTCAGCAACCGGCGGACGATCATCTTCGTCGCCTGTGTCGCCCCGAGCGCACCGAGCTCCGACAGGCCGAACGTGAACGGCGCCGCCGCCTGCGCCGCAATGATCTCCGCGGCCAGGATCACTATCTGCGCGATCACCGCGATCTTGCACGTGATCACGATCACCGCGGCGGCATCGAACGCCGCCGCGATCAACCGCGACGCCGTCGCCGCATCGGCGAGATAGCCGTCCCCACCCGTCGAGAACTTGTCGAACGCCTTCCCGAACGCATCGATCGAGTCGCCGCTGTTCGCCGACCGCACACTGTTCGCCGCCGACAACGCCTGATAGTTCAGCTCGTCGACCTGATCCGCGAAGTCGCGCCACACCTGGGCGCACTCGCGCAGCTTGTCCTCGTCCGCCTTCGGCCAGTCGAAGCCGAGCATCTCCAGGACCCACTCAAGGCCGTCCGGCAGCATCAGCGACACGAGTCAGTTCCCCCCAACTGACTAGCCCGTCCTGGCCCGAAGACCGGGTACGGGTGAACAAGAACCAAGCACGGTACGAACGACGATCAGTCAGATGATCCTACTCATCGCCCCGACACACCCACGCCCCCACGACCGGCGGAACCCCCTGCTCGGCGCCGTCGGGGCCGATCCTTCACCGGCCCCGCACGGACACCACGACAACCCTGCACACCCGGAACCGGACGGCCCGTCACTTCCGCCCGTCGCGCTTGGCGGAGCCGTTCTCGGCCTCCTCCCGCTCGCGGACCAGCTTCTCCGCGCGCTCCTCCGACTTGCGGCGGTCCTCCGGCGACATGTGCTCGGCGGCGTCGCGCATCTCGCCGAGCCGGGTGCCGATCGCGTGCATGTACCGGTCGGACTCGATGACGTCCTTCATGCCGATGCGGCCGCTGAGCACGCTCTTGGCCATCTCCTGCAGCTCGGGGCCGACGTTGGAGTTGTTGGCGATGGTGCGCAGTGCCTTGTGCAGCTCGGCGGCCTGGGTCGGGTTGTCCGCCACGTCCAGCAGTTCGTCGTCGCCGATCTCGTGCTCTTCGGCCATGGCGGCCACCTCCCCGTCGTCCCTCACCCTGGACTGGGCCGCGCCAAGACCGGTCGGCCGCAGTCGCTTTCGTCGTGCGATCATATGCAACCGTTCGGAGTCGACGGTGCCTGACGGTAATCTCGGCCGGAGTCCGCTACACGGAGGAGTCGTCGTGATCACCCAGGAGCAGGCCCTCGCCGCAGCCGACCGCTGGCTGAACGGCGATGCGCCGGCCGAGCAGCGCCGTGCCGTCCGCCACCGCGAGTTCGGTCTCGGCTGGGTGGTCTGGGCGGCGCCCGCGCCGTTGGAGCGCGACCCCGTGACCGGGGAGCGGCGCCCGCCGGCCGACCTCGGCGACGCCTCCGGCGTGGTGGACCGGGAGACCGGCGAGCTCAGCGTCTGGCCGTCGATCCCGGTGGACGAGGTGATCCGCTCGTACGAGGCCAAGCACGCCGACCGGGCGCACCGGAACGACCCGCCGGCCACCGGCCCGGGCAACACCGCCGTCGCCACCTACGTGAACCCGGCCGACGGCGAGGAGGTCATGCTCTACCGCAACGCGGGGCCGGGCCTGCCGCCGGCGGAGTACCAGCTCGCCGCCGAGCTCGACCGGCTCGGCGTGCCCGCCGGCAACGTGGTCGCCGTCCACACCGACCTGCGCCCGGCCACCCTGCCCGGCGGCTACACCGCCGCCCTGGTGGAGCGCGCCTTCCCCAACGCGGGCGTCTCCTGCTCGCACACCTACGGGATCTTCGCCGAGGAGCGGGCCGAGGGCGTGGCGGCGCTCACCGAGCACGCCGAGCGGATCGCCCGGATGGCCGGGCAGCAGCCGCCCCCGCGGCCGCACCGGGTACCGGCGCCGCAGCCCGGCGAGGTGGAGCCCGCCGCGCCGGTGCGTGACGTGGCGCTCGGCCGCCGCATCGCCGAGGTCTTCGGCGAGGTCGTGCGGTACGACGCCGACGACATCGCGGGCAGTGCCCTGCCGGAGTCGGCCCGCTCCACGCTGACCTGGGCGGGGCTGCCCGCCGACGTGCCGCTGTTCTTCGCCGCGGACCACCCGGACGCTCCGCCGCCCGGCGGCCTGTTCGCCGATCTGCGCGCTCATCTGACCTCCGCCGGTACGGAATTGGATCCGCAGCTGCTGGACGTCCTCGCGGGCTGGACCAGGCTCGGCTCGGACGGCCTGTGCGTCGTCGCCGTGCAGTGCGACGGTGACGAGCAGAGCGCCGGGTCGGTCTGGGCCGTCCACCCGCGCACGGGCAGCGGACGGTACGTCAACGCCTCGGTCTCCGCCTTCCTGCGCAGCCTGGACGCCCTGGTGACGGCGCGCGCCGCGCTGCGCGGGCTGGACCCGCTGGCCGCCGGCGCCGCAGTGGCCGCACTCCAGAACGAGCTCGCGGCGATCGACCCGCAGGCCTTCCACAAGGACTCCACCTGGTGGAACGTGGTCGTCGAGCAGATGTGGCACGGCCTGTTCTGACCCTGCACCCGTAGCAGGACTCGCGTTCAGGAGTGCCCGACCCGCACCAGGGCGGCGGCCAGCGCGGGCAGTTCCGGTCCCGGTACCAGCGCGGCCAGGCGCTCCGGCTCGTCGGGCAGGCCGAGCGCGGCGGCGGAGGCCCGGGCGCGCTGGTCGAAGGAGGGGCGGAGCTCCGGCCAGACGCCCTGGGCCTCGCGGCAGAAGATGTCCGCGCCGACGGGTCCGATCCGGGGGAACTCCCGGAGCAGCCGGTGCACCTCCGCGGTGTCGCCGTCGGCCTCCGCGCGGAGTCGGCGCAGGTCGCCGCGCCACCGTTCGAGGAGTAGGTCGGCACCGCGGCCGAGGGCGGTGGCGGTGCTCTCGTCGTAGCGGACGTAGTGGGCGCGGCCGAGGGCGTCGACGCGGTCCTGCCAGTCGGCGCCGGTCATCGCCTGCGGGGTGCGCAGGCCGGCCCGGAAGAGTTCGCGGGCCGCGGCGGTGGCGATGTCGGCCCTGATCCGGGTGGAGCAGAGCAGGGTCAGCACGAGCAGCCGGTAGAGCGGGGCGGGCTTGTCGCGCAGGGTGATCCCGGCCTCCTGCGCGTACGTCTGTCCGTGTTCGCGCAGCAGCCGGGCCGCCGTCTCCGCGGCCCCGCTCACGTCCCGGCCTCGCTCACATGCAGGCGCCTACCCGCGGCCGGGCGGGCGAACCACCACTGCTCCGCTCCGCTGCACCGGGCCGTTCACGTGAGCGCCCGGACCTGGGCGCTCATCGGACCCTCCGGGGTCAGCACCAGCCCTCGCCCTCGCGGGCGGCGCTGATCGTCACCCACAGCAGGCCGTCGCCGTCGCCGGGGCGGAAGCTGAGGAGGGCCTCGGTGCCGGCGGTCCGCTTGGTGTAGCAGTCGGGGGGTGTGATGCGGTCCACCGGCAGCGCGGTCCAGCCCTGCTCGCGGACGAGGGTACGGTAGGCGGCGGACGTCTCGGCGGGCGACCCGGTGCCGCGGAAGGACTGCGAGACGGTCACCACCCGGTCGTCGTCGTCGCAGGTGTCCGTGGACTCTCCGACCGGTGCGAGCCGGTCGGTGCGGGCGGCGAGCAGGGGGTCCGCGGCCAGGGTGCGGGTGAGGCTGCGCTCGTCGGGGCCGCAGCCGTACAGGCCGCCGTCGAGCGCCCACCAGGCGCCGCCCACGGCGAGCGCGCCGAACACCAGTCCGCCCAGGACGACGGACGCCCCCACCCGAAGATCGTTCACGGGCGGGAGCGTACCGGTCGGCGGCGGCGGGGTGAACCCGCGGTCAGAACACCCGGACCATGGTGCGGTGCGGAATGCCGGCGTCCTCGTAGACCGGACCTTCGGCGGTGTAGCCGAGCCGCTCGTAGAAGCCGAGCGCGTGGACCTGGGCGTGCAGTTCGAGCTCGCGGGCGCCGCGGGCGCGGCCGGCCTGCTCGATGGCGCGGACGAGCTCGGCGCCGAGGCCGGTGCCGCGGGCGGGCTTGCGCACGGCCAGGCGGCCGAGCAGGACGCGGCCCTCGATGCCGGTGAGCTTCAGGGCGTCGGCGCCGTGGATGAGCCGGCCGGTGCCGAGGCCGGAGCCGTCGGGCGCGACGGCGAGCACGTGCACCGAGGTGGCGTCCAGCTCGTCGTACTCCAGCTCCTCCGGGACGTTCTGCTCCTCGACGAACACCTCGCGCCGGACGCTGCGCACCAGCGCGAGGTCGGCCTCGCCGTCGGCGATCCGGATCTCGACGGGCGCCGGCGTGGTCTGCTCGGCCATCTCAGCTCTCCGCGGAGATGATGTCGAGGGCCTTCTGCAGGTCGGCCGGGTACTCGCTGCGGAACTCGACCCACTGGCCGTCGGCGGGGTGCTCGAAGCCGAGCTGGACAGCGTGCAGCCACTGCCGGGTGAGGCCGAGGCGCTTGGCGAGGGTCGGGTCGGCGCCGTAGGTGAGATCGCCGACGCAGGGGTGGCGCAGCGCGGACATGTGCACCCGGATCTGGTGGGTACGGCCGGTCTCCAGCTTGATGTCGAGCAGGGAGGCGGCGCGGTAGGCCTCGATGAGGTCGTAGTGGGTGACCGAGGGCTTGCCGTCGCGGGTGACGGCCCACTTCCAGTCGCTGCTGGGGTGGCGGCCGATCGGGGCGTCGACGGTGCCGGTGAGCGGGTCGGGGTGGCCCTGGACGAGGGCGTTGTACTTCTTCTCCGTGATCCGGTCGTGGAACTGCCGCTTGAGGTCGGTGTAGGCGCGCTCGGACTTGGCGACGACCATGAGACCGGAGGTGCCGACGTCGAGGCGGTGCACGATGCCCTGGCGCTCGGCGGCGCCGGAGGTGGAGATGCGGTAGCCAGCGGCGGCGAGGCCGCCGATGACGGTGGTGCCGGTCCAGCCGGGGCTGGGGTGGGCGGCGACGCCGACCGGCTTGTCGACGAGCACGATGTCGTCGTCGTCGTGGACGATGCGCATGCCCTCGACGTGCTCGGCGACGATCTGCACGGGGGCGGCGGGGGCCGGGATCTCGACCTCCAGCCAGGCGCCGGCGGTGACCCGCTCGGACTTCCCGGCGACGGAGCCGTCGAGCGTCACCTTGCCGTCGGCGGCCAGTTCGGCGGCCTTCGTCCGGGAGAAGCCGAACATCCGGGCCAGGGCGGCGTCGAGGCGCTCGCCCTCCAGGCCGTCGGGTACGGGAAGGCTGCGGGTCTGCGCTGCGATACTCACTCGTACGAGTATGCCGGACCGCGGAGGGCCACCCCACCGCCGCCGGGGCCGTGGGGGGGCGGCCGGGCGCAACGTCACTCGGCGTGGTCGCCGGTGTTCTCCTCGCCGTCCTGGGCGGTGTGCGACCTGGCGGGCTGGTGGGTGGTGCCGTCCGGGTTGGAGCCGCGGAAGGAGAGCAGCACCACGAGGATGCCGCCGCAGACGATCGCCGAGTCGGCCAGGTTGAAGACGGCGAAGTGCTGGACGGAGATGAAGTCCACGACGTGGCCGCGGAACACGCCCGGGGAGCGGAACAGCCGGTCGGTGAGGTTGCCGAGGGCGCCGCCGAGCAGCAGGCCCAGCGCGATCGCCCAGGGCAGGCTGTAGAGGCGGCGGGCGATCCGCCAGATCACCACGATGACGGCTGCGGCGATGGCGGTGAAGACCACGGTCATGGCCTGGCCCATGCCGAAGGCGGCACCGGGGTTGCGGATCACCTGGAAGGTCATGACGTCGCCGATGACCTGGATCGGCCGGTGGCCCTCCAGCCGGGCGACGACCAGCAGCTTGCTGCCGAGGTCGATCAGGTAGGCGAGCAGCGCGACGGCCAGCAGGACGCCGATCCGGCGGCGGCGGACGTTGCGGGCGCCACCTGCGGCGGTGGCGCCGGCCGCGGCGCCGGTGGCCGGCTCGGAGGCGGACTCGTCCACGGCGGTCTCCGGCTCGTGCGGCACGCGTGCGGTGGGGACGGCTTCGTCCTGCGTCTGGGGGGAACCTGGGGTGCTGATGATCCGCTCCGCTGCCGTGTACAAGAGGACCGGCCCGAGGCGGGCCGGCCGTGGGCCGGGGTTACGGGGACGAGCGTACGGCAATCGGTGGCCGAAAAGCCCGTCCCCGCTGCCCCGGACGGACGCTACCTGCGCTCCTGCTTGGCCTTGCAGCCCACGCAGAGGGTCGCCCGCGGGAACGCCTGGAGCCGGGCCTTGCCGATCGGCTGGCCGCAGGACTCGCAGACGCCGAAGCCGACACCCTCCAGCCGGGCGAGGGCACGCTCGGTCTGGGCGAGGCTGTCACGGGCGTTGTTGGCGAGGGCGAGTTCGCTCTCGCGGTTGATGTTCTTGGTGCCGGCGTCGACCTGGTCGTCCCCGGCGCCGTCGTTGGAGTCGCGCATCAGGCCGGTGATCGCGGCTTCGGAGGCCTCGATCTCGGCGCGCAGGCGCTCCAGGTCGGCGTTGAGCTCGGCGTGCAGCTCGGCCACCTCGGCCGATGTCCAGGCGTCCTCGCCGGGGCGGACGGGCAGCTCGGCCGGGTCCACCGACTCGGCGCCGCCGGCCCGGGCGCCGGAGCCCGCCGGGACGTGGGTGCGGCTGGCCGCCGCCCGGCCGGTGGTGGTGCTGGTCTTCCGCCGTGCAGTGCTCACGGTCCCCTCCCCTGGGTCGCCTGCCACAGCCTCCCGCGTCCGCTTGGTGGCGGTACGCGTGCCAGTTGCTCTCTCAGCCATGGCTTTCGACCTCATTTACGAATGATGCGAACCGCCGGTTCCCGGCGGCCTCCAGTGCCGGAAAGATAAACCCCATCGAATCCGGTCACAACGTGACATACCGGCGTCAGATCCGATCCCACTCGGGCAGCCTCTGCCGCCGCCGCTGCCCGGGTGCTGACCCTGTTGTGCCCAGATCGCCACCGGCTAATCTCGCCGCTCTTGGCACGGCCCCGGCGCTGCGCTTACCGGTTTGCCAACGCCGATACACTGGGCGTGCAAGGCGCAGATGGGACGAGTACCGCTGTACGCAGCCACCAGCGACCCGGGGACGGTGCGAGCCCGGGGGTGTGCACGGCGCGAAGATCACCCCGGAGCCGCCGGAAGAACGGCCGTCCGACCAGCTCGGCAGGCCCAGTAGAACCGGCAGCAGACCCAAACAAGAGGGTCGCGGGCCACGCCGGCCGCGGCCAAGGAGGGTGGTACCGCGGGACGGCATGCCGTCTCGTCCCTCCGTCGGAGCCAGTCCACGCATCCGCCGGAGGTAGACGCCCGCGATGAGCACCTACAACCCCGTCCCCGCACAGGTCGACCTGCCTGCCCTGGAGCACGGCATCCTGTCGTTCTGGCAGGACAACAAGATCTTCCAGCGCAGCCTTGAGCAGTCCGAGGGACGCCCGGAGTGGGTGTTCTACGAGGGCCCGCCGACCGCCAACGGCATGCCGGGCGCCCACCACATCGAGGCGCGCGTCTTCAAGGACGTCTTCCCGCGCTACCGGACGATGAAGGGCTACCACGTCGCCCGCAAGGCCGGCTGGGACTGCCACGGCCTGCCGGTCGAGCTCGCCGTCGAGAAGGAGCTCGGCTTCTCCGGCAAGCAGGACATCGAGGCCTTCGGCATCGCCGAGTTCAACGCCAAGTGCCGCGAGTCGGTGACCCGGCACACCGACGAGTTCACCAAGCTCACCGAGCGCATGGGCTACTGGGTCGACCTCGACGAGGCGTACCGGACCATGGACCCCTCCTACATCGAGTCGGTCTGGTGGTCGCTCAAGCAGATCTTCGACAAGGGCCTGCTGGTCCAGGACCACCGGGTCGCCCCCTGGTGCCCGCGCTGCGGCACCGGCCTGTCCGACCACGAGCTGGCCCAGGGCTACGAGACCGTCGTCGACCCCTCGGTCTACGTCCGCTTCCCGCTGACCTCCGGCCCGCTGGCCGGCGAGGCCGCGCTGCTGGTCTGGACGACCACCCCGTGGACCCTGGTCTCCAACACCGCCGCCGCGGTCCACCCCGAGGTCACCTACGTGGTGGCCACCGACGGCAACGAGAAGCTGGTCGTCGCCGAGCCGTTGGTCGGCAAGGCCCTCGGCGAGGGGTGGGAGACCACCGGGCAGACCTTCACCGGCGCCGAGATGGAGCGCTGGACGTACGACCGCCCGTTCCAGCTGGTCGAGATCGAGAACTCGCACTTCGTGGTGACCGCCGACTACGTCACCACCGAGGACGGCACCGGCATCGTCCACCAGTCCCCCGCCTTCGGCGCCGACGACCTCGCGGTCTGCCGCCGCTACGGCCTGCCCGTGGTCAACCCGGTCGAGGCCGACGGCACCTTCGCGGCCGACGTCCCGCTGATCGGCGGCGTCTTCTTCAAGAAGGCCGACGAGACCCTCGTCGCCGACCTCCAGGCCCGCGGCCTGCTCTTCCGCCACCTGCCGTACGAGCACAGCTACCCGCACTGCTGGCGCTGCCACACCGCGCTGCTCTACTACGCGCAGCCGTCCTGGTACATCCGCACCACCGCGGTCAAGGACGCCCTCATCCGGGAGAACGAGAACACCAACTGGTTCCCCGAGAACGTCAAGCACGGCCGCTTCGGCGACTGGCTGAACAACAACATCGACTGGGCGCTCTCCCGCAACCGCTACTGGGGCACCCCGCTGCCGATCTGGCGCTGCGACGAGGGCCACGTCACCTGCGTCGGCTCGCTCACCGAGCTCTCCGAGCTCACCGGCACCGACCAGAGCGGCCTCGACCCGCACCGCCCCTACATCGACGACGTCACCTTCCGGTGCCCGCAGTGCTCCGGCACCGCCGTGCGCGTCCCCGAGGTCATCGACGCCTGGTACGACTCGGGCTCGATGCCCTTCGCCCAGTACGGCTACCCGTACCGCAACAAGGAGCTGTTCGAGCAGCGCTACCCGGCGCAGTTCATCTCCGAGGCGATCGACCAGACCCGCGGCTGGTTCTACACGCTGATGGCCGTCGGCACCCTGGTGTTCGACAAGTCCTCCTACGAGAACGTGGTCTGCCTCGGCCACATCCTCGCCGAGGACGGCCGGAAGATGTCCAAGCACCTCGGCAACATCCTCCAGCCGATCCCGCTGATGGACCAGCACGGCGCCGACGCCGTCCGGTGGTTCATGGCCGCCGGCGGTTCGCCCTGGTCCGCGCGCCGCGTCGGCCACGGCACCATCCAGGAGGTCGTCCGCAAGACCCTGCTGACCTACTGGAACACCGTCGCCTTCCAGGCCCTGTACGCGCGCACCGCCGCCTGGGCGCCCTCCGCCGCCGACCCCGCGCCGGCCGACCGGCCGCAGCTCGACAAGTGGGTGCTCTCCGAGCTCAACACCCTCGTCCGCGAGGTCGACCTCGCGCTGGAGGCCTACGACACCCAGCGGGCCGGCAAGCTGCTGTCCGCCTTCGTCGACGACCTCTCCAACTGGTACGTCCGCCGCGGCCGCCGCCGTTTCTGGCAGGGCGACGCCGCCGCGCTCGCCACCCTGCACGAGGCGCTGGAGACCGTCACCCGGCTGATGGCCCCGCTCACCCCGTTCATCACCGAGCGGGTCTGGCAGGACCTGGTCGTCCCGGTCACCCCCGGCGCCCCGTCCTCCGTGCACCTCGCGACCTGGCCGACCGCCGACGAGACCCTCGTCGACGCCGCCCTCTCGCGGAACATGGCGCTGGTGCGGCGCCTCGTCGAACTCGGCCGGGCCACCCGCGCCGAGTCCGGTGTGAAGACCCGTCAGCCGCTCTCCCGCGCGCTGATCGCCGCCCAGGGCTGGGACGAACTCCCCGCCGACCTTCGGGCGCAGATCGCCGAGGAACTCAACGTCTCCACCCTGGAGTCGCTGGCCGGCGTCGGCGCCTCGCTCGTCGACACCTCCGCCAAGGCCAACTTCCGCGCCCTCGGCAAGCGGTTCGGCAAGGGCGTCCAGGACGTCGCCAAGGCGGTCGCCGCCGCGGACGCCGCCGTCCTCGCCGCCGAACTGCGGGCCTCCGGCACCACCGGGGTCGAGCTCAACGGCGAGCGGATCGAACTCTCGCCGGACGAGGTGATCATCACCGAGACCCCGCGCGAGGGCTGGGCCGTCGCCAACGAGGCCGGCGCCACCGTCGCCCTCGACCTGGCGATCACCCCGGAGCTGAAGCGGCTCGGCGTCGCCCGCGACGCCATCCGCCAGATCCAGGAGGCCCGGAAGAACTCCGGCCTGGACGTCGCGGACCGGATCGTCCTGCGCTGGCGCGCCACCAGCGAGGAGACCGCCGAGGCCATCGCCGAACACGGCCCCCTCGTCGCCGACGAGGTCCTCGCCGTCGACTTCGCGGCCGGCGCCGCCGACTGGGACTCCGAGAGCTTCACCGACGAATCCCTCGGCCTCGCCTTCCAGCTCCGCAAGGCCTGACAGGCGACCCGCCAGGGGCAACCGGTAGGGGCGCGGGGGACTGCGCAATTCGGATGCGGGCTTCCTTCCGAATCGCGCAGTCCTCCCCCAGCCTTCGGCCGGGAGGTGCCCCCACGCGCCCCTTGTTTTGTGGCCGGCCTCACTCGGCAGAGAGCCCGCACCGGCTTGTGCCGTTCTCCCCCAGCCTTCGGCCGGGGGTCCCCCGGCGCGCCCCTTTGGGCCGGCCGCACAAACGAGGGCGCCCCCACTGTGACGGATGTCACGGTGGGGGCGCCCTCGATGTGGGTGGTGCTTAGTTGTCGCCGTCCTCGTCGATGAGGAAGCCCCGCATGGGGGCCGGCGCCTGCTGCATCGGCTGCGGCGGCTGCGGGCGGACCGCGGCCATCGGCTGGGTCATCCCGGCGGGAGCCATCTGCGCGGCACCGCTGCCGCCCGGCTGGCCGCCGAAGCTCGGGTTGCCGCCGCCGAAGGAGTTCCCGCCGAAGGACTGGCCGTTGCCGCCGAACGACGGCTGGTTGCCGCCGAAGGAGGGCTGACCGCCGAAGCTGGAGCCGTTGCCCACCGAGGAGGTGGCCGGCGACATCGACGACGCCGCCGGGGGCAGCGAGGCGGTGGCCGGGATCCGCGGCGGGGCCAGCGAGTCGTCCGCCTGCGACTCCAGCTGGCGCAGCTGGGTCTCCAGGTAGGACTTCAGGCGGGTCCGGTACTCGCGCTCGAAGGCGCGCAGGTCCTCGACCTTGCGCTCCAGCGTGGCGCGGGCGGACTCCAGCGAGCCCATGGCGACGCGGTGCTTCTCCTGGGCGTCCCGCTCCAGGGCGTCGGCCTTGGAACGG
Source organism: Streptomyces sp. TLI_235 (assembly GCA_002300355.1). Taxonomy (NCBI): domain Bacteria; kingdom Bacillati; phylum Actinomycetota; class Actinomycetes; order Kitasatosporales; family Streptomycetaceae; genus Streptomyces; species Streptomyces sp. TLI_235. The sequence continues at coordinate 1,710,019 of NSGV01000002.1, forward strand.
GCGTCCCGCTCCAGGCCCTCGGCGCGGCTGCGGGCCTCGCCGACGATCTTGTTGGCCTCGGAGCGCGCCTCGGAGATCGCCTGGTCGGCGGTCTGCTGGGCGAGGGCGAGCACGCGGGCGGCGCTGTCACCGCCGGGCTGCTGCTGCGGCTGCCCCATGGGGCCGCCCATGGGGCCACCCATCGGGCCGCCCATCGGCTGGCCCATGGGGCCGCCCATCGGCGCGAGCTGCTGCTGGCCGCCCATGGTCTGGCCCATCTGCGGCTGACCCATCGGGCCGCCCATCGGCTGCAGCATCTGACCGCCCATCGGCTGGACCAGCTGCTGCTGGCCGCCCATGGTCTGGCCCATCTGCTGGGGCTGGCCCATCTGCTGCGGCTGCCCCATCTGCTGCGGCTGGCCCATCGCACCGGCGCCGGGGCCGGGCGGGAGGGCCGGAGCACCGGAGGGGAGGCCGAGCGGCTGGTTGCCCATCTGCTGCGGGCCGCCCATCTGCTGCGGACCGGGGCCCTGCTGCTGGCCGGGCACCGGCGGACCGGATATGGCGGCAGGCACGGGGGCGCCGGCAGGACGGCCGTCCTGCTGCGGCTCCTTGCGCATGTTGGCCTGGTTCTGCGCGGCGGCACGCGTGGCGGCTGCCAGCTTGGCGCGCAGGTCCTCGTTCTCGCGCAGCAGGCGGGTCAGCTCGGCTTCGACCTCGTCGAGGAAGGCATCGACCTCGTCCTCGTCATAGCCTTCGCGCAGCCGGACGGTCGTGAACTGCTTGTTCCGAACGTCCTCGGGGGTCAATGGCATCTCTTCACCTCAACGTGATCGTCGGCACTCCGGAATCCTGTCGCATCGCTCACAACGACAGGGACCGCACGAGCGAGATCAGGACATACACAATGATCATCAGTACGAAGAAGGACAGGTCGAGCGCCACGCCCCCGAGACGCAACGGCGGAATGAAACGCCGAAGAAGCTTGAGTGGCGGATCCGTGACAGTGTACGTGGCCTCCAGGACCAGGACCATGGCCCTTCCCGGCCGCCACGAGCGTGCGAACTGGAAGACCCAGTCCATCACGAGGCGGAAGAGCAGGATGAGCAGGAAGACGGTCAGCGCGTAGTACAGCACCGCCCCGACGATCCCCATCTCGTCTACCTCTCCCTGGTCATCAGCCCGTCAGTGACGCACCGTCGATCGATCCACACGTAAAGTCGTGGCCGGGTCAGCTCTGGTTGAAGAACCCACCCTCGGCGATCCGAGCCTTGTCCTCCGCCGTGACATCGACGTTAGCAGGAGACAAGAGGAACACCTTCTGTGTCACGCGCTCGATACTGCCGTGCAGACCGAAGACGAGTCCAGCCGCGAAGTCTACGAGTCGCTTGGCGTCCGTGTCGTCCATCTCGGTCAAATTCATGATCACAGGTGTGCCGTCGCGGAACTGTTCCCCGATGGTACGGGCCTCGTTGTAGGTCCGCGGGTGCAGCGTGGTGATGCGGTAGGGCTCTCGTTCGTTCACTACCTTGGGCATGATCACCGGGGCGCTCTTCTCCACGTTCTGGCGGCGGTCGGGTGTGATGGACGACACGGGCGCCATCCGCGGCGCCTCCTGCCGGATCGGGACGGCGGCCGGCACGGGCTGCGGTGCGATGTGCGCGACCGGCGCGGGCGCCGGGCGCTCGGCGGCCGCCGGGCGCAGGTCCTCGGTGCGGCCGGTGCGGATCGGCTCCGGGTCCGCGTCGTAGTCGTCGTCGGGGTCGTACCCCTGGCCGTCGTACGTCTCGTCCTCCACGAGGCCGAGGTAGACCGCCATCTTGCGCATTGCGCCGGCCATGCTCCTGTCTCCTCCGCTCTGTGGTGGATCGACTCCGACTCCGGCCTCGGCCTGCGGTCTCCGCAGCGGTCCGGGCTCGCCGGACCGACGGCCCGTCAGGCCGTGGAGATTCTGCGGAGATGCGATCCACGAAGTTTTCGCTAGCGCGCTGGAACGGCTGCTAGGTTCTGTCCTGTTTTGTCCTGCAGTCTGATCTACTAACCGGTGACGTTACCCGAGCGGTGACCGCACACCGAGTACCGCCGTACCGACGCGTACATGTGTCGCTCCGGCTGCCACGGCCTGCTCCAAGTCCCCGCTCATGCCTGCGGAGACCATCGTGGCAGCCGGATGGCTCGCCCGTACGGCGCTTGCGATTTCCGCCAGCCTGGCGAAGGCGGCGGCCGAATCCCCGGCGAGCGGCCCGGCCAGCGGCGCAACCGTCATCAGGCCGTCGAACCGGAGCCCCGGGGTGCGCGCGATGAGGTCGGCCAGCGCCTCCACCTCCGACGGCGCCACCCCGGCGCGGTGCGCGCCCTCGCCGGCCTCCTTGTCGAGGGCCACCTGCACCAGGCAACCGAGCGGCGCGCGCCCGGCATTGAGCACCGCCGCGGACAGCGAGTCCACCAGCCGCGGGCGGTCCACCGAGTGCACGGTGTCGGCGTAGCGGACCACCGAGCGGACCTTGTTGGTCTGCAGCTGGCCGACGAAGTGCCAGGTCAGCGGCAGGTCGACGCAGCGCTCGGCCTTGGGGGCGGCGTCCTGGTCGCGGTTCTCGGCCACGTCGGTGACGCCGAGTCCGGCGAGCAGGGCGGTGTCCTCGGCCGGGTAGGTCTTGGTGACCACGACCAGGGTGACCTCGTCCCGGGCCCGGCCGGCGGCCGAGCAGGCGTCCGCGATCCGCTTCTCGACGACGTCGAGGTTGGAGCCGAGCTGCTCGTACCGCTCGCGCTGCCGCTCGTCGAGGGCGGCGGCGAAATCCGCACCGCCCGGGAACGGTCCGTAGATGTCGTTCGTCATGAGTGTTCGGGGCCCAACCAGACGTAGCTCGCGAGCCGGCCGGTCCGCTGCTCGCGGCGGTAGGAGTAGTGGTCGTCCGATTCGAGGGTGCAGACGTCGGACGGCACCACGTCGGTGACGCCCGCCTCGGCGAGCTGGGCGGCCACGCCGGCGGCGACGTCCAGCGCGGGCGTGCCCCAGGAGGTCTCGGCGTACGCGGCGGGCACCACCGCGGCGACCTCGGCGCGCAGGGCTGCGGGCACCTCGTAGCAGCGGCCGCAGACGGCGGGCCCGAGCACGGCGGTGATCCGGGCCGGGTCGGCGCCGAGCTCCGCCATGGCGCGGACGGCCGCCGGGACGACGCCGGCGGCGAGGCCGGGCCGGCCCGCGTGGGCGGCGCCGACGACGCCGGCGGCCCGGTCGGCGAGCAGCACCGGGGTGCAGTCGGCGGTGAGCACGGCGAGGGCGAGCGGGCGGTCGGTGACCACCGCGTCGACGGTGGGGGCCTGCCCGTCGGGCTGGCGCTCCGTCACCACGGCGACCTCGGCACCGTGCACCTGGTTCATCCAGACCACGTCGGCCGGGTCGAGGCCGAGCTCCCGGGCGGCGAGCTCCCGGTTGCGCCGGACGGCGGCCGGGTCGTCCCCGACCGCGCCGCCGAGGTTGAGCTCCCCGTACGGCGAGGTGCTCACCCCGCCCCACCGGGTGGTGGAGGCGAAGTGAGCACCGTGTCGACTGATGTGAGGGATCACGTGCGAGACGTCTACTTCAGGAAGTCGGGCACGTCGAGCTCCTCGGCGGGGCTCTCCACGTACGGCTGGCGGGCGGGCTGCACCTGCGGCGGCACCGGCGGGACGGCCGGGGTGATCCGGGCCGGCACGTCGGCGTGACGCTCGGCGTCGTCCGTACGGGACGTCACCGACCCGATGCCGTAGGACGGCCGGGTGGCCGGGCGGTCCGGGGTGGACGCGGAGGACGGGGTGGAGGCCTTGACCACCGGGTCGCGGACGATCGCCGGGGGCTGCCCGCCGTCGAAGCCGGCCGCGATGACGGTGACCCGGACCTCGTCGCCGAGGGCGTCGTCGATGACGGCGCCGAAGATGATGTTGGCCTCCGGGTGGGCGGCCTCGCTGACCAGCTGGGCGGCCTCGTTGATCTCGAACAGGCCGAGGTCGGAACCGCCCGAGATGGAGAGCAGCACGCCGCGGGCGCCGTCGATGGACGCCTCCAGCAGCGGGGAGGAGATCGCCATCACGGCGGCCGCCTTGGCGCGGTCCTCGCCGCGGGCCGAGCCGATGCCCATGAGCGCCGAGCCGGCGTCCGACATCACGGACTTGACGTCGGCGAAGTCGAGGTTGATCAGACCCGGGGTGGTGATCAGGTCGGTGATGCCCTGGACACCGGAGAGCAGCACCTGGTCGGCGGAGCGGAACGCGTCCAGCACGCTCACCTGGCGGTCCGAGATGGACAGCAGGCGGTCGTTGGGGATGACGATCAGGGTGTCGACCTGCTCGCGCAGCGACGCGATGCCGTCCTCGGCCTGGTTGGCCCGGCGGCGGCCCTCGAAGGTGAACGGGCGGGTGACCACGCCGATGGTGAGCGCGCCGAGCGAGCGGGCGATGTTGGCCACGACGGGCGCGCCGCCGGTGCCGGTGCCGCCGCCCTCGCCGGCGGTCACGAAGACCATGTCGGCCCCCTTGAGGACCTCCTCGATCTCCTCGCGGTGGTCCTCGGCGGCCTTCCGGCCGACCTCGGGGTTGGCGCCGGCGCCGAGGCCCCGGGTGAGTTCACGGCCCACATCGAGCTTCACGTCGGCGTCGCTCATGAGGAGGGCCTGCGCATCGGTGTTGATCGCGATGAACTCGACGCCCTTGAGCCCGACCTCGATCATCCGGTTGATGGCGTTGACACCACCGCCGCCGATTCCGACGACCTTGATGACTGCGAGGTAGTTCTGGGGTGCTGCCACGTCGAAGGCCTCTCGCCTCGAATTTCCGGGTCGGCTCCCCTTGTGGCGAAGGCCGACGGATGTCGATGGGTGGGAAGCGCGCGATTTCGGTGCTGTATGTCCGAAATGCCGACCGCCGACCCGAACCCTAAACTTGAGGTTTAGGGTTGTAACTGCGGCTGTGTCACTTCACCGTTGGACACAGCCCGGTGACACAGGACAGTAGGTCGCATCCGGTCGGTGTTCAACGAACACGCCGAGCTTCCCGTTTTTCTTTTGAGCCTATGTGATCATCGACTCCCGGGCGAAACCGGGGTGACCACCAAGGGTCGGACCGGAGCCTCGGCCCCGTCAATACCGCCCCTTCAGGAAGAACTTACCGGATCATCCCGACACGGCCGGGGCATCCGGCGCACTCACGTCGTAATTGGCGGCTTTCCGGCCGAGCAGCGCGGCCAGCACCCTGGCCTTGCGTTCGGTCCGCTCCGGGCTCCCCCAGCGCACCGTCGCCCCGCCCGCCAACTGCAGCCGGATGTCGTCATAACTGTGCACCTGGACGGCACCGGCCTTGCCGGCCAGTTCGGCGGGCAGCCCGGCGGCGACCGTGATCGCGGCCGAGACCAGCGCCGGGCGGTCGAAGAGGTCGAGCACCTCGTTCGCCTGCTGACTGAGTTGCAGGTCCACCACCGGCACACCGGCGGGCGCGGCCGGCTCGGTGGCGAAGGTGAAGCCCCCCGCGTCGACCTGTGCGAACTTCCCGTCGTCGGTGCGCACGGAGGCCACCGCCCGACGCTCCGTCACCTTGACCCGCAGGGTGTGCGGCCAGCCGCGCCAGACCTCGGCCTTCGCCACCCGCGGCAGTGCCTGCACGCGCTTCTCGGCCTCCGCCAGGTCGACCCGGGCGAGCGGGCCGTGCCGCAGCCCGCCGAGCGCCGCCGCCACCTCGTCCTGGCCGAGCTTCCCGCTGTCCAGGCCCTGGACGGCGACGGAGCGCACGTCCAGGGCCGAGGAGAGGAAGACCGTCCAGCCGAGCACGCCCGCCACCAGCGCGCCGAGCGCGCAGAGCACCGCGATCCCCCGACGGGAGAGCCGCAGCCCGGCGGCCGGCGCGGGCGCCGGGTCGGCTGGGTCAGCCACGGCGGCGGCCGCCGCGGGATGCCTCGATCGCCTCGTAGACCATCCGCACCAGCAGGTCGTCCGCGTCCCGGCGGCCGAACTCGGCGGCGGCGCGGCTCATGTCCCACAGTCGGGCCGGGTCGGTCAGCACCGGCAGCACGTTCTGCAGCACCCAGTCCGGCGTGAGCTCGGCGTCGTCGACCAGCAGGCCGCCGCCGGCCTTGACCATCGGCTGGGCGTTCAGCCGCTGCTCGCCGTTGCCGATCGGCAGCGGCACGAAGGCGGCCGGCAGGCCGACCGCGGCCAGCTCGGCGACGGTCATCGCGCCGGCCCGGCAGAGCATCATGTCGGCTGCGGCGTAGGCGAGGTCCATCCGGTCCACGTACGGCACCGGCCGGTACGGCGGCATGCCGGGGATGTCGTCGACCTGCGGCAGCTCGTTCTTCGGGCCGACCGCGTGCAGGATCTGCACGCCGTACTGCTGCAGCCGCGGGGCGATCGCCTGGACGGTCTCGTTCAGCCGGCGGGCGCCCTGCGAGCCGCCGGAGACCAGCAGGGTGGGCAGCCGCTGGTCGAGGCCGAAGTAGTGCCGGGCCTCCGGGCGGACGGCGTTGCGGTCCAGGGTCGCGATGGTGCGGCGCAGCGGGATGCCGATGTACCGGGAGTCGCGGAGCTTGGAGTCCGGGGTGGAGACGGCGACGAAGTCGGTGTAGCGGGCGCCGATCTTGTTGGCCAGGCCGGGGCGGGCGTTGGCCTCGTGGACGACGATCGGCACCCCTGCGCGCTTGGCGGCGAAGTAGGCGGGCATGGCGACGTAGCCGCCGAAGCCGACCACGACATCGGCCTTGACCCGCTCGATGACGTCCTGGGCGGCGCGGACGGTACCGCGGAGCCGACCCGGGACGGTGATCAGCTCAGGGGTGGGCTTGCGGGGCAGCGGGACGGCGGGGATGAGCGCCAGCTCGTAGCCGCGCTCGGGCACCAGCCGGGTCTCCAGGCCGCGCTCGGTGCCGAGGGCGGTGATCCCCACGGAGGGGTCGTGCCTGCGGAGCGCGTCCGCGAGGGCCATGGCCGGCTCGATGTGACCGGCGGTCCCGCCGCCGGCGAGTACGACATGCACCGAAATTCACCGCTCCCTGCGCGCCGGCCGTGCGGCCGGCTTGCGCGCTGTGGTTCGTCGTCGTGGCCGCACCCGGGCCAGGAGCGTCCCGGCACGGGTGGGGTTCCGGGCGGCCAGGGCCGCCTTGGCCGCCGGTGTGCTGCGCGCGAAGCTGACCAGCACGCCGACGGCGCACAGGGCCGACAGCATGGCGGACCCACCGTAGGAGAACAGCGGGAGGGGGACGCCCGCGATGGGCAGGAGTCCCAGTGCCGACCCCAGGTTGACCATGGCCTGCGCCATGATCCACGTGGTGGCGGCTCCCGCGGCGTACCTGACGAAGGTGTCCTTCGTGCCGATGGCCACACGGATACCCGCGTAGCCTAGTGCCGCGAAGAGTCCGAGTACCGACAGCGTCCCCACCAGACCGAGTTCCTCGCCGGTGGCGGCGAAGATGAAGTCGGTGTGGGCCTCCGGCAGCTGACCCCACTTCTCCACGCCGGCGCCGAGGCCGGAGCCGAAGGGACCGCCCGCGGCGAAGGCGTAGAGGCCGTGCAGGGCCTGGAAGCAGTTGATGTTCGGGTCGGGCTTGGTGACGCCGATGCAGGCCAGCCGGTCGAGCCGGTGCGGCACGGTGATGATCAGCGCGGTGCAGGCGACGACGGCGATGCCGAGGGTGGCGGCGAACAGCCGCAGCGGGGCGCCGACCATCCAGAGCAGGCCGAAGAGCATCGCGACCAGGACCATCGTGGTGCCCATGTCGCCGCCGAGCATGATCAGCATCATCAGCAGCACGGTGCCGGGCACCAGCGGCACCAGCAGGTGCTTCCACTGGTCGAGGGTGTGGGTGCGGTGCTTGCGGGCGAGCAGGTCCGCCCCCCAGAGCACCAGGGCGAGCTTGGCGAACTCGGAGGGCTGGACCTGGAAGAAGCCGAAACTCAGCCAGTTCCGGTTGCCGTTGACCATGACGCCGATGCCGGGGATCGCCACCAGGAGCATCCCGGCGATCACGGCGAGCAGCAGCGGGTAGGCGAGCAGCCGCAGCGCCTTGACGGGGGTGCGGGCGAGCAGCACCAGCATGACGGTGCCGAGCATGGTGGCGACCAGCTGCTTGCGGAAGAAGAAGGTGATCGGCAGGCGGTGCTCCATCACCAGGATCTGGGAGGAGGAGAACACCATGACCAGGCCGAGCACCACGAGCAGCATGGTGGAGCCGAGGATCAGGTAGTACGGGGTGAGCGGGCGCTCCAGCATCCAGCGGACCCGGGCGCGCAGGGCGCGGAGCCGGGTGACCGGGGTGGCGGCCTTGAAGGTCGTGGTGGTCGCGGAGATCAGCTGGAGCCGGGCGGAGCCGCGCTCCGGTGGGGCGGCCGTTCCCGCCTTGCCCTCACCGGACACCTGCTCCCCCTTGTCACCGTCGTGGGTGGGCCGGGCGGCACCTGTGGTGCCGCCCGGCCGTGCTGCCGCTATTCCATCAGGTCCAGCACCGCGGCGGCGAAGAGGTCGCCGCGTTCGCCGTAATTGGTGAACATGTCCATCGAGGCGCAGGCGGGCGCCAGCAGGACGGTGTCCCCGGGCTTGGCGAGCGAGGCCGCCGCCCGGACGGTCTCGGCCATCGCCACGGCGCCAGTCTGTCCCTCGGCGGCCTCGACCACCGGGACATCCGGGGCGTGTCGCGCGAGCGCCTCCCGGATCAGCGCGCGGTCCTGGCCGATGAGCACCGCGGCGCGCAGCCGGTCCGCGGCGGAGGCGACCAGCTCGTCGAAGGTGGCGCCCTTCGCGAGGCCGCCGGCGATCCAGACCACCGGTTCGTACGCGGCCAGCGAGGCGGCCGCGGCGTGGGTGTTGGTGGCCTTGGAGTCGTCGATCCAGGTGACGTCGTCGACGACGGCGACCTGGGCGATCCGGTGCTTGTCGGGGCGGAAGGCGCGCAGCCCGTCCCGGACGGCCTTGGTGTCCACGCCGTAGGCGCGGGCCAGGGCGGCCGCGGCCAGGGCGTTGGCGATGTTGTGCGGGGCGGGCGGCACGACGTCGGAGACGGCGCCGATCTCGGCCGCGTTGTTGGCCCGGTCCTCGACGAAGGCGCGGTCGACGAGCAGGCCGTCGACGACGCCGAAGTTCGACAGGGCGGGGGCGTCGAGGCCGAAGCCGATGGCCCGGCAGCCCTCCTCGACGTCGGCCTCGCGGACCAGTGCCTCGGTGGCCGGGTCGGCCAGGTTGTAGACGCAGGCGACCGTGTTGCCCTCGTAGATGCGGCCCTTGTCGGCGGCGTACGCCTCCATGGAGCCGTGCCAGTCGAGGTGGTCGGGGGCCAGGTTGAGGACGGCCGCCGAGTGCGGGCGCAGCGAGGGCGCCCAGTGCAGCTGGTAGCTGGAGAGTTCGACGGCGAGGACGTCGTAGGGCTCCTCGGCGAGCACCGCGTCCAGGACGGAGACGCCGACGTTGCCGACGGCGGCGGTCCGCTTGCCGGCCGCGGTCAGGATCGAGGCGAGCATCTGGACGGTGGTGGTCTTGCCGTTGGTGCCGGTGACGGCCAGCCAGGGGGCGGGTTCGCCGGTCTCCGGGTGGGGGCGGCGCAGTCGCCAGGCGAGTTCGACGTCGCCCCAGACGGGGACGCCGGCCGCCTCGGCGGCGGCGAACAGCGGGCTGTTCGGCGGCCAGCCGGGCGAGGTGACGATCAGTTCGGTGCCCTCGGGGAGGGTGGCGCCGTCGCCGAGGCGGACGGTGATGCCGGTGAGGTCGGCGGCCTTGGCGCGCAGCGCGGGGCTGTCGCCGCCGTCCACCACGGTGACCTCGGCGCCGAGGTCGCGCAACACGCGGGCGGCGCTCACCCCGGAGAGTCCGAGACCGGCAACGACGGCCTTCAGGCCGTCGAAGTCGGGGTTGTCCGTCATCCGGCCACCCATCCTGCGTAGAAGAGTCCGAGGCCGACCGCGACGCACAGGCCCTGGATGATCCAGAAGCGGACGACGATCAGCACCTCGCTCCAGCCGACGAGTTCGAAGTGGTGCTGGAGCGGGGCCATCTTGAAGACGCGCTTGCCGGTCGTCCGGAACGAGCCGACCTGGATGATCACCGACAGGGTGATGATCACGAACAGGCCGCCGAGCAGGGCCAGCAGCAGCTCCGTGCGGGAGCAGATGGCGAGGCCGGCGAGGGCGCCGCCGAGGGCGAGCGAGCCGGTGTCGCCCATGAAGATCTTGGCGGGCGAGGTGTTCCACCACAGGAAGCCGAAGCAGGAGCCCATCAGGGCGGCGGCGACGACGGCGAGGTCCAGCGGGTCGCGGACGTCGTAGCAGCTCGCGGTGGCGGTGATCATGTGGGCGCAGGTCTGGCCGTACTGCCAGACGCCGATGAAGACGTACGCGCCGAAGACCATCACCGAGGCGCCGGTGGCGAGGCCGTCGAGGCCGTCGGTGAGGTTCACGCCGTTCGACATCGCGGCGATCATGAAGTAGGCCCAGATGACGAAGAGCACCGGGCCGATGGACCAGCTGAAGTCCTTGACGAAGGACAGGTTGGTGGAGGCCGGGGTGAGACCGCGGCTGTTGGAGAACTGGAGCGACAGGACGGCGAAGGCGAGGCCGACGAAGGACTGGCCGAGCAGCTTCGCCTTGGCCCGCAGGCCGAGGGAGCGGCGCTTGACCACCTTGATGTAGTCGTCCAGGAAGCCGACCAGACCCAGACCCGCCGTCAGGAACAGCACCAGCAGGCCGGAGGCCGTGGGTGTTTCGCCCGCTATCGCCTTGGTGGCGAAGTAGGCGATCAGCGTCGCCAGGATGAACGCGATGCCGCCCATGGTGGGGGTGCCGCGCTTGCTGTGGTGCGCCTTGGGGCCGTCGTCGCGGATGTACTGGCCGTAGCCGTGCTTCGCGAGCAGCTTGATCAGGGCGGGCGTGCCCAGCAGCGACAGGATCAGGCCGATGCCGCCGGAGTAGAGGATCTGCTTCACTGAGCGGCCCCATCGGCGAGCAGGGCCTCGGCGACCTTCTCCAGGCCCGCCGAACGGGAGGCCTTCACCAGCACCACGTCCCCAGGCTGCAGCTGACTGCGCAGCAGCTCGATCGCCGCGTCCGCGTCGGACACCAGCACCGACTCCTCACCCCACGAACCTTCGTTCCTCGCGCCGAGTTCCATGCAGGCCGCCTCGCGTCCGCCGACCGCCACCAGCTTGGTGACGTCGAGCCGGACGGCGAGCCGCCCGATGGCGTCGTGCTCGTCGAGGCTGTCCTCGCCGAGCTCCCGCATCTCCCCGAGCACCGCGAAGGTGCGGCGGCGCCCCGGGCCGCGGCCGGCCATCGACACCAGCGCCCTGAGCGCGGCCCGCATCGAGTCCGGGTTCGCGTTGTAGGCGTCGTTGACGACGGTGACACCATCGGCCCGGTCGACGACCTCCATGCGCCAGCGGGACAGCGCACCCGCCTGGCTGAGCGCTTCGGCGGTGTCGTCGACGGGCATCCCGAGCTCCACCGCCACCGCTGCGGCGGCGAGGGCGTTCGAGACGTGGTGCTCACCGTACAGGCGCAGGTTCACGGGTGCGGAACCGGCTGGGGTGATCAGCGTGAAGGATGGCCGTCCGGTGTCGTCCAGGCGGACATCGGCCGCCCGCACGTCGGCCGCCCGGCTCTCGCCGAACAGCACGACGCGGCCCTTGGTGCGGCTCGCCATCGCCCTTACCAGCGGGTCGTCGGCGTTCAGAACGGCGACGCCGTCGGCGCCGAGCGCCTCGACGATCTCGCCCTTGGCCTCGGCGATGCCCTCCTTGGAGCCGAACTCGCCGACGTGGGCGCTGCCCACGTTGAGGACGATCGCGATGCTGGGCGGGGTGATGCCGGTCAGGTACTCGATGTCGCCCTTGTGCCGGGCGCCCATCTCCAGCACCAGGTGCCGGGTGGCGGCCTCGACCCGCAGCGCGGTCATCGGGTGCCCGATCTCGTTGTTGAGGTTGCCGGGCGGGTAGACGGTCTCGCCGTGGCGCTGCAGCACCTGGGCGATCAGGTCCTTGGTGCTGGTCTTGCCGGAGGAGCCGGTCAGCGCGACGACGGCGGTGCCGGTGGCGCGCTCGACGACGGCGCGGGCGAGCCGGCCGAGGGCCACCACCACGTCGTCGACAAGGATCGCGGGCACGCCGACCTGACGGGAGGCCAGCACCGCGACGGCACCGGCCCCGACCGCCTTCGCGGCGTAGTCGTGCCCGTCCACGTGCTCGCCGACCACGGCGACGAACAGGCCGCCCGGCTGCACCTGCCGGGAGTCGACCACGACGGGCCCGGTCACCACGGCCTCGGGGTCGGCGCCGTCGAGCGTGCCGCCGACCGCCGCGGCGGCCTCGGCCAGGGTCAGTGCGATCACGGCTGCTCTCCTTCGTTGGTCGCCCGCTCGCCTCCGGGCGCTCCTGACCCGGCGTCGGCGCTCTTCGGTTCGCTGCGCCCGTATCGAACGACGGCCTCGCGCAGGACGTCCCGGTCGTCGAAGGGGCGGACCTCGCCCTTCGCGTACTGGCCCACCTCGTGGCCCTTGCCGGCCACCAGGACGGTGTCCCCGGCGTGCGCCCGGGCGACGGCCTGGCCGATGGCCTCGGCGCGGTCGGGCACCACCAGCACCTCGCCGCGCTCCTCCTCGGGCACCTCGGCGGCGCCGGCGAGCATCGCGGTGAGGATCGCCAGCGGGTCCTCGGAGCGCGGGTTGTCGCTGGTGAGCACGGCGGTGTCGGCGATCCGGGCGGCGATGGCGCCCATCGGGCCGCGCTTGAACGGGTCGCGGTCGCCGCCGCAGCCGACGACGACGTGCAGCCTGCCCTTCGTGACCTCGCGCAGCGACTCCAGGACGGCCTTCAGGGCGTCCGGCTTGTGCGCGTAGTCGACCACGGCGACGTACGGCTGCCCGGCGTCGACCCGCTCCAGGCGGCCGGGCACGCCGGTCGAGGCGGCGACCCCGGCGACCGCGGAGTGCAGCGGCACCCCGGCGGTGACCAGCGCGGTGATCGCGCCGAGCGCGTTGGCGACGTTGAACGGGCCGGGCAGCGGCACCGAGGCGTCCGCGGTGGCGCCGTCCGGGCCGAGGACGCGGAAGGTCGAGCCGGCCGGGCCGAGCTGGACGTCCACGGCCCGCCAGTCGGCCTCCGGGTCGCCCTTCGCGGAGAAGGTCACCACCGGGATCGGCGCCTCGCCGGCCAGCCTGCGGCCGTAGGCGTCGTCGAAGTTGGCCACCCCGCGGCGGGCCTTGTCGGTCTGGAAGAGCCGGGCCTTGGCCCGGTAGTAGTCCTCCATGTCCGGGTGGAAGTCGAGGTGCTCGGGGGTGAGGTTGTTGAACAGCGCGACGTCGTACAGCACCCCGTCGACCCGGCCGAAGACCAGGGCGTGGCTGGAGACCTCCATGACCACGGCGGCGGCGCCGCGCTCGCGCATCACGGCGAGGACGGCGTGCAGGTCGGTGGACTCCGGGGTGGTGCGCTCGCTCTTGATCCGCTCGGTGTCGACCCGCATCTCGACGGTGCCGATCACCCCGGGCAGCAGCCCGCCGCCGCGCAGCCCGGCCTCGACGAGGTAGGAGGTGGTGGTCTTGCCGTTGGTGCCGGTCAGACCGATCATCAGCAGCTGCTCGCTGGGGCGCCCGTACACGGCGGCGGCCAGGTGGCCCATCGCGCCGCGGACGTTCTCCACGACCAGCAGCGGCACGCCGGACGCCGCGGCGAGCTCGGCGCCCGCCGGATCGGTCAGCACGGCGACGGCGCCGGCCGCCACCGCCTTCCCGGCGAAGGCGGCGCCGTGGTGGTTGGCACCGGGGAAGGCCACGTACACGTCGCCGGGGCGAACCGCCCGGGAGTCGTGGGTGATGCCGGTGACCTCCGCGCCCTCGACGGGCGCCAGACCGAGCTGTCGGGCGACCTCGGCGAGCGGCAGCGCCGCCGGGCTGGAGGGGCGGGGCGGGCTCGCGGGGATTTGATCGGGTTTCGGCACGGCGGGCAGGGTATCGGCCGGAGGGCCCTGAGGGCCAAACCGGGCGGGGGTACCCCCGTCGTTCCGCTCCGCCGGGTGCGGGTGGCTGCTGCGGTGCTCGGGGGCGTCGTTCATCAGGGCTTCCAGTCGACGGGCAGGTTCGGCGCCTCGCTGCCGCTGGGCGCGACCCGCAGGGTCTTCAGGGCGAACTCCATCACCTGCTTGAACACCGGGCCGCACAGCTGGCCGCCGAAGTGGCCGTTGACCGGGTTCTGGATCACGCAGGAGACCGTCACCCGGGGCTGGTCGGCCGGTGCGAAGCCGATGAAGGAGGCGGTGTACCCGGAGTAGCGGCCGGTCTTCGGGTCCACGCGGTTGGCGGTGCCGGTCTTGCCGGCCACCCGGTAGCCGGGGATCGCCGCCTTGGTGCCGGTGCCCTGCTCGTCCGTGACGACGGACTCGAGCATCTCGGTCAGCGTCTTCGCGGTCGCCTCGCTGACCACCCGGGTCTGCGCGCCGGCCGCGGCCGGGGTGTACCGCCCGTCCGGGCCGGTGGTACCCATGACGAGGTTGGGCGCGACCCGCACACCGCCGTTGGCGATGGTGGAGAACACCGAGGTGGCCTGCAGGGCGTTGACCGACAGGCCCTGGCCGAACGGGATGGTGTACTGCTGCGAGCCCTTCCAGTCCTCCGGCTTGGCGAGGATGCCGCGGGTCTCGCCGGGGAAGCCGAGGCCGCTGGGCTGTCCGATCCCGAACTTCTGCAGGTAGCCGCCGAGCACCTTGTTGGCCTCGCGCTGGTCCTTGCCGAGGTGCTCGGCGGCCTCGATGGTGCCGATGTTGGAGGACTTGGCGAGCACGCCGGCCAGCGTCAGGTACCAGGTCTCGTGGTCGACGTCGTCGTGGAAGACCCGGTCGGAGCGCTGCAGGGTGTTGGGCACGGTGACATGGGTGTCCCAGCTCGCGGTGCCGGTGTCCAGCACCGCGGCCATGGTCATCAGCTTGGCCGTGGACCCGGGCTCGTAGGCGTCCTGGACGGCGGCGTTGCCGAGCTGGTCGGGGCGGACCGTGGCGAGCTTGTTCGGGTCCAGGCCGGGCGAGGTGGCCATGGCGAGGATCCGGCCGCTCTTCACGTCCTGGACGACGACGTAGCCCTTCTCCGCCCCGGCGTTGGCGACCTGGTCGGTGATGGCCCGCTGGGCCGCCCACTGGATGTCCTTGTCGACGGTCAGCCGCAGGTCGGTGCCGGGCACCGGGGCCTGCATGCCGCCGCCGGAGCCGGGCACGATCCGCCCGCCGACCGAGGCGTAGGTGGAGTGCCCGTCGACCCCGGCGAGGTCCTTCTGGTACTGCAGTTCCAGGCCGCCGGTGCCGGTGCCCTCGGCGTTGACGAAGCCCACCAGATTGCCCGCCAGGTCGGCGGCCGGGTAGACCCGCCGCTTGCTGGGCGACCAGACCAGCCCGGCCAGCGGGTTGGCGCAGGCGTTGTCGACAGCGGTGCGGCCGCCCTTGTCGGCGGGCTTGCCGAGCAGCAGGCGCTGCGCCCGGCAGGCCTTGGTGTCGGCCTGCTTGGCCAGGTCGGCGCGCAGGTCGGCGATCTGGTTCTTGGCCTCCGGCGTCTGCCGGGGGGCCAGCAGGGCGTAGCGGCTCTTCGGGTTCTTCGGGTTGAGGTGCAGCAGCCCGGCGAGTTTCTCCTTGGTCACGCCGATGATCGGCGAGAGCAGGGCGGCGGCCTGCTCGGGCGCGTCCGGGACGTGCGTGGCCTCGGGGGTGAACAGGGTGGGGTCGGCGGTGATGTCGTAGGCGTCCACGGTGGTCGCCAGGACGGTGCCGTCGCTGGCCGTTATCGAGCCGCGCTCCGCGGAGAGCACGACCGGCACGTACTGGTTCGCGCCGGCCTCGGCGGCCAGCGCGTGCGAGTCCAGCAGCTGCAGCTGGACGAGCCGCCCGGCGAACACCGAGAAGACGACGACCAGGGCGAAGCCGGCCAGCCGCAGCCGCTTGCGCGGGTCGGCGAGCCGGATCATCCGCGGCTGCGACCGGGCCGCGGGCCGCTGCGGGGGGCGGGCCGGGCGGGCGGTGCGCGGGTCGGTGCCCCGGCTCTGGGCGGCGGGGCGGCGGGGCGTCCGGCGGGGCTGCTCGGCGCCGCGCGGACGGGGGGTGCGGCCGGCCTCGCCGCCGGGGCGGCCGGGGCGGTGCGGGCGGCGGTCGCCGGGGCCCTGGGGCCTGCGCGGTGTGCTCATCGTCCGCTCCCGGGGTGGGCGGGGCCGGTGCTGGCCGGCGGGGCGGGCGCGATCTGCACCCCGTCGTCGCCCGCCGAGGGGCTCGGGGCCGCCGGTGAGGCGGACGCGGACGGGTCGGCGGGCGCCGCGGAGGCGGGGGCGTTGTCCTCGGGCCGCTTGACGGGCGCGCTGTCCTGGGCCTGGCCGGGCTTGCCGAGCACCTTGCCGTCGTCCTGCAGGAAGGCCGGGCCGCCGCCGGGCACCATGCCCAGCTCGCGGGCCCGGCGGGCGAGCGCGTCCGGGGCGGCGTTCTGGTCGATCTGTGCCTGCAGGCCCTGCTTCTCGTCGGTCAGGTCGGTGGTCTGCTTCTTCAGCCGGGACAGCTCGAAGGAGCCCTCGTTGAGGGCGGTGTTGAGCATCAGCAGGCCGAGCAGCCCGGCCGAGAGCAGTACCACGATCAGCACGGCGAACGGTGTCCGTCCGCGGACCGACCGGGTCTGCGGACGGGCGGTGATCCGGGCCCGCCCCGCCTGCCCGGGGAGCGGACCGCTCCTTCTGGTCCGACCGCCCTGCCCGCCCGCGGGCAGCAGGGGCCCACCGCCGGCCACCGGCACTGCGCCCTCCCTCTCGCCGTTCCTCGCTCGCCGTCCGCCCCGGTCAGCGCCGGGTCGCCCTGATCCTCTCCGCCACGCGCAGCCGGACGGGCGCGGCGCGCCGGTTCTCCTCGATCTCCGCCTCGGTGGCCAGCACCGCACCGCGGGTGTGCAGCTTCAGCCAGGGCTGGTGTTCCTCGGGTACGAACGGCAGCCCGGGCGGGGCGGTGGAGGTGGCGCCGGCCTGGAAGTACTGCTTGACCAGACGGTCCTCCAGGGACTGGTAGGACATCACCACGATCCGTCCGCCGACCGCGAGGCGTTCCAGCGCCCCGGGGATCGCCCGGTCGAGCACCTCCAGCTCCCCGTTGACCTCGATCCGCAGGGCCTGGAAGGTGCGCTTGGCCGGGTTGCCGCCGGTGCGCCGGGTCGCCGCCGGGATGGCGTTGCGTACCAATTCCACGAGACGCGCGCTGGTGGAGAACGGTTCCTTCTGCCGTTCGCGGACGATCACCGAGGCGATCTTCCCCGCGAACCGCTCCTCGCCGTAGACCTTGAGGATCCGGGCCAGGTCGCCGTGGCTGTAGGTGTTGAGCACCTCGGCGGCGCTCAGCCCGCGGGTCTGGTCCATCCGCATGTCGAGCGGGGCGTCCTGGGCGTAGGCGAAGCCGCGGTCGGCCTCGTCCAGCTGCATGGAGGAGACGCCGAGGTCGAACAGGACGCCGTGCACCTCGGGGATGCCGAGGTCGTCGAGGACCTGCGGGATCTCGTCGTAGACGGCGTGCACCAGGGTGGCGCGGTCGCCGAACGGGGCCAGCCGCTCCGCGGAGAGCTTCAGTGCGGCCGGGTCGCGGTCCACCGCGACCAGCCGGGCCTGGGGGAACTGGGTGAGGATCGCCTCGCTGTGGCCGCCGAGGCCGAGGGTGGCGTCGACCACCACGGCGCCGGGGGCGTCGGCCGCGGGGGCCAGGGCGTCCATGCAGCGCTGCAGCATCACCGGGACGTGCTTGGGTGCCGGAGTCTCGTTGCTCATTGCGCGGTGGCGGCCTTCCTCGGTGCGGCCGCCCGGGCCCGGACGGCTGGCCCCATTCTCGCCCACCGCCGGAGCGGATCCGGCCGCCGGGCCGTGGACCGCCCGCGTGCACACGGCCCGCGGTCCCCGCCCGCTCGCCTGGGGAAGGAGTGACCGCCCGGCACCGGGGAAGGTGCGCCAGGTGGCACAGGAGCGGGTGGAGGCCGCGGGCCGCGTACGGTGGCGCGCCCGTCGCCGGCCCGGGGGCGTCGGCGGGGCGTGCGGGCAGTGCTCCACTGCGCCGCCAGACTATCGCCCACTCACGCCGAGTCAACGCTCCGCGACGGTGTGCCACCCGGGCGGCGGTACGCCTCCGCGCAGGTGGGAGGTGGCGCGGCCGGCGCGGGCCGGCCGGGCGCACCGCACGGCCCCGCGCCGGGCATACAGGGAGGAACTGCGCAACCCGGTCGCTGTCGCGCCGCGGCGGGCTATGGACTGGATCACAGCCCGGGGACGGGCCGCACCATGGCACTGGAATTCGGATTACCTTCGTCACCATGACAGTGACCCCCGACCGGCCCGTGCCGAACGCCGCTGCCAGCTCCGCCCCGGCCATCATCGACCGTTTCGTGGCATCCAACCGCGAGTACGCGGTCGGCTTCCGCGACGGCGGCATGGACGCCCGACCCGTGCAGAAGGTCGCCGTGGTGGCGTGCATGGACGCCCGCCTCGACCTGTTCGCCGCACTCGGCCTGGAGCTCGGCGACGCGCACATCATCCGCAACGCGGGCGGTGTCGTCACCGACGACACCATCCGCTCGCTCACCATCAGCCAGCGCGCCCTGGGCACCCGCTCGGTCGTGCTGATCCACCACACCGGCTGCGGCCTGCTCGGCCTCACCGAGGACTTCCGCCGCGAGCTGGAGGCCGAGGTCGGCCAGCGCCCGCAGTGGGCGGTGGAGGCCTTCGTCGACCTGGACGGCGACGTCCGCCAGTCGATGCAGCGGGTCCGCACCTCCCCGTTCCTTCCGCACACCGACGACGTCCGCGGCTTCGTCTTCGACGTCCACACCGGTCTGCTCCGCGAGATCGTCTGAGGTCCCGTCCGCCCCGCCGGGGCGGACACCTGCCCCGACCCGGCCAGCGCCGTCCGGGTCCCGTCTCGCTCCCTCGTCCCGTCCGACGCCCGCGTCGTGCCGGGACGAACCGGGACACTGCACGCGTCTCGCCCGCCCGAGTGACTTCCGGGCGCGCGACAGGGAAGAATGCCCGTGCAGGCCCGGCCCCGATCCATCCGGGGCGGCCTTGCCGCACGCCCACCGACCGTGCCACTCCTCGCCGGAACCGCACGCCCGCCCGGGCGGCGCGCCATCGGTCGGCCGGCCGTCCGGAGCCGGCACAAGTGGTCCACATGGGAGTGAACGGGTGACGACCTACAACACGCAGGGCACGGCGGGCGCAACCCGCTCTGACGGTTTCGCCGGGCGCAGGCCCGCGGGGCTCCAGGAGCTGGGCGCGGTGGCCGAGCGCATCCGCGCGTCGGTGGAGAGCGTCATCGAGGGCAAGCCGGAGGCCGTACGGATCGCACTGACCGTGCTGCTGGCCGAGGGCCACCTGCTGCTGGAGGACGTGCCGGGCGTCGGCAAGACGATGCTCGCCAAGGCACTGGCCCGGTCGGTGGACTGCACGGTGCGCCGCATCCAGTTCACGCCGGACCTGCTGCCCTCGGACGTCACCGGCACCAACGTCTTCGACCAGCACCAGCGGGACTTCGAGTTCCGGCCGGGCGCGATCTTCGCGCAGATCGTCGTCGGCGACGAGATCAACCGGGCCTCGCCGAAGACCCAGTCGGCGCTGCTGGAGTCGATGGAGGAGCGCCAGGTCACCATCGACGGCACCAGCTACGAGCTGCCCTCGCCGTTCATGGTCGTGGCGACCCAGAACCCGGTCGAGATGGAGGGCACCTACCCGTTGCCCGAGGCGCAGCGGGACCGCTTCATGGCCCGGGTGTCGATCGGCTACCCCAGCCCCGACGCCGAGTTCGCGATGCTCGACGTGCACGCCGGCGCGAACCCGCTGGACGACCTGCAGCCGGTCGCGCACGCCGCCGACATCCTCAAGCTGATCGACGTGGTCCGCTCGGTGCACGTCGCCGACGCGGTGCGCCGGTACGCGGTGGAGCTGGTCTCCGCCACCCGCAACCACCCGGAGCTGCGGCTCGGTGCCTCGCCGCGCGCCACCCTGCACCTGGTGCGGGCGGCCCGCGCGGCCGCCGCCCTGGAGGGCCGCGAGTACGTGGTGCCGGACGACGTCCAGGGGCTGGCCGTGCCGGTGCTGGCGCACCGTCTGCTGCCGACCGCCGAGAGCCGGCTGAGCCGCCGCTCCGCCGAGCAGGTCGTGCTGGATCTGGTCGCCCGGCTGCCGATCCCCCGTCCGCAGGGTCGCGGCTGACGTGGCCACGGGCGAGAACCCTCCCCCGCCGGCCGGCGGCTCCTCGCACGGCCTGCGGGCGGGGCTGCACGGGCTGACCACCCGGGGGCGGTCGTTCCTGGCCGCCGGCATCACCGCCTCGCTGTGCGCGTACGTCTTCGGGCAGGACGCGCTGCTGCGGGTCGGCGTGCTGCTGGCGGCGCTGCCGCTGGCGTCCGCGGTCTGGCTGCTGCGCACCCGCTACCGGGTGGCGGGCGGCCGGCGGCTGTCCCCGCACCGGGCGCCGGCGGGCCAGGAGGCCCGGGTGCACCTGCGGCTGGACAACGTGTCGCGGATGCCGACCGGCGTGCTGCTGCTGGAGGACCGGGTGCCCTACGTGCTCGGGCCGCGGCCGCGGTTCGTGCTGGACCGGGTCGAGCCGCACGGCTTCCGCGAGGTGTCCTACCGGGTCCGCTCGGACCTGCGCGGCCGCTACCCGCTGGGCCCGCTGCAGCTGCGGCTGTCCGACCCGTTCGGGATGTGCGAGCTGACCCGCTCGTTCAACGCCTCCGACGTGCTCACCGTGGTGCCGCAGGTGATGCCGCTGCCACCGGTGCGGCTGCCGGGCGAGCGGGCCGGGCACGGCGACACCAACGCCCGGGCGCTGGCGCTGGCCGGCGACGACGACGTGATCCCGCGCGAGTACCGGCACGGCGACGACCTGCGCCGGGTGCACTGGAAGTCCACGGCGCGCTACGGCGAGCTGATGGTCCGCCGCGAGGAGCAGCCGCTGAAGGCGCACGCCGCGGTGCTGCTGGACACCCGGGCGATCGCGCACCGCGGCAGCGGCCCCGGCTCCTCCTTCGAGTGGGCGGTGAGCTGCGCCGCGTCCGTCGGCGTCCACCTGATCGAGCGCGGCTACCGGACGCGGCTGGTCACCGACACCGGCGACACCGTCCCGGCCCCCGGCAGCCAGCTCGGCAGCACGACCCCCGTCGAGGCCGGCGGGCTGCTGCTGGACGAGCTCGCGGTCGTCGACCACTCCGACGGCGGCGGGCTGGCCCGGGCCGAGGAGGCGCTGCGCGCCGGCGAGGGCCTGCTGGTCGCGATCGTCGGCTCGCTCGACGACGAGCAGGTGGAGCGGATGTGCGCGCTGCGCCGCCGGGCCGCCGGCGCGGTGCTGTTCCTGCTCGACACGGCGACCTGGGCGGGCCTGCGGCACCTGCTGCCGGACACCGCCGACGACACCTTCCAGGAGCAGCAGAAGCTGCTGCGGCGGGCCGGCTGGACGGTTCTGCCGGTGAAGGCCGGGGCCTCGGCGGCCGAGCTGTGGCGTTCGGCCGACCGCACCGAGCAGTCGAACCCCTACCGAGACGAGGTCGGCGCGTGACCACCCGGGCCAGGTTGACGATCAGCGCGGCGACGGCGACCGCGCTCACCACACTGTGCCTGCTGCCGCTGATCACCACGCACGGCTGGCTGGTGCAGGCCTTCCTGCTGGTCGCGGTCGCGGCCGGGGCGGGCACCGGGCTGCGCCGGCTGGCGGTGGCCGGCTGGGCGGTGACGCCGCTCCAGCTGCTGGTCGTGCTGTACGCCCTGATGCTGCTGTCGGTGCGCAGCTCGATGACCTGGGGGCTGGTGCCGGGCGCCCGGGCGCTGGACGCGCTGAGCTCGCTGCTGACGCAGGCCGGCACGGACCTCGGCCAGTACTCGGTGCCGGCGCCGGACACCGCGGGCCTGCGGCTGGTGCTGACCGGCTCGGTCGGCCTGATCGCGGTGCTGGTGGACGCGCTGGCGGTGACCCACCGCCGGGCGGCCGCGGCCGGTCTGCCGCTGCTGGCGCTGTACTCGGTGGGCTGCGGCCTCTCCGGGGCGGGGTCGGGCGCGTGGATCTGGTTCCTGCCGGCGGCCGGCGGCTACCTGCTGCTGCTCCGCGCCGAGGGCCAGGACCGGCTGTCGCGCTGGGGCCGGGTGTTCTCCGGCACCGGCAAGGCCACCAACACGCCGCCGGTGCACAGCGGGCACCGGATCGGTGTGCTCGCGCTGGTGCTCGCGCTGGCCGTCCCCGCCTTCCTGCCGCAGGCGGGCCTGGGCCTGGTCGGCGTGCTGGGCGGCAGCGGTTCCGGCAGCGGCACCGGCCCGGGCTGGCGGGTGACCTCGCTGAACCCGGTGGTGGCGCTGACCGAGAGCCTGCACCGGACGGACCCGGTGCCGCTGCTGCAGTACCGCACCAGCGCGCAGTCGGTCGGCGAGATGTACCTGCGGATCGGCGCGCTGGACGAGTTCAACGGGGTCGACTGGCGGTTCTCGCAGCAGAAGCTGCAGCAGCGGCCCGACCCGCTGCCGAAGCCCGAGGGCCTGTCCTCGGCGATCGCGGTCACCCAGGCGACCACCGAGGTGTCGATCTCGCCGAACCTGCGCACCGAGTGGCTGCCGCTGCCGTACCCGGCGAGCAAGGTGTCGGTGCCGGGCTCCTGGAAGTACGATCCGGAGACCCGCACCGTGATCGGCACGGACGGCCAGAAGACCGACGGCCTGAAGTACGAGGTCACCAGCCTGGACGTGCGGCCGACCGCCGAGCAGCTGCGCTCGGCCGGGCCTCCGCCGGGCGACCTGTCGGGCCGGTACCTGCAGCTGCCGAACACGCTGCCGCCCGAGGTGGCGAAGACGGCGCAGTCCGTGACGGCGGGCAAGAGCAACGCCTTCGACCGGGCGGTGGCGCTGCAGGAGTGGTTCACCTCGCCGCAGTTCCACTACGACACCGACATCGAGGCCGGCACCGGCACCGCCGCGATCCTGAAGTTCCTGCAGGACAAGCGGGGCTTCTGCGTGCACTTCGCGTCGACGATGGCCGCGATGGCCCGCACCCTGGGCATCCCGGCCCGGGTGGCGATCGGCTTCACCCCGGGCTCCTCGAACGACGGCGCCACCTACGTGGTGCGGTCGACGAACTACCACGCCTGGCCGGAGCTGTACTTCGCGGGCACCGGCTGGGTCCGGTTCGAGCCGACGCCGTCGGCCGGGCAGGGCGCGCTCGCGCCGAGCTACACCCGCGAGGAGACGGAGCCGTCCCCCGGCGCGACCTCGGCGGAGCCCAGCGACGTCCCGAGCGGCGCCGCCTCGGCCTCGGCGGGCGCCACCAGCAGCTGCGGCGGCGGCCACCGTGCTCAGGAGTGCGCGGACCAGCAGACCGCCGCGGTGCAGGCGGCGCAGGGCGAGCCGTGGTGGCTCTCCTGGCGGGCGCTGGCGACGTACTCGCTGGTGGGCCTGGCGCTGCTGCTGCTGGCGGTGCCGGCGCTGTGGCGGGCGAGGCTGCGGCGGCGGCGGCTCGGGGCGGGTCGGCACCTGCCGGGCGCCGACCGGTCGGTGCTCACCGACGAGCAGGTGCTGGCGGCCTGGCAGGAGCTGATCGACTCGGCCTGGGACCTCGGCATCCCGCCGGACGACGCAAGTACGCCGCGGCGGACGGTGGCGCGGATCGCCGAACTCGGATCGCTGGACGTCCGGGCGCAGGCCGCGGCGGGCCGGGTGGCACTCGCCACCGAGCAGGTGCTGTACGCCCGGGAGACCGGGCCGGTGTCGCCGCTCGGCGCGGACGTGCTGGCCACCCGGGACGCCCTGCGGGCCTCGGCCGGCCGGTACGGGCGGCTGCGCGCGGTGCTGCTGCCGCCGTCGGCGGCGCGCCTGTGGTGGCGGGCCACCGACCGGGTCGACGCGGTGCGGCAGGCGGTGAGGGCCCGCTGGGACGTGCTGGCGGGCGCGGTGCGCGGCGTCGTCCGGCGGGTGCTGCGGCGCTCCGGGGACGACGGCCGGTCCTGAGCCGGGGCGGCCCGTGCGGCCGCCGGTGACGACGCGCCGGGGGCGGGCAGTTCGGTGAACTGCCCGCCCCCGGCGGTGGTCGCTCGGATCCAGAGGTCCTAGAGGCCGTCGTGTTCGTCGCGACGGCGTTGCCAGCGCTGTTCCATCCGGTCCATCACGTTCGCCTTGCGGCGGGGAGCGGGGGATGCCTTGGGGCCCGATCCGTGCCCGAGGGCACCGCGCCGCCAACCGGTCACGGCGAGGACCGCACAGCCAAGCATCACCAGGAAACCGGTCACGCTCACCCAGATCAGCTGGGCGACCATGCCTCCCATCAGCAGACCGACGCCCGCCACGAACCCTGCGGCGGCCAGGTAGACCCTCCGACGGGTGTAGGTGCGCAGGCCGGTTCCCTCAAGCGCTGACGCGAATTTGGGATCTTCGGCGTACAGCGCTCGCTCCATCTGCTCGAGCAGTCGCTGCTCGTGCTCCGAGAGCGGCACGGAGTCCTCCTACTCGTCGGTCGCGGGGCGACCGGTCCGCCACCCCTGGGCCTGATCCTGTGTGGTCCATATGCCCCAGGCGTTCGGGTGTCATGCTTTCCGGCTTTACCCAGATCATACGGTCCACAGGGCCTGTTCGGGGTGGTCGTGGACACGTGCCATCGACCACTTCGGAGCCGCCCTGCACCGGTGCCAACGCCCCTGCCCGCGCACAAGTGCCCGGATCATCGGAATCTCCGCAGACCAGGGCCGCGGGCCGCCGCGGTCGGACTCAGACGCGGGCGGCGAGCAGGTGGAGCTGGGTGGCGACGGCGTGGAACGCGGGCTGCTCGGCGGCTGCCTGCTCCAGCTTGAGCAGCGCCTCCATGGCGCCCGGCTCGGTGTCGACGAGGACGCCCGGGACGAGGTCCGCGAAGACGCGCACGCCGTGCACGGAGCGCACCTGGAGGCCGGCCGCGGCGGCGAGGCCGGCCAGCTCCTCCCCGGTGAAGCGGCGCGGCATCGGGTCGCCGGTGCCCCAGCGGCCGTCCTCGGCGTCCAGCACGGTGCGGGCCTCGACGAAGTGGCCGGCCAGCGCGCGGGCGAGCACGGCGCCGTTCCGGTTGGCGGCGAGCAGGCTCACCAGGCCGCCCTTGCGCAGGGTGCCGGTCAGGTTGCCGAGCGCCTCCGCCGGGTCGTCCACGACCTCCAGCACGCCGTGGCAGAGCGCCGCGTCCACCGAGGCGCTCTCGACCACGTCGGGCAGCGTCTGGGTGTCGCCCTGCACCGCGCGGACGAGGTCGGTGACCCCGGCCTCGGCGGCCCGCCGCTCCAGCGCGAACAGCGCGTCCGGGCTGGGGTCGACGACGGTGACGCGGTGGCCGAGCCGGGCCACCGGCACGGCGAAGTTGCCGGTGCCGCCGCCCGTGTCGAGGACGTCCAGCACCGGCCGATCGAGCTCCGCGCTGCGCTGCTCCAGCGCCGCGCGCACCACCTCCCAGACCACGGCTGTACGCAGGGCACTGCGGGGACGCGTCGGGTACACGGCGGGGCTCCTCGGTCCTGGGATGGATCACCGAACGCCACCACCTTAGGCCCTGCACCACTCCCGGCCGGGCGCCGTGCGATGGCACCCGGCCGGGACGGTGTCGCGGTCAGTCGCCGCCCAGCGGTAAGGGCTGCTGGGGGACGGTCGGGCGCAGGCCCAGCAGGCGCTCCACGATGCGCAGGTACAGCCCGGTGTTGCGGATCAGGTCGTCCGCGTCGCGGGCGGTGGCGGCGCTGCGGATGCCGGCCTCGGCGGCCGCCCTGCGGCGGGCGCCCGCGGCGAAGTAGACGGCCCACTCGGCGAGTTCCGGGGCGACCTCGGGCAGCAGCTCCCAGGCGCTGCGGATCGGCTTGCGGCGCCGCGGGTTGCGGTCGGGCCGGCCTCGGACGGCCAGCACGGCGGCGGTGGTGCGCAGCGCGGCGAGGTGGGCGGTGGCGTAGCGCTCCAGCGGATCGGGCAGAGCGCGGGCGGCACCGAGGGTGCGGTGCGCCTGGCGGAGCAGGTCGAGGGCGGCGGGCGGGGCGTCCGCGCGCCGCAGCACGGGGTGGACGTCGGTGGCGCGGGAACGTCCGGCGGGCAGGGTGTCGGCGACAGGGTGGCGGGTGACGCGCTCGGGGCGGCTGATGGTCATGGTCTCCCCCGGTCCGATGCGGGTGCCCGGGCCAGGCGGCCCGCGCCTTTCCAGCGTGGCAACCGCCACTGACAATCCCGGGTGCGAACAGTCGGGAGGTGGGGCGGCGGAGCAGGCAGGGAGGGCGGGGAAGGCAGGGGCGGGAGCAACGGCGAGGGCGGCGGTGTCCGACCGGACCGGCACCCCCGTCGCCGTCCGGCCGGGCGCCGCCGCCCCGCACGTCTGCCGGAGGCCGTTCCCCCGGCCCCCGGTTCTCCCCCCGGTCGGACCGTCCCCCCGGGCAGCGCTCCGCCGCCCCGTGTCGGCGGTGCGCGGCCCCGATCGGCCCGTGCGCGCGACCGGGCCGGCCCGACTGTCCCCCACTGGCGGCGGACGGCCCCGGTCGCTGCCGGACGGTGCTTCGCGGTTGCTCCGCCCGGTGTCCACCACTCTGCCGTCCCCGCAGGTCAGGGGGTATCCGTCGGCGTACTCATTCGCGGATCTGAGTATCCGTACTCAGATCGCGGCGGGCGGGCGCCGCGGGGAACCGCCGGGCGTCGCGGCGCGTCATTGCAGCACCGGTACGGTACGGTCCCGACGCGTCCGGGTGTCGGGCGGCCCTGCCGGAGGGGAGCAGAGTTGAGCATCATCCCGTTGATCTTCACCAGCGGCTGGGCGAGCGGTGTGAACGCCTATGCCGTGGTGCTGCTGCTCGGGCTGTTCGGCCGGTTCGGCGGCGCCGAGTCGGTGCCGGCCGCGCTGGAGCGCACGGACGTGCTGGTCGCGGCGGCGGTGCTGTTCCTGTGCGAGGCGGTCGCCGACAAGATCCCGTACGTGGACACGGTGTGGGACGTGGTGCACACGGTGATCCGCCCGGCCGCGGGCGCGGTGGTCGGCGCGCTGCTGGCGAGCACCGACCCTGGGTCGCTGAGCGAGGTCGCCGCGGGTGCGCTCGGCGGTACGACGGCGCTGGTCAGCCACGGCATCAAGGCCTCGCTGCGGATGGCGGTCAACACGTCGCCCGAGCCGGCCTCGAACATCGTGGTCAGCCTGCTGGAGGACCTCTCGGTGGCCGGCCTGGTCACGCTGGCGATCTTCCACCCGTGGGTGGCGGCCTCGGCGGCGGCGGTGCTGCTGGTGGTCGGGGTGCTGCTGGTCTGGTTCGCGGTCTCCCGGATCCGCCGCTTCCTGCAGCGGCGCCGCGAGCGTCGGGCGGCCCGGGCCTCGGCCGCCGCCCAGCCGCAGTACTGACCCGCGGGGCCCGTAGGATCAGCGCTCATGGCACGGATCGTCATCATCGGCGCAGGTATGGCCGGCCTCGCCGCCGCGTCCCGGCTGGGCACCCTCGGGCACCGGGTGACGGTCTGCGAGGCCGCGGCGACGTACGGCGGCATGGTCGGCCGCCACGAGCGGGACGGTTTCGCCTTCGACACCGGTCCGGGCCTGCTGAACCTGCCGGCGGTCTACCGGGACCTGGCGCTGAAGACCGGCAAGGAGCCGCTGGAGCAGCTGGTCGACCTCGTGCCGGTGGACCCGGAGAGTCGGCACCTCTTCGCGGACGGCACCGACCTGGTGCTGCCGAACGCCTCGCGCGGCGGCGTCGCCAAGGCGCTGGACGCGGCCTTCGGGGCGGGCTCCGGCGAGCGCTGGGGCGAGGTGATGAACCGCGGCCGGGAGGTCTGGGAGGCCACCCGCCGCCCGCTGATGGAGGAGCCGCTGCCGGCCGGCCCGCTCGCGGACCCGTACCCGAGGCCGCCGCGGCGCGGCCCGGCCAGATGGCTGCCGCGCGGCGACTACGGGCTGGAGCAGGTGGCCCGGCGCGAGCTCGGCGGCCACCCGGGCATGACGGCGCTGCTCACCGAGTACGCCACCCGCTTCGGCCTCGGGCCGGACGCCCCGGCGGGCGCGACGGTGCTGGCGTACATGGAGCAGTCCTTCGGCGTCTGGTACGTCCGCGGCGGCATCCGGGCGCTGGCCGACGCGGTGTTCCGCCGCTGCGAGCAGCGCCGGGTGGAGTTCCGCCTCGGCACCCGGGTCGCCGAGGTGCTGACCGCCGGCGGCCGGGCCTGCGGGGTGCGCACCGAGGAGGGTGAGCGGATCGAGGCCGACCTGGTGCTCTCGTCCTCCGCCGACCCCGGCCTCGGGTGGGAGAAGCCGGGCAGCGGGCTCGGCCGGGTGACCGTCCTGCTGGCGCTGCGCGGCGCCCGCCCGGAGGGCACGGTGCACCGCACGGTGGTGCACGCCGCCGATCCCGCGCGGGAGCACGACGCCCTGCTGCACGGGGAGAGCGTGCCTGAGGGCCCGACCGTGCAGGTGCTGCGGCCGGACGATCCGACGCTGGTACCGGACGCCGGCCACGAGGCCGTCACCCTCACCGTCACCTGCGGGGTGCGCGAGGGCGACGACCTGGACGCGTACGCGGGGCACCTGCTCGACCACCTCGCGAAGTCCGGGCTGGACCTGCGCGAGCGGGTGCGGTGGCGGGAGGTGCGAGGGGTGCCGTGGGTGCCCGTCCCCTCGCTGGCCGGCTGCACGCTCAACCCGGCGAACGAGACCGGCGTCCCGGGCCTGTACCGGATCGGCGGCGGCGCCCACCCGGGCGGCGGGCTGGCCCGGGTCGGGATGTCCGCCTCGATCACCGCCGGGCTGATCGGCCCGGCCTGACACCCGGCGGGCTCAGCCCTGCTGCTGGTACTCCCAGCCCTGCTGCTGGTGCTGGCCGCCCTGCTGCTGCGGCACCACCGGCTGCTGCTGGTACTCCCAGCCCTGCTGGTAGTACCAGGCCTCCTGCTGGGCCTGCTGCTGCGCGGCGTACGGGTCCTGCTGCTGGTACTGGGCGTACTGCAGCTGCTGCGCGTACTGGGCCTGCTGGGCGTAGGCGTCCTGCTGGGTCTGCTGCTGGCCGGCCCAGGACTGCTCCCAGCCGTAGCCGTAGCCGGCCTGCTGCTGGGTCCAGGCGTCCTGCTGGACCTGCTGCTGGCCGGCCCAGGACTGCTGCTCGGGCTGCTGCTGCTCGGGCTGCTGGTACCAGGTCTGCGGCTCGGCGTAGACGCCGTCCGTGATCTCCTCGACCTCGGCGTAGGCGGCGCCGGGCCGCTCGACCTCGACCGGGCCGACCTCGCCGACGGTGGGCGGCTCGGGCACCGCGGTCTCCGTGGCACCGGCCGCGCCGCCGGTGGCGGCGCTCAGCAGCGGGACGCGGGCCAGCGGACCGGGCAGGCCTCCGTCCGGGCCGCGCAGTGACCAGCCGGCGACGAAGCCGCGCTTGACCGAGGTGGTCACGAAGAACTGGCCGACCGCGAAGGCGGCCGCACCGGCGCCGATGACCAGCACCGACTGCAGCCGCATCCCGCCGACGACGGCGAGGAAGCCGGCCAGGGCGACACCGCGCCACACCACCGGGGCGCGGTTCTGCAGCAGCAGTTCGGCGATCAGCCAGAGCGCGACGACCGAGAGGGCGGCGTACAGCAGCAGGTATCCGATGCCCATCCCGCTACCTCCGCTCACACCCGCATGTGCGGGCGACTGTACAGGCTGCGGGGGAACACCACCGCATCCGTGACAGGACCGGTCTCAGCGCCGGTGCAGGCCGAGGTTCTGGTAGATCTCCAGGGTCGAGGTGGAGTGGTTGAGCGTGATGAAGTGCAGGCCCGGAGCGCCCTCGGCGAGCAGCCGCTCGGACATCGCGGTGGCGTGGTCGATGCCCACCGCCCGCACCGCGTCCGGGTCGTCGGCGACGGCCAGGAACCGGTCCTTCAACCCGTCCGGGAAGTCCGAGCCGGACAGCTGCGGGAAGCGCTCCAGCTGCCGGATGTTGGTCACCGGCATGATCTCCGGGATGATCGGCGTCGTGCAGCCCGCCGCCTCGACCCGGTCGCGCAGCCGCAGGTAGTCCTCGACCTCGAAGAACATCTGGGTGATCGCGTAGTCGGCGCCGGCCCGGCACTTGGCCACGAAGTGCCGGATGTCCTCGTCCCAGTTCTCCGAGCGCGGGTGCATCTGCGGGAAGGCGGCCACGCCCACGCAGAAGTCGCCGATCCCCTTGATCAGCTCGACCAGCTCGTAGGCGTAGGTGACGCCCTCCGGGTGCCGGACCCACTCGCCCATCGGGTCGCCGGGCGGGTCGCCGCGCACCGCGAGCACGTTGCGCACGCCCTCGTCGGCGTACTGGCCGATGATGTTGCGCAGCTCGGCCACGGAGTGGTCGACCGCGGTCAGGTGCGCGACCGGGGTCAGCGTGGTCTCGGTGGCGATCCGGCCGACCAGGTTGACCGTCCGGCCGCGCGAGGATCCGCCGGCGCCGTAGGTCATGCAGACGAAGTTCGGGTCGAGCGCCTCGACCCGGCGGATCGCGTCCCACAGGCGGCGCTCGGCGGCCTCGTTGCGCGGCGGCATGAACTCGAACGAGAACGACCGATCACCGGCCGCCAGCAGATCCCGGACGGTCTGCGCGCGGTCGGTCCGGGTGGAGGGGATGCCGAGTGCCATGCTGGCAGGCTATCGGTCCGCCGCGGAGCGTGACCAAACCTGGTCCACTGAATGAGACATGCACGCGGGACAGCGGGTGAACGGGGTCACGACGCTCCGTCGGCCGGACGCGGCGGGGCGGGACGGCGGCGCACCGATTCGGGGGCAGGTCAGGCGCCGGATAGTCTGATTGTCAGCCCAGTGATCCGGAGTCCCACCGTGCCCTCCCCCACCAGCCTGCCGACCAACCCGATCGACCGGGAGGCCGTGCGCGACCGCGTGAACGCCGCGCTCGCCGCGTTCACGGACGGCCGGAGCACCCTGCTCGCCGGCATCTCCCCCCAGCTCGGACCGGTCTCCGACGCACTGCGCGACTTCCTCCTCGACGGCGGCAAGCGGCTTCGGCCCGCCTTCTGCTACTGGGGCTGGCGCGGTGCCGGCGGGTCCGCCGACGACCCCGGCATCGCCAACGCCGCCGCCGCCCTCGAACTCCTCCAGGCCAGCGCCCTCGTCCACGACGACCTCATGGACCGCAGCGACACCCGACGCGGCCTGCCCTCCGTCCACCGCCGCTTCGAGGCCCTCCACCGGGACAGCGGCTGGCGCGGCGACCGCGAACAGTACGGCGCCAGCGCCGCCGTCCTGCTCGGCGACCTGCTGCTGATCTGGTGCGACGAGCTCTTCCAGGCCTCCGGGCTGCCGGACGCCGCGGTACGGGCCGCGAAGCCGGTCTTCGACCTGATGCGGACCGAGGTCATGGTCGGCCAGTACCTGGACGTCCTCGAACCCGTCGCCGGGGACTCCGCCGACGCCGGGGCGATCGACCGGGCGCAGACCGTCCTGCACTACAAGTCCGCGAAGTACACCATCGAACGGCCGCTCCAGGTCGGCGCCCTGCTCGCCGGCGCCGGGCCCGAACTCGTCGAGGCCTACGGGGCGTTCGGGCTGCCGCTCGGCGAGGCCTTCCAGCTCCGCGACGACCTGCTCGGCGTCTTCGGCGACCCCGCCGTCACCGGCAAGCCCGCCGGCGACGACCTCCGCGAGGGCAAGCGGACCCTGCTCGTCGCCCACGCGATGCGGGGGCTGGCCCCCGCGGACGCCCGCCACCTCGACGAGCGGCTCGGCGCAGCCGACCTCACGGCGGAGGAGATCCCCGTCCTGCGGGACCTCGTGCAGCGGAGCGGAGCCGCCGACCGCGTCGAGCAGCGCATCGAGGAGCTCCTCAAGCAGTCCCTCGCCGCCCTCGACGCCGCCCCCCTCACCGACGGCCCCGCCCGCCCCACCCTGCTGGCCCTCGCCGAGGCCGCCACCACCCGCAAGCACTGACGTCCGGTCGCACCCGCCCCTGAGTGGGCCTGTCCGGCCCTCAGGCGTTGCGGATGCGGCGGGCCAGGGAGGCCGCCGCGGCGCCCGGATCCTCGGCGGCGGTGATGGCGCGGACGACGACGACGCGCCGCGCCCCGGCCGCGAGGACCTCGTCGAGGTTGGTCTCGTCGATGCCGCCGATCGCGAACCACGGACGGTCCGTCACCGCCTTGGCCGCGTACGACACCAGGCCGAGGCCGGGGGCCGGCCGGCCGGGCTTGGTGGGGGTGGGCCAGACGGGGCCGGTGCAGAAGTAGTCGGCGCCGGCCTCGGCGATCGCCGCGTCGACCTCGGCCTCCGCGTGGCAGGAGCGCCCGATCAGGACGTCCTCGCCGAGGATCGCCCGGGCCGCCGGCACCGGCAGGTCGTCCTGCCCCAGGTGCAGCACCTGCGGCCGGGCGGCGTGCGCGACGTCCGCCCGGTCGTTGACGGCGAAGAGCTTGCCGTGCCGGCGGGCCGCGTCCGCGAAGACCTCCAGGTACTCCAGCTCCTGGCGGGCCTCCAGGCCCTTGTCCCGCAGCTGGACGATGTCGACGCCGTTCGCCAGCACCGCGTCGAGGAACTCGGCGAGGTCGCCCTGCTCGCGGCGGGCGTCGGTGCAGAGGTAGAGCCGTGCGTCGGCCAGTTGCTCCCGCGGGTCGGCCATCAGAGCGCCATCGCCTGGGCGCGGCGCTTGACCTCGGTGGCGCGGTTCTCGTGCAGGGCCTGGATGGGGCTGCCGGGCAGCGACGGGTCCTCGGTGAAGAGCCACTCGAGGATTTCCTCGTCGCTGAAGCCGGAGTCCCGCAGGACGGTCAGCAGGCCGATCAGGTGCTTGACCGTGCCGTCGGGCGTGATGAAGGCGGCCGGCA
Source organism: Streptomyces sp. TLI_235 (assembly GCA_002300355.1). Lineage (NCBI taxonomy): Bacteria > Bacillati > Actinomycetota > Actinomycetes > Kitasatosporales > Streptomycetaceae > Streptomyces > Streptomyces sp. TLI_235. Next base: position 1,742,774 of record NSGV01000002.1, read on the forward strand.
CCTGCAGCGACTTGTTCTCCCCGCGGCGGACGGCCAGCAGGGTGTTGGCCTTCACCATGTTGCGGACCTCGGTGACCTGCACCCCCCACAGTTCGGAGATGTCGGGCAGGTACATCCAGGCCGGGACCAGGGCGTCAATCTTGGGATCGATCTCACTCACGGCACCAGACTGCCACCTGCCGGGCCCCGAGCGCACGCAGCCCACCCCGCCGACCCGGGACCGATGACGGATCGTGACCGGACGACCGCCCGGTGTCGCCCTCCGCGGTCAGGCGGCCGCGGCCTTCAGCTGGACGGCCGGGTCGGCGGCCAGGGCGGGGTCGAGCACGGTGCCGCGTTCGATGAGCCGCTTGGCCTGGCTGAGGTCCCGCGGCCGGTCGACGGCGAGCAGCGCGACCGGGGCGCCGCCGCGCAGCCACAGCACCGACCAGGACGCCTCGTCCGGGCTGCCGCGCCAGAGCAGTTCGTCGGCGTCGGCGTGCCGGCCGGCGTACTGGACCATCCGTCCGAACTGCTCGGACCAGAAGTACGGCACGGGGTCGTAGGGGGTGTCCGAGCCGAGCAGCGAGGCGGCCGCGGCCGCGCCGGACTGCAGGGCGTGGTCCCAGTGCTGGACGGCGAGCCGGGTGCCGGCGCGTCGCGAGGGATAGGAGACGCAGTCGCCGGCCGCCCACACACCGGGGGCGGCGGTGCGCAGCCGCTCGTCGACGAGGACGGCGCCGGCCGTGTCGAGGGCGACGCCGGAGCCGGCCAGCCAGCCGGTGGCCGGGCGGGCGCCGATGCCGACGACGACGTGGTCGGCGGCGATCCGTTCGCCGTCGGTGAGCAGCAGGCCGTCGGGTTCGACGGCGGCGACGCCGGTGCCGCAACGCAGGTCGACCCCGGCGTCGGCGTACCAGCGGGCCATCAGCGCGCCGAGCTCGGCGGGCAGTGCGCCGGGCAGCGGGGCTGGCCCGGACTCGACGACGGTGACGTGGCAGCCGAGCTGCCGGGCGACGGTGGCGGTCTCCGCGCCGATCCAGCCGGCGCCGACCAGGGCCAGCCGGGTGCCGGGGGTGAGGTCGGCGCGCAGCGCGAGGGCGTCGTCGAGGGTGCGCAGCAGTCGGGCGTCGGCGGCGCCGGGCAGGGTGACCGCCTCGGCGCCGGTGGCGATCACCAGGGCGTCATGGGTGAGCGGGCCGGCGTCGGTGTGCAGGACGCCGGGTTCGAGGCCGGTGGCGCGACGGCCGAGCAGCAGGTCGACGCCGAGCTGTTCCCAGTCGATGTCGAAGGCGGTGCTGTCGGTCTTGCCGAGCAGGACGTCCTTGGAGAGCGGCGGCCGGTCGTAGGGGCGGTGCGGCTCGTCGCCGACGAGCGCGAGCCGCCCCCGGAAGCCGCCCTGCCGCAGTGCGAGGGCGCACTGGGCGCCGGCCATGCCGGTGCCGGCGACGAGGACGCTTTCGGTGCGGTTCAGCTCTGCCACGGCGGCCACCCTATCGGCCGGGGTGTCCAGCCCGTGTACGCCCTTTCGGGGTGGGCGACACCCGGCGTTATGGTGGGTGCACACCACACGGGAGCCCGGTGCACCGGGCTGAGAGGCGGGCTGGAGCGGCCCGCGACCGTCCGAACCTGATCCGGGTCATGCCGGCGAAGGGAGAATCAGCGACGTGGCACGGTCCCATTCAGACGTGCTGGTGGTCGGCGGCGGCATCATCGGGCTCGGCGTCGCCTGGCGGGCGGCGCAGCGCGGGCTGGCCGTGGCCCTGGTCGATCCTGTGCCCGGCGGCGGTGCGGCGCAGGTGGCTGCGGGCATGCTGGCGCCGGTGACGGAGCTGCAGTACGGCGAGGAGCCGCTGCTGCGCCTGGGCATGGCGTCGAACGAGCGGTACGAGGCGTTCGCGGCGGAGCTGACGGAGGCGACCGGGCTGGACACCGGGTACCGGCGGACGGGGACGCTGGCGGTGGCGCTGGACGCGGACGACCGCGAGGAGCTGCGCGAGCTGCACGCCTTCCAGGGCCGGCTGGGTCTGGACTCGCAGTGGCTGACCGGGCGGGAGTGCCGCCGGCTGGAGCCGATGCTGGCGCCTGGCGTCCGGGGCGGTCTGCTGGTCACCGGGGACCACCAGGTGGACGGCCGGCGCCTCGCGCGGGCGCTGGTCGCGGCCTGCGAGCGGGCCGGGGTGGTGCTGCACCGGGCGAGCGCGGCCGAGCTGCTGGTCGAGGACGGCCGGGCTGCCGGGGTGCGCACCGACGGCGGCGAGGAGCTCGCGGGCGACCGGGTGGTGCTGGCGGCGGGCTGCCGCAGCCACCTGCTGCCTGGCCTGCCGGAGGGTGTGCTGCCGCCGGTCAGGCCGGTGAAGGGCCAGGTGCTGCGGCTGCAGGTGCCGCCGGCGTACCGGCCGTTCCTGTCGCGCAACGTGCGGGCGGTGGTGCGCGGGCAGCACATCTACCTGGTGCCGCGGGCGGACGGCGAGCTGGTGATCGGCGCGACCAGCGAGGAGCAGGGCTTCGACACCACGGTGACCGCCGGCGGGGTCTACGAACTGCTGCGCGACGCACACGAGTTGGTGCCGGGGCTGACGGAGCTTCCGCTGGTGGAGACCGGTGCCGGGCTGCGTCCGGGCTCGCCCGACAACGCGCCGCTGCTCGGCCCGACCGCACTGCCCGGGCTGGTCGCCGCGACCGGCCACTACCGCAACGGGGTGCTGCTGACGCCGGTGACCGCCGACCTGGTCGGCGAGTACCTGGCGACGGGGCGTGTCCCGGAGCTCGCCGCTCCGTTCTCTCCCGAACGCTTCTCCCCCGACCGTTTCCACTCGAAGGCCCTCGCATGCTGAACACCGAACCGGCGCCCGTCCCTCTGACCATCAACGGCGAGCCGCGGGAGCTGCCCGCGGGCACCACGCTGGCCGAGGTGGTGGCGGAGGTGTCCGCCGCGAACACCGGGGTGGCGGCGGCGCTCAACGAGGCCGTGGTGCCGCGCGGTTCCTGGCCGGCCACGGTGCTCGGAGCGGGCGACCGGGTGGAGATCCTCACCGCCGTCCAGGGAGGCTGACCGATGGCCGACGACCTGTTCACGATCGCGGACTCGACGTTCACCTCACGTCTGATCATGGGCACCGGCGGCGCCCCCAGCCTGGACGTGCTGGAGCAGGCGCTGCGGGTGTCCGGCACCGAGCTGACCACGGTGGCGATGCGCCGGGTCAACGCGGCGACCCAGGGCTCGGTGCTGGACGTGCTGACCCGCAACGGGATCCGGGTGCTGCCCAACACGGCGGGCTGCTTCACCGCCGGCGAGGCGGTGCTGACGGCCCGTCTGGCCCGGGAGGCGCTCGGCACCGACTGGGTGAAGCTGGAGGTCATCGCGGACGAGCGGACCCTGCTGCCCGACCCGATCGAGCTGCTGGAGGCCGCGGAGACGCTGGTCGACGACGGTTTCACGGTGCTGCCCTACACCAATGACGACCCGGTGCTGGCGCGGAAGCTGGAGGACGTCGGCTGCGCGGCCATCATGCCGCTGGGCTCGCCGATCGGCTCCGGCCTGGGCATCCGCAACCCGCACAACTTCCAGCTGATCGTGGAGAGTGCGGGCGTGCCGGTGGTGCTGGACGCGGGCGCCGGCACGGCGTCCGACGTGGCGCTGGCGATGGAGCTGGGCTGCTCGGCGGTGATGCTCGCCTCGGCGGTGACGCGGGCCCAGGACCCGGTGCTGATGGCGGACGCGGTGCGGCGGGCCACCGAGGCCGGCCGGCTGGCGTACCGGGCGGGGCGGATCCCGCGCCGGTTCCACGCCGAGGCGTCCTCGCAGATGGCCGGGCGCGCGGACCTGGACACCCGCGAACACCCGGCGTTCTGACCCACCGGTCGGCCGTTCGCGGACGGCATGTCTCAACATCGGCACAACCGGGCCCCGGGCGGTGCGTCCGGGGCCCGCGGTCACCCCTGCGCCCTACACTCCTCGGGTGGACATGACGCTCGACGACCCCCTGATCGGTGCCCTGCTCGACGGCCGGTACCGGGTGGATCGGCGCATCGCCGTCGGGGGCATGGCCACCGTGTACCGCGGGACGGACACCCGGCTGGACCGGGTGGTCGCGCTGAAGGTGATGCACCCGGCGCTGGCCGCGGACGGCGGCAACGAGTTCACCGGCCGGTTCATCCGCGAGGCCAAGGCGGTCGCCCGGCTCTCCCACCCGAACGTGGTGAACGTCTTCGACCAGGGGGCGGACGGCCGGGCGGTGTTCCTGGCCATGGAGTACGTGCCCGGGCGGACCCTGCGCGACCTGCTGCGCGACCGCGGGGCGCTGTCGGCGCGGGCCGCGCTGGACATCCTGGAGCCGGTGCTGGCGGCGCTCGGCGCCGCGCACCGGGCCGGCCTGGTGCACCGGGACGTCAAGCCGGAGAACGTGCTGATCACCGACAACGGCATGGTCAAGGTCGCCGACTTCGGCCTGGTCCGGCTGCTGACCGGCACGGAGGGCGCGGGCGAGGCGGTCACCAGCACCACCTCGACCGGCACGGTGCTCGGCACGGTGTCGTACCTGGCCCCGGAGCAGATCCGCCAGGAGGGCCCGACCGACCAGCGGGTCGACGTGTACGCGGCCGGCATCCTGCTGTACGAGATGCTCACCGGCGCCAAGCCGCACACCGGCGAGAACGCCATGCAGGTGATCTACCGGCACCTGAACGAGGACGTCCCGCCGCCCTCGGCGTCCGCGCCGGGGGTGGGCCGCCAGCTGGACGCCATAGTGGCCGCGGCGACCGCCCGCGACCCGGAGGCCCGCCCGTGGGACGCGGTGGAGCTGCTGGCCGCGCTGCAGCGGGCCCGCCGCACCCTCACCCCGGCGCAGCTGGACGCGGAGCCGCCGGCCTCGACCCGGCCGACCCCGCAGTACCCGACCGGCGAGGTCACCGCGGTGGTGGACCGCCCGGTGGAGCGCACCAGCGTGCTGGACGTGCCCGCCGAGCTGCTGACCCAGCCGCGGCCGTACGACGAGACGGTGCCGACCCGGCCGGGGCGCCCGCCGCGGCCGCCGCGCTCCCGTGCCCCGCTGATCTGGGGCGCGGTCGTCGCGGTGCTGCTGGTGCTGGTCGGCGGCGCGACGTACCTGCTCTCCGACGGGCTGTACGCGACGGTGCCGAGCGTGCTCGGGCAGACCGAGGCGCAGGCGGTGACGACGCTGGACAGGGCGGGGCTGCGCGGCGCGTTCAGCCAGCAGTTCAGCGAGACCGTCAAGGCCGGGCAGGTGCTGTCCACCGATCCCGGGGTGGGGGCGCGTGCCCGCAAGAGCGACCCGGTGAAGGTGGTGCTCTCCAAGGGCCCGGACCGGGTGCCGGTGCCGTCCGTGGAGGGGCTGCCGGTGGACGAGGCGCGCAAGGCCCTGACCGACGCCCGGCTGACCCCGGGGACGACCAGCGAGGAGTTCGACGACACCGTGCCCAAGGGGTCGGTGATCAGCGTCGAGCCGGACGCCGGCACCTCGGTCAGCCCGAACACGCCGGTCTCGCTGGTGGTCAGCAAGGGCATGCAGCCGGTGCCCGACGTGGTCGGCCTGAGCAAGGACGACGCCACGAAGGCGCTCACGGACGCCGGGTTCACCGTGCAGAGCACCGGCCTGAACCTCTTCGGCACCGGCAAGGTGTCCGGCCAGACCCCGAAGGCGGGCACCCCGCGCCCGCAGGGCAGCACCGTGGTGATCAACTTCGGGCTGTTCTAGCGGGGCCTGCTGTTCCGGCGGGGCCTAGCCGAGCGGGCCGTCACCGGGGTTCTCCTGGTAGGAGTAGCGCTGCTCGGCCCACGGGTCGGCGAGGTTGTGGTAGCCGCGCTCCTCCCAGAAGCCGCGGCGGTCGGCCCGCATGTACTCGACCGCGCGCACCCACTTGGGGCCCTTCCAGGCATACAGGTGCGGCACCACCAGGCGGACGGGGAAGCCGTGCTCGACGGTGAGCGGCTCGCCGTTGCGGTGGGTGGCGAAGACGGTCTGCGGGTCGGTGAAGTCGGCGAGCCGCAGGTTGGCGCTGTAGCCGTACTCGGCCCAGACCATGACGTGGGTGACGCCGGGGGCCGGCGGCACCAGGTCGACGACGGTCTTGGCGGCGACGCCGCCCCACTCGTTGCCGAGCATGGAGAACCTGGTGACGCAGTGCAGGTCGCCGCGGACGGTCACCCGCGGAAGGGCGTGGAACGCCTCGAAGTCCCAGCTGTGCTTCTCGGCCGAGGCGGTCGCCCCGAACACCTGGAAGTCCCAGCTCTGCGGCTTGAAGCGGGGTACCGGTCCGTAGTGCAGCACCGGCCAGCCGCGCTGCACGCGCTGGCCGGGAGGCAGTCGCGGGTCGGACGGCTGCGGTGGTTCCGGCTGGTGCTGACCCATGTCTCCATGGTCGCAGACGGCGGGCGATGCGCGTTGCGCGCCCCTCGCGCACGCCCCCTCCACCGAACTCACACATCGGCAAATCGGACAATAGCCATAGATCCGGGTAAGTGTGAACTTACTGGCAACGGACGGCGTCCAGTGCCACGATGCGGACAAGCGACGGACGGCAATCAGGAAGGCACGTCATGCAGGGCGACCCCGAGGTCATCGAGTTCCTCAACGAGCAGCTCACCGCCGAGCTCACCGCCATCAACCAGTACTTCCTGCACGCCAAGATGCAGGAGAACTTCGGCTGGACGAAGCTCGCCGCCTACACCCGGCACGAGTCCTTCGACGAGATGAAGCACGCGGAGACGCTCACCGACCGGATCCTCTTCCTGGACGGCCTGCCCAACTACCAGCGACTGTTCCACGTCCGGATCGGCCAGACGGTCAAGGAGATGTTCGAGGCCGACCGGCAGGTCGAGGTCGAGGCGATCGACCGGCTGCGCCGCGGCATCGTCGTCATGCGGGCCAAGAACGACGTCACCTCGGCCAACATCTTCGAGTCGATCCTCGCCGACGAGGAACACCACATCGACTACCTGGACACCCAGCTCGAACTGCTGGAGAAGCTCGGCGAGCCGCTCTACCTGGCGCAGCTCATCGAGCAGCCGGAGAGCTGATCGGTACGGACTAGGCGGCTTCGAGACCGCGCTCGGGCGCGGTCTCAGCCGCGGGTTCGGCCAGCCCCAACCTGGCGGCCAGCCTGGCCGTCGGGCACGGGCGGGCACCGTGCTCCCCGAGCAGCGCCTGGATCCGGCGGACGCAGGAGCCGCAGTCGGTGCCGGCCTTGCAGCCCTTGGCTATCTGGCGCGGAGTGACGGCGCCGCCGTCGATCTCCTTCTTGACCTGGGCCTCGGTGACCGCATGGCACATGCACACGTACATCGGCGGCTCTCCCGGGCTCGGTGCTCCTTGATCGGCAAGGCTCGCCTTACCTCGCTAAGCCTTACCTTACCCAGCGTACCGGGCAAAGCGAAGCCCCTCCGCTCCGGATGACCCGGAAAGCGGAGGGGCCTTTGTCACATTGCGATCATCACGGCCGCCGGACTCACTGGCTGCGGTACATCTCCGCGACCAGGAAGGCCAGGTCGAGCGACTGGCTGCGGTTCAGCCGGGGGTCGCAGGCCGTCTCGTAGCGCTGGTGCAGGTCGTCGACGAGGACCTCGTCGCCGCCGCCCACGCACTCGGTGACGTCGTCACCGGTCAGCTCGACGTGGATGCCGCCCGGGTGGGTGCCGAGCGCGCGGTGCACCTCGAAGAAGCCCTTGACCTCGTCGAGGACGTCGTCGAAGCGGCGGGTCTTGTGACCGCTGGACGCCTCGAAGGTGTTGCCGTGCATCGGGTCGCAGATCCACACCGGCTGGGCGCCGGAGGCGGTGACCTTCTCGACCAGCGCGGGCAGGTGCTCACGGATCTTGCCCGCACCCATCCGGGTGATGAAGGTCAGCCGGCCCGGCTCGCGGTCCGGGTCGAGCCGGTCGATCAGGGTGAGCGCCTCGTCGACCGTGGTGGTCGGGCCGAGCTTCACACCGATCGGGTTGCGGATCTTCGACGCGAACTCGATGTGCGCGTGGTCGAGCTGGCGGGTCCGCTCGCCGATCCAGACCATGTGGCCGGACACGTCGTACAGGTCGCCGGTGCGCGAGTCGGTGCGGGTCAGCGCCGTCTCGTAGTCCAGGATCAGCGCCTCGTGCGAGGAGTAGAACTCCACCGTCCTGAACTCCTCCGGGGCGACCCCGCAGGCGTTCATGAAGGCAAGCGCGTTGTCGATCTCGCGGGCGAGCTGCTCGTAGCGCTGGCCGGACGGCGAGTTGCGCACGAAGTCCTGGTTCCAGGCGTGCACCTGGCGCAGGTCCGCGTAACCGCCGGTGGTGAAGGCACGCACCAGGTTGAGCGTCGCGGCGGAGGCGTTGTACATCCGCTTCAGGCGCTCCGGGTCCGGGATCCGGGACTCGGGGGTGAACTCGAAGCCGTTCACCGAGTCGCCGCGGTAGACCGGCAGGGTGACGCCGTCCCGGGTCTCGGTCGACTTCGAGCGCGGCTTGGAGTACTGGCCGGCGATCCGCCCGACCTTGACGACCGGCACGGAGGCGGCGTACGTCAGTACGGCCGCCATCTGCAGCAGCGTCTTCAGCTTGTTGCGGATCTGCTCGGCGGACACGCCGTCGAAGGCCTCGGCGCAGTCACCGCCCTGCAGCAGGAAGGCCTCTCCACGCGCGACGGCACCGAGCCGGGCGCGCAGCTGGTCGCACTCGCCGGCGAAGACGAGCGGCGGATACGAGGCGAGGTCCGCAAGGGTCTTGCGCAGTGCCTCGTGGTCCGGCCATTCGGGCTGCTGCGCCGCGGGCAGGGACTGCCAGGTGAAGGCAGCCCCGTTTGTCTCAGTTGTCACGGTCACGAAGCAAGGCTACGGGGTGCGACAAACGAATTGTGCCCGCCGCCCGATGGGTGAGACGGGTGATGGACATTTCGGTGAGCGACTTCACACCTCCGGGGCATCCGCTACGCTCGTCCCATGACCGCGCCGCACACCTTCTCCTGGTGGTGGGCCAGCCCGATGGGCGGCCCACAGCTCGCGCGTCCCTGACAAGACGACACGACGGCCGCCCCTCGGGGCGGCCGTCTGCGTGTTCCGAGGAGCAGGCGGCCCTCCCGCGAAGAGCGACCGGCCCACCGCCCGCCTCCGGAAGGAACGTCGCACCGTGACCAGCCCCGCCGACCTGATCGCCCGCCTCACCGCGCCCGGCGCCCCCGCGTTCGCCCTGCTGCACCGCCGCGCGCCCCGGCTCGCCCCGGACACCGTCGAGGTCCTGATCGGCACGGTCGGCGTCCACGAGACGCTCGCCGAGCTGCCCGTGGCCTCCGGCGCGCCCGCCGGCGGCCCCCGGCACGACCTGCTCGCGCTCGTCCCCTACCGGCAGATCCGCGAACGCGGCTTCGACGCCCACGACGACGGCACCCCGCTGCAGGCGCTCGCCGTCGAGGAGCAGTACGCCTTCCGCCTGGACGAGCTGCTGCCCGCCCTGCCGCAGCGCCCGGTCGCGCTCGAGGGCGGCGCCTTCGACATCGCCGACGAGGAGTACGCGGCGATCGTCCGCCGGGTGATCGAGGACGAGATCGGCCGCGGCGAGGGCGCCAACTTCGTCGTCCGCCGGGACTTCCGCGGCCGGCTGGAGGGCTTCGACACCGCCCTCGCGCTCACCCTCTTCCGCCGCCTGCTGGAGCAGGAGCGCGGCGCGTACTGGACCTTCCTGGTGCACACCGGGGACAGGGCCTTGGTCGGCGCCTCGCCGGAGGTGCACGTCCGGCAGTCCGGCGGCACGGTCGTGATGAACCCGATCTCCGGCACCTACCGGCACCCGGCCGGCGGGCCGGCCGTCGACTCGCTGCTGGACTTCCTGCACGACCCCAAGGAGCTGGAGGAGCTCACCATGGTGGTCGACGAGGAACTCAAGATGATGTGCACCGTCGGCGACCTCGGCGGCCAGGTGCTCGGCCCCCGCCTCAAGGAGATGGCCCACCTCGCGCACACCGAGTACGAGCTGCGCGGACGGACCTCGCTGGACGTCCGCGAGGTGCTGAAGGAGACCATGTTCGCGGCGACCGTCACCGGCAGCCCGGTACAGAACGCCACCCGCGTCATCCGCCGCTACGAGGCCACCGGCCGCGGCTACTACTCCGGCGCCCTCGCCCTGATCGGCCGCTCCGCCAGCGGCGGCCAGCAGCTCGACTCCCCGATCTGCATCCGCACCGCCGACATCGACCCGGCCACCGGCGAACTCGTCGTCCGGGTCGGCGCCACCCTCGTCCGGCACTCCGACCCCGACTCGGAGGTCGCCGAGACGCACGCCAAGGCCGCCGGCGTGCTCACCGCGATCGGCGCCCGCCCGGCCCCGCCCGAGCGGTCCGCCCGCGGCGGCGGCCCGCGGCTCGCCGACGACCACCGGGTGCAGGCCGCGCTCGACGCCCGGCGCGCCAACCTGGCCCCGTTCTGGCTGCGGATGCAGCAGCCGACCGCGCCCGCCGAGGGCCTGGACACCCTGGTGGTGGACGGCGAGGACACCTTCACCTCGATGCTCGCCCACCTGCTGACCTCGCTCGGCCACCGGGTCACCGTGCTGCGCTACGACACCCCCGGCCTGCGCGAACGGGTCGCCGCGCACACCGGCCCGCTGGTCCTCGGCCCCGGCCCCGGCGACCCGGCGGACACCGCCGACCCCAAGATGGCCGTGCTCCGCCCGGTCGTCGCCGACGCATTGGCCGCCGTCCGGGCCGGCACCCGCACCGCGCCGCTGCTCGCCGTCTGCCTCAGCCACCAGCTGCTCTCCGCCGAACTCGGCCTGCCGCTGGCCCGCAAGGCCGTGCCGTACCAGGGCGCCCAGGAGACCGTCGACCTGTTCGGCACCCGCCGCACGGTCGGCTTCTACAACACCTTCACGGCCCGCTGCGACGACGCCGCGGCCGAACGGCTCGCCGCCGAGGGCGTCGAGGTGGCCCGCGACCCGCTCACCGGCGACGTGCACGCGCTGCGCGGCCCGGGCTTCGCCGCCCTGCAGTTCCACCCCGAGTCGGTGCTGACCCGCGAGGGCGTGGACATCGTCGCCGGGCTGCTGCCCACGGCCGCGCCCGTCGCTTCCTAATGTCGTTGTCAAGCGGCTTCGGTGACTGGCGGTGCGACCTGGTAGCACCGCCGGTCACGGATCAGGGCCCACAGGACGTTGACGCGTCGGCGGGCCAGGGCCATCACGGCTTGGACGTGCCGCTTGCCTTCCGCGCGCTTGCGGTCGTAGAACGTCCGTGAGTTCGGGTCGCAACGGATGCTGACCAACGCGGAGGTGTAGAAGACGCGCTGGAGCCTGCGGTGGTAGACGCTCGGACGATGGAGGTCGCCGCTGACCTTGCCCGAGTCCCGTGGCGCGGGGGCAACGCCGGCGAAGGCTGCCAGGGCGTCAGGGGACGCGAAGCCGTCCAGGCTGCCGCCGACGCCGGCCAGGAACTCGGCGCCGAGGACGGTGCCGATGCCCGGGACGCTCTCGACTATCTCGGCGAGTTCGTGCTCGCGAAACCGGCCCTCGATGAGCTTGTCCATCTCGGCGATCTGCTCGTTGAGGGTCATCACCTCCTCGGCCAGGGGATGGACCAGCCTGGCGATGGTCTTCTCCCCGGGAATGGAGGTGTACTGCCGCTCAGCAGCCTCAACTGCCGTCTCGGCGAGAGCTCTCGCGTTCCGGACCTTGCGGTTGGCCAGCCATTTGGACAGCCTCGTGACCGCGGCGCGGCGGATCGCGGCCGGGGTCCGGTAGCCGGTCAGCAGCTTGAGCGGGCCGACGTTGGTCACGTCCAGAGCCCGCTCCAGGGCCGGGAACATGCTCAGCAGGGTGCCGCGCAGGCGGTTGACCGTGCGGGTGCGGTCCTCGACCAGGTCGGCGCGCCGGCCGGTCAGCAGCTTGAGCTCGATCGCGGCCTCGTCGCCGGGCCGGATCGGTTGCAGGTCGCGGCGCATCCTGGCCTGGTCGGCGATCACGTAGGCGTCGCGGGCGTCGGTCTTGCCCTCGCCGCGGTAGCCGTCGGCGGCCCGATTCACCAGGCGGCCGGGGATGTAGAGGACGTCCTGCCCGTGGGCGATCAGCAGGCTCAGCAGCAGGGCCGGCTCCCCGCCGGTCATGTCGATCGCCCAGGTCACCTGGTCGCCGTCGGCCAGGGTCAGGACGTCACCGATCAGCTTCAGCAGCTCGGGTTCGTCGTTGGCCACCCGCCGCGACAGCAGGGTCTTGCCCTCGGCGTCCAGGGCCAGGCCGTGGTGGTGGCCCTTGCCGCTGTCGATCCCCGCCCATATCCGGCTCATCGCGCTCCTGACGTGCGTGTTCGTGCTGTTGACACCACGGACGACCTCGCCGGCATTGCTCTACTCAGCGACTCGTTCCCACTTCCTAATCGGCGGCCGAGTCGTCGTGGGGTGACGGGCGGCGAAGCGACGAAAGCCACGAGACGGCAGCCGGCTGATAGCCACACCCAGTACCCCTGGGTGACCCAAACCTACGAACGGCTCGATCAAACCGGTCAAGAAGGTAGAGCCGGCTGACCCCCGGTGCGCCGCCCGGCCCTGAACACCGCCGCCGGGCCGGGCGGCGTACGGCAGACTGCCCGCCATGCCCCGCAAGCGCCCGCAGACCGCGACCTTCGCCGAGATCCTCGCCGCCGCGCCACCGGGCCCGGACCAGGCCGATGAGCACGAGGAGGGTGAACGCGACGGACTCCCCGGGCAGGCCGAGTTCGTCGACGCACGGGGGCGGCGCTGGCGGCTGGTCCGCGACATGCTCGACCCCCGCGCGGCCCGGCGGCTGGTCGGGCAGGCCGATGTCCTGCTGGCCGGGCACTGGCTGAACGAGCCGGAGGAGATCCCGCCGGAGCGGCGACAGGCGTTCTGGCAGTCCGCCAGAAGGCGGCTCTACGTGAACGACCCGCCCGGCCACGAGGCGCACGAGTACGTCTCGGCCGACGGCACCGTCCTGCTCTGCGTCACCGAGTACTGCTGAGCCCCGCCGGCGCTACTGCAACTCGTCGTCCAGGCCCTGCTCGATGGCGTAGCGGACGAGCTCGACCCGGTTGTGCAGCTGGAGCTTGCCGAGGGTGTTCTGGACGTGGTTCTGCACCGTGCGGTGCGAGAGCACCAGGCGCTCGGCGATCTGCCGGTACGACAGGCCCTTGGCGACCAGGCGCAGCACCTCGGTCTCCCGCGTGGTCAGCTGCGGGGCGGCGGGTGCGGCCGCCGGGGCCGGCTCGGTGGCCAGCCGGCGGAACTCGCCGAGCACCAGACCGGCCAGGCCGGGGGTGAAGACCGGGTCGCCGAGCGCGGTGCGCCGGACGGCGTCGATGAGTTCGTCCCGGCCCGCGGACTTCACCAGGTAGCCGGTGGCGCCGGACTTGACCGCCTCCAGGACGTCGGCGTGCTCGCCGCTGGCGGAGAGCACCAGGACCCGGGCGGTCGGGTCGTGGGTGACGATCCGGCGGCAGACCTCGACGCCGGGCAGAGCGGGCAGGTTGAGGTCGAGGACGACCACCTGCGGGGCGGTGGCCAGGGCGCGGCGCACCGCCTCCTCGCCGTCGCCGGCGGTCGCGACGACGGCGAACCCGGCGTCGGCGAGGTCCCGGGAGACGGCGTCCCGCCACATCGGGTGGTCGTCCACGACCATGACCCGCACCTGATCCGACATCACTGTCCCTACTGTCCCTTCCTCGGCACCCGCATCTCGACCTCGGTGCCCTCGCCGGGCACCGAGTACAGCTCGGCCGTGCCGCCGAGGTCGCGCAGCCGGCCGCGGATGGACTGCGAGACACCGAGGCGTCCGGCCTGCTCCGCCTCGCCGAGGCGCCCGGCGGCGAAGCCGGCGCCGTCGTCGCGGACGGAGACGGTGACGGCGTCCGGTTCGTCCTCGACGAGGACCCAGGCCCGGGCGCCCTCCCCCGCGTGGCGGCGGACGTTGTCCAGGGCGGCGGCCACCGCGGCGGCCAGTTCGGCGGCGGCGTGCGCGGGCAGCGGGACGGGGGTGCCCGGGGCGGAGACGGTGATCCGCTCGTCGGCGTGGCCGGCGATCAGCAGGCGGACGTCCTGATCGGCGGGGGCGGGGCCGCCGGCGGCCTGGGCGGGCAGCGGCCCGGCGGACATCAGTGCCCGCAGGGCGCGTTCCTGCTCGCCGGCCAGCCGGCCGAGGTCGCCGAGGTCGCCGAGGTCGCCCTCGCGGCGCTGGACGAGGGCGAGCACCTGGAGGACGCCGTCGTGGATGTCCCGGGAGAGCCGCTCGCGCTCGCGGGTCGCGGCCTCCACCTGGAGCGCCCTGGTGAGCACCGCCTCGCTGGCACGGGCGAGTTCGATGACGTAGCCGATCGCACAGCCGGCCACCATGAGCAGCACGATGTTGTGGATGTTGTCCGGGGTGATGCCGCCGTGGCCGAGGATGTTGGCCAGGCCGATCACGGTGGCGGCGAAGGCGGCGGGCTTCCAGCCGCCCTTGCCGGCGAAGCCGAGCACGGTGCCGGCGGCCCAGATGGTGGGCAGGGTGGGGGCGCCGCCGTAGATGCGCTCCGGCTTGTCGATGATCCCGCTCATCACGATGCCGGTGACGCTGAACGCGAGGTCGGTGCCGAGCACGTACCAGGTGCACCGCTGCGGGCCGGCGAAGGCCCGGGTGCTGGCGAGCGTCCACAGGGTGAGCGCGCCGAGGTAGATCCAGCCGGAGACCGGGTGGCGGAAGTCCTCGAAGGAGTTGAAGTAGCGGAGGATCGCGTACCCCAGGGCGAGCACCCGGAAGTAGCCGATGGCGCGCCAGAGCGGCATCTCGACGGACATCCCGCCGGCGGTCAGCGCGCTCGACCACGGCGGTGCGGCCGCGACGGTACCGGCCGGGCGCGTCGCGAGCCCGGCTCTGTGGTCCTCCGCCATCTGTGTTCCCCGCCCCCGCGCGTACTACTCGGACTTGTCCTGCCGGTCCTGCTGCGCCTGCTCCTGCTCCAGCCGGGCGGCCTCCTCCTTGGCGGCCTTCTCCGCCTCCTCCTTGGCGGCCTTCTCCGCCTCCTTCTCGGCGGCCTTCTCCGCCTTCTGGGCGGCCCGGCGCTCGGCGTCGGCGCGCTTCTTGTCCTCGGAGATCTGACGCTTGGCGGCGGTGGCGTAGATGTCCACGTACTCCTGGCCGGAGAGCCGCATGATCTCGTACATCACCTCGTCGGTGACCGAGCGGAGGATGAAGCGGTCGTTCTCCATGCCGTGGTAGCGGGAGAAGTCCAGCGGGCGGCCGATCCGGATGCCGGGGCGGATGCCGAAGCTGGGGACGACCTGGCCGGGCGGCTGCACCTTCTCGGTGTCGATCATGGCGACCGGGATGACCGGGGCCCCGGTCTGCAACGCGACGCGGGCGAGGCCGCCGACCTTGCCGCGGTAGAGCTTGCCGTCGGGCGAGCGGGTGCCCTCCGGGTAGACGCCGAACAGCTCGCCGCGCTCCAGGACGGCGACGGCGCTGCGGATCGCCGCCTCGCCCGCGCCGCGCGCGCCGGAGCGGTCGACCGGCAGCTGGCCGACGCCCTTGAAGAAGGCGGCGGTCAGCTTGCCCTTGAGGCCGGGGGTGTTGAAGTACTCGGCCTTGGCGATGAAGGTGATCCGGCGCTTGATCAGCGCGGGGAAGAAGAAGGAGTCCGAGAAGGACAGGTGGTTGCTCGCGATGATCGCGGGGCCCTCGTCGGGGATGTTCTCCTCACCCTCGATCCACGGCCGGAAGAAGATCCGCAACAACGGCGAGACGATCATCTTCATCAGTCGGTAGAACAACCCGGGCCTCCTGTTGTGCGGACCGGTCGATCCTAATGCCCACGGCCGTGCCCGTGTGCACCGGCAGGCCCGTGATACGGCGGGTGCGGCCCTGTACGGGCCGCCGCGCGCGTGGGACGATGCGGCTCCGGGTACCGGCGGGTAGCCGACCCCTCTTCCAGTACCCCGAACAGCACTCCGACCAACACGACGAACAGCCCTCCGACCAGCCCTCCGACCAGCCCTCCGAGCGAAGGAGCATCGAGGATGCCGTTGCTGCCCGGCGCAGAACCGTTTCACCACGAGGGCGGGCCGGTCGGCGTGCTCCTCGTCCACGGTTTCACCGGCTCGCCGAGGTCCATGCGGCCCTGGGCCGACCACCTCGCCGCCGCCGGGCTCACCGTCGCCCTGCCGCTGCTGCCCGGCCACGGCACCCGCTGGCAGGACATGCAGCAGACCCGCTGGGAGGACTGGTACGCCGAGGTCGACCGCGAACTGCGGGCCCTGCTCGACCGCTGCGAGCAGGTCTTCGTCTGCGCGCTGTCGATGGGCGGCGCCCTCGCGCTGCGCCTCGCCGCGCAGCACGGCGAGGCGATATCCGGCCTCGTCCTGGTGAACCCGTCGGTCCGCTCGGACAACCCGGCCACCGTCCTGCTGCCCGCCCTGCGGCACCTCGTGTCCAGCCTGCCCGGCATCGCCGACGACATCGCCCTGGAGGGCGTCTCCGAGTGCGGCTACGACCGCACCCCGCTGCACGCCGCCTGGTCGCTCTCCCGCCTCTGGCGGACCGTCCAGGCCGAACTGCCCGCCGTCCGGCAGCCGGTGCTGCTGCTGCGCAGTCCGCGGGACCACGTCGTCTCCCCGGCCAACTCGGAACTGGTGCTCGCCCGGATATCCTCGACGGACGTGACGGAGAAACTGTGCGAACGCAGCTTCCACGTCGCCACGCTGGACCACGACGCCGGAATGATCTTCGAGGAGAGCCTCGGATTCGTCCGGCGGCTGGCGCCGGCGGCGAAGACCGATGCGACGACCGATGCCGAGCACCACCTGGGCTGAAGGGCCGGTAGTGAACGAGACCAGCAAGGCGGGCGGCGACGAGGAGCTGCCCGAGGACGGCGCCGCGAAGCCCGGACAGGACCAGGAGAGGACCACCGGCTCCGAGACACCCGCCCGACGGCCGGCGGCCGGCAGCCAGGCCGAACAGGACGCGATCTTCGCCGCCCTGGTCGCGCAGTTCGACGACCCCGTCGACCTGACCGACCCGCAATGGCCGGAGATCGAGAACCTCCGTGCCAAGGAGACCGCGTCCGCGGACTCCCTCGACGACTTCGCGCCCCAGCCGCGACCGCGGCCGCGGCCGACCACCCCCGAGCAGGTGGCCGGGCCCGTCTCCGGCCCGCGCGACTTCGAGCTCCGGGAGGACCCGGACGAGGGCCACTTCGTCCCGCCGGAGCCGCCGCCGCTGCCCAGGGCCGACACCACCGCCAAGTTCGCCTGGATCGCCGTGCTCGGCGGCCCGGCCCTGCTGCTCGTCGACACCGTCGTCTGGCACGAGGTCGCGGGCTGGCCCGCCTGGGTCGGCATCACCGCCTTCCTCGGCGGCTTCGTCACCCTCGTCGCGCGCATGAAGGACAGGGACGACGACGAGCCGGACGACCCGATGGGCGGCGCCGTCGTCTGAGGCCACCGCCGACCCCCGAGCAGCGGCCGTCGCCCGCCCGTAGCCTGGAAAGGGCGGGAGGCGACGGCCATGGCACGGATCGGCACCCTGGCGGGCGCGGCATTACTCGCGGCGGTGGCCGCCGCGGGCTGCAGCAGTCACTCGGTGGTGACTGCCCCGACGAGCAGTCCCACGAGCCGCTCGGGCTCGGCCTCGGCCGGTTCGGGCGGTTCGCCCACGTCTGCCGGGGTGCCGCACTCGGCACAGGTCGGGGACACCCTGGAACTGGCCGGCAACGAACAGGGCGCCCGGATGGCCGTGACGGTGACCGCGGTCGCCGACCCGGCGGCCGCCGCGAACTTCCTGTCCACGCCGGAGGCCGGTGAGCGGCTGGTCGCCGTGCAGTTCCGGCTCCGGAACACCGGCACGGCCGTGTACTCCGACTCCCCCTCCAACGGCGCCACCGTGATCGACGACCAGGGGCAGGGCTTCAACTCCTCGATCGCCGCCGAGGTCACCGCCGGACCGGCGTTCCCCGCCGGGGTGCACATCGCCCCCGGTGACAGCGCGCTCGGCTACATCGCCTTCGAGGTCCCGGCCGCCTCCCGCCTCGCCAAGGTCCAGTTCACCCTGAATTCCGGCTTCGCCGACCAGACCGGCCAGTGGACGGTCCCGCCCACCACGGCGAACCCGACCCAGACTCCGACCCAGGCTCCGACCCAGTCCGCCGCGACCCGAACGGTCACCGCCACGGCGAGCCCCCGGCCGACCTCGGCCTCACCCCGCCAGGTCGTCGAGCAGTACTACGCCGCCCTCAACGCCCGCGACTACGCCCGCGCCTGGGCCCTCGGCGGACGCAACCTGGCACCGAGCTACCAGCAGTTCGTCGCCGGCTTCGCCGGCACCGCCGCAGACGCCCTCACCGTCACCGCCGTCAACGGCGACACCGTCTCGGTCCTGCTGGACGCCCTGCAGACGGACGGCACCCACCGCCACTACGCCGGCACCTACACCGTCCGCAACGGCGTCATCGTCGCCGCCTCGATCCACTGACCCCCGCCCGAACGCCGTCCCGGGCCCTGCCCGCCTCAGCCCCCGGCGGGGATCCGCAGCACCGCCAGCACCGGCAGATGGTCCGTCGCCGCCAGCAGATCCCCCGCCGCCACCCCCGGCAGCCCGTGCGGCACCCCGCACGCCAGCACCTCCACGCCCGGGGTCGCGAAGATCGCGTCGATCCGCTGGTGGGGGTTGTCCGGGACGGAGGTGAAGGTGCCGCCCCAGGGGGCGACGGTGTGGGCGTCCTGGTAGTCGGCGGCCAGGCTGCGCCAGCCGGGGCCGTCGGGGTGTTCGTTGAAGTCGCCGGCGATGATGCCGTGTTCGCCGGGATCGAACTGGCCCGGGAGGAGGGCGAACTGGCCGAGTCGTTCGGCCGGGTCGAGGGAGAGGTGGCAGCTGGTCACCGCGAACGGTGCCGAACGGCCCACCCGCAGCAGGGCGGTGGCGAAGCCGCGGGCGTGCAGGCCGCGGGTCTTGGGCAGCAGCCGGTCGCGGACGGCGAGGACGTCGACCCGCAGCCGTCCGAGCAGCAGCGGCCCTGCGGCGATCCGGCCGCCGCCGGAGAGGATGACGGTGCCGGTGCGGTGGGCGAGCCAGGCGGCCTGCTTCTCCGGCTTCCAGTACCGCGGGGACTCCTGGAGGCAGATCACGTCCGGCTCGCAGGCGCGGATCACCCGGACGAGTGCCTCGCGGTCGTCCCGCAGTGACCGGATGTTGTAGCTGAGGACGCGGATCCGCTGGGCGCCGTCGGGTTCGGCGCCGGAGTCGGGCAGGGCGGCCGGCTCGGTCGGCGGCACGGGTCCGGGGGCGGCGGACGGCTGCTCGGCGGGCATGCCGGTCATGCTAACGGCGAGGCCGGGGCCGTGGTCCCAGCCTCGCCGCAGACGATCGGACGATCCGTCAGACGCGCGCCAGGTCGGCGGCGCCGGCGATACCGGCGGCGGACCCCATGGTCGCGAGCAGGACCTCGGCGCGCGGGCGGTGCGCGCCGCCGGTCAGGTACCTCTCGAAGGCCGCGGCGACCGGGTCGAGCAACAGGCTGCCCGAGTCGGAGACACCGCCGCCGAGGACGAAGACGCCCGGGTCGAACAGCGCGGCGAGGTCGGCCATGCCGCGGCCGAGCCAGTCGGCGAGCTCCGCGTAGCACTCCAGGGCGAGCGGGTCGCCCTCGGCCGCGGCCTCGGTGATGTGGATGCCGCGGATGGTCTCGGCGACGCCGTCGTTGAGTTCGAGCATGCGCTTGCCGGCGATCGGGTCGGCAGCGGCCATCTCGCGGCCGTAGCGGCGCAGCGCGCGGCCGGAACCGTACTGCTCCCAGCAGCCCTTGCCGCCGCAGCCGCAGGGGAGGCCGTCGGGAACCATGTTGAGGTGGCCGATCTCGCCGGCGACGCCGAAGCGGCCGCGGTGCATCCGGCCGTCGAGGACGATGCCGCCGCCGATGCCGGTGCCCACGGTGATGAGGACCATGTCCTCGTGGTCGGCCGCGGCGCCGAAGCGGAACTCGGCCCAGGCGGCGCAGTTGGCGTCGTTCTCGACGACGGTCTCGAGGCCGGTGAGCTCCTCGACGCGCTGCTTGAGCGGCTCGTTCTCCCAGTCGATGTTGGGAGCGAAGATCACGGTCGAGCGGTCGCGGTCCACGAAGCCGGGGGCACCGACACCGACGGCCGCGACCTCCGGGTACTCCTCCTTGAGTTCGCGCACGGCCTGCGCGATCGCGTCGACCGCCCACTGGGGGTCGGCCGGGGTGGGTACCCGGGTACGCGCAAGGATGTCGCCGGTCTCGTCGACCACGCCGGCCGCGATCTTCGTCCCGCCGACGTCGACGCCGATGGTCAGAGCCATGTGTCCCTCAGCTATTCACTCGTTCCCGCTGAGCGGAACGCTACCCGCTGAGCGGTGCTCCCGTACACACCGAGGCCTACATTAACCGAAGACATTTTCCGAATCGCGCACCTCGATGTGTTCAGAAGTCGTAGACTTCGCGCCTTTGAGTGATGCCTGCGGGCGCCAGAGTCACGTCCTCTGACCTGCGGGTTCACTAGTTGTCGGTGGCCTTGTCGAGGTCGATGTGCTCGGCCTCGGCGTGTCCGGCACCGGCCCAGCGCCGTTCATGACCTGAGACGGCTGCGCGGTACGCGGCGACCAGTTCACCGCCCGCGGCGGCGAGATGTCCGTACACCTCCGGGTTCTCCTCGCGCAGCCGGACGGTGTACTGCTGCGCCTTGCCGCCGAGGGCGAGGGCGAACTTCCGGACCTCGTCGACCAGCGGTCCGAACTCCGCGCCGAGGCCCTGCCCGCCCGTGCCGTCCGCCTTCTCCTCCGCCATCCGGCGTCCTCCTCTGTCCGTCCTCGGTGCGCCGCCGAGCCCTCCGGCCGGGACCGGCCGGGTCCCAGACGCTACCGGACGGCGCATCGAGGGCCGCCCGGCGCACCGGACGCACCCCGGGCGCGCACGCCCCGAGCGCACGCCCCCTTCGGCGCGAATCGCCGGGAGCGGTCGGCGGTGCGTCAGCCGCGCGCCGGCCAGAGCGTCGGGTCCGGTGCGAAGCGCACCGACAGGACGCCGTCGTGCAGCCCGGCTCCGCTCACCGTGCAGCGCCGCAGCGCGGCGGGCAGCGGCAGCAGCCGACGGTGGCCGCCGGTGCCGACGACCAGCTCGTCGCCGCGGCGCACCAGCTCCAGGCCGGCCCGGTCGGCGCCGGGCAGCGCCAGGTGCCAGACCAGCAGGCCGTCGGCGGCCAGCCGGTCCTCCACCCAGGGCGCGGGGGCCTCGCCAGGCGCGGGCTCGCCGTCCGCGTACAGCTGGGCCGCGATCTCCTCCAGGGCGACCTCGGGCCACCCGGCGGTGAGCAGCGGGACCCCGTCGAAGCCGGCCGCCAGCTCGGCGAGGCGCTCGCGCTGGCGGGCGGCGCGACCGAAAAGCCAGGGGTCGGCGGAGTCCGCGGCCGCGGGCGGCAGCACCCGGTGGGCGACGACGGAATCGAGGCGGCGGCCGTACAGGGCGAGCGCGGAGCGGATCCGGCGAAGCTGCCCGGTGCCGTGGGTGTCGGCGTCCACGACCAGGCGGACGGAGGTGCCGGGGGCCTCGATCACGGCGCGCGCCCCGGCGAGGGCGGAGGAGGCGGCGGCCCGGGCTTCGAACAGCCAGTCGGCGGGCATCGGCACCCCGGCGAGGGCGGCCAGCAGCGGGCGCAGGGCGCGGGCGGCCTGGCGCTGTTCGGGCAGCAGGCGGTCGAGGTAGCGGTCGAGCTGCTCGGGCAGGGCCAGGGTGGCGAGCAGCTCGGCCGGCGGCGGGCCGGCCACCACCACGGTCTCGGCGTCGGCGGTGCGCAGGGCGTGCAGCAGTGCGAGCTGCCGGGTGCCGGGCAGCGGGGTGAGCTCCTCGGGGTCGAGCGGGTCGGCCCCGATCAGGTCGAGGGCCGGGGCGAGCCGGGCGCCGAAGCCGTCGAGGGCGCTGCGCAGGGCGGCCTGCTCGTCGATCCGGGCGACCGAGAGCCGGTCCGCGTACGGGGTCGGCTGCTCGGTGAGGCGGGTGTCCAGCAGGTCGTCGACGGCGCGGTGCGGGTCGTCGGCGGCCAGCAGGAGGGTGCGCCGGCCCGTGCGGGCGCTGTGCAGGGCGGTGGCGGCGGCGACGACGGCCGAGCCCTCGCCGGTGACGAGGACGGTACGGGGCGACACCCGGGGTCAGCCCTCGACGCGCTTCTTCAGGCCGGCCAGGGCCCGGTCGATGATGACCTTCTCCGCCTTGCGCTTGATCATGCCGAGCATCGGGATCTTGACGTCGACGGCGAGCTGGTAGGTGACCTCGGTGCCGCTGCCCTTGACCGCGGCGAGGCTGTAGGAGCCGTCGAGGGCGCGCAGCATCTGGCTCTTCACCAGGGTCCAGCGGACCTCGCGGTCGCCGTCCCAGGTGTAGGCGAGGACGTGCTCGTCGCGGATGGCGCCGGCGTCGAGCACCAGGCGCACCTCGGAGCCGCGGCCGTCCGCGGCGGTGCTGAGCACCTCGATCTCCTTGACCTCGCCCGTCCACTCCGGGTAGGCGGCGAAGTCGGCGATCGCGGCCATGACCTCGGCCGGGGTCGCGTCGATGATGATGCTCGACCTGGTGTGCTCCGCCATCACGGCCCTCCGCGTCTGTTCAGATGTGCGCCCAGGGCAGGCTACCGCGCCCGCGGGTGCGCGCCGGGCGCCGCCCTGACCGTCGGGGGTCCCAGCGGACTCGCAACGGACTCACAACGGGCTCGCGGGGGCGGTCGGACGGCTCCCGCGCGGGCTCCAGGGGCCCGGGTACGGGGGGCCGGGGCCGGTGGTCGCGGGGTCCGGGGGCTACCGGCGGGTCGTGTGACGGCTGCCGTAAGGTGCGAGTCGAAACCAACCCACCGGTTCTGCGCGGTGTGACTCTTCGAACAACGGAGCCGACAGCTCTGGTCGAACCCGGCTACCGAGCAGTAACGTCCTGCCGTCCCGCAGCGTCGCAGACGAGGAGCAGTCTTGCTCGAGTTCAGCCTTCCGGCCCGCTACCAGGTTCCGAGCGGCGGAAACCTCTCCGACCTGATCCACCAGAACGCCGAGCAGTACCCCGGCGTGGCCGTGATCAGCCGGAAGGTGGCCGGGCGGTGGCAGGACCTCACGGCGGCACAGTTCCTCGCCGAGGTCCACGCGGTGGCCAAAGGTCTGATCGCCTCCGGCATCGAGCCGGGCGACCGGGTCGCGGTGATGTCCCGCACCCGCTACGAGTGGACGCTGCTCGACTTCGCGATCTGGTGCGCGGGCGCCATCACCGTGCCGGTGTACGAGTCCTCCTCCGCCGAGCAGGTGCAGTGGATCCTGGGTGACTCCGGCGCGGTCGCCGTCGTCACCGAGACCGCGGGCCACGCGGCCGTCCTCGCGGAGGTCCGCGACCGGCTCCCGCAGCTGCGGCACGCCTGGCAGATCGAGGGCGGCGGCGTCGCCGCCCTCACCACGGCCGGCGGCGAGGTCGCCGACGCGACGGTCGCCGAGCGCCGGGCCGTCCCGAACGCCGACACCATCGCCACCATCGTCTACACCTCGGGCACCACCGGCCGCCCCAAGGGCTGCCAGCTGACCCACGGCAACTTCCTGGCCGAGCTGGGCAACGTCACCGCCCGCCTGGAGCCGCTCTTCCGCACCGGCGAGAGCTCCGTCCTGCTCTTCCTGCCGCTGGCCCACGTGCTCGGCCGGATCGCCGAGATCGCCGCCGCGATCGCCCCGATCAAGCTGGGCCACGTCTGCGACATCAAGGACGTCACGGCCGAGCTCGGCTCCTTCCGGCCGACCCTGATCCTCGGCGTGCCGCGCGTCTTCGAGAAGGTCTTCAACACCGCCCGCGCCAAGGCCCAGGCCGACGGCAAGGGCAAGATCTTCGACAAGGCCGCCGACACCGCCATCGCCTACAGCCGCGCCCTCGACGCCGGCGGCGCCGGGCTGGGTCTGAGAGTCAAGCACTTCGTCTTCGACAAGCTGGTGTACTCCAAGCTGCGGGCCGCGCTCGGCGGGCGGGCCACCCACGCCATCTCCGGCGGCGCCCCGCTCGGCGAGCGGCTCGGCCACTTCTACCGCGGCATCGGCTTCACCGTCCTGGAGGGCTACGGCCTCACCGAGACCTGCGCCGCCACCGCCTTCAACCCGCACGACAAGCCGAAGATCGGCACCGTCGGGCAGCCGCTGCCGGGCTCCGCGGTGAAGATCGCCGAGGACGGCGAGGTGCTCCTCAAGGGCCCGCAGATCTTCACCGGCTACTGGAACAACCCGCAGGCCACCGCCGACGCCCTGCAGGACGGCTGGTTCGCCACCGGCGACATCGGTTCGCTGGACGCCGAGGGCTACCTGACCATCACCGGCCGCAAGAAGGAGATCATCGTCACGGCGGGCGGCAAGAACGTCGCCCCCGCGGTGATCGAGGACCGGATCCGGGCGCACGCCCTGATCGGCGAGGTCATGGTGGTCGGCGACCGCAGGCCGTTCATCGGCTGTCTGATCACCGTCGACCCGGACTTCTTCGGGAACTGGAAGGCACTCAACGGCAAGCCCGCCGAGGCCACCCTGAGCGACCTCGCCGCCGACCCCGACCTGCTGGCCGCCGTCCAGGCCGCCGTGGACGACGGCAACCAGGCCGTCTCGCACGCCGAGGCCGTGAAGAAGTTCCGCCTCCTCGACACCGCCTTCACCGAGGAGAGCGGCCACCTCACCCCGTCCCTCAAGCTGAAGCGCAACGTCGTCCTCAAGGACTTCGCCGCCGAGGTCGAGGCGATCTACCAGCGCTGACGGCAGGCCACCGACAGGGGCGCGGGCAACTGCGCGATTGGGAAGAGGCAGACCGCAGCCTCCCGATTCGCGCGGTTGCCCGCGCCCCTTCGTCCGGGTGAACCCCTTACGCCAGCAGCCCCGTGAGGCGCTGGGCCAGCAGGTCCCAGCGCCAGGAGCGCTCCACCCAGCGGCGTCCGGCCTCGCCCATCGTCCGCCGCAGTTGCTCGTCGTGCAGCAGCCGCACGATCCGCTCCGCCGTCGCCTCCGCCGACCGCCCCGGCACGACGTACCCGGTCTCGCCCTCCAGAACGGCGTCCGGCGCTCCGCCGGAGTCCCCGGCGACCACGGGCAGGCCGGTCGCGGAGGCCTCCAGGTAGACGATGCCGAGGCCCTCCACGTCGAGGCCGCCCCGCCGGGTGCGGCAGGGCATGGCGAAGACGTCGCCGGCCCCGTAGTGGGCGGGCAGCTCCTCCCAGGGCACGGCCCCGGTGAAGCGGACGGACCCGGCCACGCCGCGGGCCTCGGCGAGCTTCTCCAGGTCGCCCCGGTAGGGTCCGTCGCCGACGATCAGCAGCACGGTGTCCGGCACCGCGGCGAGGATCTGCGGCATGGCCTCGATGAGGGTGTCCTGCCCCTTGCGCCTGACGAGGCGGGAGACGCAGACGACGACGGGCCGGTCGGTGAGTCCGAGCCGCGCACGGATCTCGTCGCCGCCGGAGTCGGGCCGGAAGGTCTTCTCGTCGACGCCGGGCGGCAGCTGCACCATGCGCCGGGCGGCCTCGGGACCGACCGCCGCGGCGATCCGGCTGCGGGTGTACTCGCCGAGGTAGGTGAGGGTGTCGGTGCCGGCGCCGATCCGCCGCAGCAGTCGGCGGGAGCCGGGCAGCTGGGCCCAGGCGGCCTCGTGGCCGTGGGTCATGCCCAGCAGCCGCTCGGCGCCGGCCTGCCGCAGGGCGGGAGCCATCAGGCCGAGCGGGGCCGCGGCGCCGAACCAGACCGAGCTGCAGCCCTCGGCACGGAGGATCTCGGCGGCCCGCCGGGTGACCCGCGGGGTGGGCACCATCATCTTCGTCCGGTCGCGGATCACCGGGAAGGGCTGCTTGGCGTCGAAGCGGGCCACCTCGGTGCCGTCGCGCCAGGTGGAGGCGTACACCACGATGGAGCCGGCGGGCTGGCGGACGGCCATGTTGTGCACGAACGCCTGGATCCCGCCCGGCCTGGGCGGGAAGTCGTTGGTGACGATGAGGGTCTTGTGCATGCCACGGCTCGCTCGGTCGGGGGTTGCGTCGTGCAGAGGTCGGTGATCCGTACCATAGGTCAACACCATGGCCCGCCGGGAACGAAGGATCACACCGCAACCGTTTCCGGTCCGGGCCGGTCCTATGTCCTGGGGCCCCGTGCGCGGGCGCACCGCGACCGGCGTCAGCGAGTCGAACGAGGGAGCGCAGTGGAGTTGGCCCCGACCGGGCGCACCGGCAGCACCAGCAGCACCGAGCGCCTCGCCCTGACCGGCTCGCCGCCCCCGGCGCCGGCCGGCGGCGCGCTGTGGGCGCTCGGGGTGTCCTGGGTGGTCACCCGGGTGCTGATCGTGCTGATGGCCGTCGGTGTGCTGCGGATCTCGGGCACGGACGTGAGCTCCGACATCTCGGTGATCTACCACGGCTGGTACGAGGTGCTGCAGACCGGCACCTTCCCGCTGGACGACGTGACCTGGCAGTACCCGCCGGGTGCGGCGCTGGTGATCCTGCTGCCGGGCGTGCTGCCCTGGTCGTACCTGGTCTCCTTCTTCGTGCTGTGCGGGGTGTTCGACGCACTGACCGTGGGCGCGCTGATGCGGGTCGGCACCCGGCGGGGCCGCAGCTTCACCGGCGCCTGGATGTGGGTGGCGGGCGTGCCGCTGCTCGGGCCGACGGTGTACTGCCGGTACGACATCATCGTCACCGCGATCGCGGTGGGCGGTCTGCTGCTGGTGCTGCGCCGGCCGGCGCTCGGCGGCGTGCTGCTGGGCCTCGGCGGGCTGGTCAAGGTGTGGCCGATGCTGGCGCTGGCGGGCACCCCCCGCGGGCGGCGCACCCGCCGGGCGTGGACGGCGGCGGCGGCGACGGCGGCGGCCCTGGGCTTCCTGCTGACGGCGGGGATGAACGGCGCCTTCGAGTTCCTCACGTTCCAGAAGGAGCGCGGCATCGAGGTGGAGTCGCTGGGCGCGCTGCCCCTGCACTTCGCCAAGCTGTTCGGCGCCTGGGACGGCCAGGTGACGATGAACTACGGCTCGCTGGAGATGCTCGGCCCGTGGGTGCCGGTGGTCTCCAAGGTGTGCGTGGCGGGCACCCTGGTGGGCTTCGGCTGGCTGCTGGTGTGGCGGCTGCGGGCGGTGCGCTGGCAGCCGTCGACGGCGTACGACGCGGCGCTGGCCGCGCTGCTGGTGTTCACGGTGACCAGCCGGGTGATCAGCCCGCAGTACCTGGTGTGGCTGGTGGGTCTGGCCGCGGTCTGCCTGACGGTGCGCGGCACCCGGCAGAAGCCGGTGGCGGTGCTGATCCTGATCGCGACGGTGCTGACCACGGTCGAGTTCCCGATCCTGTTCGGCGCGGTGCAGCGCAGCGAGCCGTGGGGCGTGGCGGTGCTCACGGCCCGCAATCTGCTGCTGCTGGCGGCCACCGTGGTGTCCTGCCGCCGGTTGTGGCGTTCGACCCGCGGGCCGGACGCACAGGCGACGCTGGTGCTGCCGCCGGAGCCGCCGGTCCAGGGGTATCCGGTGCGCCCGGGGATCGCCTACGAGCAGGCGCTGCTGGACGACCTCGACCGCCCGCTGGGCCGGCCGGCGCCGACGTCCTGAGCCCTCCGACCGAACCAGGCGCCTGAAAGTTTCTGCAAAGCCTTGCAGCCCCGGCCGGGCGGCTGGCAGCATCGTGCGCTGTCAGCCGATGCCGCCTGCCGGAGGAGCCGCATGCCCGAGAACCCCGATCTCGACGTCCTGGTGGCGGGCGGTGCGGGCGTGGACACCATCGTCCGGGTGGACCGGCTGGAGATCCCGCCGCCGACTCGCTCGGGGTGCCGCCGGTGCACGACTACGCCGGCCACACCGGCAGCGGCGTCGCACTCGGCTGCCACCGGCTGGGCCTGCGCACCTCCTTCCTCGACTTCCTCGGCGACGACCCGCAGGGCGAGCTGGTGCGGGCCGCCTTCCACCGCGCCGGCCTCGACTTCCACCACCTGGTCTCCCCCGCGGGCACCCCGCGCGGGGTGAACCTGGTGGACGCGGACGGCCTGCGCTTCTCGTTCTACGACGGCCGGCACCCGGCCGACCTGCGGCTGCCGCCCGCCTTCTACCTGCCGTTCCTGGAGCGGGCCCGGCACGTCCACCTGTCGATCACCAACATCAACCGGGACATGCACCCGGACATCGAGCGGCTCGGCGCCACCAGCTCCACCGACCTGCACGCCTGGGACGGGGTGAACGAGCACCACTGGCACTACGCGCTCCGCTCCGACCTGGTCTTCCTGTCGGCCGCGGGCTGCCCCGGGCGGCACGAGGAGGTGATGCGCGCGGTGCTGGCCGAGGGCCGGGCGCGGCTGGTGGTCGCGACGGCGGGGGCCGGTGGCAGCTACCTGCTGGAGCGCGGCTCCGACGGCGTCCGGCACGTGCCGGCGGTCGACCCGGGCCGCCCGGTGGTGGACAGCAACGGCGCGGGCGACGCCTTCGTCAGCGGGTTCCTCTCCGGCTGGCTGGCCGGCCGGGCGCCCGACGCGTGCATGCTGGCGGGATCGGTCGCGGGCGCGTACGCCTGCACCACGGCCGGCACGCACAGCGGCCTGATCGACGCCGAGGGGCTCGCCGCCGGCCTCTCGGCGGCTCAGCGGCGCAGCTGACGCACCAGCTCGGCGACCCACGCCTTGGTGAAACCGGGCAGGTCCAGGCCGAGCTCGGCCCTGAGGACGCTCTCCAGCCGGGCCGGGTCGCCCATCGCGCCGACCGCGCGGTACAGCGCCACGAGGCGCTGCGGTCCGTAGCTGCGCGCGATCATCTCGCAGGCGAGCCAGGCCTGCTCGTAGGCCTGGGCGATGCCGGGCGAGCCGGCCGCGAAGTCGGCGTCGGTGGGCAGCGCGGTCGGCACCCGGCCCGCGGCGATGTCGCGGGCGAGCTCGGGGGCGATCTGGCGGGCGGTGCGCCCGGCCCCGCGGTAGCCGGTGTAGTCGGCGACGCCCTCGGACAGCCAGAGCGGGGTCCAGCTGCGGGTGGCGGCGCGGGTGGCGACGTGGGTGGCCTCGTGGGTGACCACCACCTGCCGGCCGAGGTCGCTGAGGCCCCGGAAGGCCTCCGGGTTGACCATGATCCGATCGGCCGGGGTCGCGGCGGGTTCGCCGCCGGCGGCGACGGTGACCGCGGCGATGCCCTGGTAGGAGCCGGCCGTGACGTCGAGCATCCGCGCGAACTGCGGCTCGGTGGCGGGGGTGAGGACGAGCAGCCGGCCGGGCCAGTCCTCGCCCCACAGCTCGGAGACGGCGGGCACCGCCCGGTCCGCGACGGCGGCGAGGCCGGCGAGTTCCTCGGCGGAGTCCAGGCCGAGCACCAGGGACCGCTTGCCCCAGGCGACCTTGACCTCGCCCAGGTCCCAGAGGGCGGCGCTGCCGTCCGGCTCGTCGGCGGAGAGCAGCCAGCCGTCCGGGGTGCGGTCGAAGGTGAGCCGCCGGGAGAGCACCGCGGGATGCTCGTCGGCGCCGCGCAGCCGGTGGGCGAGGCCCGCGGTGACGACCAGGCGCCCGTCCGGCCCGGGCTCGGTGACGGCGCTGATCCGGTACTCGACGGCGGAGAACGGCACGGCGGCGACCCGGGCGGCAGCCTGCTCCTGCGCCGGGCGGGCCGCGGGGGCGACCCCGGCCAGCAAGGCGGCCCGGTCGGCGCGCAGCAGGGCGCGGGCGCGGTCGGCGAGCAGGTCCTCGACGCGGGCCCGGACGCCGGCGCTCGGGGCGTCCTGCGCGAGCAGCGCCGTCCGGTGGCCCTCGGCGGGCAGCACGCGGGGCACGGAGAGCTGGGCGAGGCCGCCGACGGCCAGCAGCAGGGCGGTGCGCCGGGGGAGGCGGCCGCCGGCCGGCAGGACGGCGCGGCCCGCCCCGGTGGGCCGGGGCAGGTCGGTGACCAGGGGTTCGGCCTCCCCGCCGGACGGGCCGGGCTGCCGGTGGAAGGTGCTCAGACCCGCACCACCCCGCTGACGGGCATGGCGTTGACGTTCTCGTAGCGGACCCGGGCGCCGGGGTGGGGGGCATGCACGACGACGCCGCCGCCGGCGTACATGCCGACGTGGTGCATGTCCTTGAAGAAGATCA
Organism: Streptomyces sp. TLI_235; assembly: GCA_002300355.1. Classification (NCBI taxonomy): domain Bacteria; kingdom Bacillati; phylum Actinomycetota; class Actinomycetes; order Kitasatosporales; family Streptomycetaceae; genus Streptomyces; species Streptomyces sp. TLI_235. The sequence continues at coordinate 1,772,781 of NSGV01000002.1, forward strand.
CCAGGTCTCCCGGTCGCGCCTCGGAGAGGCTGACTCGCCGCCCCGCGTATGCCTGCGCCTGCGAGGTGCGCGGCAGGGTGACTCCGGCCTGCCGCCAGCTCCAGTACATCAGACCGGAGCAGTCGAAGGCACGAGGGCCGGTCGATCCGTAGACGTACGGCGATCCGATCTTGCTGATCGCGGCGGCCAGGGCGGCGGCCGCGCGGTCGGAGGAGGGCGGCTGGTCGCCGAGGTCGAGGCGGTCGGCGCCGCGGGCCGCGCGGCGGGCCGCGTCGGCGGCGTCGGCGGCGGCCAGCCGGACGCGCTCGGCGGTGGTGAGGCCGCCGAGCAGGCGCTGGGCGTCGCCGAGCCGTCGGCGGACCTCGTCCTTGTGGCCGGCAAGGGAGCGGCGGACGTCCTCCAGCTCGGCGAGCTTGGCGCCGGCCTCGGCGCGGCGCTGGTCGATCCTGCGCTGGCGGTCGAGCACCTGGCGCAGGGTGTCGCTCTGCCGGGTGGCGGCCTGGTCGAGGGCGCGGGCCCGGGTGAGGTAGCCGGCCGGGTCGGACTCCAGCATCAGGCGGAAGGCCGGGTCGAGCCCGCCGTCGCGGTACTGCGCGGCGGCGGCGGTGGCGAGGTCGGTGTAGAGGCCGTTGAGCTGGTCCTGGCCGGCGGCGATCTGGTCCTGCAGCTGGCCGGCCTCGGTCTGCAGGCGCTTCTGGTCCTCCGCGGCGGCGTTCGCCCGCTCGCTGGCCTGCTCGGCCTCCTCGTAGAGCCGGTCGACCTTGGCCCTGACGTCGGCGGTCCGCCAGGACGGGTCGGCGGGCGCCGCGGGGGCGGCGTACGCGCCCGTGCCGACGGTGACGCCGACGGCCGTGGTCGCCGCGGCCGTGAGCAGCAGGGCCCGGGCGAGGGTGTGGCCGCCCGGCAGTTGGGGGCGTCGGTGCGCGGACATGCGGCGGCGGCTCCGTTCCTGCGGCCGGACGGCCGCCGCCGCCCCGGTCGGGCGGCCGTCCTCGCGGACATCCGGGGGCAGACGTTAGCGAGTCGCACCGAGCTAGTCCAAACCCATCCATCATCGAATATCTGACCACTAATCGGACATTATGGCGAGCATGGCGGGCGGGCAGCGACGACCGCGGGCCCGGCCCCCGTGGTGGGAGCCGGGCCCGCACGAGTCCGCCGGACGGGTCGTCACACCCGGATGATCGCCGAGATCGGCATGGCGGTGGCCGCGACGTAGCGGACGACCGCACCGGTGTGCGGCGCGTGGATCACCTGCCCGCCGCCCACGTACATGCCGACGTGGTGCCGGTCGCTGTAGTAGATGACCAGGTCACCGGGCTTGGCGTTGGCGATGTTGGTGCCGATGTTGGTGCCGGCGCCGGCCTGCGACTGCGAGGTGCGCGGGATGGAGACGCCCGCCTTGCCGTACGCCCACTGCATCAGACCGGAGCAGTCGAAGGTGCTCGGGCCGGTCGCGCCGTACACGTACGGGGCGCCCAGTGCGGACTTGACGGCCGCGATCGCCTTGGCGGTGTACGTACCCGACGGCAGGTCGACACTGCCGAGGTCGGGACGGGTGGTGTCCCGCGAGGCCCGGTCGGCGGACGTGCGCGCGGCGTCCGCGGCACGCTGCTCCGCGGCGGCGAGCTCGTCCTTCTCCTTCTGGGTGAGGGAGTTCAGCAGGGACTGGGCCTTGGCCAGCTTGCCCTGGAAGTCCTCCTTCTTGGCCTTGAGCGCGCGGGTGCTGGTGTCCAGCTCGGCGAGCTTGTGCTCGGCCTCGGCCTTCTGGCCGTCCAGCTTGGCCTGCTCGGCCTTGAAGGACTTCAGGGTGTCGGCCTGGGTCGCGCTCATCCGGCTGACCGCGCCGGCCTGGCCGAGGAACTCGCCCGGGTTGCTGGAGAGCATCAGCTTGACGGTGGGCGAGATGCCGCCGTCGCGGTACTGCTGGGCGGCGACCTCGGCGAGGCGGCCCTGGACGCCGCTGACCTGGTCCTGCTGACGCGCGACCTGGTCCTGGAGCGTGGTGACCTGCTTCTGCAGCTCCTGCTGCTTCTGCTCGGCCGCGAGGTACTGCTCGTTGGCCGCTTCGGCCTGATCGTTGAGCTGGTCGACCTGGGCCGCGACCTGCTCCTTGGTGGGTGCCGGGTCGGCGTGCGCACCGGTCTGCGAGGAGAGTGCCACCGCGGTGGCGGCTGCCGCAGTCAGGATCGATGCACGGGTACGGCCGACGGGCTTGGGACGACGATGGGACGCCACGAAGGCGGACTCCTTCTTCCTCACACCGCCTACCGGGTGAGCTGACGGGTTCGGGCCGGAAGCATTGCCCTACGACGCCTCACGCCCGCCCCTGCCCGGTCGCGGCTTCCCGCGGCCCGGCCGGCGCGGCCGACCTGACGCCGATTCACCCCGGGGGAAACGTGGTTCCCCGGCTCCGTTCGACAGCACCCCCGCAGGGGTTCCCCGTGGACGGTCGGAACCGTCCAGCTGCGTCGCGGACTCGGCGGCGACCACCACCGTCACCCGGGTCGGGCGATCACTGTGCGGCGGTCCGTGGGGACGACCCTAGTAACCGATCCGTGATCCGTTCAAATCGTTGTCAGAAAATCGACGGGGAAATGTTGTCGTGGAAATGTGAGCACGACCGCCAGTGACCGAGAATCCACGCTCGGCTGACGAGATGTCACCCCGGGACGGACAAACGCGACGCCCGGGCGTGTCGCAGATCACACAGTGATCACGACGCGCCCGGGCGTGTCATGCGGCATCAGAAACGCCGCAGGTGAGGCTTATGTCCGAATTGCTACTGGATGGTCAGACGCGGCGGATCGTCTTGATCGGCAGGATGTCCGCGTCCATCACCTTCACCACGTCGCCGGTCCGCGGGGCGTGGACGACGAGGCCGTTGCCGATGTACATCCCGACGTGGTGCGCGTCCGAGTAGTAGATGACAAGGTCACCCGGCTGGGCGGCGGCCAGAGAGGGGACGCGGGTGCCGACGCTCGCCTGCGACTGCGAGGTACGCGGCAGCGACACGCCGGCCTTGGCGTACGCCCACACCATCAGACCGGAGCAGTCGAAGGAGTTCGGGCCGGTGGCGCCCCACACGTACGGGGTGCCGCGCTTGCCCATCGCAGCCTGGACCGCGACCGCGGCGTAGCCGGCGGCCGGCGGCAGGTTGGTCAGGTCGAAGCGGCTGGCGTCGCGCGAGGCGCGGTCGGTGCCCAGGATCGCGGCGCGCTCGGCGGCCGTCAGGGTGCTCAGCAGGCGCTGCGCCTCGGCGAGCTTCTTCTGGACGTCCGCCTTGGAGTCGTTCAGCACCTGGGTGGAGCGGTCCAGCTCGGCGAGGATGGCGGCGGCCTCCTGCTTCTGCTGGTCCAGCCGGCGCTGCTGGTCCCGAAGACCCTTCAGCGTGGAGGCCTGGGTGTCGGTGGCCTGCTCGTTGCTGGACGCCTTCTCGAGGTAGTTGTCCGGGTTCGAGGAGAGCATCAACGCGACCGTCGGGTCGACGCCGCCGGTGCGGTACTGGTCGGCCGCCACCGCGGACAGGCCGGACGCCACCTGGGAGAGCTGCTCCTGGCTGCGGGCGATCTGGTCCTGCAGCTGGTCGGCCTGCTTGCGGAGCTGGTCGGCCCGCTCCTTGGCGCCGTTGTACTTCTCGGCGGCCTGCTCCTGCTCCTCGAGCAGCTTGTCGACCTGGACCTTGACCTCGTCCTTGCTCGGCTTGGCCGGTGCGGCGTGCGCGCTGGCCTGCGCGGAGAGGGCGACCGCGGTCGCGGCGGCAGCGGTGAGCACGGATACCCGTGCGCGGCTCGGCTGCTTGGGACGGCGGTGGGAGGCCAAGGGTCTAGCTCCTTCTTCCTGCTGGACTCACCCGATCGAGTGGACGTCCGGAAAATAGGTTTGACGCCAGACCCTAGTGAAGATCCGTCCCCGGCGCCACTCCCGAGTTGGGCGAACTTGGCGCAGAGGCCACGATTTCACCACCCCGACACAAGCCCGCCACCCGGCCCGCGCCGGGGGCCGACCGACCGTCAGGGCCGGGCGAGCCGGTTGAGCAGCAGAATCGACGCGACCGGGCGCGCACCCGCCTTCCGTACGCCGTCCGCGACCTCGCGATCCGCGGAGACCACCACCACCGGCCGGCCCTGCGGCTCGGCCCGCACCAGGCGGCGGATCAGCTCGTCCGCGGTCTCCCCCGTGCGGCTGAAGCGCACCCGCACCCGCGCGGCGGCGCCATGATCACCGGGACGTCCAGGTCCTGGCCGTCGAAGACGCAGGTCACCTCGGCCTGGGTGCGCTGCGCCAGCATGGCCAGACCGCCCAGCAGCCGCATCCGCTGCTGCTCCAGCGGCAGCGTCGGGTACCCGGTCTTGGTCACGTTGTAGCCGTCGACCACCAGGTGCACCTGAGGGATCGCCAGCAGCTGGTCGAGCAGTGCCGGGTCGTCCTCCGCCAGGCCGCGCCGCGCCACGTCGTGCGGGTTGGCCGAGCCCGGCTCGACCGCGTCCACCAGGTCGGCCGGCCGCAGCTGGACCACCGGCAGCGCCAGCTCCCGCTGCAGCCCCTGCGCCGACTGGAGCACCGTGTCGAGCAGCAGCCGCAGCCGCATGTCCTCCACGCTGCGGCCCTCGCGCGCCGACCGCCGGCCGGCCTCGGCGGCCGTCTCCAGCTCGGTGATCCGGTGCCGCAGCCGGCGTGCCTCGCCGTCCGCCGCACTGCGTTCGGCCGCTGCCGCGGCGCGCGCCGCGTCCAGCTCCGTCTGCAGTTTGCGGGCCTCCGCCTGTGCCCGGCGGGTGTCGCTCTCCAGGCTCCGGACCCGCTTGCGCAGCGACTCCGCCTCCCGGCGCACCCCCTCCGACTCGGCGCGCTGCCGGTCCAGGTCCACCCGGGCGGCGGCGCGCACCTCGGCGAGTTCGGCCTGCAACTTCTCCGCCACGCGGGCGGCCTCGGCCGCGGCGCCCTCGGCGTCCGCCCGTTCGACCTCGTCGCCGGCCTCGGCCACCAGCCGGCTCCAGCCGGCCGGGCGCAGCAGGTAGGCGGCGGCGGCCACGTCCATCGGGTCGGCGGCGGCCGGGACGGCGCCGGACTCCAGCGCCTTGACCAGGTCCGGCTGGCCGAGCCGCAGCCGATCGGCTATCCGGACCCTGAACACCGGCTCCGCGTCCAGCGCCGCGGCCAGCGCGGTGGCCGCGTACTTGGCCCGCCGGGCGGGGGTGAACTTGGCGTACGGGCGCAGCCCCGCGGGCAGTTCGCCGGCCGGGATGGCACCGAGGGCGTCGGCCGCGATGCCGACCACCCGGCGGCGCACCCCTTCGGGGAGCGGCCGGTCCAGCTGCTCGGACGGCGTGTCCCCGGGCCCGGGCTCCGGCCCGGCCCCGGAAGCGTCCGGCAGCGCCGCGTCCGCAGCGGGCTGCTGCCCCTGCGGCTCGGCCGGCCCGCTCGCTGCGTCCACCACGTCCTCGGCTCCGATCCTGCTCCCCGGGCGCGCGCGGCCGGTGGCCGCTGCCCTCGAAATGCACCGCTCTGTGCAATTGTCCCGTCTACCGTGCCCAGCCGGGCACCTCGCCACACACCCCGGCGGGGCCCAGGCCCTCTCTTTCGGATCTTGCGCCCGGCAAGATCCGAAAGAGAGGGCCTCCGGCTCCACCGGGGTGTGTCAGGACGAGACGATACGGCTCAGGCCCCCGGCGCGTCCGCGGCCGGCTCCTCGGCGATGTCGGCGCCCGGCCGGGGGACGAGCTCCACCTGGTCGACGGCGTTGCACCAGCGGCAGCGGACCGACTCCAGGGTCTCGCTGAGCACCTCGGTCTCCTCCACCTTCGATTCGCCGCCGAGGTCGAAGTGCAGGTACTCCACCACTCGAGCCGAGCGCGTCACGTCGAAGCGGGTGAGGTTCCCGCAGAGCGTGCAACGCCAACGGGTCTCGGCGGTGGGGGCGGCGATGGTCATCGGAGGTCCTCTCGGATGGTCCCGGGTCCGGTGTCCTCCAAGCCTATTGCGTACGGCACCACCCGCGGTGACCGGTCCTGAGGGGCGGACAGGTCACCCGCTTGCAGCACCCGCGGTGTCACCGCGGGTGCGCCGAGGAATGCTCGCTGTCATGGCCGTCCCCGCCCCCGTCCCCGCCCCCGTGCGCGCAGCGGCGGGCCGGGACGCCGCCGCGCCCGCGCGCACGCCGCTGGTCACCTACGCCCTGATCGCGCTGAGCGCCCTCGTCCTGCTGGCCGGCCCGAGCTTCGGCCTCAATCCGCGGTACGGCACCGGAGCCGCCCGGGTCTGCGCGGAGCAGCGCTTCGAGCAGCACTGGGGGGCCGTCCCGGCGGAGCTGCTGTCCGGCAACCCCCTGGACGCCGCCCGGCTGGCCACCCTGCCGCCCGCGGTGCCGGGCTGCACGGTCACGCCGACCCCGCACAAGATCCCGTTCCTGTCGGTGCTCAGCTCGCTGTTCGTCCATGCGGGCTGGCTGCACCTGGTCGGCAACCTGCTCTTCCTCTATGTCTTCGGCCCGGACGTGGAGGAGCGGCTCGGACGACTGCGCTTCCTCCTCTTCTATCTGGGCATCGGCTACCTGGCGACGTACGGCTGGGCGCTGGCCGAGGCGGACTCGACCCAGTCGGTGCGGGCGCTGGTCGGCGCCTCGGGAGCGATCGCCGGGGTGCTCGGCGGCTATCTGCGGCTCTACCCGCGGGCCCGGGTGACCGCGCTGGTGCCGGTGCTGTTCTTCCTGCCGCTGCGCTTCCCGGCCTGGCTGGTGCTCGGGCTGTGGTTCGCCCTGCAGTGGTGGCCGGTCGGGCCGGCGGTGCCCGGCGTGGCGTACCTGGTGCACGTGATCGGCTTCAGCGCGGGCTGGCTGCTGGCGCGCCCGGTGCGGCTCCGGACAGGGCAGACGCGCCGCCTGACGGCGGATACGCTGGGCGGTACCCCACACACAGGAGCCGAAGAGTGATCACCGCGATCGTCCTCATCAAGACCAGCGTCGACCGGATCCCCGAGATCGCCGAGGCGATCGCCGCGATCGAGGGCGTCAGCGAGGTCTACTCGGTGACCGGCAGCTACGACCTGGTGGCGATGGTCCGGGTGCGGCAGCACGAGGACCTGGCCGAGGTGATCCCCGGTCAGGTCAACAAGGTGCCGGGTGTGGAGCACACCGAGACCCAGATCGCCTTCCGCACCTACTCGCAGCACGACCTGGAGGCCGCGTTCGCGCTCGGCCTGGACGAGTAGCGGCACCCGGGCCGCCCGGCCGGGCGGCCCACTCCCTGCCCGTCCGGGTCGAGGCCGCTCAGGCGGCCCGGCCGGTGTCGGCGACGCAGCGGCCGCCCTCGTTGCGGTAGTTCCAGCGGGCGCCGTCGGTGACGAGCTCCCGGACGGCGGCCAGGAAGCGGTCGACGTGCTCCTCGGGGGTGCCCGCGCCGAAGCTCACCCGGATCGCGTTCAGGCTCCGCTCCCCCGGCAGCGACGGCTCCGGCGCGCCGCACTCGGACGGCGCCGCCTCCTCCCCGCCGAGCAGGGTGCGCACCAGCGGGTGCGCGCAGAACAGGCCGTCCCGGACACCGATGCCGTACTCGGCGGAGAGCGCCGCCGAGAAGTGCGAGCTGTTCCAGCCGCGGACGACGAAGGACAGCACGCCGACCCGGGCCGAGCCCGCGCCGAACAGGTTGAGCACCTTGACCTCGGGGATGCGCGCCAGCCCGGCGGTGAGTCGCTCGATCAGCGCCCGCTCGCGGCCCTCCAGCTCGTCGAAGCCGGCCTCCGAGAGCGCCCGGCAGGCCGAGGCGATGGCGTAGGCGCCGATCACGTTCGGCGAGCCGGCCTCGTGCCGTGCCGGGCCGGTGTGCCACTCGACGGCCACCGAGCCGTCCGCCTCCCGGGCCACGGTGCGGCTGGCGCCGCCGCCTGCCAGGTACGGCTCGGCCGCGTCCAGCCAGTCGCTGCGGCCGGCCAGCACCCCGGCGCCGAACGGCGCGTACAGCTTGTGGCCGGAGAACGCGACCCAGTCGACGCCGAGTTCACGGACCGACAGGCGGTGGTGCGGGGCCAGCTGGGCGGCGTCCAGGACGACCCGGGCGCCGTGCCGGTGGGCGGTCTCGGTGAGTTCGGCGATCGGCCACAGCTCGCCGGTGACGTTGGAGGCTCCGGTGACGCACAGCAGGCGCGGGCCCTCGGCGGAGCCGGCGGCGAGCGCGGCGTCCAGGGCGGCGACGGCCTCGGCGTGCGAGCGCGGGGCGCGCAGGTACTCGACCGTCAGACCGGCGTGGCGCCAGGGCAGCAGGGAGGCGTGGTGCTCGGTCTCGAAGGCGAAGACCCGGGTCCCGGCGGGCACCGCACCGGCCAGCAGGTTGAGCGAGTCGGTGGTGGCGCGGGTGAACACCACCTGGTCGCCCTCGCGCAGGTCGAGGAAGTCGGCGACGGTGCGGCGGCTCTGCTCGAACAGGTCGGTGGACAGCTGGGAGAGGTAGCCGGCCCCGCGGTGAACGCTGCCGTAGTAGGGGGCGTACGCGGCGACGTCGTCCCAGACCCGCTGCAGGGCGGGGGCGCTGGCGGCGTAGTCGAGCGCGGCGTAGCCGACCTTCTCACCGGTGGCGAGCGGCACCTGGACGTCGTGGCCGAGAACGGCGAGGGGGGCGCAGAGATCGGTCGACAGCGACATGAGGATGCACTCCTTCACGGGGTGGGGACCCCGGGGATGCATCGCCGGAAGTCCGCGCTTGCCACGCGGACGGTGTGCCGCACGGCCCGGTCCTCACCCAGGGCACCCCGCCACGGACGGAGGGTTGCCGGACAGCAAGCTGGGGCTTGACGCTGCCACTCATGACCTGCCGGAGACTCTAGGTGACCGCTGCGCGACCGGTCAAGACGGACAGGGGCGCGTGGGGGCTGTGCCCCACGCACCCCTGACGGGCTTCGCCCTACGTCTGTGCGGCCTCGGACTACTTCTGCGTGGCCTCGGCCCAGCGCTTGAGGGTGGCCTCGGCCGTGCCGGAGTCGATCGCGGCCGCCGCCCGCTCGATCCCCGCCGCGAGCTGCTCGGTCAGCGGGGCGTCGGTGAGGTCGATCGCGGCCAGTGCGGCGGCGGTGTTGAGCAGGACGGCGTCCCGGACGGGCCCCCGCTCGCCGGCGAACACCCGCCGTGCGACACCGGCGTTGTGCTCGGCGTCGGCTCCTCGCAGCGCCTCGATCCCGGCCAGCTCGATCCCGACGTCCCGCGGGTCGAACGAGGTCTCGGTGACGGCACCGTTCTTGACGATCCAGACGTGCGAGGTGGTGCAGACGGTCAGTTCGTCGAGGCCGTCGTCGCCGCGGAAGACCAGCGCGGAGGCGCCGCGGCGGGCGAACACGCCCGCGATCAGCCCGGCCAGCCGGGTGTCGAAGCAGCCGACGGCGTGCGAGGTGACCTTCGCCGGGTTGGTCAGCGGCCCGAGGATGTTGAAGGCGGTGGGCACGCCGAGCCCGGCCCGCGCGGTGGCCGCGTGCCGCATCGCGGGGTGGAACTTGGCCGCGAAGCAGAAGGTCAGACCGACCTCCTCGGCCACCTCGGCGACCCGGCGGGCGCCGAGGTCGAGGCTGACGCCGAGCTTCTCCAGCACGTCCGAGGAGCCGGAGGCGGAGGAGGAGGCCCGGTTGCCGTGCTTGACGACCTTGGCTCCGGCCGCGGCCGCCACGATCGCCGACATGGTGGAGATGTTGACGGTCTTGGCGCGGTCACCGCCGGTGCCGACGATGTCGACGGCGGGCCCGGGGATGTGCAGCGGCTCTGCGTGCGCGTACATGGCGTCGACCAGGCCGGCGATCTCCTCGACGGTCTCGCCCTTCGCCCGCAGCGCGACCATGAAGCCGGCCACCTGGACGGGCGAGGCCTCGCCGCTCATGATCTGGTCCATCGCCCAGGAGGTGTCCGCCTCCGCGAGGTTCTCGCCGCGCAGCAGTGCCGACAGGACGTCCGGCCAGGTGCGGACCACCTGCACGGGGTCCTTGCCGCCGTTCGCAGGGTTCACGTTCACCATGGCCGACTCCAGCTCTCATCGGTAGTGCGCCGATACAGGGACGGAGCCAGCCTAGCGAGCGGCGGCAGGCGGCCGCGCCGATCCCGCCGCCCCTTCTCTCCTGGTGAGACGGGTGGGTGGTGCGCCCTTGTCAGTGGTGCGCGGGTGTCAGTGGTGTGCGGGTGTCCGCCGAGCGATCCGGCCGCGGAGCAGGGTGGCCGCGGCGTCGGCGAGCGCGACCGGGTCGACTGGCCGGGCGATCGCGGCGTCGGCCCGGCTCCAGGCGGCGAGCCAGGAGTCCTGCGGGCGGCCGATGAGGACCAGGACGGGCGGGCAGCCGTAGATCTCGTCCTTGAGCTGGCGGGTGAGGCCGAGGCCGCCGGCGGGGACGGCCTCGCCGTCCAGCACGCACAGGTCGACGCCGCCCTTCTCGAGGGCGCGGAGGACGGCCGGGGTGGTGGCGCACTCCAGGTACTCGACGGCGGGGAGGTCGGCGGCGGGCCGGCGGCCGAGCGCCAGGGTGACCTCCTCGCGGGTGTTGCGGTCGTCGCTGTAGACGAGAACGGTGAGCGTCTCGTCGGTCGTGTGCGCCATGGGCCCTGCTCCCGGGTGCTCGTCCTCTTATATGTACAGCTCCGAACGGCCCAGTGTGATCCGGACCACGTTCACCTCCGGATGCTACTCCGGCGGAGCCGTCCCGGTGAGTCCCTGACGCGATCTCCCTCAACCCGCCGCGCCCGGATCTCACCCGCGCGGGGTACTCGGCATCGCCCACCCCGAACAACCATCAGAAAACGGACACGCGGCCGACCGGCCCTCCGGGCGTCGACGCAGGCCAGGCCCAGGGGGGCATACCGCACGCACCGGACACTCCGAGGAGCACCCCCCGGCGTGAAGACGGAATAAGGGACCGACATAATGTCCGTCGTGGCGACAGCAACAGCAACAGAAACCGGACACGCGCACGGAGCGGTCAACAGGCCGAACCTGGTCAGCGTCGGAACCATCGTCTGGCTGAGCTCCGAGCTGATGTTCTTCGCGGCCCTGTTCGCGATGTACTTCACGCTCCGCTCGGTCATGGGCTCGGAGTTCTGGGCGGAGAAGGCGGAAGCCCTCAACGTGCCGTTCTCCTCGGTGAACACCACGATCCTGGTGCTCTCCTCCCTCACCTGCCAGCTCGGCGTTTTCGCCGCCGAGCGCGGTGACGTGAAGAAGCTCCGCTCGTGGTTCTACATCACCTTCGTGATGGGTGCGATCTTCATCGGCGGCCAGATCTTCGAGTACACCGAGCTGGTCAAGGTGGACGGCCTGTCGCTGTCCTCGGACCCGTACGGCACGGTGTTCTACCTGACCACCGGCTTCCACGGCCTGCACGTGACGGGTGGTCTGATCGCCTTCCTGCTGGTCCTGGGGCGGACGTACGCCGCCAGGCGGTTCACGCACGAGCAGGCCACCGCCGCGATCGTCGTGTCGTACTACTGGCACTTCGTCGACGTCGTGTGGATCGGCCTGTTCGCGACCATCTACCTGATCAAGTAAAGGCTGATCAGGTCGCTGGCCGCCGGCCGGAGAGCACCCGCCCCGTGCGGGAGCCCCGCCGACAGTCCGCCCCGCCCCGGGTACCGGCCCCGAGCAGACCGGCTCCCGCGGGCGCAGCCACCCAGCCGACCAGATCCTGACACCGGGGTTAATCCGTGAAAAAGCTCTCCGCACGACGGCGCCACCCACTGGCGGCGCTGGTCGTCCTACTTCTCGCCCTGGCGGCCACCGGGGGGCTGTACGCCGCGTTCGCGCCCGCCGAGAAGGCGCAGGCCGACACCTCCGCGCAGTCGCTCGCCATCGAAGAGGGCAAGAAGCTCTTCGCCGTGGGCTGCTCCTCCTGCCACGGCCTCGACGGCCAGGGCAGCTCCGACGGCCCGAGCCTGGTGGGCGTGGGTTCCGCCGCGGTCGACTTCCAGGTCGGCACCGGCCGTATGCCGGCCCAGCAGAGCGGCGCCCAGGTGCCCGCCAAGAGGGTCGTCTACTCCCAGGCCCAGATCGACCAGCTGGCCGCCTACGTGGCCTCGCTCGGCCCCGGCCCGGTCGCTCCGACCAAGGAGCAGTACACCTCCACCGACCCGAACGACGTGGCCAAGGGCGGCGAGCTCTTCCGGACCAACTGCGCCCAGTGCCACAACTTCGCGGGCAAGGGCGGCGCTCTGACGAAGGGCAAGTACGCCCCGACGCTGGAGAACACCTCCCCGAAGCACATCTACGAGGCCATGCAGACCGGCCCGCAGAACATGCCCTCGTTCCCCGACACCACCATGCCGGAGGAGCAGAAGAAGCAGATCGTGGCCTGGGTCAGCCACACCAACGACGAGCCCAACCCCGGTGGCCTCTCGCTGGGCAGCCTCGGTCCGGTGACCGAGGGTCTGTTCGGCTGGATCTTCGCCCTCGGTTCGCTCATCGTGGTCGCGATCTGGGTCGCCGCCCACACCACCAAGGCCAAGAAGTCATGAGCCACGAGATGTCTGACGAGAAGCTGCCGGAGTCGCACGGCTCCGAAGGGCACGAGGTCGCCGTCCACGGCGACCCGTTCGCCGACCCCGGTCTGCCGGCCCACGGGCCGCGCCGGACCGACATCGACGAGCGCGCCGCCAAGCGCGCCGAGCGGCAGGTCTCCCTGCTGTTCATCGTCTCGATGCTCGCCACCGTCGGTTTCATCGCCTCGTACGTGGCGATCGACATCGACAAGATCGTCTACATCTTCCCGCTGGGCCACGTCAGCGCGCTGAACTTCGCGCTCGGCATGACCCTCGGTGTGGCGCTCTTCTGCATCGGCGCGGGCGCCGTCCACTGGGCGCGCACCCTGATGTCGGACCACGAGATCCCGGCCGACCGCCACCCGATCGAGGCGGACGACGAGCTGCGTGCCGATGTCATCGAGCAGTTCCAGACCGGCGCCGCGGAGTCCGGCTTCGGCCGCCGCAAGATGCTCCGCAACACCCTGATCGGCTCGATGGCGCTGGTGCCGCTCTCCGGTGTGGTGCTGCTGCGCGACCTGGGCCCGCTGCCCGAGGACAAGCTGGCGCACACCGGCTGGGAGCTGGCCACCCCGGCCAAGCCCCTCAAGCTGATCAACATGAACACCAACGAGCCGATGAAGCCCGAGGACATCGTCACCGGCTCGCTGACCTTCGCCAAGCCCGAGGGCCTGGAGGAGGACCAGGAGATCTTCCAGGAGCAGATCGCCAAGGACGCCCTGATGATCATCCGGATCGCTCCGGAGGACCTGAAGGACAAGACGTCCGCCGAGCTCGGGTTCGAGGGCATCCTCGCCTACTCGAAGATCTGCACCCACGTCGGCTGCCCGATCAGCCTCTACGAGCAGCAGACCCACCACGCGCTCTGCCCCTGCCACCAGTCGACCTTCGACCTGGCGGACGGCGCGCGCGTCATCTTCGGCCCGGCCGGTCACCCGCTGCCGCAGCTGAAGATCACCACTGACGAGAAGGGCTTCCTGGTCGCCACCGGCGACTTCCAGGAGCCCGTCGGCCCGAGCTACTGGGAGCGGCCGTGAGTACCGCGAACAACGCCACTTCCGGCGCCTCCAAGCCGGCCAGCACCCGCGCCAAGCCCGCGAACAAGTTCGAGGCTGCCGCTGACTGGACGGACGGACGGCTGGGGATCTACACCCTCGCCAAGTCCAACCTGCGCAAGATCTTCCCGGACCACTGGTCCTTCATGCTGGGCGAGATCTGCCTCTACACCTTCATCATCATCATCCTGACCGGCGTCTACCTGACGCTGTTCTTCAAGCCGAGCATGGCCGAGACCGTGTACCACGGTACGTACGCCCCGCTCAACGGCATCCGGATGTCCGAGGCGTACGCCTCGACCATGGACATCAGCTTCGAGGTGCGCGGCGGTCTGCTGATCCGTCAGATCCACCACTGGGCGGCGATCGTCTTCGTCGCCGCGATGCTGGTGCACATGATGCGCGTCTTCTTCACCGGCGCGTTCCGCAAGCCGCGCGAGATCAACTGGCTCTTCGGTGCCGGTCTGCTCTTCCTCGGCATGTTCGACGGCTTCATGGGCTACTCGCTGCCGGACGACCTGCTGTCCGGTACCGGTATCCGCTTCATGGAGGGCGCGATCCTGGCGGTGCCGCTGGTCGGCACGTACCTGCAGTTCTTCCTGTACGGCGGCCAGTTCCCCGGCACCGACATCGTGCCGCGGTTCTTCACCATCCACGTGCTGCTGATCCCGGGCATCATGCTGGGCCTGCTGGTGGCCCACCTGATCCTGGTCTTCTACCATAAGCACACCCAGTTCGCGGGCCCCGGCCGCACCGAGAAGAACGTCGTCGGCATGCCGCTGATGCCGGTCTACATGGCCAAGGCCGGTGGCTTCTTCTTCCTGGTGTTCGGCGTCATCGCGGCCGCCTCGGCGATCGCGACCGTCAACCCGATCTGGGCGTACGGCCCGTACCGCCCCGACCAGGTGTCCACCGACGCCCAGCCGGACTGGTACATGGGCTTCTCCGAGGGCCTGATCCGTGTCATGCCGGGCTGGGAGATCCGCGCGTGGGGCCACACCCTGAACATGGGTGTGTTCGTCCCGCTGATGGTCTTCCCGCTGGTCCTGATGGCCATCTGGGTCTACCCGTTCCTCGAGGCCTGGGTCACCGGCGACAAGCGCGAGCACCACATCGCCGACCGCCCGCGCAACGCCCCGGTCCGCACCGGCTTCGGCGCGGCCTGGATCAGCCTGTACGTGCTGCTGCTCCTCGGCGGTGGCAACGACCTGCTGGCGACGCACCTGCACCTGTCGATCAACACGATCACCTACTTCGTCCGCGTCGGCTTCTTCGTCGTCCCGGTGCTGACCTTCTTCATCACCAAGCGGTGGTGCCTGGGTCTGCAGCGCCGTGACAAGGACAAGGTGCTGCACGGCCGTGAGAGCGGCATCATCAAGCGCCTGCCGCACGGTGAGTTCGTCGAGATCCACGAGCAGCTGCCGCAGGACAAGCTGTACAAGCTCACCGCGCACGAGCAGCCGCAGCCGATCGAGCTGCCGGCCGAGGTCGACGAGAACGGTGTCGCCCTCAAGGCCGGCCGCCTGGCGAAGGCCCGTGCCAAGCTCTCCGGCGCGTTCTACGGCGAAGGCGCCCAGATCGCCAAGCCGACCGCCGAGGAGCACCACGAGATCACCAGCGGCCACGGCCACCACTGATCCCGTACCGATCGCCACAGACCGAGGGCCCCTGCCGTACCAGGCAGGGGCCCTCGGCCTTTCCCCGGGCGCCGGGCCGGCCTGCCGGAGCCCTGCCACAATGGGCGCGTGCAGCTGACCATCGATCACACCGCCGCCACTCCCCCGTACGAGCAGGTGCGGAGCCAGATCGCGGAGCAGGCCCGCAGCGGGGGGCTGCCCGTGGGCCTCAAGCTCCCCACCGTGCGGGCGCTCGCCGAGGAACTGGGGCTGGCCGCGAACACCGTGGCCCGGGCTTACCGGGAGCTGGAGGCGGACGGGGTGGTGGAGACCCACGGGCGGCGCGGTACGACGATCGCCGCCACCGGGGACAGCGCCCACCGGCTGGCCGCCGCGGCGGCGGCCGAGTTCGCGGAGCGGGTGCACCGGCTGGGCCTGGACCGGGACGAGGCGCTGGCCGCCGTCCACACGGCCCTGCAGGTGGCCTACCGCGGCTGATCGGCCGCCGGGCGGGTCAGAGCTGGGGCTGCATGTCCCCGGAGGCCTGGACGGCCGTGTCGGCGGTGCCCGCGGTGGAGACCTGGGTGCCCGTCGCCGAGTGCTTCACGTAGTCCGTCCAGCCGATGTTCCAGTCGCCGAAGCCGTTGCCGAACGGCTCCATCTCGTGGCCGAGGCTGTTGACGACCTGGACGATGTCGCCGACCCGGGTGTTGTCGAAGAACCACTTGGCGTTCTCCGTGCTCATCCCGGTGCAGCCGTGGCTGACGTTGGCCTTGCCCTGGGAGCCGACCGACCAGGGGGCCGCGTGCACGTACTCGCCGCTCCAGGTCACCCGGGTGGCCCACTCCACCTGCAGGTCGTAGGAGTCGGCGCTGCCGGCGGCTATGCCGATGGTCTCGCCGCTCATCCGGACGGTGGCCTCCTGGCCGAGCACCACCTTGATGCCGTTGCGGGTGTCGAACCCGGGCTTGCCGGTGGTCACCGGGATCGTGCGGACCACTTCGCCGTTGCGGCGGTACGTCAGCTCGTGGGTGGCGGCGTCGACGACGGCCTCCACGCGGTCCCCGGTGCGGAAGGAGAGGCTGCTCGGCTCGCCGCCGTACAGGCCGTCGGATATCGCGGCGCCGGTGAGGTCGTAGCCGAGCTTCACCGTGGCGTTGGCCGGCCAGTACTGCTCGGGCCGGAAGTGCAGGTTGCTGTCGTCCACCCAGTACCAGGCGCCGGTCACGGCGGGCTGGGAGGTGACGGTGAGGCCCTGCTCGACCGCGCGGCGGGCCGCCGGGTCCTTCACCGGGGCGGAGAGCTTCACCGTGAGCGGCTGGCCGACGCCGTAGACGCCGCTGCCGGAGGAGTCCGGGCCGAGCTGGGCGGTGAGCAGGTTCTGCGCCGCGACCGTGGTGAACGCGGTGCTGGTCTCGCCGCGGCCGCCCTTGCCGTCGTCGGCGGCTATTCGGGCGGTGTAGGCGGTGCCGGCCCGCAGCCGCCCGGTGGTCCGCCAGCTGCGCCGGTCGTCCGACAGCTTGCCGGCCACCAGCCGGCCGTCCGGGCCGGCGACGGTGACGTCCGTGAGCGTGCTGCCCGGTTCGGCGGTCACCGTGAAGGGCTTGGCGGGGTCCACCCGTTCCCCGGCCGAGGTCCGCACCAGGGGTGCGGCGTCGACCGTGCGGGTGACCGGTCCGATGGACGAGTCCGGGCCTCCGGACGAGCAGGCCGCTATCGGGGCCAGAAGTATGAGGGCCGTTATGCCGGCCTTGCCGTGTGCGAGTCTCCGACAACCGTTCACCGGTGCCTCCGAGGTCTCCCGACGATGTACCAGAGCCTAGGAACGGCCGGGAGCGCTCAGCACCCCGGGAGGCGGCACGATTGGACCGGCCGGGTGAGACGGCGGCGCAGCGTGACGGGCACGGCGAAGGGCCGGGCTCCCCCGAAGGGGTGCCCGGCCCTTGGCCCGACGTGCCGGAACTACTGGTTCTGGTCCTCGCCGCGGTAGAACTCGAAGACCCAGCCGTAGATGCCGATCAGGATGATCGGCAGCGACCACCAGAGCAGCCACCAGCCGAAGATCACGCCGAGGAAGGCGAGCGCACCGCCGATGGCGAGCGCGAGCGGCTGCCAGCTGTGCGGGGCGAAGAAGCCGACCTCGCCGGCGTCGTCCGCGACCTCGGCCTCGGGGTTGTCACCGGCGCCGCTGTCCACCCGGCGGGCGGTGAAGGCGAGGTAGTACCCGATGAAGGCACAGAGGCCGAACGCCAGGAACAGCGCGGTGGTGCCGGCCGGCTCCTTCGACCACAGGCCGTAGACGATGGCCATGATCAGGATGAAGGCGGCAAAGCCGCCGAAGATCTTGCCCTGCTCCTTCATCAGGCGTCGCCCTCCTTCTCGGACTTGTCCAGCTTCGGCCGGTCGTACTGCGCCGGGGTCACGCCCGCGAAGTGCTTCGCCGGCTCACCGTGGTTCTCCAGGTAGTCCAGCGCGGCGATCTCCGGGTGGTGCAGGTCGAACGCCGGGGATTCCGAGCGGATCCGGGGCAGCGTGAGGAAGTTGTGCCGCGGCGGCGGGCAGGAGGTCGCCCACTCCAGCGAGCGGCCGTAGCCCCACGGGTCGTCCACCTCGAGCTTCTCGCCGTACTTGGCGGTCTTCCAGACGTTGTAGAGGAACGGCAGGATCGACAGGCCGAGCAGGAACGAGCCGACGGTGGAGACGCTGTTCAGCGTGGTGAAGCCGTCGGAGGCCAGGTAGTCGGCGTAGCGGCGGGGCATGCCCTCGGCGCCGAGCCAGTGCTGGACGAGGAAGGTGGTGTGGAAGCCGATGAACAGCGTCCAGAAGGTGATCTTGCCGAGACGCTCGTCGAGCATCTTGCCGGTCATCTTCGGCCACCAGAAGTGGAAGCCCGCGAACATCGCGAAGACGACGGTGCCGAAGACCACGTAGTGGAAGTGGGCGACGACGAAGTACGAGTCCGAGACGTGGAAGTCGATCGGCGGGGCGGCGAGCAGAACACCCGTCAGACCGCCGAAGAGGAAGGTGACCAGGAAGCCGATCGTCCACAGCATCGGGGTCTCGAAGCTGAGCGAGCCCTTCCACATGGTGCCGATCCAGTTGAAGAACTTCACACCGGTCGGGACGGCGATCAGGAAGGTCATGAAGGAGAAGAACGGCAGCAGCACCTGGCCGGTGACGTACATGTGGTGGGCCCACACCGTCACGGACAGGCCGGCGATCGCGATGGTGGCCGCGATGAGACCGGAGTAGCCGAACATCGGCTTGCGGCTGAAGACCGGGATGATCTCCGACACGATGCCGAAGAACGGCAGCGCGATGATGTAGACCTCGGGGTGGCCGAAGAACCAGAACAGGTGCTGCCACAGCATCGCTCCGCCGTTGGCGGGGTCGAAGACGTGGGCGCCGAACTTGCGGTCCGCCTCCAGGGCGAACAGCGCGGCGGCGAGCACCGGGAAGGCCAGCAGGACCAGCACGGCGGTCAGCAGGACGTTCCACACGAAGATCGACATGCGGAACATCGTCATGCCGGGGGCGCGCATGCAGATGATCGTGGTGATGAAGTTGACCGCACCGAGGATCGTGCCGAAGCCGGAGAAGGCCAGACCCATGATCCACATGTCGGCGCCGACGCCCGGCGAACGGACGGCGTCGGACAGCGGCGAGTAGGCGAACCAGCCGAAGTCGGCGGCGCCCTGCGGGGTGAGGAAGCCGGCCACCGCGATGACCGAGCCGAACAGGTACAGCCAGTAGGCGAACATGTTCAGACGCGGGAAGGCGACGTCGGGGGCGCCGATCTGGAGCGGCATGATCCAGTTCGCGAAGCCCGCGAAGAGCGGGGTGGCGAACATCAGCAGCATGATCGTGCCGTGCATGGTGAACGCCTGGTTGAACTGCTCGTTCGAGAGGATCTGCGTCCCCGGACGGGCGAGTTCGGCGCGCATGACCAGGGCGAGGATGCCGCCGATCAGGAAGAAGGCGAACGAGGTCGCCAGGTACATCGTGCCGATCGTCTTGTGGTCGGTGGTGGTGAGCCACTTGATGATCTGGTTGCCCCGCTTGCCGACACGGGCGCTCTTGCCGGCCGTGACGCCCCCGGCGCCCCCGCCGGCCGCGGCGGGCTCGTTGAGGATGGTCACTTCTTTTCACTTCCCGTGTTCTCGGCGGGGCCCAGGAGGCCGGAGGGCACCGCGCCGGACTGGCCCTTGGCCCGAAGCTCCTTCAGGTGCTGCTCGTACTGGTCGTGGGTGACGACCTTGACGTTGAACAGCATCCGGGAGTGGTCCTGGCCGCAGAGCTCGGCGCACTTGCCGGCGAAGGTGCCGAAGGAGGTCGGGGTCACCTCGAACCGGTTCACCACGCCCGGCACGACGTCCATCTTCATGAGGAAGTTGACGGGCCAGAAGTCGTGGATCACATCGTTGGAGGTGAGGACGAACTCCACCGACTCGTTGATCGGCAGGTACAGGGTCGGCACCTCGGCCGGCGTGCCGACGTCGTACGCGGCAGTGGTGCTGGCCGGGTTCGGGATCTCGGAGTTCTCGTAGTTGAACGCCCAGTTCCACTGGAAGCCCACCACGTTCACCACGTGCTGCGGATGCGCGCTGACCTTGGTCAGTTCGGCTTCGTCGCGGGCGACGAAGTAGAAGAGCACCGAGACGATGACAAGGGGGACCGCGGTGTACAGCGCCTCGATGGGCACGTTGTACCGGGTCTGAGCGGGGATCTCCACCTTGGTGCGGCTACGCCGGTGGAAGATCACGCTCCAGAGGATCAGACCCCACATCAGTGCGCCCACTGCCAGCGCCGCGATCCACGAGCCCTGCCACATGTGGAGGACCAGGGGGCCTTCCTCGGTGACGGGCGAGGGGAGGCCAAGCCTGGGGAGGTCGTTGGCCGAGCAGCCGGTGGCGGTCGCGATGACGAGGCCCAGTGCCAGCGCCTGAGGCAGCTTCCGCCGCATCGTGCGCCGCGGCGAGCGGTCGGAGCCGTTGGGACTCACGTAGCGCCTTCCCGAAGTCTCGCCCGCGATCGCGCCGCCTCCGGGAGTGCTGTGCGCCTCCCCGGCGACCCGGCCACGGGCACGGTTTGAATGCTTATGCGGGCCAAACGCTACTGCATCCTTATGCGGCACTCACGAGCAGCCCCCGCTAACGCGCCGCCCGCCTACCCGATCAGCCCCGGCAGGCGTTCCGTTGCAGGTCATAGTAGGCATCCGAGGGTCCCACACCCGATCGGGGGACCTCACTGCGACACGCGGGTGACGGTGCGTCGTACCGGACGAATACCACCAAATCGGGTGTGCGCCCGGCCGTGCCCCGGGCGGGGATAGCGTGGGAGGGTGTCGTACTTCGATGTGGCCTCCACCGCACCCCTGCACCCCGTCGCCCGGCAGGCGCTGAACGCCGCGATCGACGAGGGGTGGGCCGACCCCGCGCGCCTCTACCGCTCCGGCCGGCAGGCCCGGATGCTGCTGGACGCCGCCCGCGAGGGCGTGGCCGCGGAACTCGGCGCCCGGGCGGACGAGATCTCCTTCACTGCGAGCGGCACCCAGGCCGTCCAACTGGGCATCCTCGGTGCGCTGCGCGGCAACCGGCGGCGCGGCGCCCACCTGGTGCACTCCGCGGTCGAGCACTCCAGCGTCCTGCACACCGCCGAGCTGCACGAGGCGCAGGGCGGCGAGGTGAGCGTCGTCCCGGTCGACCGGCACGGCCGGGTGAAGGCCACCCAGTTCGCCGCCCGGTTCACCGACACCACCGCGCTCGCCGTCCTGCAGAGCGCCAACCACGAGGTCGGCACCGTCCAGCCGGTCGACGAGGTCGCCGACCTGTGCGGCAACGTCGGCATCCCGCTGCTGGTGGACGCCGCGCAGAGCGCCGGGCGGCTGCCGGTGCCGCACGGCTGGTCACTGCTGACCGCCAGCGCCCACAAGTGGGGCGGGCCGGCCGGCGTCGGCGTGCTCGCCGTCCGCAAGGGCGTCCGCTACGCCTCCCCGCTGCCCTCCGACGAGCGGGAGCGCGGCCGGGTGCCCGGCTATGTGAACGTCCCCGCGATCGTGGCGGCCGCCGCCTCGCTGCGCGCCGTCCGGGCCGACGCCGAACGGGAGAACGCCAGACTGCACGCGCTGGTGGAGCGGATCAGGGCCCGGGTGCCCGCGCTGGTGCCGGAGGTCGAGGTGGTCGGCGACCCGGTGCGCCGGCTCCCCCACATCGTCACCTTCTCCTGCCTCTACGTGGACGGCGAGGTGCTGCTCGGCGAGCTGGACAAGGCGGGCTTCGCGGTCTCCTCCGGCTCCTCGTGCACCTCCTCCACGCTGACGCCGAGCCATGTGCTGGCGGCGATGGGGGTGCTGACCGAGGGCAACGTCCGGGTCTCGCTGCCGTTCGAGGCCGCCGAGGAGGACGTGGAGCGGTTCCTGGCCGTGCTGCCGGACCTGGTCGCGGCCGTCCGGGCGCCGCTCGGGCTGGACCTGAGGCTGCCGACCGCGGCGGAGGCGACACCGGCGGACCCGGATGTGAGCCCGGAGGCGGAGGCGGAGGCGGAGGCGACGGAGACGCTCGTGCTGGACGCGCTCGGGAAGCGCTGCCCGCTGCCGGTGATCGACCTCGCCCGGCGGATCGGCGAGGTGGCACCCGGCGGCACCGTGGTGGTGCTGGCCGACGACGAGGCGGCCCGGCTGGACATCCCGGCCTGGTGCGAGATGCGCGCCCAGGAGTACTTGGGCGAGGCCCCGGCCACGCGGTACGGCGCGGACCGGGGCACGGCCTATCTGGTGCGCCGGGCGGACTGACCGCCCGGCGGCACGGGGCGGGTCAGCCCAGCTTGGCGCGGACCTCGGCCGCGGCCTCCTCGCCGTACGCGACGGCGAAGCGCTCGGCGAAGTGGGCGCGGCGCAGCTCGTACTCCTGGGTGCCGACGGTCTCGATGACCAGGGTGGCGAGCATGCAGCCGACCTGGGCGGCGCGCTCCAGGTCGAGGCCCCAGGAGACGCCGGCCAGGAAGCCGGCGCGGAAGCCGTCGCCGACACCGGTCGGGTCGGCCTTGCGCTCCTCGGCGGGGCAGCCGACGGTGATCGCGGGCTCGCCCTTGCGCTCGATCCGGACGCCCTTGGGGCCGAGGGTGGTGACCCGGGTGCCGACGCGGTTCAGCAGCTCCTCGGTGTCCCAGCCGGTCTTGGACTCGATGAGCGCGGCCTCGTACTCGTTGGTGAAGAGGTACGCGGCGCCGTCGACGATCTCGCGGATGTCGTCGCCCTCCAGCCGGGCGAGCTGCTGGGAGGGGTCGGCGGCGAAGGCGTAACCGCGGCTGCGGCACTCCTGGGTGTGGCGGACCATCGCCTGCGGGTCGTCGGCACCGATCAGGACGAGGTCGAGGCCGCCGACGCGGTCGGCGATCGGCTTGAGCTCGATGTTGCGGGCCTCGGCCATGGCGCCGGTGTAGAAGGAGGCGATCTGGTTGTGGTCCAGGTCGGTGGTGCACATGAAGCGCGCGGTGTGGCGGGTCTCGGAGATGTGCACGGAGTCGGTGTCCACGCCGTTGCGCTCCAGCCAGCTGCGGTACTCGTCGAAGTCCGCGCCGGCCGCGCCGACCAGGATCGGGCGCAGGCCCAGCACTCCCATGCCGAAGGCGATGTTGGGGCCGACGCCGCCGCGCCGGATGTCGAGGGTGTCGACCAGGAAGGAGAGCGAGACGGTGTGCAGCTGCTCGGCGACCAGCTGGTCGGCGAAGCGGCCCGGGAAGGTCGTCAGGTGGTCGGTGGCGATCGAGCCGGCGACGGCGATACGCACGGGGGTCTCCTCGGGTGGCCGGTTGGCGGCCGGAAGCGGCGGTGGACCCACCTACGGTACAGCCAAGCGCTCGGGAAGCCGGGCCGACCCGAAGAGGTACTACCCCGGAGTAGCCCTGGTGGGGCGCCCTGCGGCGGCCTAGGGTCGCAGCACGGGGGCCGGTCGTCCGGCCCCCGGCCAGGCGCGCCGCGGCGACGAGGCCGCGGCCCGGCGATCGGAGCGATGACAGCGATGATGCCCACCCAGCCCCCCGGAGTCCGTACCGGTGCCCTCGGGGCCGAGGCCGATTTCGAGAGCCTCGACGCCCTGGTCAGCTCCTCGCGCCGGCTCGGCCGGTTCTGGCCGCCGCTGGCGGCCGGCCCGCAGCCCGCCGCCGCGAGCCCGGCGGGGGTGTCGGTGTCGTCCGGCGCGCAGCAGTTGGTGGCGGCGATGGCCGACTACGGAAGCTAGACCCCTCTCCGAGGGGAGGGTGGAACCGGATTCCGCCGGGGCACGTCAAACCGGCGCAGCACCGCTTCGGTGGCGGTTCGCTGGACCCTCGGGAGGAATTCGCACCATGGACGCAAGGACCGCAGTCGTACCGTTCGGGGCCGCTCGTCGTCGTCGGGCCGCCGTGCTGGCGGCGGGGGTGGCGCTCGTCCTCGGCGGGGTCGCGGCCTGCGGGTCGCAGGCGTCGACCGGGGCGGACGGCGCGCCGTCGGCCCAGCCCACGGCGAGCGCCTCGGCGTCCGCCGGCGCGGCGTCGCCGAGCCCCTCCGCGGGCCAGTCCGGCGCGGCGAGTGCGAGCCCGGAGCCGGGGCAGCCGACCAAGCCCGGCATAGCCGTCGGCGAGCCCACGCCGACCGTGGCGAGCCTGCCCGCGGTCAGCTACACGGTGGAGGGCGGGACGCATCTCACCGTGTGGTTCTACGGCGGGGTGTGCGAGGAGTACGCGCTGCGGGCGAACGAGGAGGCACCCGGCCTGGTCCGGGTGCGGGTGGTGGTCGACAAGCCGGCGCCGCGCGGCAAGGAGTGCCCTGCCCTCGCGAAGAAGGAGTCGGTGTCTGCGGAGCTGGCGCAGCCGCTCGGGGACCGCAAGGTGATCGACATGACCTCCGGGTCCGGTCTCACCATGACGGGCGACGTGCCGGGCGGGCCGCGCTGACGGCCGGGGCCGCAAGCAGGAACGCCGGAGGGCGGCCCCGTGGTGTCGGGGCCGCCCTCCAGCGGTGCGGTGCCGGGATGCGGCTCAGCTGAAGGAGTCGCCGCAGGCGCAGGAGCCGGTGGCGTTCGGGTTGTCGATCGTGAAGCCCTGCTTCTCGATGGTGTCGACGAAGTCGACGGTGGCGCCGCCCAGGTACGGGGCGCTCATGCGGTCGGTGACGACCTTCACACCGCCGAAGTCCTTGACGACGTCGCCGTCGAGCGAGCGCTCGTCGAAGAACAGCTGGTAGCGCAGGCCGGAGCAGCCGCCAGGCTGCACGGCGACGCGCAGCGCGAGGTCGTCGCGGCCCTCCTGCTCGAGCAGGCCCTTGACCTTGGCCGCGGCGGCGTCGGTGAGGAGAATGCCACTCTCGACGGTGGTCTCGTCCTGGACGGTCATGCTTACTCCCGGTCTGTGACGACAGTGTGCCGCCAGTTCCAACCGGCGGCCGGCCGGATTCATTTCCGGTCGGTGGTGCGTTCGGGCGGTGTTTTCGCCACCCGAAACCTCTACGTCTCCCATGCTCGCACACCGGCCCGCCGTGGTCGGCGTCCGATCTCGGCAAACCGCCCGCGCGGGTCCGGGCCGGGGGCCAGGATGAGACATGTGATCATTCGGCTGGTCAGGGACAGTGCCGCGGACGCCGCCGCCGTGCGGGAGGTGGCCGCGGCGGCGTTCGGGGACCGGGCCGACGGGGTGCGCGGG
This sequence comes from Streptomyces sp. TLI_235, assembly GCA_002300355.1. NCBI lineage: Bacteria > Bacillati > Actinomycetota > Actinomycetes > Kitasatosporales > Streptomycetaceae > Streptomyces > Streptomyces sp. TLI_235. Next base: position 1,797,617 of record NSGV01000002.1, read on the forward strand.
GCGGCCCCGGACGCCTGGGCCGTCCGTGGCGAGGCGCGGGCGCGGCACCTGGCGCGGACCGATCCGCAGGGGTGCTGGCTGGCCGAGGACGGCGGGCGGGTGGTGGGGGTGGCGCTGTCGCTGCGGCGCGAGGGGGTCTGGATGCTCGCCCTGCTGGTGGTCGACCCGGCCGTCCAGGGCAAGGGAGTGGGCCGGCTGCTGCTGCAGCGGGCGGCCGCGCACGGGCGGGGCTGTCTGCGGGGGATGCTGTACGCCTCTCCGTCGCCGGCGGCCGTGCGGCGGTGCCGGCTGGCCGGGTTCACGCTGCATCCGGCGATGCGGCTGCGGGGGCCGGTCGACCGGGCCGGGTTGCAGGACCCGGGCGACATCCCGGTGCACCCGGGCGGGCCGGGGCAGCTGCACCTGCTGGACTCGGTGGACCGGCGGGTGCGAGGGTCCGCGCACGGCGCCGACCACGGCTTCATGCTGGCCCACTTCGAGGAGCTGCTGGTGGCGGACTCGCTGGCGGGCAGCGGGTACTGCTACCGGGACGGCGGTGAGGTGAAGCTGCTGGCGGCGACGTCGAAGCGGATGGCGGTAAGGCTGCTGCGGGAGGCGCTGGCGCGGGTGCCGGACGGGACGGACGCGGTGGTGGAGCACGTCACCGCGGAGCAGGAGTGGGCCGTCGACGTCGGCCTGGAGGTGGGCCTGACCGTCGAGACCCACGGCTACCTGGGCCTCCGGGGCATGCGGCCGCCGGTGCCGTACCTGCCCGACGGCGCGTTCCTGTAGGGCGGGAGCCCCGCAGGGGCGCGTGGGGGCACCGTGCCCCTGCGCGCCCCTGGCGGGTCTACTCCATGGTGGCGAGGATCTCCTCGACCATCTCCATGGTGGTGCCGGGGTGGAGGAAGGCGAAGCGGGCGACGGTCTCGCCGTCCCAGCCGGTGGGGGTGACGAAGCCGATCTGGTCGGCGAGGAGCTGCTGGGACCAGCGGTAGTAGTCCTCGTGGGTCCAGCCCGTGCGGCGGAAGCAGACGGCGGAGAGCTGCGGGTCGTGCAGCAGTTCGAGGCGCTCGGTGTCGCGGATGAGCTGCGCGGTGTCCTGCGCGAGCTTGAGGCCGGTCTCGATGGCGTCGGTGTAGGCCTGGGTGCCGTGGACGGCCAGGGAGAACCAGAGCGGCAGGCCGCGGGCGCGCCGGGTGAGGTGGTAGGCGTAGTCGGTGGGGTTCCACTCGTCGCCCTCGGTGTGCAGGACGTCGAGGTAGGAGGCGTCCTGGGTGTGGACGGCGCGGGCGAGCTGCGGGTTGCGGTAGATCAGGGCGGCGCAGTCGAACGGCGCGAAGAGCCACTTGTGCGGGTCGACGACGAAGGAGTCGGCGTGCTCGATGCCGTTGTAGCGCTCACGGACGGAGGGCGCGAACAGGCCGGCGCCGCCGTACGCGCCGTCGACGTGGAACCACAGGCCGCGCTCGCGGGTGACCTCGGACAGGCCCTGCAGGTCGTCGACGATGCCCTCGTTGGTGGTGCCCGCGGTGCCGACCACGGCGATCACGGTCTCCGGGTTCGGGTCCGCGGCGAGGGCGGCGCGCAGCGCGTCGCCGGTGAAGCGGCGGTCCACGGTCGGCACGACGAAGGCCTCGACGCCGATGATGTTGAAGGTGTTCTTGACCGAGGAGTGGACCTGGTCGGCGACGGCGATCCGCAGCCGGGCCTCCGGGCCGACGCCGAGCCTGTGGCGGGCGGTGTCGCGGGCGACGACCAGGGCGGAGAGGTTGCCGGCGGAGCCGCCGGAGACGAAGGTGCCGCCGGCCGACGCGGGGAAGCCGGCGCGGTCCGCTATCAGGCGGAGCACCTGGTTCTCGGCGGCGATGGCACCGGCCGCCTCCAGCCAGGAGATGCCCTGCAGGGAGGCGCAGGAGACGACCATGTCGAAGAGCAGGGCGGCCTTGGTGGGGGCGCAGGGGATGAAGGAGAGGTAGCGCGGGCTGTCGGCGGAGATGACGGCCCGGGAGAGCTCGTGGTCGTAGAGCTTGAGGACGTCGCCGGGGTCGTTGCCGTGCTCGTTGAGCAGGCCGGCGAGGTGGGTGCGCAGGTGCTCGCCGTCGCCGGGGTGGTCGAGGGGGACGGGGTTGTACTGCAGCCGCTCGCGCATGTAGTCGAAGACGAGGTCGACCAGCTGGTTGTCGGGCTGGTGCATGCGGTCGGCGGCTGCGGACACGGTGGTCCCTCTCGTTCTGGCTGCAGGGTGTGCGGGCCGGTACCGGTGGGGTTCCTGGGGCGTACCGGACACGATCAGCGTAGGCAGCGGCGCTCGGTCGGCGCGCGTCGGAACGGGGCCGCGAGGGCAGGATTCGTGCGTGTTCGACGGGGGTCGCGCAGCTTTCCTGCGTGGCCGGTCGGCGGTG